>CAMYII010000001.1 GCA_947258385.1 Acidiferrobacterales bacterium
TGTTCCAGCT
This sequence comes from Acidiferrobacterales bacterium, assembly GCA_947258385.1. GTDB lineage: Bacteria > Pseudomonadota > Gammaproteobacteria > Acidiferrobacterales > SZUA-150 > CAMYII01. Next base: position 11 of record CAMYII010000001.1, read on the forward strand.
CGGGCGCCAGGTAGCCAAGGTCACCGCGAAGCGCACGGAATTGTTGATCGAATGCCTGCGCCCAGTAATAGAGTTCGCCGCCAATATCAATATCTGCTGGCAGCGATGTAACCAGCCCACCCCCGATACGCTGAATCTCGTTTAGCAAGCGATCGGCATCGGCCAGTGTCCGTGGCGGATCATTCGGCGTGAGTGCGTCCTGTAGTAACTTTACCTTCTTGGCCAGATCGGCCGTTGATGTTGAAGGAAGCTGCTCCACCAGCACCTGCAGGGTATCCAGTAATCCCTGAAATGCGTTTGCAGACAGCACCGGCTGATCTTTCAACTCGACCAGTCCCGCCTGCAAGGTGAGCAGGCAGCCCGCCAGATTTCCACTGTCGACCGAAGAGACGTATTGCGGATGAAGCGGTTTCAGGGTGCGGGTGTCGTACCAGTTATAGAAATGGCCGCGGTAGCGTTCCAGCTTTTCCATCGTGGCCAGCGTGTTTCCGGCGCGCCGCAGGCATTCTCCGGTACAGATATAACCGAAATCGTAGGCCGACAGATCCGCCAGCAGCGACATGCCAATATTGGTGGGCGAGGTACGTGAAGCGATAACGGGCGCCGGATATTCCTGGAAGTTATCGGGTGGCAGCCAGTTCTCCTCCGGACCTACGAAATCTGCGAAAAAGCGCCATGTCCGCCGGGCCGATAGCCTCAGAAATGAGCGTTGTTCAGCGCTCAAATCGGGTACAGGGGAGACCCGCGGCAGGCTGATCCACCAGGCAATCGCGGGGGATAGCAACCAGAGCAACAATACCGGGGCACTCAGAAGCAACACCGCGCTACTCAATGTGAAAGCCAGCACCAGCACCACAACCGGCGCGATCCACATCTCCGAAAAATAATCAGTCAGTGTGCGCCGTGCGTTACGGCGTGCGTACGCATTCGTATGCCAGAGCAATAATCCGCGTCGGGTGAACAGCATACGCACACCCGAACGCAGCATCGCATCCAGGCAAATCAGTGTATCGTAGGGCAGGAAAATCAAGGCCAGAAAAGCATGTGCCATCGGGCGGTCCGCCGATCTGCCGGTCTGGGTCAGATGCACCAGCCAGGCACGCTCACCTGGCTTACGGATGAACGCGATCAAGGCGGACAGCAAGGGTGTCAGGAACACCATCATCACCACCAGTAGGCTCCAGAACCACACCGGCCCCGGGCCAAACAGCCAACCACCGATCAGCAGGGCAAACACTGCCGGTGATACCAAGCTGCGGCGAAGATTGTCAAAAAGCTTCCACCTCGACAAGGCCGAGAGCGGATTCGCTTGGCGCCTGGTCTTCGATTCTTCTGATGGATCCGGTCCAGGCACTGTCGGCAATAGCCAGCCGGCCAGTTGCCAGTCACCACGAATCCATCGATGTCGCCGACTGATATCGATAGCATAACTGTCTGGGTGTTCTTCTATAAGATCGACATCGGTTATCAGCGCCGATCGCGCATAACCGCTTTCCAACAGATCATGACTGAGAATGAGATTATCCGGAAAGCGTCCATCAACGGCCTGACGAAAGGCATCCACATCATAGATACCCTTGCCGACAAATGATCCTTCGCCGAAGACATCCTGATAGACATCGGATACTTCTCGCGTGTAGGGATCAATGCCAGACTCGCCCGCGAACAATTTGGAAAACCGCGACTGGGCTGAACTGGTCAGACTGATCGAGGCACGTGGCTGGAGGATCGCATAGCCTTCGACAATACGTTTCTTGTTGGCATCGTAGACCGGCCGGTTCAGCGGATGTGCCATGTTACCGATCAGTGTGCGTGCCGCATCGCGGGGCAATTGCGTGTCGGTGTCCAGCGTGATGACATACTGGATCGAACCCAGGATGGAGACATCGCCGACAATATCCGAAAATGCCGTTTGCGCTCCGCCGCGCAGCAGGGCATTGAACTGTTCCAGCTTGCCGCGCTTACGCTCATATCCCATCCACAGCTGTTCATAGACATTCCACTGTCGAGGCCGGTGAAACAAATAGAAGATGCACGGACGGTCTTCGCTGTAGGTTTCATTGAGCCTTTGCAGTGCTGTGCGCGCATAAGTAAGCAAGGCATCGTCACCGGGTTGGGTGCGCTCAGGTGCGTCACGGAAATCCGTCAGCAATGCAAAAAAGAGATTGGGATCGCGATTGCCAAGATAACGGATCTCCAAGGTTTCGAGCAGATCATCAACCTCTTGCGGTTTGCTCAGCAGTGTCGGCACAACCACCATAGTGCGATGGATATCAGGAATCCCTTTGGAAAAATCCAGGCGAGGTAAGGCGCGCGGTGGCAGCATGGACGTAACCATGAGGTTTACCAGTGGCACAGCCAATGCCGAGGCGCCGATGAGGCCGCAAATGGCAAAATACCAGTAGCGCCAGTCAGCCAATGCAAAACCGCTGAAGGAAGAAAGCACCACACAGGTCGCCAGACCGGTAAGCAACAGGATGGGGCTGAGGTAAAGAAGCAGGCGGAGATTACCGAACGCCCGGCTTGCTCGCGTCTTCCACGACAAACGGCAGTCGACCACCTGCTCCAGACGCTGTCGCCCCTGATCGACCAGATAGTAGCCGACATGCGCGCTGCGATCATTAGCACCCACACACTCTGCCGCTTCCTGTGCAAGCGCAATGGCTTCACGCGCAACATTCAACTCACTGCGCTCACAACGCCTGGCCACATCTTCAATGACATGCCGGTAACGATCGCGGGTGGCGAAGTTCTGTCCGGCATGAATT
>CAMYII010000002.1 GCA_947258385.1 Acidiferrobacterales bacterium
GTGCTGGACGCGGTTGCCCCTGCGGTCCATGCGCTGGTCAATACGATCCCCGCGCCGGTCCAGGCGATTATCGATGCGGTCACCGCGGCGGTCGAGGCGCTCCGCCAGCCGGTCGTTGCCGTGCGCGGCCGCCCGTTCCGCCCGCCGGTCCAGGCGATTGTCGATACGGTCGCCCCTGCGGTCCAGGCGATTGTCGATGCGGTCGCCACGGCGGTCGAAGCGGTCCTCGATCCGCTGACCCGGGTCGGCGTCATCGGCGAGCACCGGGTTCAGGAGACACACCGGCAGCAGCCCACAGAACAAAATAGCAACTTTTCTCATCTTTTTCTCCTCTGTCTGTTGAGACGAAATGACGGAATAACGCTTCATTACTGCTAATAACGCACTATCCCGGATTCCGTTGACAGGCTTATAAGATTTTTCCGTTGGGATGAACGGGCCCGGTTGTCCCGGTGCATCGACTGATGAGATCCGGGGTTGGGCGCCGGCGCGTCCACCGCGGCGCCACGTCTTGCCGCGGCCCGCTGTCACCCTCGGTGTTGATTGCGTTGATCAATCAGACCGCCCCTCAATATGCGAACAGACCGTCGCGGTGCGGGAACTGGAGAAGAACAAGAGCGGGCTGCCGCGATTTAATGCCGCCTTAAGGGTCGTGAATTAAGCGTGTCCGATGAAAGCCATCGCGGTGCTTATTGGAGGCGGACATGCGCGAGCGGGGCGGCAAGGAAATCCTGGCGGTGCGGGACAACATGGTCGGTTTGCCGCGGTTGACCGAACCGTGTTTGCCGCTGCCGATTGCGAGTCAGTCGACAGGACAGGCGGGTCGCGAAGGTCAAGATGAACATGGATGATCCCGTTGCTGTCGGACTCACGGCAGTTATCGTCCTCCGCCGTGGCCGCCCGGTCATGGCACCCGCAGATTCGCCGTCGGAGATAACGGGCTTCCCAAACGAGGTTCAGGGACAAGGCCGCGACGGGCACAGTCCGTCTATATGTTCGTGGCAGTTCGTGCAGGTCTTGCCCCGGTTATGCACTTGGCCGCATTGCCCGGTATTGGTGATTTCTCCATTGCAGTGGTGTTTGGTGGCATTGTGACAGGTCTCGCAGACCCCATCTTTGTAGCCGTTGCCGTCCTCGTCGGCGTCGGCGAAGGAATGCAGGCTCGGCTCCCCGACATTGGTACCTCGGCTCTCGAACACCACCTCGCGTATCCCGTTGTTCGGCGTGTTGAGCCGGGCGATACCGGTGCCGTCCTCGTTGCGTCCGATGAGCTTGAGATTGGTTCCGGCGAGCCAGTTCTGGCGGTTGTCGTGCGGCGTATGGCATACCATGCAGGTCTGTCCCACATGGGTGTTCGCCTTCAGCGTCGAGATCCCGGCGGGTCCGTGGCAGCTCAGGCACAGCGCCTCGATCTGTGCGTCTTTCAGCAGGGGGGAGCCCGGCGCGCCGTGCACGCTGTGGCAGAAACCGCACTCGTGATCGGGCAGCAATGCCTGTGTCTCTTGCGGCCAGGCCAGGAGCCCGGCGATGGCCACGGTGATGAATAGAGTTCCAAAATAGGCATAAGGTTTCATGGCAGCAGCCCTCCCCGGGTGAACACCTCCACCCGCCGGAGCCGGTTATTGGTCACGAACACGTCGTTGGAAACCGGGTGGATGACGACATCGAGCGGCAGCTGCAGCTGTCCGGGCTCGTTGCCGAAGCCGCCCAGGGTCTTGACGCGCTCCCCGCTGACGCGGTCGAACACCAGGACCTCACCAAGCACCCCATCGACCACGAAGACGTGGCCGCTGTCAGCCACGGCCAGGCCCTGAGGCCGGGAAAAGCCTTTACGACGGTCCGCGCCGGAGATCTCGCCGGCGGGATTGCCAGCATAGTCAAAGATCGTGATCCTGGCGTCGCCATAGGCCGGATCGCCATAGTCACTCACCAGTATCTGTGCGCGGGTCGTATCCAAGGCGATGCCGGTGGGATTGGTCAGTTGCCCCTTGCCGATGACATCGAGCAGCGGGCCGCGCGCATCGAAGACCTTGACGCTATTCTCCTCACCGTCGATGACAAACACGCGGCCATCTGCCCGCTCCACCGCGATATCCCTGGGTTGTTTCACCGTTCCCTTGCCGCCGCCCAGGTCGTACAGCCATTTGCCCGCGGGGTTATACACCTCGACCGTGGCGGTCGTTTCATTTCCGACATAGATGCGCCCGCGCGACCAGGCAATGCCCAGCGGCCGGCCGGCGACGGAAAAGCGTTTGACGATATTGAGCTTGCCCGGGTTGATCGTCACCACCGCCTTCGCGTCGTAGTCCGTGACGAGGAGATTCCCGTTTCCTGCCTGTGTCAGTCGCACCGGTGATCCCAGTTGGGCCGGTTGTGGCGGGCCCGACCAGACCGCGCTGGAGACTGTCAGCAGGACGCAAAGGACCAGGCGCGGACCCAGTCCGAGTGAGCGCATCGGAAGCGGGCTCGAGCTTTGTTTCATGCCAACCCCCTTTTTAGAGGACTGCCCTGAAAACAGGCAGTGAGAAAAAATGCATACAACGACTGTTTAATTATAGTCAATCTACGCTTGCCGCGGTGGGGGTACAAGGGCATGGTTTGCCCGGCATCGTCGCTGCGCGTGTGGCGGGCGAGAAAAGACCCCGGGCCATCGCCGTAACGCGGGGTCTCGAACGGTGAGACAGCGGCCTCAGGGCTGCACGTAGGTCCAGCCCTGGCTCTGGAAATCGGCGATCGCCGAGATGCCGGCCGTGACATATTCGATGCCCGGAATCA
>CAMYII010000003.1:0-2972 GCA_947258385.1 Acidiferrobacterales bacterium
TCTCAATCAGTTAGTACTGCGGAGGGAGGGGGCGCCGCCGGACAACGCGCGTCATCGCGTTGTTGGTCTTTTCTTAATGGCGCCCTGCCAAATCAAGGCAGGAAAAGTTAACACAACCCCGGGAAAAAGTCTCTTTTCGAGTGTATGCGAGAACGGCTCACGGCCATAAAACGGATGTCCTGAGAGAGAGCCGGCAATAAAAGTAGTACAGGTTTCACCGCCCGGGATCGGGGCCTCGGCGCGGGTGAATGGGCGGGAGATTCGCGAGCGGAGGCGGAGCTCTCAGCACCGTGTGTCCGTGGATGCCCGAAAAAGGTTGTGAAATCTGCTACATTCTACTGAGGTGAGCCGGCTATGGTCACGATCCGTGGTCGGACTCTTAGAGAGCGCGGATACCGCAACGGCGAGCACGGTTCAACTGGTGAGATGTGTAAGATAATCGTGGATGACAATAGCATCGGATTTGATAAAGCTTACACCGACCGTCTCTTCGGCTTTGTTGGCGGCCGCGCGGTCGGAATGCATACACGCAAGGCGGGTAGGGGCTCGCTTGGTGCCGTAAGATCGTCATAGGCAACGGTGGGACGATCACGGCGATGAGCCCTTCGGGCCAGAGTTGAGACAGTGCCATGGCTCTGGCTCTTACCCCCCGAAAGGGGCAGGCAATGGATACCAGAGAACGGCGCATTACCATCCTAATAGCAGACGACGATGCAAACGACCGTCTGTTGGCGAAGAGGGCATTGGAAGAGGCCAGGCTCGCCAACGATCTGCGCTTTGTCGAGGACGGCGAAGAGCTAATGGAGTATCTGCACCGACGTGGCAGGTACAGCGATGCCACCGATGCTCCCCGGCCCGGCCTGATCCTGCTCGATCTGAACATGCCGAGGAAAGACGGCCGCGAGGCACTGCGGGAGATCAAGACAGACCCGGAGCTGCGGCGTATCCCGATCGTGGTGCTGACCACGTCGAAGGCGGAGGAGGACATTTATCGGGCCTACGACCTGGGGGTAAATTCATTCATCGGCAAACCGGTTTCCTTTGAAGGGCTGGTAGAGGTGACAAAGGCCCTGGCGGACTATTGGTTCAAAATCGTCAAACTGCCAGCGAAGGAACGCGAGGGATAAAGGAATTACCTAAGCGGGGCTGGTAATTTTGGCCTCCCCTTTCCTTCGGCCTTTCTTGAGTATGGGGTGGGCTTTCCATGATCGGACAGAGCCCCGAGCTACAAAAAATACCAAAAACAGGTATCAGCGACCGCGGTTCATAGCATGTTCTGACAATATGCAAGCAGTCGCGTAAAGAACGAAGAATTTACTGGTTATTACCATCTGTTTCTCCGACCATTTGATACCAGCGTGGTAGGGGCTCAGCTAGCAAGATCCAGCGCCGTAGACTGTTGTCGGAGCGGTGCTAGAAACCGCGCGCTATCAAGCAAGGGTATCAGATGGTGGCCAGACGGGGGTGCCGGCTGAAAGGTCGTGTTTGCCTGATTAATGACATTTCTGATCCTGATTGCATCGTCTATCCTTTGGTTCTTGTTGCAGTGATGTTGCGCTGCACGGGTGGGGAAGATAAATAATAACTGAAAAAAAGCCTGAACCGGCATGCTATAAACAATAAAATAACAGTCCCCAACCATAGCTAAAATTATCCTTAAAGTTAGGCGCAGTATTAGTAGTTCCTATTAGGTAGCTGGCACCATGTCTATGGTTGATGAAACTGTGAGGCGGGTGGAGGGTATCTGAGTGGGGTGCAATTTCATTGAATCTCTAAGCGCAAGCGATATAGATCGCGGTTAAGTATTTGATCTAATGAATTAGTTTGTTGTTCTCAGGAGGAGTAACAATGAAAAGACCTATACTTTCAGTATTTTTTCCGGTCATGCTGATTCTTCTTGTGGCCGTGCAGACTATGCCCAGGGTGCTGGCAGAGGGCTCTGAGACTTTAGGTCCGGTGGCAATCCCGATTGCATCGGGGACGGATATCATCGCGGCCGGCACCGGGCTGGTTCCGCAATCTGGAACGATTAATATTGATGTGCCAGCCACAGCGAATATCCAACAAGTGCTGCTGTATTGGGGTGGCCGTTCCTTTATTGGCGATCCGGTTGATGACACGATCTCGGTCGATGGCTTGGTCGATGACATTCAGGGCACGCCTCTCGGCAGTGCGAACATACTTGGTGGGTTTGTTACCGCCGGTTATCGTGCCGATATCACCGATTTGGGTCTGGTCACAAACGGACTCAATACCCTGACGCTAGGGGGGCTTGGATTCACTAGTGAGAATAGCGGGGCCGGCGTGCTGGTCATTGTTGATGATGGTTCTGACGCTTCAGAGATTGAAGTGCGTGACGGTGTCGATCCCGGTTTTCTCTTGCCGCCGAATGTAAATCTCACCGTTGAGCAGACCTTCAATTTCCCGCCTGCGAGTGAGGATCGCTCCGGCAAGCTCGTTCTGTTTGTCTATAATATTCGCAGCAGCATTGCTGAAGCCCCCGCGACGTTTCCGGTTTCCACGCTCATCAGGATCACGGTGGACGGTACCGTGACGGAGTTGGTTAATGAGCTTAGCAATGCTGTTGAAGGCGAGAATTGGGATACCGTCACTGTTCCTGTTGCGATTCCGGCAAATGCCGACACCCTGACGGTGGAACTCATCCCCACGGTTCCCGAGACAAATGATTTTGCGCCTCCTTCGTTTGTGTGGATGACCGCTGCGCTGTCAACGCCAGCTACCGGCGTGCCGCCTGTTGAATGTGGCGAGTGCGAAGGGAAGGTCGCCAATCTCACGCTCCAGTATAACGGTTCTATCGACAATGCGCAGGTTCAGGTGCTACAGAAAAAAGATAGCGCCATTGTCTTCGATGGTATTGTGCAACCTGGGGGTACTTTCAGTTTTGTGGGCGTAGACAAAAAAGCGACCCTCGGCACCGAGATCATTATTAGTGTCAACGGCGAGCAAAACGC
>CAMYII010000003.1:3016-22615 GCA_947258385.1 Acidiferrobacterales bacterium
GGATCCACACCAGTTGTTCCCAGCCTATCGGTCCGGGCCTGGTCAGGGGCGATTTCGAGGTCGTCGAAGGCGCTAGCCGCATCGGTGGTCTGCTTTGCCCCGTGTCCGTACCGGATGAACCCGGCGAATGCGAAGGCAAGGTCAACAGACTCACGCTGCAGTATAACGGCGCGCAAACCGATGCCTTTGTCGAGGTGATCCAGAAAAAGGGCGAGGTCTCTGTATTCGCCGGGACGCTGCAGCCCGGTGAGCAGTTCACCTTCAGCGGCCGCGACAAAAAGGGCACCCTGGGCACCGAGATCATCATCCTGGTGAACGGTGTGGAGTACACCCGGATCCACACCAGTTGTTCCCAGCCTATCGGTCCGGGCCTGGTCAGCGGTGATTTCGAGGTCATCAGCGGCACGAGTCGGCGAGGTGGTGCGCTTAACCCCATATAGACCGAACCGGATGGGGCCACCGGTGGGGTCGGATAACCGCGATGCGGATGCAAATCGCGACAGCAGAAAAGGCCAACATGAAAAAGAAGCCGAGAATGCTGGTATCGACGCCAGGGCGTGGAGTGTCAGGGAAGACCTCCACGGCCGATGAGTGTTGAAGCCGATGGCATAATGATAAATTCTTAACTAGAACCTATCTCAAAATACCGCCCACCCCTGGTCCTGTGGAATAAACGCAAAGGTCGCGGAGACGCAAAGTACGCTGAGAAAGCAGAAGTGCTTTATATTCTAAAGTATTCTTTGCGTCCTCTGCGCCTTGGCGTGCTTTGCGTTGCTTCTAGAGCGTGAAGAGTTGCTGGGCGTTTGATTTTGAGACAGGTTGTAGTGTGTTTGACTGGTATTAGTCAATCAAGGCCTGAAGTCTTCAGGCCTTGATTTGTTTCTCCTGTCGAAACAGGCTTTCCGCAAAAAATCTGGGCCGCAAAAGGCAAAGGCCCGGCACGGCCGGGCCTTTACTGTCATGATGCAATGTTTCACAATAAAGCGGCGATCAAAGCACGCTGCCGTACTCCATGTTCAGGTCATAGGCCGAATCTTCTTCGGTCTCGTCATCGTCGAAGTCATCCTCATCGAACTGGTCCTCCTCGGTGGAGCCGGTCAATGCGCCGAGCGATGACACACCGCCACCGATAATGCTGTTGACCTCGTCGAAATAGCCGGTGCCCACTTCACGTTGATGCCGCGTGGCCGTGTAACCCTCGTGCTCGGCGGCGAATTCGGCCTCCTGCAGCTCGACATAGGCGGGCATCTGCACGTCCTTGTAGCCCTTGGCCAGATGGAACATGCTGTAGTTCAGCGCATGGAAGCCCGCCAGGGTGATGAACTGGAATTTGTACCCCATGGCGCCGAGCTCACGCTGAAACCTGGCAATGGTGCCGTCGTCCAGGTTGAGTTTCCAGTTGAACGACGGGGAGCAATTGTAGGCCAGCAGTTGCTCCGGGTATTGCTTGTGAATGGCCTCGGCAAAGCGCCGCGCAAAATCCATGTCCGGCCTGCCGGTTTCGCACCATAATACGTCGGCGTAAGGCGCATAGGCGAGACCGCGGGCGATCGCCTGCTCGAGGCCGTTGCGGACGCGATGGAACCCCTCGGTCGTGCGTTCACCGGTGCAGAACGGCCGGTCGCGTTCGTCGATATCGCTGGTGAGCAGGTCGGCCGCTTCGGCGTCGGTGCGCGCGATCAGCACGGTGGGCACGCCCATCACATCGGCGGCCAGGCGCGCCGCCACCAGTTTCTGTATCGCCTCGCGGGTCGGCACCAGGACCTTGCCGCCCATATGACCGCACTTCTTGGCGGCGGCCAGCTGGTCCTCGAAATGCACGCCGGAGGCGCCCGCCTCGATCATCGCCTTCATTAATTCGAAGGCATTGAGCACGCCGCCGAAACCGGCCTCGGCGTCGGCGACGATCGGGGCGAACCAGTCGATATCGCCGCCGCCTTCGAGCTGTTGGATCTGATCGGCCCGCTGCAGCGTGTTATTGATACGCTTTACCACGACGGGCACGGAGTTCACTGGATAAAGCGATTGATCGGGATACATCTCACCCGCCAGGTTGGCGTCGCCGGCGACCTGCCAGCCTGAGAGATAGATCGCCTTGAGCCCGGCCTTGACCTGTTGCATCGCCTGGTTGCCGGTCAGGGCGCCCAGGGCGTTGAGGATGGGCTCCTCATTGAGCAGGCGCCAGAGTTTCTCGGCGCCGTCGCGGGCCAGGGTGTATTCAATGGGCTTGCTGCCGCGCAGTTGGACCACATCCGCGGCGCCGTAGGGCCGGGTGATTGTCTTCCAGCGGGGGTCGCGCGCCCACTGGGCCTTGAGTTGCTCGATCTGCTGTCGTGTGCTCTTCATGTCCATGCCCTCCAGACGCTCATCGTGTGGCTACGTCATGACGCTTTTTCCGTGTGGTTTTTGTATTGGATTATTTAATGCCCTCCGTGTCCTACATTGGCTAAAAAGGGTAAAACTTAGTTGAGTATTTTACTAGGCTATTTACATGATAATGAGAATTAATTATCTTAATACTCTCGCCATGGCCAGGAGGTGGACATGGATAAACCGGAAACCGCCCATCGCCAGAACCGCCTGCGTCAGTTGCGCGCCTTCTGTCAGACGGCACAGACGGGCAGTATCTCCAAGGCCGCGGAGCGGCTGTGTCTAAGCCAGCCCTCGGTCTCGCTGTTGATCCGGGCGCTCGAAGAGGATCTGAAGCTACAACTGTTCGAGCGCCGCGGGCCCCGCATTCAGTTAACACACGACGGACAGGTGCTGCTCGAGACCGCGCTGCCGCTCGTGGAGGGCATGGACCGTCTGCCCGATCTGCTGGCGGCGCGCCTGGGCGAGGTCGATTCGGGCGAGTTGGATATCGCGGCCGGCGAATCCACGATCCTGTATCTGCTCGCGGATTTCATCAAGCGCTTCAGCGGGCGCTATCCCCGCATCAATCTGCACCTGCACAATGTAACGGGCCGCGACGGCCTGGCCTTGTTGCGGGCCGGTGAGGTGGATTTTGCCGTTGGCTCCATGATCGATGTGCCCGAGGACATCAGTTATGCGCCCATCTTCACCTATGACCCGATGCTAATCACCTCGCTGGACCACCCGCTGGCCAACAAAGCCGAGCTCACGCTGCAGGACATCAGCCCTTACGGTTTGATCCTGCCGCCACGGCAGCTCAGTACCTGGCGCATTGTCGATTTGGTGTTCCATCAGCACGGTCTCAACTACGAGGTGATCCTGGAAGCGGGCGGCTGGGAGGTGATCAAGAAATTTGTCGAGCTTGGTCTCGGTGTATCCATTGTTACCAGCATCTGCCTGACCGGTAAGGAGAAGCTCGCCGCCATGCCGCTCAACCGGTACTTTCCAAGGCGCAGTTACGGGGTGGTCATGCGCCGCGGCAAGTTTGTCTCACCGCAGGCCAAATGTTTCCTGACCGTGATGGACCCTGAGTTCTTCACGCGTTCCCGGGAAACCGACGAGCGAGCACGCGGGCGCGCACGGGCAATGACAAGGGGTCTTGCCGGTGCGGGTGATCTCACCGGCCACGATAAGTCGCTTTCTTAGGCAAACGTGCGCCTGGTCGCGCGCAGAAACACCACGGGCCGGTCATTTCAATGGCCGTATCGCTTTAAGCGCTCGTGCTGCAGGATGGAGGTTGCGATCTCTTCAACCGACATGGTGGTGGTGTCGATGGCGGGAATGCCTTGCGCGCGGTACAGCGCCTCCACCTGGCGCGTCTCGAGCTGACACTGCTTGAGCGAGGCGTAGCGGCTGTCCGGCCGGCGCTTGCTGCGAATCTGCTGCAGGCGCTCGGCCTTGATCATCAGGCCGAACAGATGTTCGCGGTAGGGTTTTAACGCGTCGGGCAGGCGCAGCTCGCCCTGGTCTTCTTCGGTCAGTGGGTAGTTGGCGGCGTAGATCCCATAGTGCAGTGCCAGGTAGAGCGACGTCGGCGTCTTGCCGCTGCGCGAGACCCCGATGATGATGACATCGGCCTTGTGGTAGTCGCGGGTGCTAATGCCGTCGTCGTGGTGCAGTGCGAAGTTGACCGCGTCGACACGGGCCTCGTAACCGGCCTCATGGGCCATGCTGTGGGAACGCCCGGCGGCATGGGAGGACTTGGCGCCGAGCTCCTGTTCCAGCGGCGCGATAAAGGCGTCGAACAGGTCGAAAAATACGCAGTCGCTGGTGCTGATGGCCTCGCGCAGCTCGGGGTTCACGAGCGTGCTGAACACAATGGGCCGGGTCCCGGTCTCGGCGGCCACGCGGTTGATGCGGGCCGCGAAATTATTGGCCTTCTCCAGGCTGTCTACGAACCGTACGGACTCGCGTTCGAACGGCACGACCTCGAACTGGGTCAACAGGCTGTGCCCCAGCGTCTCGGCGGTGATGCCGGTACGGTCGGAGAGGTAAAAAACCATGCGTTTCATGTCAAAAGTTGGAATAATGGCGACCCTGGCGACCGGCCGCTTTGGTTAAGTGTTGACGCGCCCGAAATCAAGGCCAGTTTCGCCACATTAACCCGACTATGCAAGGGGGCAGGGGTGAACGAGTATCTGCTGTGGTTTGACGCGGTGGGCATGGGTGACGTCGAGCGTGTCGGCGGCAAGAATGCCTCATTGGGGGAAATGATCAGCCAGCTGACCCAGCTCGGTGTCAAGGTACCGAAAGGTTTTGCCACGACCGCGGCGGCCTATCAGGACTTCCTGCGCGAAAGCGGCCTGACGGAATCCATAAAAGACGCGTTATCGGGTCTCGATATCGATGACGTTACCGCGCTCGCCAGCACCGGGGCGGGCATCCGCCGATCCATTGTAGAAGCGGGGCTGCCCGCGCGCCTGCGGGCCGAGATCACCCAGGCTTACGAGCAAATGCAGGCCGCAGCCGGGGGCGAGCTGTCGGTGGCGGTGCGCTCCTCGGCGACCGCCGAGGACCTGCCCGAGGCCTCGTTCGCGGGACAGCAGGAGACCTACCTCAATATCCGCGGCCTGGACAATGTGCTCCACGCGGTCAAGGAGGTATTCGCCTCGTTGTTCAATGACCGCGCCATCGCCTATCGGGTCCATCATGGCTTCGCCCACGAACACGTGGCCTTGTCGGCGGGTATTCAGCACATGGTGCACAGCGATACCGGCGCCAGCGGTGTGTTGTTTACGCTCGATACCGAGTCCGGCTTTCGTGACGTCGTGTTCATCACCGCCGCCTACGGCCTCGGCGAGACCGTGGTGCAGGGGGCGGTGAACCCGGACGAATTCTACGTCCACAAGCCGCTGCTGCAGCAGGGACGGCCCGCGATCCTGCGGCGTTCCTTGGGCGAGAAGGCCGTCAAGATGGTCTTCACGGGCGATCAACGCGCCGGGTATTCCACCCAGACCGTTGAGGTGCCGCCCGACGAACGGGTGAAATTCTCGCTCAATGACGCGGATGTGCTCGAGCTCGCGCGCCAGGCATTGATTATCGAGCAGCACTACGGCCGGCCGATGGATGTCGAATGGGCCAAAGACGGCAATGACGGTCAGCTCTACATCCTGCAGGCGCGGCCGGAGACTGTGAAAAGCCGCACCGGCCAGAATGTGCTGCAACGCTACGAGCTCAAACAGCGCGGCAGAGTGCTGATTAGCGGGCGCGGCATCGGCCAGCGTATCGGCGTTGGGTCCGCGCGCGTCATCGCTGACGTCAAGGACATGGGCAGCCTGCGGCCGGGTGACGTGCTGGTGACCCATATGACCGACCCGGACTGGGAGCCGATCATGAAACGCGCCGCCGCCATCGTGACCAACAGCGGCGGTCGTACCTGTCATGCCGCCATCGTCGCGCGCGAGCTGGGCATTCCCGCCATTGTCGGCACCGGTAATGGTACTGAAGTCATTGCCGATGGTGTGCCCGTCACGGTTTCCTGTGCCGAAGGTGATACCGGTTATGTCTACGACGGTGAGCAGCCGTTCGAGATCAGGGAGATCAATCTGGAGACCATGCCGGAATTGCCGTTCAAGATCATGATGAACGTGGGCAACCCGGATCGTGCCTTCGACTTCCAGTGGCTGCCCAACGCCGGCGTCGGGTTGGCGCGCATCGAGTTCGTCATTAATCATATGATTGGTGTGCACCCCAAGGCATTGTTAAACTACAATGACCAGACTGACGAGCTCAAACGTGTCATCGATCAGCGCACCGCCGGCTATGCCGACCCGGTGAGTTTCTATGTCGACAAGCTGGCCGAAGGCATCGCAACACTGGCCGCGGCATTCTGGCCAAAGCCTGTGATCGTGCGCCTGTCGGACTTCAAGTCCAATGAATACGCCAACCTGATCGGCGGGAAGCGTTACGAGCCCAAGGAAGAGAATCCGATGATCGGTTTTCGTGGTTCGTCACGGTACATCGGTGAGGCCTTCCGCGATTGCTTCGAGCTGGAATGCCGCAGTGTCAAAAAGGTGCGCGAGGAAATGGGGTTGACCAACGTCGAGGTGATGATTCCGTTCGTGCGCACCGTCGATGAAGCGAGTCAAGTCGTGGAGTTGTTGGCCGCGAACGGCCTGAAACGCGGTGAGAACGACCTGCGGGTCATCATGATGTGTGAAATCCCGTCCAACGCACTGCTGGCCGAGGATTTCCTGCAGTACTTCGACGGTTTTTCGATCGGCTCAAATGATCTCACCCAGCTCACCCTGGGTCTGGACCGCGATTCGGGTCTGGTGGCGCACCTGTTCGATGAACGCGACGCCGCGGTCAAGGCGCTGTTGGGCCTGGCCATCCAGGCCTGCCGCAAGGCGGGCAAGTACGTCGGGATTTGCGGGCAGGGCCCCTCGGATCACCCGGACCTGGCGAAATGGCTGATGGAGCAGGGCATCGACAGCGTGTCACTGAATCCCGATACCGTGGTCGAGACCTGGTTGTATCTGGCCGGGCAGGATGTGCAGGCATGACAGTGGGCTGGACCTTGGTGGTGGACGGCCCGCGCAGGCATTTGTGGACGGGCAGGCCGGGATGCATCGAACGCGCTGAGGGATACAGAGAAGAGCGGGCCTGCGGCCGCATTGGATTCGTGCTCGTTTAGTGCTCTTCTCTTGCTCCTGCGGCGCGCGGCGATCCGCTGGCTAGTTGTTTACCGCCTGCAATATTATGCCGTAATAGCCCTCACGATAATCCACCGCTTCAGGAAACAACTGGTAGGCATAGGCCAGATAATCCTGGGCGCGTTCGGGGCAACACTCGGAGTCCTGCAGCTCCATGCCCAACCAATAGGCAAGCTCCGCCACCATCGCTTTATAATTGATTCCCGCTGTGTTGGTCGTGACCCGTACCGGCCCGGCCCCGTCCCGGTCGTAAAACACCAGATAGCGCCAGATCTCTGAGTCGCGAGCCGCCTCATGCTCGAACATGGCGCAGGGCACAAGCTGATCGGTGTCGTTTATACAAACGCCCGTTCCCATGAAGCGCGCCCCGGCCGGCACGCCCGACGGCGTTTCCAGGTCGCAGGCCGGTGACCCTTCGGCCTCTTGCCGCGTCCAGATCGGACGAATTTGCTTGTGTGGATCGTCGTGCCTTTCGAAGTAGATTGCGCAGGGCGATCTGCCGCCCTTAAACAGCACTTTATAGGTTCCGTCGTCATCCTGGTATTTCTGACAAGAAAATATTTCGGTTTCCCCATTTCCCCCGTCAAGGGTCGCTTCACAAAGCCGGAGGTCACCGACCGGTATGACCGACATGGGCAAATACCGTGAACATTCCCCAACCGATGCGGTGGAACCGAAGAGCAACAAAGGAAACGACAAGGCGACAACAAAAGAAAACACCGCCAAGCGAAGTATATTTATATTCATACACGGCCTCCCGTTTAGGGCAGATACACGAAATACTTCTCCAACGTCTCCGCGGGCTCGGTCCGCTAATTTGTTCCACCCGAATCTACTGGGGATTTCCCGCTGTCGCTTGCTGGGGCTTCCAGTCTGGGGAACGGAACCGCCGCTACCATCGCCGGTGGCGTTTTACTGCGACACTAGTCTGAACAGAAGCAAGATTTGTGCCGGCCGCATCCCGGTTTGTTGCACCGGTGTCCCCGATATGCCCGATACAAGTGCATGACAGCAGGAAAATGTTCAACAAATAGTCCTGGGGTAAGCGCCTATCCATGCGCCAGATCAATTGCGCGCGACATTTTGCGGCACACCCTTGAGCGCACAGAGTGCATTCGCGGGCCCACCCCGGACCGCGCTTAGCTTTTGGGTGTGCCGTCGCCATGAGATCGATGCCGGCCGAGCGTCTGCGCCTCGGCGCTGGAGTTGTCTAGGAGACAAGGCTTAAGGGCGCTGGAAGCGGTCATCTGCAGCGTTTTGTGCAAACGCCGGTTTTCCGTGCGGCGGTCCGGTTCACACAACGCCGCAGTAGGGCCCCGACTAATTTGTCGCTTCCACCGGTGTGAGTGTGAGCTTTAGTTCTTTGCCTCCGCGGATCAAGGTGAGCGTCAAAACCTTACCGACCGGCCAGTTCGCGAGTACCCGGTGCAGGTCGTCCACGCTGCCGACATCGGTCCCATTGATCGCTATCACCAGATCCCCGGGGCGCACCGGCCAGTTGGGCCGGGCCCTGTGGATCGATGGAGACGGCTTCGAACGCGGAATCCGTGTTGAGGTCATATCGCGGCGCCAGGCGGCGATCCAGCCGCCGCTGCCAGCCACCGATGCCGAGATAACCCCGGCACACACAACCCTTGGTCAGCAGTTGCGGCAGCACCCACTTGACGGTGTTCGCGGGGATCGCAAAGCCGATGCCCTGGGCCATGGCAATGATCGCGGTGTTGATGCCGACCACGCGGCCGTGGGAATCCACCAGCGGCCGCCCGGAATTGCCCGGATTCAGCGGCGCGGTGTGCTGGATGATGTTTTCAATCAGCCGGCCCTAGGTACTGCGCAGGCCGCGACCGAGCGCGCTGACCGCGCCGGTGGAGACCGTGGATTGGAACCCCGGTGGGCGGCTGCCGATGGCGATGATCAATTGGCCGACCCGCAGGCCGTCAGAATCTCCCAGCGCGGCATAGGCCAGACCCGACGTCGGGACACTGATCACGGCGAGATCGGTGGCCGGTCTTCGCCCACCACCTGTGCCTCGGCTCTGCCGCCATCGCTAAACGATATTGTCAGGTGTCTGGTGCGGTGTACCACGTGGCTGTTGGTCAGAATATAGCCGTTCGGGGACCCCGTGCCGGACGGTTCGCCCCCGCGCCGCGGCGGCTTTGCAACTGTGGTGCCGGCTTAGGGTCCCTGCATTAGCCAGCGGCGTCCGGTCTTGAGAGATTCTTCTAGCGCGGGGATTGTTTTTCGGCTGCCTGCCTGACAGAAGAGTCCCGGAATGCATTTCAGATCCAAGGCGTGATCGGACTGTGCAAACAGATGTAATTGGGATGCCGCCGACCCGCAATGGTATCGCCGTGTGTAGACCCCATCGGCTGGATCACCGCCGTCGTTCGCGGCAGGACCGCTGTCAAACTCGGTCGGCCCCAGACTGCGTTCATAGGCATTGCACAAACGCACCGACTGTATCGACGGGACAATCTTGTCGGCATTGCCATGGATAATGAACACCGGCGGGATCTCCGGGTTGCGACGAACGAACGCCGGAAACGAGTGTGCCGCGAGAACTTCGGTGCTCACTTCACCGATGTCGTCGACCCCGAAGAAGTTCTCAAAAGTTTCAATACCCCGTGTATAGCCTTCGTATCTGCCGCCGGTAACGGCATGGGTCACAAAATCCTGAAAGTCAGTCGGCGGGTACAGTAACAAGGCGCGACTGACCGGCACATCGTGACGCTCGGGATGGGCCAGCAGCCACGCCGCCAAATGCGCGCCGGCGGACTGCCCGGTAAGCGCCACCGGCCGGCCGCGGGCGGCACCGACGGCCTCGCCGTTGCGCCACACCCATTTCAAGGCGTCTTCCACATCCGCAACCAGTTCTTGCCAGGATGCCTTGTTACATTCCGCGTTGCCGTCGCTATCTCCGGCCAGTCTGTAGAACGGTGAAAAAACAACGAACCCCTGGTCCGTGAAATGCGATATCGCGGCCTCGAGACCCGGGAATCCCGCGCCGCGCAGTTTCCAGCTGCCACCGTGAATGTTGAGTAAGGGCTTTAGGTTGCTTGCCGTAATATCGCGTTTATAGATTCGCATCTCGAGCCTGCAAGTGCCGTTGCCACGCGTTGAACCGTCGGGATTGCGTATGTTCCCGATCGTCTTGTAGTTCACCCGCTTCATGTAGGGCACTGCGTTGCCTTCAAGCGACTCCATCGTTAGTTTCATCCCGGTTCCATAGGGGACGGTCCACTTCCGGGTCGGGGTGTTTCCTATGGGGACATCATTAGGCTCCCACGTCGCGGCGTTGCCCAATATCGTGTTGGGTTTTTCCAGAACAATGGTTTCCGTGCAGAATGATTGAAAGGCGGTGGGCTCGAACGATACTGGATGCGCGCAATCCTCGTCCGAGAAATAAGCGCCGTGATCATCCGCATTGACATCCGCGACAATACAAGCGCCACGCCCATCCTTGATATAGACGGGGGTATGCACCATCTCCTCCTCTTGCAGCTTTTTTGAGGCCTCGCAGGCCGCGGCAGACGTGAGGAGTTGTTTGAGTCCCTCCCTGTCTTCCATGAGGAGATAGAGCAGGATTTCCTCAGCATTATCCTTGAATAGTCTACCGATATGCTCACAACCTGTGAGGGAGAAAAGCAACAGCGTGGCAACTACCGTGGCGTGTCTCATCATGTCTTCCCTGTGCTTCGCATGATCCTTGCGTGTTGCCCAAACTGCAGGTTGATTAAATAAGGAACCTCTGAATAAGTCCATGCATGGACTTATTGCATCCTCAGCTCCGCAAACGGTACATCCATGTACCGCTCCTCTAGAATCGCTTCGCCGCGGCGCATGTGCCCGCCGCTTCCCTGCGGCTTGCCCCTTCGGGGCTGGCGCGCAAATCCGCTCCCGGCGGATTTGTCCGCGGCTCGCTCCATTATTCAAACACGTAAGCGTTTGAATAATGACGGTTCGTCCCTGGACCGCAGGAAGCTCTGTAATCAGAGCTTCCTTAATTCTTGTGCCCTTGTGATGGGAGAGCAATACGGCTTGTCGGCGGTTTTCGGCACGCTTGTCGGAAGGTTGCGCTTTCCTTGTGCCGGACTAGGCGAAAATTTTGTGATCAGAATGTGATCTTTGAGTGATGACTTCATCCGCCCGGTAAGTCACGCTTGGCCCGCGCAGGCGGTAGCACCGTCCGGCGTGGCTGCCCGGAACTAATGGCCGTAGTGGAAGTCTACGTATTTGTACTCACCCGCTCAGGATGAGACCGGGCAGTCGCAATTCTTGTAAGTCCCACATTAACCACACTAGGAAATGGAGATGAATCATGGATAAAGCAAAAAGACGCACGGGTATTGCACTTGCCACCGCTGCGGCAGGTCTGTTTGCAGCGGTGGCGACACCAGCCATTGCCGGCTCCAAGGGTGAAGGCATGGTCAAATGTACGGGTGTTAATGCCTGCAAAGGCATGTCCGACTGCAAGACCGCCAGCAGCGCCTGTGGGGGTCATAACAGCTGCAAAGGCAAGGGTTTCGTGAAGATGTCGAAACAGGCCTGCAAGAAGATCGGCGGCAAGGTGGAGTCGTAAATGACGCCTTAGAATTCTTTAAAGGATAATTGGAGCCTCTGGCGCGCTACTGCCCGGGCATTCCGTGTATCACCGGAATGCCCGGACCTAGCGACGCCAAAGACGCTAACCGAAGGCGCCAGAAAGCAAAGGGTATCTGTAATGTCCGGACATCAGCACACGCGGCCCTATCTTGGCTTCGGACTCGGACTGCGTCCCGATCACTATGAAACCGTGCTGCATTCCCGGCCGGCGGTGGACTGGTTCGAGGTCCTCACCGAGAACTACCTTGTCCCCGGCGGCAAGCCCCTGCATTACTTGCACAGCATTCGTGAGCACTATCCCATGGTCATGCACGGGGTGTCGCTGTCGATCGGCAGTACCGATCCGCTGGACATCGCGTATCTGCGGCGGGTCAAGGCGCTGGCGGAGAGTATTGAGGCCGAATGGATTTCCGATCACCTGTGCTGGACCGGCATCAACGGCAAAAACCTGCACGACCTGCTGCCGCTGCCTTATACCGAAGAGGCGATCCGGCATGTCGTGGACAGCGTGAGCAGGGTCCAGGATATACTGGGGCGACAATTGCTGCTGGAAAACGTATCCAGCTATATCAGCTATGTCGACTCGGTCATGACTGAATGGGAATTTCTAAGCGCGGTGGCCGAACGCGCGGATTGCCTGATTCTGCTCGACATCAACAATGTCTACGTGAGCGCTTTTAACCACGAATTCGATCCCCGCAGCTATCTCGACCAGGTCCCGGTCGAACGTGTCCGGCAGTTTCATCTTGCCGGCCACCGCAACCTCGGCCACTGCATCGTCGATACCCACGATGCGCCGGTCATCGATCCGGTGTGGGAACTGTATGCCCACGCCGTACGCCGTTTCGGTGAGGTGTCCACCATGATCGAACGCGACGACAAAATACCTCCCTTTAAGGAGTTGTTGGCGGAACTGGATCACGCGCGCCGCATCGCGAGCAACGTGCGCGCTGAGGTCGCGGCATGAGCGTTCTGCAGCGGTTGCAAGCGGATTTTCAGGACTATATTGTCGACCTTGAGCGGCGTATGGCAGGCAATGTGGTCGGCACTGCCAAGGCCAGCGCGGCGCAGCGGCTTGATATCTACGCCGAGGCCTATCGGCAACGCCTGGTGGAGGCCCTGGGTAAGAATTTCCCCGGGCTGGCGGCATGGCTCGGGGAGCGGGCCTTCGACCGGCTTGGAGTCGCCTATCTCGACAACCATCCCTCGACCCATTTTTCGATACGCCATTTCGGCCATGCCCTGAGCCGTTTTCTGGCGACGGACGCGCCCTATCGTGAGCGGCCGGCACTGGCGGAAATGGCCGCCTTTGAATGGGCCTTGGCCGGCGCCTTCGATGCTGCCGACAGCCCGTGCCTCAGCGTCGATGACCTGGGCATCATAGCGCCGGCGCAGTGGCCCGTGATGAGATTCCGTCTGTGCCATTCGGTTCGGCGTCTGGACCTGCGCTCGAATGTCCCCGCGATCTGGCAGGCCATCGATCGGAACGAGACACCGCCGCCGCCGCGGGCGCAGAAAACTCCGCTTGCCTGGATCGTCTGGCGGCAGGATCTTAAGACGTGGTTTCGTTCCCTGGCCGTGCACGAGGCCTGGGCGCTGGACGCCGCGATGGCGGGCGAGCCGTTTGCCGCCATCTGCGAGGGATTGTGTGAATGGGCGGCGGCGGAGCATGTGGCAGCCGAGGCGGCCGGGCTGCTGAAGCGCTGGATCAGCGATGGCATGATTATGCAATTCGAGTGGTCTCGATGATGTGTTGCATTGTGTGGCACCGACACCGGCAGCGATAATGACGGACTTCACCCCGGAGCAAATCGAGATCATCCGCGAAGCGGTTGGCAAAGGCCGGGAGGCCATCCGGCAGTCCGAAAAGTATGATCCTCTCACCTTTGCCAAGGCGTTTATCGGCCACGACGGCATCCAGATCCCGGGAGAGCCAGGCAACGACCGCCGGCGTCAATGGGTCGCTGAGCGGCTGATCGCCTCGCTCGAGCGGGGCAAGCTCACGCATGACGACACCACGGTCGCTCGGGAAGTCAGCCGGGCGCAGACCGAGGCCCGTTGGACCGCGGCCGCGGAATCCGACAAAGTCGTCGGCTTTCATTTGAGCCTGAGCGCCCAGAGCAGGACCAACCCTACTTGTCTGGCCACTGTCAATCAGGACTACGGTCTGGGCGCGGCGGTCATCCCGAAGGCACGCATCGTGGTGCTGCCGGCCGTGTGCGACGGCAGTTCCTTCGATATCATCCTCGAAGACGAGGTAGAACAGTAAACTGGCCGGACCGGTCGACGGCCTGGCAACAGACCCGTGATAAATACCTTTTTCAGTACTGCCATTTACCCGATACAAGAAAGTCTAACTTAAGGCAAGGAGACCGCTATGAATTCCGATGATCGACTGCCGCTGGCGTTACTGTTGCTACGACTCGGTGTCTTTGTTGTGATGTTCATCTGGACCATCGATAAATTCGTGCGTCCGGAGCACGCGGCCGCGGTGTACGAGCACTTTTATTTTATCGGCGGTTTGGGCACAACCGTCTTCTATGCCATTGGTGTTGTCGAGCTGGTGATCCTGGCGGGGTTCCTGCTGGGGATTCAAAAACGCTTTACTTATAGCGCGGTACTTGTTCTCCATGGAGTTTCCACGCTGTCATCGTTCCAGCAATACCTGGCGCCGTTCGCTGATGTGAATTTGTTGTTTTTTGCGGCCTGGCCGATGCTGGCAGCCTGCTTCGCGCTCTACGTCCTCAGGGACCGGGATACCTTGTGGGTCATCGGCAGGGTGTGATGCCCGCACCCTGGTCCCGCGTTCAAACGGTGTGCAATGACGGCAGCGCGCGGCGATCTCGCCGTCAGGGTTCGATAACACCTTTTGCGGCGCATCAAGGGTCACTGCCTCCCGTCCCTGCGTTCGGACTAGCCATCATTATTTATTATTGACGCAGACGGAGGGTATGGGTTCCCGGCGGTCGGGATCGTCGGGTCGGCAGAGACATTAACGCGACTGCCGGCCGGCCACGGCAGATTTCGGGTGCTCAGGGTCTGGCGCTGGCGGCGCCGAGTCTCACCCCGAGAGGACCACGGGCAACGTAGAATACCAGCCGTTGTCCGTCGCGCAGGACCTCAAGCGGGACCGAGGTTCCAGATTGACCCTCGGTCGTCGCGGTCCGCAACTCGTTGCCGTTGAACAAGCGTTTGCCATCGTAGCGCAAGATGATGTCGCCTGCCTGCAGGCCAATCTGCTGTGCCGGCGAGCTGCCGATCACTGCCTGGACCGCGACCCGGTTCGGCTGTCCCATGGCAAACAACAGACGATCATACGACTGTTCATCCAGCTCCCTGCGTAAGGCATCGAGACCGCCGTCAAGATCGCGAACCGCCTGGGTGTAACGATCAGTCCCGATCCAGCCCTCGCGAATCGCGCGATCGCGAAGGTAGAGCCGTTCCATCTCGCCCTGGTTCAAGCGCTGCGCCAGCATTGCCGCCCGTTCGGCGTCAAACCCCGCCGCCAGTAATTGGGCCTCGTCGATCTGACCGGAACCACTGGCGGCAGCCGCCTGGCGCTGGCGGCGCGATGACCGCGGCGTCTTGCGCTCGATGATTTCATCGAGTCGCAAAACCTGTTCCCGCAATTGTTCGACTTCTTTCTGCAGAGTCTGACGCGCTGATACCTCGTCGTTGAGGCGTCTTCTCAGCTCAATGATCTGCGCGTCTGTGCCAGCGACAGGCCCACCCGCGGGGACATCGGTCGCCGCGTCGGGAGACGTGTCAGGCACACGCTCGCTGCTGCCGCTCAATCCCATGGCAATGGCGCCTATTGCTATGCCGATGGGCAGTAACAGTAATGTAAGACTAGATCGTGCGGACATTGTTACTTCCTGTAGGCGTCGTATCCCTACATTGAACAGCCGCGAGCGCCGTTTCGCAAGTCCGGAATATAATCGGACTCTGCAGCCGGGGACCCCTCGAATATTATTCCCAAAAATTGGATAGCGCTATAGAGCAAAGGGACATAGGTCAAAGGGACTATCGGGCCATACGACCAGGAAATTCTTGCCGCAAACCTTCACAAACCGGTACCCTGGTCTACACTTTATAGACCCTTTCGTAATTCACGAGGGTTTATAGAGTCATTTTAAACAAAACGCCTTTTTACGACGGGAGGTATTAATCAAAGAGAAATAACAAATCAACACCATAGCAACCGTGTTTAGCGATTTTTTGCAGTGGGGGTGCACTGGCAGGAAGCCGTCAGGAACTGCGATTCGAGCACTACAGCGATCACTCACTATACATAGAAAAAACATAAAAAGGAACCCACCATCTCGGTCTACCGTGCCCATCGGGCTCTGAATGTTTGCTAGCGGAAGAATACCTGTCCGCTTGTAGAGGACTGTTGTTGCCTGCCAGGGCGGCCTGGTCGGTTTTGCGTCTGAAAGATCGAGGGCTAAAGAAGATGCTAACAAAGCGGTGCGTTATTTATTTCGTTGTGGTTCGCGTTATAGAGGACCGTTAACGTATTCGCGGCAGGAAGCCTCCACCCATTCATACAAGACAGGCGGAGGGTTTTATGTATCGAGAAACAAGAAAGCGAAGTCTTTATGCCCCGTTAATCGCCGCATTCGGCGTGATGTTACTATTAATCTCACCGGTACAAGCCGGGAAAGCTGGCGATGCGGTCGATCTATCGGCCTGCGCCAGCCTGCCCGCCTCGCGGACCGATCAATTTCATGGTTATCCTGTCGACAATGACTTGTCGCTTTTTATGGCGGGAAACCAGTGGGTCGTGTTCGAAGAGGTCCTGCAAACCTTCAATGGCCGCATCGGTAGTGACCCTGGTGACTTGAGCAATCAACCCAAGTATTACGTCGAGCTCATCCCGCCCGGGCAGGAGGTCAATCAAATTCTCGCAGGATGTATGCTGCTGGGTGCCGAGAACCCGCACAACTTTTTGCCCTTTGCCATTACCACGCGCGCGGATGTGTTCACCAGCACCAATCTCAACCTGATGGATAAACTGGCCGCCAACGGCTACATCTATAAAACCCGCAAGTACATCAAAAACAAGCTTGACCTGCTGGTAGCGCCTGGCAATCCGAAGGGTATCGGTGCCGGTGGCATCAGCGACATCGCCTTGGACCTGCTGGATCCCGCGATCGTGGTTTCCGAAGTAGACCATATTAATGAAGGCATCCACCGCGGCATCAACAAAATGTACAAGCTGATGGATACCTGGGTGCGGGCCAACGGGACCCCGGCGGAAATCGCGTTGCTGGATACCAGGCTGGCGGCCGTCAGCACGCCGCAGCCCGGTTCCCCTGCGGAGACCCGCACGGCCGAGGAAGGGATTACTACGGACTTTAATCTGGCAACCAATCCCGAATGCCATTATGCGGACGGAACCTTGCGGCTGTGCGAGTTTGCAATCCTGAATAAAGCCAATACCCATGAAACCCGGGTGCATCACGTCGAGACACCGGCGAAGATCCGCGACGGCAGCGCCGACACCGGTCCGCTTTGGATCTCCGAGGTGATTTTTGCCGAGAACAATGGCGGCGGCGTGGACAGCGTGGATATCGCGGCGCTCGACCCCGCAGAAGACGTCAATCAGCCAGTGACCTATTTTGTGACCATGGTGGAGAAGACCGTGCAGCCCGGGCACCAGCAACTGGCGATCGATTTCATCAACTTTCTGCGTGGTCCCGAGGGTCAGGCGATCTATGAGGCCGGAGGGTTCATCACGCTGAGCGCCGAGGAGCTGGCGTACGAAAAAATCTACTCCGAAAACCACTCCGTCATACGCACCAATCCCAGCGCCTGGTGAAAAACGCCGGGAACGTCTTTCAGGCCCGCTCCTTCGGAACGGGCTTTTTTTATTGTGGGCGCAGACACAGAGCCTGTCTGACCCAAAGTCACGCTTTTCACCATTGCGCGTGAGATGGCATGCCGGGGTGCGCGAGCCGACGAAGTGGCGTCGGGATCAAGGCGAACGGTATTTCACGCGCCGCCAACTATGGCAAAAATCGGCCCCTGGACCGGTTTTTTCGGCCCGCCATTCGGGCTATACTTCCAAGCATTAACAATATATGACCCGGCAAGCAAGGCATTACTCCCATCGACACGAAACGCTCAAAAAAAATTCTCTTAGGCACGTTTTCACTCATCCGGAAGGGAATGTCCGCGCTGCGGAAATTCCTGACGTTCCGGCGCGTGCGCTTTATCGTGCTGTTGGCGCTGCTGGCGCTCTCGGCCTTTGTGCTGCATCTCGATATCACCATTCGCGCCCAATTCGAGGGCCGGCGCTGGGCACTGCCGGCGCGGGTCTACGCGCGCCCGCTGGAGCTTTATGCCGGCATGAAGCTGACCCCGGAAGTCCTGGAAGCGGAACTGCGCCGGCTGGACTACCGCTCCACCGCGGGCGCGAGGTTCCCCTATGTGGGTGGAGAGGACCCGGGCACCTATCATCGCTACGGGGATGGCAATGAATTTGATTTCACAACGCGCGCCTTCATGTTTCCCGACCGCGCCCAAGCCGCGCTGCCGTTGCACGCGGAGTTCAGCGAGGGGCATCTGAGCACGCTGCTCGATCGGCGCACCGGAGAGGCAGTGACGCTGGCGCGTCTCGATGCACTGCTGATCGGAAGCATCTATCCCGCGCATCACGAGGACCGCGTGCTGGTGCAATTGCGCAGCGTGCCGCAGGCGCTGGCCGACGCGCTGACACCCGACGAGATGAAGCGCTCGCAGGTCTACCCGGAAGTGGCGCGGCTGCGTGAAGTGACTCGACGAGTAGCGGTGGCCGTGGTGCGTCAGGCTGACCTCGATGGCGTCGGCCGCCGGTTCGACGACGAGGCGCTCGACGAAGTGGTCGCCGAGGCGATGTGGTCGCCGGCCTATCCCGAGCTGGTGCCGGTATGACGTCTTCCTTCCGAGCGACGATCACGGTCCGGTTCGGCGATGTCGATCGCGCCGGTATCGTCTACTTCCCGCGCTTCCTGAACTACATCCACATCGCGCTCGAGGAGTACTTCTCGAAGGTGGTCGGCATCGACTATCCGGTGCTGATCAAGGAGCATCGATTGGCCTACCCGACCGTCCATCTGGAGATGGACTTCATGCGCCCGCTCCGGTACGGCGACCGGGTCGGCGTCGAGGTGAAGCCCGAGAAGATTGGTACCACCTCGGTGACCTGGACCTACAGGCTCTTCCGCCCGGGCGAGGACGAGCCGGCCGCCGTCGGCCGGCAGGTGACCGTCAACACCAACATGGACACGTTCGAGAAGTTCGAGATCCCCGAGTGGCTGCGGAAGCGGTTGGTCACGTGAGCGACCCGTGAACACGCGGGTCATCGTCGTCGGTCTGGTCCGCAACCAGCGCGACCAGCTCCTCCTCTGCCGGATGAGCGACGATCGGGGCGTCTTCCCGGGCAAGTGGGGACTGACCGGTGGCGGTGTCGAGCCGGGCGAGCGGATGGAGGAGGCGCTGCGACGCGAGCTGCGCGAGGAGGTCGGCCTCGAGATCACCGATATCCGGCCGGCGTTCTTCAAGGACGGCGAGTACGAGAAGACCTTTGCCGATGGCCGCCGGAAGACGGTCTACATGATCTTCCTGCTCTTCCACTGCCGGGCGGTGGGGGCGGAGGTCTCCCTCAATGCCGAGTTCTCCGACTACGCCTGGGTGCCTGATGAGCGGCTGTTCGACTACGACCTGAACCCGGAGACGTCGAGCACCTTCGAGTCGCTCGGACTGGGTGCCGGGAGCTGATGCATGAGCTTCGATTTGACCCGGGCTGCGAACAGGAGTACATTCGAGCTCGGACAAGCAAGAGGAGCTTCAATGACTCCACCGGGCCACCCAGAGCCCTCGCGGGCCGGCGGTGGCACTCCAGTCACGGCGGTCTTCGAGGGCTATCCAGCACGCTCGAGGGTCGCTG
>CAMYII010000004.1:0-1055 GCA_947258385.1 Acidiferrobacterales bacterium
AGCAGCAGGTGGAACTGAAGAAATACGTTTACTCGGTTTATATCCTGCAGGCCTTTGGTTTCATCACGCTGATCACTCCGATCATCGGCGTCATCATCAACTACATCAAGGATGACGACGTGCGCGGACTGTGGCTGGACTCGCATTTTCGCTGGCAAAAGGCGACCTTCTGGTATGGATTGCTGTGGATTGTGCTGGGTACGCTGACCACCCCGCTGCTGGTCGGTTACCTGGTGCTGCCCGCGGTCGGAATCTGGCTGATTTACCGCATTGCCCGCGGCTGGATCTACCTCTACGACGGCAAGGAACTGTATCTCGAAAAAAATGCCGAAGAACTGGCATCAGACGGAGAAAATAATGACTGACGAACAAAAATGGCGCGACAAACTGAGCGCCGAGGAATATCGCGTTTGCCGCGAAAAAGGCACCGAGCCGCCGTTCAGCGGCGAGTATAATGACAACCATCGCGACGGCAGGTATCTGTGCAAGTGTTGCGGCGAAGCCCTGTTCGACTCCGGGCACAAGTACGATTCCGGTTCCGGCTGGCCATCCTTCGACCGACCCGCGAGCGACCAGGTCATTCGCTACGAGGAAGACGGCAGTCTCGGCATGCGCCGGGTCGAGGTCATGTGCGATCGCTGCGGATGTCACCTCGGTCACGTATTCGACGACGGCCCGCGCGAAAGCACCGGCAAGCGCTATTGCATCAATTCGCTGTCGCTCGATTTCGAGGCCGGCGAAAATGAATGAATCCGAATTCGATCAACTGGCCGACGATACCCTGGTCGCAATCGAGGATGCGATCGAAAACTCCGGCGCCGATATCGATTTCGATTCGGCCGGCGGTATCCTGACGCTGGAGTTCAGCAACGGCAGCCAGATCATCGTCAACAAGCAGGCGCCGCTGAAACAAATCTGGGTAGCCGCTCGTTCCGGCGGTTACCACTTCGATTACGACGATGCGGCCAACTGCTGGCGTTTACAGGGCAAGGATGACGAACTGTTCGAGGCGCTGGGCCGCTACTGCAGCGAACAGGCCGGCGAAGCCGTCGAAC
>CAMYII010000004.1:1115-12731 GCA_947258385.1 Acidiferrobacterales bacterium
TCGCGCCGTTCGCCCTTGTAGATCTCGGATTCGATACCGAAAGGCACTTCGCGGCCGACGATGGCTTCCAGCAGTTTGAGTTCGGCATCGGTGTGATTTTTAAACGGCGCCGGGCGGATGCGGGTGTCGCGGATCTTGCGGTCGGTGATGTACTTGGGCGCGTCGTGATGGGTCGCGGTAATCAGTTCTGAATCGTTGAGGTCTTCGTTCGAGTAAAGGCCGACCTGGCCGTAACAGGTGCATAAATAAGTCAGGCCCGGTTCCGATTCCATGTACACCCCGGTGCCGCGGATGCCGATGGTCGCGGTCGACGAATTCATCACCAGCTGCTGGTTCGATTCGCGCTGACCGAATACCGACAATACGCTGCCGGTCAGCATGCGCAGGGCGCTGACCAGGAAGCCGCCGCCCTCGATTTCCATTTCGCTGTTGCTGCGCAGGATAAAAGAATCGCCGCCGACGGCGAATATGACTTCGCTGTTTTCCCGCGTACTGACGATATCGCCGCCGCCGATGCGGGTGCTGATATCCGCACGCTTGCCGTTGACGCGCACATCGCCTTCGAGATTGAAAATGGATTTGTCGTCGGGCAGCTTTTCCGGAGTGCTGCCCCAGAACGCCTGCAGCTGACCCAACGGCGTCATGGTCAGGCCGCTGAGCGTGAGCAACCGAACCAGGTATTCCCGACGTTTTTCGTCGTCGGGATGCAAATCGTCGTCGCGGGTCATGACTCCTTACCTGTTATTTTTGTCTTGATGGTAATGATTATTGCGACTATAGGCGAGAAAAACAGCCAAAATGTTGAATGCAATCACATATCCGCGAGAAATAGTTCATTGCATCGGCACCTAAAATAGTACAATCGGCTGCAATTCTCGAGGTCGTTAGATTTATGAGATTAAAAAAAATAACAAGATATGGAGTCATTGCCAGCCTGTTGGTATCGCTGGACGCCGCGGCGTTTTCATCCGGCCTGACCGGATATTCGGGTCATCCCAGCGAAACCGATACACCGGGCACCTGCTCCTATTGTCACTTCAACGGCCCCGGTACCGTGCCCAACGCCTGCGGCGTCGGCACGGGTAATTTCGATTACACCGGAGTGATCAGTGCCGGCACGCCCAACCCGCTGCCACGCGGCGGTAGCACCAGCGTCACCTATTCGATGACTCGTAATACGGGGGCCCTGATCGGCCTCGGCGGCATGGGTTCGAGAATCAATTCCGGAAGTTTCAGCGACGGGGGTACCCTGATTAACATCAGCAACTCGGCCGGCAACAATACCGCGACCCATAATGGAACGAGCAATTCACCCTCGGGCGGCAATATATCCTGGAACTGGACCTGGAACGCGCCGACGACCGCGGGTACCTATACGATGTACACCTGTGGCAACCCAACCGATGGAACCGGCAACTGCAACAACGACGGGCCGCATACAGGGACCTGCACCAACTACACCTTCGTCGTGGAGAATGCCAACCCGATCGCGGTTAATGACGGCTCGGGCGCGTCTCCGTTCCTGATCGTATCCGAGGACGTGGCGGGCGCAACCACTACCGGCGACGTCGAGTTCAACGACACCGACGCCGACTCGGCGCTTGGCGACGATCCCGCGGTTAAGCAGCAGTATGCGCCATGGGCGTCCGGTATTGCTGGTCTCCAGATCCTGCTTGAGCGTCTCATCGACGTTCGCAACCAGGCGGTTGATGAATTCGGTGAGCCGTTCCAGCGTGGCCGGGTCCTGCAGCCGGTTGGCGGTATTTGCCAGGGCGTCGACGACGGCTTCCAGGGTCTGGATCTTGCCGTGATGGCGCATAATCCAATCGGCGACCGAGAGGGTCAGCGATTCGAGCGCGCGCCGGGGTTCCTCCAGGCTGAGCTGCACCGTCCACCCGGTGAGCTCCATTAGCAGATTGAGCGCGTACTCACCCAGCTCGCCCGCGTCCTGCTGTTCGGCACGCGGTCCGTGCGTATCACTTCTTGCATCAAACTCGGCCGCGATCGCGAGAAATTGCGTGATGCCCTCGATCAGTTGTGTTACCGGCGCCTGCGTGCTCGCTTTCGACCGATACAGCTCGAAGCTCTGCAGAATCTGCTCGGCGGCGGGTTTGAAACGACCGGTGCAATCCTCAAGGCGTTCGATGATGGAGTCCATTGCCCTGCCAGTTAACAGTCGTGTTGGAATGGGCGCCATGATATCCTTTTTTGACCCCGACGTATAAATCGGGATTGCCGGGCGTTACGGCGCCCTGGAATTAAACAGATTAGAATGAAGAGACGTTACGACTTACACACCCATACCCTGTATTCGGATGGTACCTTGACGCCGGGCGAGCTGGTGCGGCGCGCCATGGACCGGCGAGTCGATGTGCTGGCGTTGACCGATCATGATGTCACCGACGGTATTGCGCAAGCCCAACAGGCGGCGGCGCAGACGGGTATGACACTGGTTCCCGGGGTCGAGGTCTCGGCCACCTGGGCGGGCCGGACCGTGCACATCGTCGGCCTGCATATCGATCCGGCTAACGCGGTGTTGCAAGCGGGGCTGGCGGGCTTGCGGACCCACCGCGCCGCGCGCGCCCAGGAAATCGGCCGGCGGTTGGAGAAAAATGGCATCGCAGGGGCCTACCAGGGGGCCAGCGCGTTGGCCCAAGGACCGATTCTGAGCCGCACGCATTTTGCCCGCTTTCTGGTCGATGCCGGACATGCCAGCGACACCGGCAAGGCATTCAAGAAGTTCCTCTCGGCCGGCGCGCCCGGGGCCGTGCCGAGCCGCTGGGCGCCACTCGACACGGCGATTGCCTGGATTCGCGCGGCCGGGGGGCAGCCTGTGCTGGCGCATCCGGGTCGCTATCAACTGGGCAGCGGCAAGCTGAGGCGCTTGCTCGGTGAGTTCAAGGCCGGCGGAGGCGAGGCCATCGAGGTGCTCTCCGGGAGTCAGACGCTCGATCTCGGCCAGCGCCTGGTGCGCCTGGCGCAGGAATTCGATCTGCTGGCATCTGTGGGCTCGGACTACCACGGCCCCGAAAAGCCCTGGGTGGAGTTGGGGCGCTTGCCGGCGCTGCCCGCCGGTTGTACGCCGGTATGGCACAGCTGGTGACACCCAAAGCCCGGTGTGACGGCGACAATTGCATGCTATTCGATCATCCTTACGCCATTGCCGCAAAGCGGTAGGCACATATCCACAGGGGACCGCTCATGGAACAGATTGATATCGTTTTGTCCACGGTGAGAACTTTTCTCACGCAGTTGGGCCAGTTTCTTCCCAATCTGCTGGCCGCGGTTATTATCCTTGTTCTCGGCTGGCTGATCGCCAAGCTGTTCCGTTTCACCGTGGTGAAATCGCTCAAGCTGGTCAACTTCGGTGCGCTGACTGAAAAAGCAGGCATGGATACCTTTCTCAAACGCGGCGGCATCCGCAAGACCACGATCGACATCCTGGCCTTGTTGGTCTACTGGTTGATGATCCTGGTGACCCTGCTGGTGGCCTTCAACACGCTCGGCCTGACGGTCGTCTCTGGTCTGGTCAGCCGCATTACACAGTTCATTCCGAGTGTCATTGTTGCCGTTCTGATCCTGACCATCGGTATGTATTTTGCGCGTTTCGTGTCGGAGTCGGTGATTGCCTATGGCAAGAACGTCGGGCTCGGCGACGCGGAGCTCATGGGCCGGTTGGCGCGCTACGCCATCATGGTCTTTGTCGTGATCATCGCCCTGGGGGAAATGAACATCGGTGCCGCCATACTCTACCCGGCGTTCCTGATCCTGTTTGGCGGCATTGTGCTGGCCCTGGCCCTGGCCTTTGGTCTTGGCGGTCAGAAGTGGGCGGCCGGACAGCTCGACAGTTTTTTCGGCAAGAAAACCGCTGGCAAAAGACGATAGCCTGGTCCGCCTCCGCCTTGGGCGGTGTGGCAAATGCCACGGCTTGGACATGCTGGGGGACCATTGCACATAGCGCGCCTTGCCAATGCCTCGCCGGCAATGGTGGCAGCACCGGAGTTTAGATGGCGCAGTATTTCCAGGTTCACCCGCAGAACCCGCAGGCCCGCCTGATCAAGCAGGCGGCGGAGATCATCCGCCAGGGTGGCGTCATTGCCTATCCGACAGACTCCAGTTACGCGCTTGGCTGTCAGATCGGTGACAAGGCGGCGCTGGAGCGTATCCGCCGTATCCGCCGCACCGATGACCGGCACAACTTCACGCTGGTGTGCCGCGATCTGTCGGAGGTGGGCCTGTACGCGAAGGTCACGAATGCCGATTATCGCATCATGAAGGCCAATACGCCGGGGCCCTATACCTTTGTGCTAGCCGCTACCCGCGAGGTGCCGCGGCGCCTGCAGCATCCGCGCCGCAAGACCATCGGGCTGCGGGTCCCGGATCATCCTATCCCGCAGGCCCTGCTCGCGGAATTGGACGAGCCGCTGATGAGCTCCACCCTGCTCCTGCCGGGTGAGAAGCTGCCGTTGAGCGACCCGGAGGAAATCCGCCGGCGCCTGGAACATCAGGTCGATCTGGTGATCGACGGGGGCTACTGCGGGCTCGAGCCCACGACGGTGGTCGTTCTGGAGGACGGCAAAGCCACGATCGCCCGCAGGGGTAAAGGGGAGATTGCACCATTGGGCGTGGAGACGCTGCCCCCCGTGGAAGAGGCCTGATATACTTCGCCGATGTCAGGTTTAACAATTCCGCAAATTATCGCTATCGCGGTTATTCCCACCCTGTTCGCCATCACCGTCCACGAAGTCGCCCATGGATGGGCCGCCAAGCGCTTGGGTGATCCCACCGCCGAGCGCCTGGGGAGGTTGACGCTGAATCCGTTCAAACACATCGATCCGGTGGGAACGGTGCTGGTGCCGGTGTTGCTATTGATGGTGGCGGGGGTGGCCATCGGTTGGGCCAAGCCGGTGCCGGTGACATGGGAAAACCTGCGTCATCCGAAACGCGACATGGCGCTGGTGGCCGTTGCCGGACCGGGCGCCAATCTGCTCATGGCGATCGCCTGGGGGATGCTGGGAAAAATCAGTACATTGATGCCGGACGCCGCCGGATGGGTGGCAGAGCCGTTGGCCTACATGGCGGTATGGGGGATCTTTATCAACGTCTTGCTGATGGTTTTCAATCTGCTGCCGTTGCCGCCATTGGACGGTGGAAGGGTGGCGGTCGGCCTGCTGCCGGGTCCCTGGGCCTGGCGCCTGAGCCGCTTGGAACCCTACGGGTTTATGATCGTTATCGTGTTGATGGCGACAGGGTTGCTGTGGTTTATCATCAATCCGCTGCGCATGGCAGTGGAACAACTGGTGGCGTTTTTGGTAGGGTTGTAAGACAAGATGAATAACGTTTTACCCGGCCAGCCCCTGCGAGTCCTCTCGGGCATGCGGCCCACCGGCCGCCTGCATCTGGGCCATTATCACGGGGTATTGAAAAATTGGGTGCAGCTGCAGCACCAGTACGAGTGTTTTTTCTTCGTCGCCGACTGGCACGCGCTCACCACCCACTACGAGACCCCGAATATCATCGAGGAAAGCGTCTGGGACATGGTCGTCGACTGGCTGGCTGCCGGCGTCGATCCGCAGAACGCGACGCTGTTTATCCAGTCGCGGGTGCCCGAGCATGCCGAGCTGCACGTGCTGCTGTCGATGATCACGCCGCTGCCCTGGCTGGAGCGGGTGCCGAGCTACAAGGACCAGCAGCTCAAGCTCAAGGACAAAGAACTGGACACCTACGGTTTTCTGGGATACCCGCTGCTGCAAAGCGCCGACATCCTTGCCTACCGCGCCGGCGTGGTGCCGGTCGGGGAGGATCAGGTGGCGCACGTGGAACTGACACGCGAGGTGGCGCGCCGCTTCAACCATCTTTACGGCCGCGAGCCGGGTTACGAGCAAAAGGCCGAGGCGGCCATCAACAAGATTGGCAAGAAAGCCGCCAGGCTCTATCGGCAGTTGCGCACCGCTTACGTCGAACAGGGCGATGCCGAGGCGCTGGCGAAGGCGCGCGAGATACTCGAAAATCAGCAGAATATCTCCCTGGGCGACAAGGAGCGCCTGTTCGGGTATCTGGAGGGCGGCGGTCGCATCATCCTGCCCGAGCCGCAGCCCCTGTTGACTCCGTCTTCGAAGATGCCCGGTCTCGATGGACAGAAGATGTCCAAGTCGTATCACAATACTATCGCGCTGCGGGATGATCCTGAGTCGGTCGAGCAGCGCCTGCGCACCATGCCGACCGACCCGGCACGGGTGCGGCGCGATGACCCGGGGGATCCTGAAAAATGCCCGGTGTGGCCGTTCCATGAGATCTACTCGAGCGAAGACACACGCCAGTGGGTGCAGCAAGGCTGCCGCACGGCCGGTATCGGTTGTATCGAGTGCAAGCAACCCGTGATCGAGGCGGTCCTGGCCGAGCTCGCGCCGATTCAGGAGCGGGCGGCCGAGTTCTCGCGCGATCCGGTGCTGGTGCGAAATATCATCGCCCAGGGCTGTAAGCACGCGAGCGACATCGCCGAGGAGACCCTCGCCGAGGTCCGCGAAGCCATGGGACTGGAGTACACGTGATGAGCGAGATCCCCACAGACGAACACGCGCCGGTCCAGGGCGAGATGCCGTTTGCCATTGTGGGGGGCGAAGCGGTGACCGAATTGCCCAAGGATCTGTACATCCCGCCGGAGGCCCTGGAAGTCTTCCTCGACGCCTTCGAGGGTCCGCTGGATCTGTTGTTGTACCTGATTCGCAAGCAGAACCTGAATATCCTCGATATCCCGATCGCCGAGGTGACCGCGCAGTATGTGGCCTACATTGAACTGATGCGGGAGCTGCAGCTGGAGCTGGCGGCGGAGTACCTGGTGATGGCCGCGGTACTGGCGGAGATCAAGTCGCGGATGTTATTGCCACGCCCGCGTGTTGCAGAGGAAGACGAAGAGGACCCGCGGGCCGAGCTGATGCGGCGGCTGCAGGAGTACGAGCGGTATCGCAAGGCCGCCGGCGAGCTCGACACCTTGCCGCGGTTGCAGCGGGATATCCACGTGGTGGTGGTTGCCTACGAGGGCAAGCCGGTCAAACGGCCGCCGCCCAAGGTCAATCTGCACGAATTGCTGGGCGCATTCCAATCGGTGATGAAGCGCGCGGAACTATACCAGCATCACCATATCACCCGCGAGGTGCTCTCGGTGCGCGAACGCATGACGCGGGTGCTGAGTCGCGTCAACGCCGAGGGTTTTGTAAAATTCGAATCGCTATTCATCGTGTCTGAAGGCAGAATGGGGCTTGTAGTGACATTTATGGCGATCCTGGAGTTATTGAAGGAGGCGTTGTTGGTGGTTGTTCAGTCTGAGCCGTTTGGTCCGATTCATGTAAAGGCGGCAGCGTGATGTCCGAGCCCAATCCGGAGCTGAAAAATATCCTCGAGGCGGCGCTGCTGGTGGCGGGTCAGCCTATGACCATTGAAAAGATGCTGACCCTGTTTCCGGAGGGCTCCCGGCCGGAACGCGAGGAGATCCGCGAGGCGCTGGAGGCGCTGCAACGCGATTACGCCGATCGCGGGGTCGAGATCAAGCAGATCGATCGCGCCTACCGTTTCCAGAGCCGGGAAAAATATTCCGAATGGCTCACGCGCCTGGTGCAGGAACGTCCGCCGCGTTACTCGCGCGCACTGCTGGAGACCCTGTCGATTATCGCCTACCGCCAACCGGTGACCCGCGGTGACATCGAGGAGATCCGGGGCGTGTCGGTCAGCAGTGACATCATCCGCACGCTGCTTGAGCGCGAGTGGATACGCCAGGTGGGGCACCGCGACGTGCCCGGCAAGCCCGCGCTATACGGGACCACACGGGCGTTTCTCGAACACTTCAATCTCAAGGGCCTGGAAGAGCTGCCGACCCTGGCCGAGCTGCGGGATCTTGATGAGATCAGCAAGGAGCTGAACCTGCCGCTGGATCTGGGTGAGGAGTCGGCCTCCGGGCAGGAATCACAGGACGGGCAGCAGCCGGCCGAAGCGGCCGACGACGCCGATCACGCGCCGGGTGAGGGTGGGTCCGACGGTGGCTTATCGATGGCCGCCCAGGGCAGCCTCGAACCGGAGGAAGAAGTTCAGGCCGAGGCGCTGGTGCGGCTGGTCGCTCGCGTGAATGAATGACCAGAACCCGCCTGAGGAACTGGAGCGCACCAGCGAAGGTGAGAAGCTGCAGAAGATCCTGGCGCGTGCCGGGCTGGGCTCCCGGCGCGAGCTGGAGCGCTGGATCAGCGAGGGCCGGGTCTCGGTCGATGGCAGGAAGGCCTCGCTCGGGGACCGCGCCGAACCGCACCAGGTGATCCGCGTGGACGGCCGCATCATCCAGGGCGCGCGCCGCGCGCCCAAACGCCGTATCCTCCTCTATCATAAGCCGGAAGGCGAAGTGTGTACTCGCTCTGATCCCGAGGGCAGGATAACCGTGTTTGATCATCTGCCCAAATTGCGCCAGGGCCGCTGGGTGAGCGTTGGGCGGCTGGATCTCAACACCGCCGGACTGCTGCTGTTCACCAATGACGGAGAGCTCGCCAACGGTTTGATGCACCCGCGCCGGCAGATCGTACGCGAATACGCCGTGCGCGTGTTCGGGGAGGTCGGCCCGGCCATGCTCAAACGATTGAACAAAGGGGTGCGGCTGGAGGACGGTCCGGCGCGCTTCGACAGCGTTGTGGACGCCGGTGGCGAGGGCGCCAATCACTGGTACCGGGTGACGCTGAAAGAGGGACGCCACCGCGAGGTGCGGCGGATGTGGGAAGCGGTGGGTGTGACGGTCAGCCGCCTGTCTCGGATTCGTTTCGGTCCGGTGGAATTGCCGCGCAGCCTGCGCACCGGTCGCTGGCAGGAGCCTGATGCAACAACCACGAAGGCCATCCTCGAGGCGGCGGGCATCCACGAGCCGGCGCAGGCCGGCGCACCCAAACGCAAGCAAACCGGACGCGGTAAGGCAAGCCCAAAGAAAAAGCCAGGCAAGAGGCGTTATCTGCGACGCTCCGGCCGCGGATGACACGTTCGCGCAGGGTATGAAGCACCGGCCCGGAT
Source organism: Acidiferrobacterales bacterium (assembly GCA_947258385.1). GTDB lineage: Bacteria > Pseudomonadota > Gammaproteobacteria > Acidiferrobacterales > SZUA-150 > CAMYII01. The sequence goes on from CAMYII010000004.1 coordinate 10,155, forward strand.
TCCGCCGGATTTATAAGACACTGTTCACCGCCTACGGTCCGCAGCACTGGTGGCCGGGCGACAGCGCATTCGAAATCATGGTTGGGGCCGTGTTGACCCAAAACACCGCCTGGACCAACGTCGAGAAGGCCATCGCCAACCTGAAGCATGCCCGGGCGCTCTCGCCCGAGTCCATCGCAGGGGCCCATCCCAGGCGCCTGGCCGTGTGGCTCAAGCCCTCCGGTTATTTCAACATCAAGGCCAGGCGTCTGCAGGCCATGTGCCGCTGGTTGCTGGCGCAGGGCGGGGTCAAAAGAATCGCCCGTTGGCCGACCGACAAATTGCGCCACGAATTGCTTGCCGTGCACGGCATCGGCCCCGAGACCGCCGATGACATCTTGTTGTATGCCTTCAATCGCCCGGTGTTCGTCATCGACGCCTACACCCGGCGCATCTTCAAGCGCCTGCGGCTGATCGACGGTGACGAAGGTTATGAAACCCTGCGCCACACATTTGAAAAGGCGTTGGATCCGGATACGCAGCTCGTGCGGCTCTACAACGAATACCATGCGCTCATTGTGCTGCACGGTAAGGACGTCTGCCGGAAAAAGCCGCGGTGTGGGGAATGCTGTCTCGCCAGGCTTTGTCCCTCGCGGGTCACGGGTCTATAATTCAGGTAACCATCGACGTCGATCCTATCGGGTCGAAGTTCGCACTTAAGGGGCGCACAATGTTGACGCAGTACATACAGGCCGCATTGAACCGTGCGAAATACGAGATTCTCTCGGATGATGAGGGCTATTACGGCGAGATACCTGGATTTAATGGTGTCTATGCCAATGCTGAAACGCTTGAGAGGTGCCGGGAAGAGCTCGAAGAGGTGCTGGAGGAATGGATTCTCTTTCGCGTGCATCAGCATCTTCCCCTGCCGGAAATTGACGGGATTAAGCTCACCATACAGGAAGTCGCTTAGTGCCCCGCTTCGGCCCGATTAAGCGCAAAGACTTAATCAAGTGGTTAAAGAAACTGGACTTTGACGGTCCCTACTCAGGCGGAAAGCATCAGTTCATGGTGAGGGACGATATTACGTTACGTATACCCAATCCTCATCGAGGTGATATCGGCATGGAACTGCTCTCGCGAATTCTCCGACAAGCGCAGATTAGCAAGGACGAATGGGAACGGTTGGGATAGCGCGCCTATCCTTTGTTGTCCCCCAAACGCCGGTATCATTTATGACGTAATCGCGGCAATTCCGTCCACCGGGCTCACGACGCCGCGACCACCGCGGTTGAGGACATGGGTATAGAGTTCCGTGGTCTTGACGTCCTTATGCCCCAGGAGTTCCTGCACGGTACGGATGTCATAGCCCGACTCCAAAAGGTGTGTGGCGAATGAATGTCGGAATGTGTGACAGCTGCCGTGCTTGGGAATACCGCTTCGGCTGATTGCCCATTTGATCTTTCGTTGAATCGTGTCCGGAAAAATATGGTGTCGTTTAATCCTTTTCGAGATCGGATCAACAGAGCGCTTGACGGAGGGAAAAACATATTGCCAGGGAAATGATGTTGCTGCATTGGGGTACTTGCGCTGCAACGCATACGGCAACGAAACTTCGCCATAACCCTCGGCAAGATCGTATTGATGCAGATTGCGGCTGTGTTCTATGCAAGCACGCAGATCTTCTTTAACCGAGGAGGGTAAAACGGTGACGCGATCCTTTCCACCCTTGCCGTTGCGTACGAAGAGCTCGTTGCGATCAAAATCAATATCCAACACACGCAAACGAAGGCACTCCATCAAGCGAAGCCCGGCCCCATACAATAACTTTGCGATCACCGCTGCTTGTCCATCCAGGTGCTCCAAGATCTTTTGGACCTCATCCTTGGTAAACACCACTGGTAGCCGTTGTCTGCGTTTTGCGCGGGCGGCGTTGGGTATTCTTTGTAGAGGCCGGTCGAGAACATGCTTGTAAAGAAATACCAGGGCGTTTAATGCCTGATTTTGTGTCGATGGTGAGACCTCGCGCTTCACGGCAAGAAAGGTCAAGAATCTGCCGACATCATACTCGTCCAGATTGCGCGGGTGTTGTAACTTGCTGTACCTTATAAAGAATCTGGCCCAATAGACATACGCCTTTTCGGTCTGGCGGCTGTAATGTCGAACCCGGATGGCGTGGCGCAGCTGATCGAGCAATCGGGGCGGGCGCGGGTTGGCCAGTGGCTGTCCTTGCATGACACTCTCCCTTGGATGTTGTTGGAATTTTAACTACCTGTATAAATATACAGTATAATAGTGCATATCGGCAACCGCCGGATATCACGATTAGCACTTCCTGATATACCATTAAAGAAACACTGTTAATCAGGGAGTTAATGGGCCAATATATCATTATGGGCCGGATGTTATCCGGCAGTGTCCGTATATTCATATGTTATGCCTACAAGAATGAATGAACAAAACAAAATAATTCGAGCGTTTGCAGTCGCACCATTGATTGCGCCAATCATCTATTTTTTCGGTGCGATACTGTTCAATATTGGCGGTGAATTTAAGGCTCGCGATTTATTTTCATTGACAATGGTGGTTTTGTTTATT
>CAMYII010000004.1:12749-32062 GCA_947258385.1 Acidiferrobacterales bacterium
TTTTGGGCAAGCCCTTTTGGTTTAGGCCTCTTGGGAGCTGTCGATAGTTCGGAACTAGTATTTATAATACTCATCGGCGCTGTTCTTGGAGGTGGTGTGGCATGGTGTTTTCAAATACTGTCAGGCATAACAAGTCAATCCAGCCGACCGGCTACGCCGCCGGCTGATTTCTGACGTTAAGCGGCGCAATGCTCAACAAGACTTGCCCGAAGTGTCAGAAACAATTCGCATTGGTGGATGTGCGCATGGATGAACATTGGAACAAGTGGTCGCTTAAACCGGCACACTGCTATTGCCCGCACTGCGGGGCACAGCTTGACGAAGTCCATTTTGATTCTGTTGACCTTGCGAGGCACCTGACACCAAGGAATTTGGTGTGGGTCGCATTATTTATTGTGGTTACGTTCGCGGGTCTGGCGTCGGGTACATTAAGTTATGTTGGGCCTGTGCTAGTCGGTGGCTTTGGCCTATGGCTGGCTCGCAACTCCCTGTTGCGGGATCATCGTATTATTGGGTGGATATTGGTCCTTGTTTCAGTGGGCGCCCTCTATGCTTTCAACCACGCCGCTTAACACGTCGCTCGTGCCGACACTGGGGACAGCGTGCCAAGTTTCCTGGTGTGTCCGGGGCCGGCGCGGCACATCTCTGCGTTATGCCTTAAAACAAAAATGACTGAATACGTAACAATTCATGGTGACAATTGGAAATTAGCTGATGTCAAAGATTCAGTTGAGTGGGCGCGCGAACAACAATGGGAAAAACAAAAATGGGTGGCACGTGCCGCCCTAATATCGAAAGGAAGTGCTTCTGATTATGTTGGCCAAAAATACAATCCTGAGCATACAAAGCTCGTAGAGGATGGGTGGAGCCATGATCACTGCGAAATATGCTGGTGGCCCTTACACGAGGATGATGGTCCTGAACATGGAGAGGGTTACACCACCAATGGCCATAAATGGGTATGCACAGAGTGTTTCAATCAATTTCTAGCGCCAAAGGCTTAGTATCAAGTTTGAACTGCAACAATAATAATTACATATCATAAAAGCATTCCTCTGGGGTTTGGTAGCCTAACCGTTTTCTAGGGCGGGTATTGAGCTTTAACGCAATGGCATCACATTGTTGTTGCGTGAGGTTTTTCATAGAAAGTCCTTTAGGCAGGTATTGTCGGATGAGGCCGTTAGTATTTTCATTGGTTCCCCGCTCCTTGAAAGTCTTCGTGCGTGTAATGTTGGTTCCGCCGTGAACGGCGACGTCTTGCCTGGGTACGTCGCCTTACTGGGTCGGTACGCGCCATCCGTGACCCAACAGCTATTTCTCGCAAGTTCACGTGAGAGCGTACTGCGGTGGCGACCGAGTTGGCGGGCGATTTCAGATTGGTTTAACCCTTGCTTTTTAAGGTGAGAAATTATATACCTTTCTTCGGAGGTGAGCTGTTTATAGTATGTCATGAGGTTTCACTTCTTGGTCGGAGAGAAAACTCAGTCATAACACAGTTCACCTCTTTTGATAAATAGCGTGTTGCACTTAGTATATGAATTCGCGACACATAACAAGGCGTGCCGCCGGACGCCAAACCGCGGCTTCGCCGCGATAATTGTCGCCGGTGCACTTAAACGTTGTAAATCGCATCACGTAGTCCGAGGTATTCTACGAAAGGTTTGAAGTCTTTGTCTGAAAACAGCAAGGGAAGATCATACTCAATGCAAAAAGATGCAATTATTACATCGGCCGTCTTCCTGATAGTAAGCCCTTTTTTACGTAGTTTACGAAAATTATCCGCGCTTTTAATTGCCATTTTTTTACCAAGCAGTTCGAATATAGTCAGTTCTTCGAGTAAGCGCTTGGCGGTTTTATAGTCCTTGTCATGCCTGAAACCCTGGAGAACTTCGGTGAGGATCAAATCACCAGTTGCAACGGCACGTACTCCCAGCACGCCGTCCAAAAAATCAGTTTCCGGGGAACCATTACCGCTGAAGTAGTCAATCCAAACACTGGAATCAACCAAAATCATGAAACACTTCTCATCTCGTCAAGATCGCCAGACCACTCCAGCTTTCCCTTAAATCGCTTAATTCGTTCTTGTTTTTTTAGTTTAATCAGTGTCTTAAGACCAAGTTCTACTGCTTCTTTTTTGGTCTTTAAACCAGTCGCCTTGAGCGCATCGCTCATTAGCTTGTCATCAATTTCGATGTTAGTGCGCATAGGATTTAGCTCCTCTGAGGGTTGCCAATGTGTATTAAATAAAGTATATATACACATAACAATCGCGTCAACCGGGACTGGTTTTCCGCTGGCGCTGCAAACCAGCCCGTTACGCGGGCGTTATGCGTAAATAAAGAATGGACAAAACAGAAGCTTACAGAATACTTCTTACTGAAATGCAGTCTATTTCTAGTAAGTCAGTTGAGGAATTAAATAAATTAATAGGGAAACCACTAGAAATAGAAGCATCATCAGAAAATGGTACACATTACTCTGTTTCGGTGAAAATAATCGCAGGCAATAATAGTGAATATGTATTAGAGGGAAGTATCCATAATAATAGCTCATTCAAATATGAGCTTCTAGAAGAGAAGCTAAAGGTTAAAAAATGAATCACTGTTTAGCCTCGCATAACAAGTCGTTTAACTACGCAGGTTTTTCAAACCTGCCGGACTCTCAAAAGCGGCGCTCGCGCTTGCTTTTTCGAGCCCGTTAACTCAATCGTTATGAACAAATGGAGTATTAGATGTACTTCTGGAAAATTGAAAAACTTAAAGACGACATAGCATCCGGGCGACTAAATGAAAAGGATCGTTTCATTTATGCCCTTATTTATGTAGTACTTGGTGCAGTGGTAGTGGAAGTCATGATGCTAATGCCTATTGAGAACGGTAACATATGGGATTTAGCCAATAGCGTTGGCAATGTGCTCATAGTTTTGCTGGGTACAGTATTTGCCTTTAAAGCAAACGGTTCATCTAGTGGCGAAGACTTTCTAGGAAAGTATTTTTCCATTGGATTCGTAATGGCCATAAGGTTTTTGATCTATGCGGTTCCCTTGCTAGTCATGCTGTTCGTATATTATTTCTATGCTTTTGCCGAAGAGGAGGATATACCAACAAATTATATCGATGTTATACCATTCTTATTATGGTATGCAGCGTTGTATTGGAGAATGTATGTCCACATTAAGCAGGTCAGCTCATAACAAATTGCTCAACCAGACCGGCGCACAGAACGCGCCTCCTGGTTAGCTCAACCGTTAGCTGAAAAAATATGAATAAGATCTTAACAGCTGTTGTATTTATTGGATTGCTTGCAATAAACCCATTATATGCATGCGAAGATGATGTGCCATGTGATAAATGCGCAAAATCATCCGAATATTCATGGAATCCGAGCAATAAATATGTGACCTTAAAATTACAACGGTTCTATTCTTTGGATGACCAGATTACAGCAGCATTTTCAGCCAATGATTATGATTCCACCAAAAGTTTAATATCAGAATATCTCGAGTTGGCAAGCATATATAGATGCAACTGGAACTACGGCAACGCTATACATGATGCTAATAGAATCCTGGGGCTCATTAGTGTAAGAAACGGTGAAATAGACGAAGCGGCTGCTTATCTTGTAAAGGCTGGAAAGAGTACCGGTTCCCCTCAGTTGGACTCATTTGGTCCAGAATTGGACCTTGCTAATGAGTTATTGAAACTTGGAAAAACTGAGGAGGTATTGATCTATTTGAAAGATATTGGGTCATTCTGGGATATGAATGATGGACGTATCAATAAATGGGTCGAAGAAATTGAAAATGGCGGTAAACCTGAAATAAACCGCTTTTCATTCCATCAAGGTTTTTGGACACTTCTTACATTTTGGGTTTCCGCATTATGGCCTATTCTTGTAACTGCTATATTTTTGTTAGCTTTACGGAACAAGACACAGAAAAAGTGGTTGTTTGGAATTGCAGGCATAGTTTCAGGTTATATTGCTATGTTAGCAGTTAATTGGGCATCAACATCAATGCTTACAGACATCGCAAGTAAATTAGCTCAGAGCGGAAGCGATACAATGCTGATGTTCTCAATTTATGCTTTTATGGGTGCTGGGTATATTATTCCAGTGGTTGTAGTTTTTGCGGTTTCACGCTTATTTGTTAACAGGAATGTGTGAGGGACCGGTCGGGCCGGTCATCGGTGCACGGCATTGTCGCGATCATGAGCGGCGGCTGCCAAACTCGTGATACAAACGCCTAATGACAGAGCATTTTAGTCGGGCATTCGCTGGCCGGTGGAAGCCCCAAATACTGAGAATTCCGCAGGGCAGTGCAATGGCCGCGCCGATGAAAGGTACATCGCCCATTTATGCGTCCGCTAGGGTTGTTTCACGATTAAAGGCTCCGTCAGTGCCCTGTGTCCTAAGGCGCGCAAGCGGCCGTGGCGGGAGCTGCTATTCTCAATTTATGGCTTGCGGTAACGGATTTCCCGGTGGCAAAATACGCCTGCGGCGCACGCGCGCGGATAGCGGGTTTCCCGTGCGTCCGTGAGGTGGTCCTATTGATCAAGGGATTCAGCGACCAAATGTGCCGAATAAGATTTCTTTTTTTATTGAAAACAACGGAAGGAGGTCGGACGAGTGATGAATAAATTGTTTGCAGTGCTGCTCGCGGTGGTGGCGATGGGTATCGTGTCGGTATCGGCGGTCGCAATCATGCCAGGCCAGACCGTCGAGTTTGCGGGAGGAGGCATGGGCAAGGTGGTCTTCGACGGGCAGAAGCACGCTGCGGCAGGCAAAAAGTGCGACGACTGCCATAAATCCGGCCTGTTCCAGATGAAAAAAGGCACCGCCAAAATGACCATGAAAGACATGCAGGCCGGCAAGTTCTGCGGCGCCTGTCACGATGGCAAGACGGCCTTTGGCGTGAAAGACATGAAGAGCTGCGCCAAGTGCCACAAGAAATAGTATCTTTGTACTGAGTCCGGCGCATAAACAAAACCCTCACAGAGACCTCTGTGGGGGTTTTTGTTTCCCGTCGGGGACGCATGAAGATGCCCGGATTTTGTACGGATTACGCCAGGCTGTAATGCCGCAAAGACGCCTGGCCGGATCTGTGCTCTGATTATAGGGGCGTCAGATAGTCATGCCGGTCGCATCGGTAGGGAGACCGCCAGTCGATAAAATGACCTTACCGCCATTGTTGCGATGACAAATGCAACGCATAAGCCGCTCAATCCCTGGTTCGCGATATGGACCAGGCCAAGGGCCACCAGACAACAAATCGTTAATACCGATCCCGAACGCATGGTCCTGTTCCCGGCCGCTGTATCCGGGTTCTCACAGACACTTGATCGCGCGAGTATCAAAGACCTGGGTGATCGGCTAGCATGGCCGATGATCTTCGGTATTGCTGCCGTCTCCGGGCCGGTCATTGGTGTAGTCGGCCTGTACATCGGTGGCGCGCTGTTACGTTGGACGGGAAGATGGATCGGGGGAAAGGCGTCCTCTGAGCCCATTCGCGCGGCGATCGCGTGGTCCATGTCCCGATTGTCTGCGCTATGGTCCTTTGGCTCCCGCAGCTCATAATTATTTGAGAGGAGCTTTTTACGAGCACCACGCCGGGAATCGATGCCAGTCCAATGCTCGCATCGCTCTTTCTTGGTTTTGGTCTCATTGAGGCTATCATAGGAATCTGGGCGATCGTGTTGTTCCTGCACTGCCTGGGCCAGGCGCAGGGATTTTCCGCGTGGAGAGCGCTTGGTAATACGATGTTGGCCGGTCTGGTTGCGCTCAATCCTGCAAGCGATGCGTCGGGCTGGAAATAAATTCGGGAAGTTGACGGTCTATCGGGTCGGGAGAGAGGACAATCACAAAGGCCTGTGGAGCGACGGTGTTAACGAGTGATGGAGGGTATGTATGATGCTAACCATATCGCCACATGACGAGGTGTTCACGGTGATGGTACGCATCACCATCGAGCCTGAAGATCAGGCATTGCTGATTGAGATGATGAAAAAGATGCAGCCGGTATTCCAAAGGCAGCCCGGATTTGTCGCCTCGGCCATGCTGAAGAGCAGGGGCGGCACCCTTGCCGTGAATTACCTGCAGTGGCGCAGTGAGCGCGACCACGAAGCCTGCATGAACAGCGACGAAGTGGCCGAGGCTGGAAAGGAGTTTACCGCCTTGATGGAGGCCGGCCGCGCCAGCATGGAGGTGCAGACTTTTGAGGTCATATGAGATGGCCTTCGATGGGGTTGACGGACCAGGACATACCGGGAGGGCGATGGATGGGAGCCTGGGGTATTGGTACGTTTGACAATGATGAGGCGTCGGATTGGCTTTATGATCTGGAAGGATCCGAAGGCACGGCGTTGATAGAGGAAAGCCTGGACCGCGTGTTGGCGGAGGAGGACTATCCCGAGTCGCCCGACTGTGCCAATGCACTTGCCGCCGCCGAGATTGTCGCGGCGCTCAAGGGCGCACCGGCGCCAGGGTTGCCCGAGGACGCAATGAACTGGATCAGCGCAAATCCCAGCACGCCTTCCACCGGGCTGATCGACAAGGCCAGCAGCGCCGTACAGAAGGTCAAGGCTGCCTCCGAGTTACGTGAATTGTGGGAGGAATCCGAGGATTTCGATGCCTGGCTGGCGTGCGTGGAGGACGTTGAGCAGCGGCTGGTCTGAGGGGTTTTCTACAACAGGATCCCGCCCTGCCGTGGCGGTGGCACCTGGCGCCGCCCAAAATGCGGCATTGCTGTATTCTCCCCGATTTGTAGTATGATTGCGTCCGCAGTTTTTCTGGTTTGGATAGTTAAATAAAGGAAAGGCCGACATGCGCAAGTGCTTGTTCATACTATCTTTTGTGTTCCCGCTGTTCTTCGCCGGGTGCAAGTTCATAGAGGTGACTCCCGAAGCGGAGAAGGTGCGCGTGTTGGAGGCCAATGAGGTCACCCAATGCAAACGGCTGGGCAAGACCACCGTGTCCGTGTTGGCTAAAACCGGTATCATCGAGCGGAAGGGCGAGAAAGTGGAAAAGGAGCTCGCCGATTTGGCCCGCAACAGCGCGGCCGAGATGGGGGGCGACACGATCGTGCCGATGACCGGCATCCAGGATGGCAAACGGACCTTCGCGGTCTACCGCTGTATCAATCCGTAAGCCAGTCCACTGCTGAAGATAAGATGAGAGGGGCCGTTTTGCCTCTGGACCGGGAACGCTTGCAGCAGGCGCAATGGGTGCCTGAACTCTAGGTCAGCGCGATAGCGAGATGGCACCGGCGGGACGTGCCCGGTCAGAGCCGTCTGCTGCTCGATTACTTTCCACCGACTGATTCTGCGCAGTGGGTCTGCCCGGCCGGTTGCGCCGCCTGCTACAATGCGTCCGGTTGCCTGGTTATCAAAAGCCCATTTACGTTTGGCCTTAATGCAAATGAGCGTTTCTTTCATCTTGCCCCGTTGGCCGGCGCCGCCGCCGGTCAGGACCGTGAGCACCACCCGCGCAGGCGGTGTCAGTCGTCCTCCCTTCGACACATTCAATCTTGCTATGCACGTCGGCGATGTCGCCGAAGACGTTCGGCAAAATCGCGCACGGCTGCGCGAGGAAGCGCGACTGCCGGCGGAGCCGCGATGGCTGCGACAGGTGCATGGGACGACAGTGGTCGATGTGGCATCCGCGACTGATGCTCCGGAGGCCGACGGCAGTGTCGCCGAACGGCCCGGTGCGGTGTGCGCGGTGCTGACGGCCGACTGCCTGCCGGTGTTGTTGTGCGACCGGCGTGGCACGGTGGTCGCGGCGCTGCATGCCGGCTGGCGGGGGCTTGCCGCGGGCATCATCGAAGCGGGCATGGCGCGCATGCAGCGGCCGCCGCAGGAAATCATCGTCTGGCTCGGCCCGGCCATTGGTCCTGATGCCTTTGAAGTGGGCGAAGAGGTGCGGGACGCATTTATGACGCATGACGACGGCGCGCAGCGCTGCTTCCGGGCCAACGGCGACGGGCGCTGGCGTGCGGACCTCTACGCACTCGCCGCAAGGCGGCTGTCCGCCCTTGGCGTTGAGGACGTCTATGGGGGTGGGTACTGTACGCTGAGCGAACGCCGGAATTTTTTCTCCTACCGGCGGGACGACCGGTGTGGGCGCATGGCCTCGTTGATCTGGCTGGAACAAAAACGATAATCCGGTATGATGCGCGATTTCCCGGCGAGTTTTGATTCCCTTCGATGGATAGCATCTTACTCTGGATAATCCTCTTTACGGTGCTCGGTGGCGCGCTCAGCGTGGTGGCGGCGGCCACGTTTCTGGTGTTGCCGGGCGGCATCCAGGCGAAACTGCTGCCATCGCTCGTCAGCTTCGCTATCGGCACCCTGCTCGGGGCGGCGTTTCTGGGTCTGCTGCCACATGCCTTGGAGAGCCCCGTCGTTACGGGCGCGCATACGATCACTCTGGCCGTGCTGTTAGGCCTGTTGCTGTTTTTTCTGCTGGAGAAAATGGTGCTTTGGCGCCACTGCCACAGCAACCATTGCGAGGCCCATACGCCTGTCAGTGATTCCGTCAAGGAGATCGCGGCCAGCAGGCTGATTCTGATCGGTGACGGCATCCACAATTTGATCGACGGCGTGCTGATTGCCGCTGCCTTTCTGACCGATCTTCACCTTGGCGTGGTCACGAGTCTGGCGGTGATCGCCCACGAAATCCCGCAGGAGGTCGGTGACTTCGCGATTCTTCTGCAGGGCGGTTTCACCCGCGGCAGGGCCTTTGCGTATAACGTCCTGGTCAGTCTGACGACTGTGATCGGGGGAGTCGCCGCTTTTTATTCCCTTTCCTTGACCGAGCAGGCCGTGCCCTACGTGCTGGCGCTGGCGGCGTCCAGTTTTATCTATATCGCGGTGGCGGACCTGATACCCGGCTTGCACAAACGTATCGAGGTGCGCGCGACGGTGGAGCAGATCGTGTTGATTACCTTCGGGGTGGCGGTGATCTACGCCGTGCATTCGATCGTGCATTGATCCACGGCGGCGTTGAGATAGTAGGCCCTTCCCATTCAAGGATGACAAGATGAATCAATCCGAGCAAAGAACCAAATCCTGGTACATGATGACTGTGGTCGGCAAGGACCGGCCGGGCATTGTCGCGCGCCTGACGCAGGCCCTGTTCGAGGGGGGGTGTAATCTCGGTGAGACCTCGATGACGCGCCTCGGCGGCAACTTTACCATCATGATGATGGTGGAGAGCGATGCCGAATCAACCCGTTTGCAGGGCCTGGTAGGACCGGTCGCCGATGCGCTGGCGCTGCATGTTCATATTGATTCCATACAGGCACGGCTGCATGAACATACCGAACCGAATGTGCAGATCAGCCTTTATGGGGCGGACCGCGCCGGCATTGTGGCCGAAGTGACTGGTGTGTTGGCCGAGGCCGGGCTCAATATCCTGGATCTCAACTCAGAGGTCGCGGGAACCGGGGATAAACCCGTGTATATCATGATGATCGACGGCTACGCCGAGGGCGGCATCGAGGCGCTGAAGTCGGTATTGGAGAGACTCAAGGCGCGCGGCATCGAAGCAACACTCACTCCCATCGCTACCCTGGTCGGGTAGGGGGGCATGGCCGTCCTTGAGGTCGTCAGCTACCCGGATGAGCGACTGAAGCGCGTCTCTGATCCCGTTGTTCAGTTTGACGAAGCATTACAATCTTTTGTTGCCGATCTCGAGCAGACCATGCGCGCGAGTCCGGGCGCCGTGGGCATCGCCGCACCCCAGGTGGGCCGTTTGCAGCGTATCGTGATCGTTGATGTGTCAAGCGTGATCAACCGCAACCGCACGAAAGAACAACAGAACTCCAGCAGCAATGGCTGTATGATCTTGATTAACCCGGAAATAGCAAGAGCGGAAGGCCGGGTTGTGGGGCGTGAGGGCTGCCTTTCGGTTCCGGATTTTACCGGCAATGTCGCGCGGGCCGCGGCGATCAGCTTAACGGCCTTTGACCCCGCCGGCCGGCGTCATGAGTACCGCTGCAAGGGGTTCGAGGCAAGGGCGGTACAGCATGAAGCCGATCACCTGGATGGACTGTTGTTTCTTGATCGGCTGGTCAGCCCCCGCGAGTTGTTTCGAAGGAAGATCTACAGGTCGATATAACCTTCACGGCGCAGACGTTTTTCTTCATCGGGGCCATAGGGCACGATTTCGATGAACGCGGGGATGTCGTCCTCGTCCAGATCGAGCTCGCCCATTTTTGTACTGCAGATCTTGATATCGATGACCTGGTTGGCATCCAGTTTTGCGGCCCTGTCAACCAGTTGCTGGTATTTTTTGTAGTTCTGTTTGGCGAACAGTTCGATCTCCGGGCCGTGCAACACCAGGGCAATGCCGGCATGATCGTCGTCCACCTTGACTTCGTTGGAGAGCATTTCGGCGCGTGTCAGCAGCCCGTCGATCTCCTGTTCGGTATGTAGCGTGACTCTGAAGACATAACGGCCGCTGGGTCCGGTAGGGCTGACCGACAGCTGCGGTGCATGGCCGGCGGATGTCGACTCGGCCTGCAGGCTGCCGGCGTATGACAGCAGAACACACGCAAACACTGTTGCGAGATAAAGGGCAGAGCCGTGCTTCGCGTTCCCGGACATATTGGCAAATCCTGAAAATGGCTGCGGAATAGTGTATCCAAAGACCGCTGCGAAAGTCTAACAAGACCGATACGCGCCGGGCGTCCCGTCGGGATCAGGTCCGCGGCGGCAGGTCAAATTGCATCGAGAGGTCGATTGCGGCTACGCTCTTGGTGAGATCACCGACCGAAATATAGTCCACTCCGGTTTCAGCGATTACACGTATGTTATCCAGGGTGACTCCGCCCGAGGCCTCCAAGATGGTCTGTCGGTTCGCCAGGCTGACGGCGGCCTTCAATTGTTCGAGCGGGAAGTTATCCAGCAGCAGGCGCTCGGCGCCGGCAGACAGGGCCTCTTTCATCTCATCCAGGTTTGTGACCTCGACTTCAATCATTACCCCCGTCGGGGCGGAGCGTTGTGCCTGCCGGATCGCATGGCGGATAGAGCCGATCGCGCGAAGATGGTTCTCCTTGATCAAGATACCATCATATAGCCCCATGCGGTGATTTGCGCAGCCACCGCAGCGCACGGCATATTTTTGCGCCTGTCGCAGGCAGGGCAGTGTCTTGCGGGTATCGAGGATTCTGGCCTGTGTGCCGGCGACGGCGTCGGCAAATTGACCGGCGCGCGTGGCGGTACCGGAGAGCGTCTGCAAAAAGTTCAGCGCCGTGCGCTCGCCGGTGAGGATCGCCCTAGCGGCACCCTGCAGCTCGCACAGTGTCTCGCCGGGTTGAACGCGGTTGCCATCGGCCAGTTTCCAGGCCGTCGTGATTGAGTCATCCAACTGCCAGAATACCTCGTTGAACCAGGCGGTGCCGCACAGCACCGCGGCCTCCCTGGCAATCACCCTGGCGCGGGCGCGGGCCTGCCCCGGTATCAGCGCGGCGGACAGGTCGCCGCTGCCGACGTCCTCTGCCAGCGCCAGACGGACTGTCGCTTCAATGTTGTTCGGCAGCATATCGGTCTGCGTGTCGCGATGGATCGCGTGGTTGCGGGTGATGGCATTTTAATCCGTTACGGTGTGCGGACGCGAGAAGTAGTCTTGTTGCAACGTCCTGACCAATCCCGCCAGCAGCACCAGGCCGAGCAGGTTGGGCAGGGCCATCAAAAGATTGGTGATGTCGGCGATGTTCCACACCAGTTTCAGCGGGACGGCGGCGCCGAAGACGACGAGCAGCGTGTAGACCACGCGGTAGGGCATGACCGCCCGGTCACCGAACAGGAATTTGGCCGAGCGGTCGCCGTAATAGGACCAGGCGATAATGGTGGAAAAGGCGAACAGCGTCAGGCCGAAGCCCACCACCCACGCGCCGCCCGCGCCGAGCGTATGGCTGAAGGCGTGCGCGGTCAGGGCCGCGCCCACCAGGTCTTCGGATTTATCGAGATAGGCGCCGGTAACGATAATCACCAACCCGGTCATGGTGCAGATCACCAGGGTATCGATGAACGGCTCCATCATCGCCACCAGTCCTTCGCGCACCGGCTCGTTGGTGCGGGCCGCGGCGTGTGCCATCGGCGAGGAGCCGAGACCGGCCTCGTTGGAGAACAGCCCACGGGCGACACCCCAGCGGATGGCTTCGCCCACCGCGGCGCCGCCTACCGCCCAGGGATTGAGTGCGTGGTTGAGAATCGTGATGAACGCGGCCGGGATCGCGGCAAAATGGTTGGCCAGCACCAGCAGCGCGGCGGCGACATACAGGATCGCCATGAAGGGCACCAATGTGCTCGCGACCTTGGCGATGCGTTTGACGCCGCCGAGTATGACCAGCCCCACCGCGATCGCCATCGCCAGTCCGAGCAGCCAGCCATATTCGCGCACCGCTGGAAAGATATACGCGACACCGTCGACCATGGAATTGGCCTGCACCATGTTGCCGATACCGAAAGAGGCGATGAGCGCGAAGACCGCGAAGGTGCCGGCGAGGCGGCGCATCTTCAGGCCGTGCAGCAGCGTATACATGGGTCCGCCGGCGACCTGACCGTCGGGTCCGACTTCGCGGAATTTCAGCGACAGCGTGCATTCGGTGAATTTGGTGGCCATGCCCACGGCCGCGGTGACCCACATCCAGAACAGCGCGCCGGGCCCGCCGAGCGAGATGGCGGTGGCCACGCCGGCGATATTGCCGGTGCCGACCGTGGCCGACAGGGCAGTGGACAGGGCCTGAAAGTGGGAAACCTCGCCGACATCCTTGTGGCTGCTGTATTTGCCCTGCACCAGGTGCAGCGCGTGGCGGAAGCCGCGCAGTTGCACGAAGTGCATGCGCCAGGTGAGGTAGACACCGGTCCCCACGAGCGTGATCAAGGTAAGGTAGTTGCCCCACAGCAGGCCCGAGAGCTTGCCCGTCCAGGCCGTCAGATTGGCGATCAACGCATCCATAAGCATTTTACCCGTTTGTGTTATGGCGTTCTGCCTGCAAGGTACCTAATAACAGCACGGGCCGTCCAGCGTTGATGTGCCGCGGCGGCGAAGCCGATGACATTGCTGATGCAGCGGTTACAGCGCCAGGCGCAGGCCGGCGAAGATGTGACGCTTGTCGGCGGTGTAGAAGTTCCGGAAGCTCGGGCGCCTGATCTGCGGTGAGGTGAACCGGCTGCCGCCGCGCAGACAGAAGTGTGCCCCGTCGAACCAGGGTTTTGAGTAGCCGTCATAGGGGAAGGCGCGAAATCCGGGATAGGGGTAAAACGCATTGCCGCACCATTCCCATGCCTGGCCGGTGCTGTCGAAAAGCCCGGGCCGGCAGTTCATCGCGTGCTCCCATTCCGCTTCGGTAGGCAGGCGGCACTGCGCGTACCGGGCGAAGGCGGTGGCCTCGTGATGACTGATACCGTAGACGGCCGCCGCCGGGTCCAGGTCCGCGGCGCCATTGGCGGAAGCCCCGTCACCCCAGTCGCCCTTGTGGTCCCGGCGCCAGTGTAGCGGCGCGGTGATGCCCTGACCCCGTACCCAGCGCCAGCCGGTTTCACACCAGTACTTCCGCGTCGTGTAGCCGTTCGCTTCGATAAAGCCGAGGTATTCGGCGTTGCTCACCGGGACCGCGGCAAGCCGGTATTGGCGGAGTACGACCTCGTGTCGTGGAAGCTCATTGTCGTAGGCCGCGGCATGATCGGTATTGCCGATATGGGTTGGGGCTGTGTCGAATTGGAGTTCGGGCTGCACAGGCGGCCGCGATGACAAGGGACGATTAACCAGGGCGCCCCCGCCTGGTGTTTGCAGCGCGCGCAGTAACAGGACCTGATGCATGGTTTCTATGTGCTGGCAATAATGTTGTATGAGAAAGTGCAACAGATAGTTGTCCCTGAGCAGTGCATGGCCCGAGCCTTTTAAGAGCAACTCCGCCAACCACTCCAGATTTTCCTTATGCAGCGCCTGTGCCTGCAGCCCAAGCTTGTCTTTGTCCGGTAATCTCCGCGCGCGCTGCGGCTTCGGGCTGAGCCAGGGAAAATAAAGCGGCTTAAGAGAATCCGTGAGGCGGTTGTCGCCCAACACCACCTCTCGCAGCCAGTAGGTTTCGATAAACAGGAGATGGCCGATGTGCCAGCCCAACGGGCTCAAGTCGGGATGATATTGCTGCCGCCAGGCGCTGTCATCCAGGTCCTCGACCAGCTTGAGCGCGCGGGTGTGCTCGGCGTGTACTTGTTCAAGCAGACGATGGTTCACAGGGGAATCAGTTGCAGGTGTTGTTCGGTATCGAGGATCAGCATGTGATGTTCCGGTACCGGCTGCCAGGAACCGGATTCGGTAAGCGGTTCGGATGCGATCAGCATGCCGCCGGGGTAGTTCTCTTCCTCCGTAGTGAAATACAGGCTCGGGCATTCGCCATTGAACGCGTGGCGTGTGGCGTAGAGACGTTTGCCGTCACCGATGATGACGTTCAGCAGCGATTTGATGCCGGCCGCCCATTCTTCAATGATCTTGAAGAGCTCGAGCAGTCCCTGGTCGACCATGAAGTTCTCGTGTTCGGCCATGATCTCGCGGAACAGGGCGAACAGATATTCCGAATCGGTGTTGCCATGCACCCCGGCTTCAATTTCAGGGCCCAAGTTCTGCCTGATCCTCGTGCGCAACGAGGTGGTGAAGTCGGCGACATAGCCGTTGTGCAGGAAAATATAGCGGTCGTCGGCGAAAGGCTGGGTGTTCGCGTGACTGATGTCCATCGAACGCGTGGCACTGCGTACATTTGCCAGCCATTGTGGTGCCGCGAGCGAGCGGCCGAGATCGGCCAGGTTGCGGTCGGTCCAGATCGGCATGGGATTGGTGTAGAATGCGGGTCTTCCGTCGGGCGCGAACCAGCCGAATCCATAGCCGTCGGCGTTAAGCCTTCCCTCCTTCATCTCGCGCGGGCCCCACGATTGCTCCATCAGGCCATAAGCGGGCTCGAGCATCAGGTCCCGCAAGGGGATTTCCGGTCCAATATAGGCAGCCATACGACACATAGGGCAATCATAACCGAATCAATCGCGCGCTCAATAGCGACTTGGCCAATAGTGCAGGGATCAGAATCCTTTGAATTGGTAGGATTATAACGCAGGCTTACCCGGCACCGGACGTAAATCAGTATATCTCAATATACAAAGCTACTGTGCGTTTCAATCTTTGCGTACGGATGTGTTATGGTTGCGCATTGTGAATACAGGTAGATAACACATCTAGCAGAATAAATCCGGCCGCAACACCACGAGGTCATTCTTTCTGGCCTGTTCGCCGCCGCCCGTTACTGGAGGAAAGCCGATGGATGCCGCACGGTCCGTATCGACAGAGGATACACGTGTCACAATTCGCGAGATCAATAATTCAGGCCCGTTTTCAACATTGGCCGATGACGTGAGGAAGGGGTTTTCACGGAGCCCCAAACAATTACCGCCCAAATATTTTTACGATGATCGCGGCTCACGCTTGTTCGAACGGATATGCTCGGCGCCGGAATATTATCCCACACGCACCGAAAACGCCCTGCTGGAACAGAAGTCCGCCTCGATCATCGCCCACGTTAAGCCGAGCAGCATCCTGGAACTGGGCAGCGGCTCATCGCGCAAGACCACGCACCTGTTGAACGCCTGTGACCAGCAGCAGTGTTATTCGAAATATCTGCCATTCGATGTCTGTGGCGACATCATGGTCTCGGCCGGCAAGCATCTCACCTGTCGCTATGACTGGCTGGAAGTCGAGGCACATGTCGGTGATTATTGCCGCGATCTGCCTGCTTTGCCGGGCGATGACGGTCCCCGCCTGGTGGCCTTTCTCGGTGGTACGATCGGTAATTTCGGCGAAGACGAGGCCCTCGCATTCCTGCGCGGCATTCACGCGATCATGCGTGACGAAGACCGGTTGCTGATCGGCGCCGACCGGGCGA
Source organism: Acidiferrobacterales bacterium (assembly GCA_947258385.1). Lineage (GTDB taxonomy): Bacteria > Pseudomonadota > Gammaproteobacteria > Acidiferrobacterales > SZUA-150 > CAMYII01. Next base: position 28,684 of record CAMYII010000004.1, read on the forward strand.
AGGACACCGAGGTCTTGCATGCCGCCTACAACGATGCCCAGGGATATACCGCGGCATTCAACCTGAATATCCTGGAAGTCATTAATCGCGAGCTCGGCGCGCAGTTCAATCTTGATTTGTTCGAGCATCATGCCTTTTTCAACGAGCCCGCTTCCCGGATCGAAATGCACCTGCGCTCGAAGTCCGATCAAATGGTTTATATCCGTGATCTGGACATGCATGTATCGTTCAAGCGCGGTGAGACCGTGCTCACGGAGATCAGCCGCAAATTTGCGCCTGGGGCATTAACGCACGTGCTTGATCAGGCCGGATTTGTCATCGAGCGCCACTTCGAGCCCGGCAACAATTATTATTCCTTGATACTGGCGCGTCCCAAAAGCGGGACGGCCGCCCGGTACCAGGCAAGCCCGGACCGGCTGGCGGTGTGACAGAGGCATTTCTTTGTGGATCTGCTTTGAGCCGGCGCTGGGGCTGCACGATTGCTCATTGATTTAGCAGACCGCTTAAGTGGCTAGCGTCGATTCCGCTCCTGACCCTTATCACATCGGGCAGGTCCTGGCCCCGCGGCGCGAAATCCTTGCCTGGGCGATGTACGACTTCGCCAATTCCGGTTACACGACGGTGGTGTTGACGGCGGTATTCAACGCCTATTTCGTCGGGGTCGTGGCCGGGGGCCCGGGCCTTTACGATACAGGCACCGCCACCCTGCTGTGGACGGTGGCCATGTCGGTGACGTATGCATTGGTGTTATTCAGCGCCCCGGTGATCGGCGCGATCGCCGATTATCGCGCGGACAAAAAGCGTTTCCTCGCGGTCACGACGCTCGGCTGCATCCTGTTCACGGCAATGTTGGCGCTGGTCGGGCCCGGGGACGTGCTGCTGGCGATGATCCTGGTTGTGTTTGCCACTGCTATGTTCGCCGCGGGCGAGGCGCTGATCTCATCGTTCCTGCCGGAGATCGCGCCGCAGAATGACATGGGCCGGATCTCGGCTTACGGCTGGACGCTCGGCTATGTCGGTGGTCTGCTGGTGCTGGGTCTGTGTCTCGCCTACATCTCGTGGGCGGAAAACCATGGCCACGGTGCCGGGCAGTATGTCCCCGTCACCATGCTGATTACCGCCGGTGCCTTCGCCTTGGCCGCGCTGCCGACCTTTATCTGGATGCGTGAGCGCGCGGTCGCGGCGCCTCTGGCCGCGGGCGAGAGTTACATGCATATCGGCTTTGCCCGTCTGCGCCACACCTTTGCCCACGTGCACCATTACCGGGACCTGTTCCGTTTCCTTATCACCCTGGCCGTTTTTTATTCCGGTATCTATACGGTCGTCGTGTTGGCCGCCGTCTACGCCCAGGAGGTGATGGGGTTCAGCACCCAGGATTCCATCATAATGATCCTGGTGGTCAACATCACCGCCGCGCTCGGTGCCTTCGGCTTTGGCTATCTGCAGGACCGGCTGGGCTCAGTCAGAACGCTTGCGCTGACCCTGCTGGTGTGGATCACCGCGCTGGTGATCGCGTTTTTTGCCGATACCCGCCTCGAATTCTGGCTGGCGGCCAATCTGATCGGCATTGCCCTGGGCTCCAGCCAATCCGCGGGACGGGCCCTGGTCGGCCAGTTCTCGCCGCCGCAACGGTCTGCCGAGTTTTTCGGTCTGTGGGCGCTCGCCGGCAAGGTCGCGGCCATCGTCGGTCCGCTGAGCTATGGCCTGGTGACCTATGTGACCGAGGGCGATCACCGCACGGCGATACTTTCGACGACCGCATTCTTCGTGCTTGGCTTGTTGCTGCTGTTGACCGTGAACGAACGTCGCGGCCGGCTGGCCGCCCACACGATGCAAGACGTGGACTGACCGCTTGGCCGGCGCCGCTAACTAGAATGCAGCTCTCTGCCATCCCGCAAGACGATCGACCCAGGCTTGAAATGCCTCAGTTCTTGCCCCATAGATTAATGAGCGAAAACAAACGGTTTCGAGGTCATTGCGCATGCAAATGGACAAGTTAACGACAAAGTTTCAACAGGCGCTGGCCGAGGCCCAGAGTCTGGCGCTTGGCCGCGATCATCAGTTCATCGAACCGCTGCACTTGATGGTCGCCTTGCTGGATCAGGCAGGGGGCACGACGCGGCACCTGCTGGCCAGGTCTGAGGTGAATGTCAACGCCCTGCGCTCACATCTGAGCCGTGCACTGGAGCGGCTGCCCGCCGTCGAAGGCACCGGTGGCGAGGTGCACGTTTCCAACGATCTCGCCAAGCTGCTCAATCTGACCGACAAGTACGCCCAGCAGCGCAACGACCGTTTCATCTCAAGCGAACTGTTCGTGCTGGCGGCGCTGGAGGACAAGGGCGAACTGGGCGGGATACTGCGGGAAACCGGGCTTTCGCGCAGCGCGGTCGAGAAGGCCATCGAGGCCATGCGCGGCGGCCAGTCGGTGGAAGACCCCAACGCGGAAGATACCCGGCAGGCGCTGGAGAAATACACCATTGATCTCACCGAGCGCGCGGAGCAGGGCAAGCTCGACCCGGTCGTCGGGCGTGACGAAGAGGTCCGGCGCGCGATCCAGGTCCTGCAGCGTCGCACCAAGAACAACCCGGTGCTCATCGGCGAGCCGGGCGTCGGTAAAACCGCTATTGTCGAGGGGCTTGCCCAGCGCATCATCAACGGCGAGGTCCCCGAGGGGCTCAAGGGCCGGCGCTTGTTGGCGCTCGATCTGGCGGCGCTCATTGCCGGCGCCAAGTATCGCGGTGAATTCGAGGAGCGCCTGAAGGCGGTCTTGAATGACCTTGCCAAACAGGAAGGTCAGATCATTCTGTTTATCGATGAGGTGCATACCATGGTCGGCGCGGGCAAGGCCGAAGGCGCCATGGACGCCGGCAATATGTTGAAACCCGCGCTCGCGCGCGGCGAACTGCATTGTATCGGTGCCACCACGCTGGACGAATACCGCAAGTATGTCGAAAAAGACGCCGCGCTGGAGCGCCGTTTCCAGAAAGTCCTGGTCAATGAGCCGACGGTGGAGGACACCGTGGCCATCCTGCGCGGCCTGAAGGAAAAATACGAGGTACATCACGGTGTCGATATCACCGACCCCGCTATCGTTGCCGCCGCCACGCTGTCGCACCGGTACATCACCGATCGAAGACTGCCCGATAAGGCGATCGATCTGATTGACGAGGCGGCCTCGCGCATCCGCATGGAGATCGATTCCAAGCCCGAGGAGATGGATATACTGGACCGGCGTCTGATTCAGCTCAAGATCGAGCGCGAGGCCCTGAAAAAGGAAACCGACGAGGCCTCGCGCAAGCGTTTGGAGGCGCTCGAAGGCCAGATCGGGAAGCTTGAAAAAGAATACTCGGATCTGGAAGAGATCTGGAAGTCGGAGAAG
>CAMYII010000005.1 GCA_947258385.1 Acidiferrobacterales bacterium
TCCGGCGTGGCCGCCGGCAGAGTCACGCGATACACGCCGGAATCGGTCATCGTATAGTATCGACCCGCCGTCGTCGGATCGTTGACCACTTCGAAAGTATTGCCTGTAGGTAAAATCGGGGCCGTTGCGCCGGACGGCGTACGTCCCGACAGCTGCGTCCACTGCCAGGTGCCGCCAACGTTCTGTCCCAGGAAGAGTCCCTGTCCTGCGACGGATCCGCCGGTCGAAACAAGGACCAGGTTACCGTTCGCGGTGATGGCATTGACACTTTGACCATCGAGTGCCGTACCGTCAATGTCGACCCAGTTGCCGCCGTCGTTTGTGCTGCGGTAAATTCCGAACTGCGGTGACCCCCCCAGCCTGCCGGAAGAGGAGTAGCGTCCGGCTCCCACCAAAACCGTCTGAAAGCTGGCATCGCTTCGATCATAAGCGACCGCGCCAATGGAAAGGGACGGTAAGTCGCCGGACACGTCGTTCCAGCTTGGTGAGGTAGCAGTGGCATTGCCAGTGCGCCACACGCCGCCGTTAACGGCGCCGATGAACATAATATCCGCGTTGCCTGGATGCGGTGCCACCGAGTTCACTGCACCAACAACCTCTCTGTCCGTGATGCCAGTTATCTCATTGCTATTGGTTATAACCCGTGGGCCGAGTCTCTCCCAGATACGGTCTTCCTGGGCAGTTGCGTTAAAGACAAGCAGCAGGCAAAGTGCAGCAACGAGGATTCGGCTCAAGTGTACCGGCGTGCGGCCCACATTGGCAAATTCTGTTGTCATATTTGTCATGATCTTCCCTCCTCACCTAGCCTGCACCGGAACCGGACCCTGGTAGCGTGTATCCCGGACCGGTTGCGTCCACACAATCCGGCCACTTTCGGCATCGCGTGCAACCAGTGCGAGTGGATAGCTTTGCATCTTGCCACCATAGCGACGTTGATAGGGCTGCCTTATGTATATGACATGGTCTTTGCTTAAGACAAACGGTGCCAGCGAGGTTTGCGCCATAAACCTGGCGACGACCTCAAAAGTCCCGCGCGTGTATACAATCCAGCGATAGGGCTCGGCCGCTTCGATCTTTCCGGCGAAGGCACTGGCGACGATGTGGCGGCCGTCGACTGAGAAAGCAAATTGATCACCCGGGATACGTCGGGTTATCGGAAATTCCTCACCGGGACTGCCCTCGGTAATAATAAGTCCACCAGTGGCAGGTACGACTGTTGCAGCCGCTTCCGGCCCGGTCATACTGGCGTGAGTGCTTGATGTCACACCTGAAGGCGAAGGAACGGCAACACCATCAGGTCGATAGCGAAGGCCCCTGCCGAGATCGAGAATGATCTTGTCGGGCGCCGGCTTCTCAGAGACCGGGCGCAAAACCCGGGGCAGGGAATAAGGCGGCCTGCCGGTCTCCCTGCTGAATCCGCCACCGGGAATCTTCGTTATCGATGCCGTTTCGTTGACATTGAGTGCACCGAAGCGCTCGAACGCGGGCGCCAGCGCTGCATCCGGACCGCTAAGCTTCTGGAAGTAATAGCGCCACAGGACCGCGCCCGTCTTCGTATCAATGTTCTCAGCGCCGATTGCGAACTGGTATTCCTTACCGTCATCGATGGAACTGTTCACACCCGTACCGAGATCGATCGTCCCGGAACCCAGCAATCCTCCGTTCTTGATGTCCAGCGCAGCCAGGGTAAGTATTGAAGTGGTCTCGGCAGACTCAACCTGGGCAATGATCCGCTGACCCCGGATTGCAATCGGTTTCGCCGCGGCGAAACTCGACCAAACGACTTCGCCATCCTTGAGTGTGATGGCCTCTACCCGACTTTGAGGCGTCATCACGTAGGCGACTTCATTCGCTGAATCAATCAATACGCCGGGAGCCAGACTGAAGCCCTCGACTGCATGTTGACCGAATGCTGTCGAAACAACTGCGAATAAGCAGCTGCCGATCACAGCAAGCATAAATCGTAATGGTGCAGTTGTATGTTTCATGTTAATCACCCGTAGATGTGTCGTTGGTAGTAACCAGACGATGGCTAAGTCGAGTAAAATCGGAGAGAGCACCGCACATCACGATGGCTCTTGGCAGGATCGAATTACTAAAACAACCACGCACACTTTGTCGTTCCATTTTTCACTCCATCAAAATGATCTATAACGTTGGTTGTACTTTTATCAGTATTGACGAGATGGTGCTTCGTGAATATTGCTCGTCTTATTTTTCTATTATTTCTAACACCTCGTTCCTTGTCTTTGTTCTTTTGTCTAATAGTTGAGCTAATGGGTGAAGCGCCCCTTACTGTACAACAGATAAAGTAATTACAGTTCTGCTCGGGACCGCCTGCTAACAGTTACAGCATAAACTCTTTTTTTGGCTATATGGGAATGGGAACCGCACTCGGTACTCGCTCACTGATACCGTGTGGACCGTCAAGACAATGGCTTCGTTTTGTTTACACGTGACTACTAACATGACATGTCTCCATACATTGCTGACTTCTGCTTCCTGTAAACTATCATAGACCGATATGTTCGCAATGCAAGACCCAACCTAAACATTAGTTTCTGATGATATTCTGCATAAATGGGGTCAGATACCATTTATTTCATTGATCACATTACTTCAATATTAATTGGTCGGTTCGCCAT
>CAMYII010000006.1 GCA_947258385.1 Acidiferrobacterales bacterium
AATGTTGAAGTTGTCGTCCCCGCCGCAGCAGATACAGATCAGCGGGGGGCTGGCCAGTCTGGACGCGCTGTGCCAACGGCTGGCCGATGTGACCGGCCTGCCGGTCTACCGGCCGGTTGAGCGCGAGGCGACGGCGCGCGGTATCGCCTATCTGCTGGCCGGCGGTCCGGCCCATTGGCCGGAGACAGACCTTGGCATCTGGTTCAAACCGGCGCCCAACCCGCCGCTGATCGAACGCTACCGCCACTGGCGCGATGCGATGCAGACGGCCATGCGCAACGAAAGCTCGGCCGCCTAACAGCCTGCTAGACTCGCAGCGGAAGACAGGCGGTATCGGCAATCGCGCCGCGCGCCGGCAGCAGCGGCCTGATGAGTTTGATGACCTTGAGCGCGGTGGCGCGATAGGCCGTGAGCTTGCCGCCGTAGACGCTGATTACGTTCGCCGAGCGGGGATCGCGGTGCAGCAGGGTCTCTCGCGGCCGGTGGAACACGGCGCTTTGACCTTGGGGCAGTACCCGGAGCCCGGCATAACTGTCCAGCACCTCCGCCTCCCGGCCCGGAAAATAATGCTGCAGGGTCTCTTTGAGGTAATCGATCTCCTGCGGTAAGGGTTTCGCGGCGGCGGGATCGCCGGCGTAGGGGGTTTCGGTGGTTCCCACCAGCAGCTTGTCCTGCCAGGGCATGATCAGCACCGCGCGCCGATCGCGCGGGGACTCCACGTAATAGATGCCCCACTTTAATTCCCCCGGCACTAGTATGTGGGAGCCTTGGACGAGCTCGACGGCCTGCTGTGAGGGCCGGGGCGTAAGGTGTTCGAGTACCTCGTTGACCCAGGCCCCGGCGGCGTTGACCAGCACCCGGCAATGACAACGCTGCTCGCCGCCCTCGGCGCTGAAGCTCACTTCCAGCAACTCATCTTGGGATTGCGCCTGAACGAAGCGTGCGGGGCACTCCAGCTCGGCCCCAAGGTCCTGCGCCGAGCGCATCACCGCCTTCGACAGCGCGCCGTCGTCGGTCTGCGCGTCCCAGTACTGGTAGACGGCCCGGAGCCCGTCGGTACGCAGTCCATCGAGCCGGTCCCACTGCCGGCGGGGCAGGTGGCGGAAGCGCGCGGCCGAGCGCAAATTGCCCAGCAGGGCATATAGCGACAAACCTGTGCGGATTTGCCAGGGCCGGCGCGAGTTGGTCTCGTAAACGGGAATGTAAAACGGCACCAGGTGCACCAGGCCGGGGGCCGTGCGTAACAGGATCTCGCGCTCCCGCAGCGATTCGCGTATCAGCGAGAACTGCCCGCTTTCGAGGTAGCGGAGTCCGCCGTGGATCAGCTTGCTGGAACGGCTGGAGGTGGCGGCGGCGATGTCATCCTGTTCCAGAAGCAGCACCTCGTATCCGGCCGCCGCCCCTGCCTGGGCCACGCCGACCCCATGGATACCGCCGCCGATAACAACGATGTCATAGTATTTGCTCATCACTGTTCGCTCAAAGTCGCCAATGCACTCAGCATCTCGCCGATCGCGAAGGTCTCCACGAATTCCACGCCCTGCTCCGCGACCTGCAGTGCCTGCTGAGCATCCACGCTCTCAAACACGGCCAGGCGGCTTGTCTGGAACCGCAGTTGACCGCGCCGCGGCAGGCTGTTGATACCACAAAACAGATACGTCGGGTCGAGGTCCTGTACGGGTTTCCGCTTACGGTCCTGCCATTTATCGACCACCGCGCCGACGGCGCTCCAGCCCTGACCGCGCACCGCCCGCAGCGCCTCCAGTGAGTAGGAGATGATCACGCACTGTGGCGCCACCGGCTTCAGGTCGCGCAGGACCCGGCTCACGACTGTGGCGATGCCGAAGTGCTGGATGCTGATGCGCTTGAGCTCGATGAAGGCGGTCACATCAGGGTGCTGTCCCAGCAATTGCACCAGCTCGGCAAGCGTCATGATAGGGGTATTGGTGAACTTGTAGCCAAAGCGGCCGAATTCGCCAGCGCTGAAGTGACGTATTTGCTCGGCTGTATAGCGATACAATGTGCCTTCAACGCCGCACAGTCGCTCTAAAGTGCGGTCGTGGAACAGGACCGGCACTCCGTCGGAGGTGAATTGGATATCGACCTCAATGAAGCGGGCGCCGGCGGCGATCGCCGCCTCGATGCCGACGGCCGTGTTTTCCGGATAGTGCAAGGGATAGCCCCGGTGGGCCACGAGTTTCGGGATTACCATACAGACAAATCTAGCACCATTATGTCCGGTGTGTCCCCCAGGGTGGTGAGCCCGCACCCGCGGTCATTTATGCGTATCACCGCAGGTGTTTACGGCTGGTGTTGGACTCAGCGGGGATTCTGCAAAGAATCCAATTGCGTGAGCATCTCGCCGATCGCGGCCGTGTGCACGAATTCAATGCCGCGTTTGGCCATTCGCGTCGCTTCTTCCGGATCACTGGTTTCAAAGACGCCGAGCCGGCAGCGGCGGAACCGCGGGCGGCGCCAGCGCGGCAGGCTGTCGACGCCGCAAAAGAGAAATTCGGGATCGATTCTGTCGATGAGCGGGTGCTCGCGCTCCATCCACTGATCGAAAACGGCGCCGATGGATTGCCAGCCGAGGCGGCGTAGCGCCAGCAGACCCTCCATGGACCTCGATGTGATAATGCACTGGCTTGCCACCGGCTCTATCGTCTGCAGCGCGCGCGTGGCGACGGTCGTAGCGCCAAAGCGGCCGATGCCGACGCGCCTGAGCTCGATGAAGGCGGTGACGTTCGAGTGCCGCTGCAGCAGTTCTACGAGCTCGGCCAGCCGCATGATCGGTGTGCCGCTGAACTTGTAACCGAAGCGGCCGAATTCCATCGCATAGAGGTCGCGCAGCCCGTCGGCGGTGTGCTCGTGGATGGCGCCGGGGCGTCCGCAGATCCGTTCCAGGGACCGGTCCTGGAATAACACCGGCACACCGTCGCGGCTCAATTGAATATCGACGCTGATCAGCCTGGCGCCCGCGGCGATCGCCGCCTCGATGCCGACGGCCGTGTTTTCCGGATAGTGCAGGGGATAGCCCCGGGAGGCGACCAGTTTTGGCGTGAGCATCCCAAAAATCTAGCACAATATTTCTGGGATTGGTGGACAGTCGTCAGGTCCCGCGGTCATCTGACCGGACAATCACGGCAAGACGGGGCCCATCGCGTGCCGGGGCATGGCGGCGGCGCGTCGCCGATCGTGGAGGGTCTATTCCTTGTCCGTCAGCGCGAGCTGCGGGGTATGTGGTCGGGGCGGGTTGTGATACAGCATGTATCGCGAGGTTTCATAGATGCCGTCGTAGAGCCGCCGCAGTTTGGCGGTTTCTTGCGGAAACTGGGCGCTGAGCTCCACCGTTGGTGTATCCGAGCGGTAACGGTAGAGATGCGACTCGTTGCGCGCGCCGACTCGAAGCAGCAAATCGTCGGTGAGCAGGGCGCGATGAATGAAAGCGAAACGCTGCTCCGCCGGGCGGGGGGCGAGCAGGTCGCGTCCCACGGTCGTATTGAGGTGCGGAACACCCATGAGATTCAGGTAAGTCGGCAGGGAATCGGCGGAGCTGGCGACGGTATCGATCCGGCGCCCTTCCTTGATGAATCCGGGCGCATAGATCAGCAGCGGCACATGGTACTGGGTCAGCAGCAGGTGCTCCCAGGGCGTCGGTTTCGGGGTATGGGTCCCATGGTCGCCGTACATGACGAATACAGTGTTATTGAAATACGGTGACCGGCGCGCGAGATCGAAAAACGCGCCCAGCGAATAGTCCAGAAAACGGATGCCATTGTAGGACGCAAGGGACTCGAAATTGTTCTCGAGGATTGTTTCCTCATCGACTTCCACAAGCTCGAACTCGCCCTTGTCCTCCGGGATGGTATACGGCCGGTGGTTGCCGGCGGTCTGAATAAAGGCGAAAAACGGTTTGTCCTGGCGTTCCAGGACCGTATGCGCCTTCTCGAACAGCGCCAGGTCCGGCACGCCCCAGGCATCGGCGCGCGGGGCCTCGTAATCGCCTTCTTCGTACACGTGCAGCCCTGGGATGTTATGCGACAGAATGCCGCGGATATTGCCCCAGGTCGCGCTGCCCCCCAGGAAGTAAAACTTCTCGTAGCCCTCCAGCGCCGTGACCAGCGTGTGCTGGTTGACCACCAGTGGGTTTCGCGAGGCCGAGCGCCGCGGGTTCACATCGGGAATTCCGGTGATCATTGAGAACACCGAGCGCGCCGTCGGATGACCGGAGACAAAGAAATTGCTAAACAGGATCCCGTCATTGGCGACGGCATCGAACTGCGGGGTCGGTTTGAGTTTGTTGCCCAATGCCCCCACCTTGAAGCCGGCGAACGACTCCATGTGGATAATGACCAGATTCGGCTTTCCGGGCAGCCCCGATGACGGTGTGACATAACGCTCAAACGTGAGCGTTTCGGGATCGGGCTTGTCCACGCCCAGGTAAGAGACGACCTCGTCATAGTGTTTCCGGACCCTGCGCACGCTGTAACGGTCGGTGCGGTTGCTGTAGGTATCGGCGAAAAACAGCACCGGGTTCAGTGCCAGGGCCGCGACCGACTCATTGGTGGTGAAATAGGCGTCGCTCCAGCGCAGCGGATACCAGGACCACTTGCCGTAAATCCCGAAGATATACAGCACCACGAACACGGCCACCGCTGAGCGCTTGGGCCAGCCGGCAAGGGGTTTATCCGCCCCCACCACGAGCTCGCGGAAGGCGGTGCGCCACATTAGATAGGCGTAGCCCGCCAGCAGCAGCGCCAGGCCCAGCACCCCCCAGACGACAGGATAGGTCTCCCAGAGCATCTGCGCGGCGACCTCGAAGGGCTGCAGGAGCTCCACCGAGCTCGCATTGAGCCGGGTGCGGACATAGTCGTAGTGCCCAAAATCGATGAAGTACATCAGCACAAACAGGCCCTGCACCGCGATGAAGTAGCCGAGCCAGATGCCTCGGGTGAGCCGGTAGCGCACGGGATTGAGCAGCGGAATGGCGGACAGCACCAGCGGCGGCAGGCAGGTCAGCAGAACCAGCCGCAGATCGAACTTGAAGCCGATAAAAATGGCCTGTAACACCTCTCCGGTCGAGGCGTCGGCGCTGGTATTACGGAACACCAGCCAGAAAGCCACCCGGAACGCCCAGAAAACGAGCAGATTGACCCCCGCGGCCACCAATGCGAAGCGCATCAGCCTGGGGAGCCTGCGAAATGCCTGTATCAAACGACTTTTCTCCATAGGGTGGAACCGAATACTGTTAGTTATGCCCTTCGCCTGAGACAACGCGCGAGAAGCCAGCGGCGCGGCCGAACCGGGCGCCTGCCCATATATGCGGGCAATTGAGCGATAGCCAAGCCGTGGATGAGCAAAAACGTCTCCGGGTACCTCGGGGATTACCTGGCGGAACAGCTAAGGGATTGACAGCGTGGCGACCGCTTTGTTCATGACGTTAAGAGTAATATCTGCAAATGATAGCGGGAAATACGGTAAATGGCCATATCTGAGCTCTCAAGTCGGGAATTTGCAGGCCCATAGCCCTGTTGCCTGGCGGGGGTATGATTTGCCGGTGGACCGCTGTTTTAGCCGCTCAGCACGCCCCGGGGCAGCGCTGCGTGCGCGTCGTAGCGGCTTGGTAGGCCGCGGTCAATGCAGTGGGCGCCCAGGGCAGGGGGCAGGGCGCGGGATCGGCCCCGCCGGCTGTCGGACAGGCGGTAATATTCACATCAGCGCTGTGAAAAAGTGCACATATTTTTTCTGATTTCCGTGCTTCCATTTGTCGGATAAAACACTTACCGGCCCATCGTCCTCAGGTGGCTATGAGTGCCGCCTCGGCAGGCAGCTTAGTTACTGGAATGCAAGGGTACCGGCTTACAAGCGGGGTGTGAACACAAAAAAACGAGCAATTCTTATTCCACAAATAACATACGGTGCACGTAAGGAGGATCCCATGGACCAATACCGGACATTTGACGGTAGCAACAATAATCAGCAACACCCCGAATGGGGTAAGGCCAACGAGCCACTGCTGCGCAATACCACGGTTGGGTACGACAATGGTGTTGATTCGCCGGCCGGTCGCGGCGGCGTTAACCCGCGGGAAATCAGCAACAAGGTGTGCAAACAAAACAACCCCAATCCCAACCGCAACAACTTGTCGGATTTCACCTGGGCCTGGGGGCAATTCCTGGATCACGAGATCGACTTGACGGAATTTGCCGAGCCGGACGAACACCTGGACATTGAGGTTAGCCACGGTGACCCCGACTTACCGCGTGGGGGCTTGATCGAGTTCAAGCGTTCGGAGTGGCATTCATCGACGGGTACCGGGCCGGATAACCCCAGACAACAGCTCAACCGGCTATCCTCGTATATCGATGGCGCCAATGTCTACGGTGCGAGCGAGGAGCGCGCGAGCGCACTGCGCATGATCGACGGCACAGGCCGGCTCAAGGTCAGCAAAGGACCGCGTGATGATGACCTGCTGCCTTTCAATGTGGACGGCCTGCCCAATGCGACTCCAGAGGGCGCGAACCCGGCCGATTTCTTTGTCGCTGGCGATATCCGCGCCAATGAACACGCGGTGTTGACGTGTATGCATACCCTGTTCGCGCGCGAGCACAACCGCTTGTGCGCCGAGATCGTCGATAAGTACCCGGGCCTGTCAGGGGATGACGAAGCCATCTTCCAGATGGCGCGCAAGATCGTGGGCGGGATTATGCAGGCGATCACCTTCAACGATTTTCTGCCGGCCCTGCTCGGCGACAACGCGATCCCGCCGTATGGCGGCTATGATGACAATGTCAATGCGACGATTGCCAATCTCTTCTCCACGGCCTGTTACCGGGTCGGGCACACCATGTTGCCCCCCGATGTCATGCTTGGTGGGAGCGGAAGTGAGCGGCTCGCCCTGCGCAACGCCTTTTTTACACCGCGCCTGGTCATTGAACGGGGCATCGAGCCCTTTCTTGCGGGCCTGCGGCGCCAGCGAATGCAGGAGATCGATACGGAGATCGTCGAAGACGTGCGCAGCTTCCTGTTCGGGCCGCCTGATCCGCGGCGCCAGCGACTTTTGGACCTGGCTGCGCTGAATATTCAGCGCGGGCGCGACCACGGTCTTCCCGACTACAATCGTTGCCGTCTCGATTATGGCCTCGAGGCCAAGAAGGGATTTGACGACATCACAAGCAACCCAAAGATCCGCAATAAGCTGAGACAGGTCTACGGTGACATCGACAATGTCGATCCATGGATCGGTGCGCTGGCCGAAGACCATGTAAGCGACGCTGAGGTCGGTGAACTCATCTATACCGTGCTTAAGGATCAATTCGAGCGCTTGCGTCACGGTGACCGTTTCTGGTTCGAAAACGACCCAGTGTTGTCGGAGGACTGGAAGGCGGCGATTCGCACCACCCGTCTGTCAGACGTTATTCGCCGTAACACCAATCTCATAGACCTGCCCGACAGAGTGTTTCGGGTCAGCCCGCCGACCGCTCAGATGAAGGGAGCGGCTGATAAAGCTTAACTCCTCGCGGCCCTCTCTCAAGAGAGGGCCGTTCTCCTGATTATCCTTTTGCACGGATTCCCGGAGTTCGCTTGGCCAAGATCGGTCAATATCACTTATTCGACAAGGGCCGTGTACGTCTTTATGGTATCTTTTGTTGGACCGGTTCCAGGGGCGATGTATCTCAATACCCCTTGCGCCGAGTGACAAGAAAGACAGTCTCGCTTTATGTTAGAACTTTCGGGCATGGAAAAAACAGCCGGCGTTGTTCCCGAACGCGCGCCGCTACCGTGTTGAGGGCAATCGGCGTGAGGAATGCGAGCTCAAAACTGATACTCTGGCAGACAATCGCAAGGGTATGGATTTGTCTCACTGCGGCGCTAGTTGGCCTGTCTCTGCTCGGCGCCTGTGCGGTGCAGACGCCGCCTGCTGCACAAGCCAGGCAGGATAAAGACGAACCGGCGCCCATCACGCGCGCGCGGCAAAGCGAGCTTACCGAAAGGCAATGGGTGCTCGCACGGATTGTCGAAAGCCAGGAAGTCATTCTGGCGCCAGAGAAACCCAACATGACCATCACGTTTTTCCCGGACGGTAAAGTAGCGGGAGGCGCCCCAGTCAATCGATACTTTGGCAGGTATCAACTGGATGATGCCGGCCGTCTGCAGTGGCCGGGGCCCGGCTTTGCTTCAACGATGATGGCGGGGCCACCGGAGTTGATGGACCAGGAGCAGGAGTATTTCCGGAGCTTACGCAAAGCCAGCCGTATCCTCAAAACCGTGCAGGGGATCCACATTGCCAATGACGATGGCTCGCTCGTGCTGATGTTTGTCTTGTCGGGTCGGGACTAGCAGCCTGCTGAAAAAGCCTTTCTGCACCCGACAAAGTATCCGCGTTAGATTAATGCCGAACAGCTTGCGCCGTTAATGCATGCATTTACGATTTTCTGTATTGTTCGTTGCGGTAAGTGCCAAAATAAACACGGCATCCTTTCCGAAAACGACAATATATTGCATTCGGTTCCAGTGCTATGCGATTCAGGCGACATCCCTTCTGAATTACCATTATATAAAATACTCGGGTTTTTCAGGTGTTCATGACTGCGTATTTGGGTGAACATGACAAATTCACTGGATCATAAAGTGTCTATTACATACTATCTTCTGCAAACTGAGACCGCGAGTTCAAGCAATGAATAGAAGCAAGAAATTAAATTCTCGATTCGTTAACTATTTTTCCGTTCTCATCCTGTCAACGCTTTTAACGGGCTGCGCCATGATGTTAAAGGATTATTCGGAATTGTATGGTCCGTCCTCGCCGCGGAATCGCGTTCTCAGCCCTGAAGAACTAAAGCAAAATAAATATATTTCTTTTACCAAAGAAGTCCGACCGGTTCTGAACCAGCGATGCGCCGTGTGCCACAGCTGCAACGACGCCCCCTGCCAGTTGAATTTTACTTCGATCGAAGGCATCGATCGCGGCTTAACGAAAGCCCCGGTTTACAATGGCGCCAGATTCACTACGCAACAACCTACCCGCTTAGGTATCGATGCGAGCGGCACGGCGCAATGGCGGGAGAAAGGCTTTAAACCCGTACTCAACGAAAGAAGACAGGATGAGCAGATTAATCTGGAAAATTCCCTGCTTTATCAAGTCTTGACCACAAAGCGTGTGCATCAGTTTACAAGCGAAGGTCGACTATCCAAGGAATATAATATCGGCATGGAACTCATCGATGACGAATCCTTTGTGCATTCGCAAACGTGTCCGGATATCGAGGCCTATTCAAAATTTGCCAGAAATAACCCCCAATGGGGAATGCCGTTTGCCCTGCCGCCGCTTACGCGTCAGGAATTTGAAACTATAGAGACATGGTTGGAACAGGGCGCGTGGGTTGAGCCGGAAAAAGAATTGCCCAAAAAACTGAAAAATGAGGTCAAAAAATGGGAAAGTTTCTTAAACGGCACATCGAATAAGGAACGACTCATGTCGCGGTATCTGTATGAGCATCTCTATCTCGGACATTTGTATTTCGAGGACGTTTCGAGAAAAGAGTTTTTCTCACTGGTACGATCAAAAACGCCGCCGGGACAACCAGTCGATATCATTGCTACCATCAGACCGTATGGCGCACCAGGTGTAGATAAATTTTATTATCGCTTAACGCGCTATAATCGTACGATTGTCGATAAGACCCACCTGCCATACGCGCTCGGCAATAAACGTATGGAACGCTTTAGACAGCTATTTCTGAATCCCTCGTACACAGTAAATGAATTACCGTCATACGATGTAAAATTATCCGCCAATCCGTTTAAGACCTTCGCCGCAATTCCCGCAAAAAATCGTTACCAGTTTATGCTGGATGACGCGCAGTTCTTTGTAGGTGGATTCATAAAAGGGCCGGTTTGTCGAGGCTCTATTGCGCTTAGCGTCATTGATGATCATTTTTGGGTCGTGTTTATGGATCCTGACAAGAGCTTTATCAGCCAGGATTCGGAATTTCTCGCCAGAGTCAGCGATGATCTGAGGTTGCCGTCAGAAAAGGAAAATAAAGCCCGTCTGCTGTCGGTATGGGCGACATATAAGGACAGTGCCCGGGACTATTTGACAGAAAAAGCATTATATCTGAATGAAAAACTGCCGAATAAAACCGGATTTGGTATCGAGCACATATGGGATGGCGATCATATCAATGACAATGCGGCGTTAACGGTCTATCGCCATTATGACAGCGCAACGGTATTGAAAGGCTTTGTTGGCGAGGTTCCCAAGACCGGATGGGTGATCGATTATCCGGTATTGGAGCGAATCCATTATCTACTGGTCGCGGGATTTAATGTGTACGGTAAAGTCGGCCATCAGCTGTCCACCCGCTTGTATATGGACTTTTTGCGGATGGAAGCGGAACTGGAGTTTCTTGCGTTCCTGCCCTCGGCAAAAAGGTTATGAAATACATAAGCAATGGTATCGCGGCACAGATAAGACTGAAAAATTGGTCCAGGCCCTGAATGAGTTAAAAATATCGCATGAGAGTAAAATAAAATTCGAGACCGAGGATGTGAAAAAGGAATTCTTCGTCAAGCTCTCACAGCACTCGCAAAAGGCCCAGCGTAACCGGGGTGACTGTATCAACCGTTGCCGCCAGTTCCCGGTCGAGTGCAAAACCAGGGGTTTGAGTAGGCAGGCAACGACAGTAGAAAGGGCATTGCAGGAAATCAGCGATATCGGCGGTATCCGCACCAATGTGTTTCCCAATGTGACCTTTATGCGCGTCAAGGTCGATGGGAGCGTAGAAAACGACCTGGTCTATACTATTGTGCGAAATAATTCTTACCTTAATACCACGTCTCTCACTGCCGGCAAAAAAACACGCGTCATGCCTGAAGACACGATAGACATTATTCCGGGCTTTGTGGGCGCATACCCGGATTTCTTTATCGAAGTTGGTTACAAGGAAATCCATGCTTTTGTTAAACAATATAAAGAAATAGACAGCTATGAAAAATACCACGTACTGGTCGACAAGTATGGAATACGTCGCAGCAATCCCGGGTTTTGGCAAATATCAGACTGGTTTTACAAAAAACACCAACACGACAATCCCGTGTATGCAGGTTTGTTTGATCTGAATCGTTACAAGAACCGGTAATGACAAACCGTAAAGATGACGAACGCTGTCAAAGCAAAATTATTTACTCGTGATCCTGGTGTTTTTTGCGTCCTAAAAGCAATAAATATGGAGGGATCAGTGGTATATACCCACTGGATGCCAATGAGAAATCTAAAGTTTACAGAATAGACTAACATTATTATTTGGCGTGTTATGACAAGAATATCGTCGGTCTGCGTACGCGCCTGGACTTGTAGGCGGCCGTACGCTGGCGCCGGAGAAACCCAACATTACCATCACTTTTTTCCCGGACGGTAAAGTGGCGGGAAGCGCCCCGGTCAATTGATACTTTGACAGGTATCAACTGCATGACGCCGGCCGTCTGCATTGGCAAGACCCTGGTTTTGGCTCAAAGATGATGGCGGGGCCACCGGCACTGATGGAGCAGGAGCGGGTGTATTTTCGGAGCCTACGCAAAGCCAGTCGTATCCTCAAAACCGTGGAGGGAATCCACCTTGCCAATGACGATGGCTCGCTCGTGCTGGTGTTTGTCTTGTCGGGCCGGGACTAGCAGGTTGCCAGTCGCCTCGCGCGAACCCCCGCCCCTTAAGAGAATGATATGCCTATACCTGTGTCCTCAAGTAGGCGTCTCCAAGCGCTGGCGCCTGAACTCCCGTGGGCTGACGCCCGCCAGGCGCCGGAAGGCGCGGGCGAAGTGCGCGGGGTCGGAGTAACCCAGGTCAAAGGCGATGTCGGTCATCTTGATACTGGCATCCTCGAGCAGCGGGATCGCGGCCTCGAAGCGGACCTCGTCGAGCAGGCCGGAGTAGCTGAGACCCATCTCGGCAAACCGGCGCTGCAGGGTACGCACGCTGATGCCGGCGATCTCGGCGACCGTGTCGATCGATACCTGGCCCCCGCGGATAAAGCTGTGGAGGACCTGGCGCAAAGAACCTAGGAAATCCGAAGCCGGCCGTATTGCGGCGCCACCCGGCTGCGCAAACGGCTTTGCTGTCGCGCCGTGTCCTTGCAGCGGCATGCCGAGCAGGCAACTCGGAAAGGCGATCCCGAGAACCGGGCGGCCGAACTGCACGTTTGCCTGGCGCAGCAATTCGACATCGGCCAGCCCGGCGGCATCATTGTTTTGCAGCCGTAGCTCGGTGGGTTGCCACCAAGGACCCGCCGCTAAACGCAGCGTCTGTACCATCAACATCAGCACGTAAAGCTCGACCTGTTGTCGCTCCGCGTCGGTGCCGTCTATCGGGCCGCGACAGAACCAGGCCTTGGTCCCCTCGCGTGCAAGATAGAAGTCGGCCCGGGAATACTCGGCCCGCGCCTCGCCGCAAAACGTCTCGATTGCCTGGTACAGGGTGGGGGCATAGACGACCCGCGACCCGAACTCGCCGTGCTCCCCGACCGGAACCTGCCCGGCGTGCAGGCCGAGGTCGGCGATACCGGTGCTTTGTGCCGCCAGCCCCGCAAAGCCCCAGAGCTTCTGCGCCGGAATGAACCCGTCGGGGCTCTCGAGCACGTCTTCGGGCAGCCTGACCTCGTGCAGGAACCGCTCCGCAGGGGCGCCCAGCCGCGTCAGGGCGAGGGCGAATGCGTGAGCGTAGCGCGCGCGAACCAATGGCAGTGCAGTCATTTGTGCACCTCACTTAAAAGCACCGCAGCAACACCCGATGAGAGCGTCCGTGTCCCGGAGTGGCGGCCTTGGCGGCAAGCACGCAAGGATGCGTTGCGCGGTTACCGCATCAATCAGACCACGGCTTCCAGCGATGGTACCCGAACCGTTATTGGCAGAACCTGAGTAGTTTACTCAGCTTTTCGAGTTTAGCAAATCGTGCCACGGCAGTTTTGCCATTTCGTGCCATTTTCCCGCCGCGCCCGCAGAGTGATGCCCAGCGATGCTCTGCGAGATGCTGGCGCGCAGAGGCAAGAACGCATGCCCGCGTTACGGTAAAACCATCGGCCATGGAATACGGGGGTGGTATTTGTCTCAAACACGCTCGGCGAGTGGGGTCGCATGGCTGAGATCGTGATCAATCAAAATCATGTATCCCCTAAGGAGCTCCGGCGGCTCGTCGCACGGATGCTACCGGAAGGCCATCCGTCATTGAGCCGCGCCGCACGCGCGCTTGGCATGAGTCCCCGCACCCTGCAGCGCAGGCTCGCCGAAGCCGGACTCTGCTACTCGGCCCTGCTCAACGAGGCCCGTTTCGAGCGGGCGTGCCGCCTGCTCGAGATTCCGGGCGAGCGTCTCTGCGACATCGCCGCGGCGCTCGGTTATGCCGATGCCGGCAGTTTTACCCGCGCCTTCGAGCGTTGGGCCGGGATGTCGCCATTAAGATATCGAAAACGGTTTTATCGATAGACCGAATCGGCCGGAAGATATCCGCACAAGCGACGTCCACCCCTTGACTGTAAGGACATTCGAAAACGGTGACTGAACATGCAATAAGTCACCTTCATGAATACCTCATCCCGCTTGTCGTGAAATGGCAAGAACTTGTAAAAAGGGTTTCACTATGATGCATGGCATGTCATTGGCTGCGGAAATAGCAGCAGATAAATAATTATTTACAGAACCAGCCAATCAAATAAGCAAGGAGAAAAGATCATGCAAATGCGACTTTCCAGATTATTCGCCATGTTTGTGGCGATAGTCCTTGGTTCTGCGGTTGCAATATTACCATCATTATTGATGGCGGCCGGACCCGCACCGGCCAAGGCGGCGGCAAAGGAAAAAAAGAAGCCGATACATATACTGTTCACGAACGTCAATATCTTTAACGGCTTCGGTCCCGCGTTGCAGAGGGGTATGAGTGTGCTGGTCGAAAACAATTACATTAAGGAAATTGGCAAGAACATCAAAAAGCCCGCTGGCGCTTATGTAGTAGACGGCAAAGGCCGCACCATGACCCCGGGTCTGATCGATATGCATCAGCATGTCATGTTGAACCCGCCGGAAGGTACCGCTGCCTACCAGTCTCGTTGGGATGATGCGGCCGGTGGCGCCTTTGCCATGCATCACTTAAATCACAGCATGTTAATGAAAGGGATCACCACGGTGCGTGATATTGCCGGTGATCCGCTCGATGTCGCCAAGGCCATTGATATGGGTTACCTGCCAGGCCCCCGTATCTACTCCGCAGGTGGAGCGATATCCCAGACCGGTGGTCATGGTGATTTTGCTGCGCGCAACACACCTCCGGAAGACCTGGCAAACCACCATGACATGTCGCAAAGCACGCAAAACACCTGGGTGGTGGATGGTCCTGATGAAGTCACCAAGGCTGTGCGACTCAACCTTCGTCGCGGTGCGGCATTTATTAAGGTCATGGGTGGTGGCGGTGTCGCCAGTGAGTTTGATCCCCTCGAAATCATGGGCCTCGCGGAAGATGAAGTTAAAAGAGCGGTGGAAATTGCAAAAGACAACGGCACCTATGTCGCGGTGCATGCCTATCATGATAAATCCTACAACCGACATCTGGATCTGGGTACTCGTTCTTTCGAACACGGTTTTTTGATCTCTGAGCCGACAGTAAAGCGAATGGTTCAGCGTTATAAGAAGAGCAAAGACATTGTCTGGAGCTTCCAGTGTTTTATGAGCATCAATTCATTCGGCTCCTATGAAAGTATGCCCGCGTTCTTTACTCATGAACAGAAAGTCAAAGGTGTTAAAGTCGGTAAAGGCGCGCGCAACGCAGCAAAAATGATGAAGAAACACGGTATGTTCATTGTGGGTGGTTCGGACATGTTTAGCCCTGGCTTGGTCGAGCGCATCAAGGAAGACCTGACCTGCAACGTTAAGGCGGGTTTTACTCCAGCGCAGGCATTGAAACACTGGACGGGTAATGCCGGAATCGTGCTTAAATGGTCAGGCCCTAAAGATCCATACCCCACTTATAAACTTGGTACCATTGCAAAAAATGCTTACGCGGACATATTGTTGTGGGATGGCGATCCGACAAAAAATATTGACCTCATTCTTGATGAGAGCAAGCTCAATTTCGTCATGAAAGACGGCTTGGTGTACAAGAACACGGTCGTTGAAGGGGATCACCCTCATTTTCGTCCCGCGAAAGCACCCAATACTCGTGGTCAGTATCCACTTTAATAATTTGGGTGTGATGAAAAACAGGGCGCTTATGCGCCCTGTTTTTGTACGACATAGAGGTATAGCAAATAAAATCGATTGGCACATGTAGGTTGGGGTGCGGAACGCGACGCGAAGCTAGTCCAGAGGGAACCCCAACAAAATTCAAACTTTGATAGCCGGTGGCGCGATATTGCAAGCTGACCGAGCTGTAGGCTGATAAAACTGCCGTTAGCTCAAGCATGCAGTAAAACACGTCTAAATAATTGAGATCTGCAATATGATTGCACTAACAAGAAACGTATTAACCCATTTCGGTTGCAAATTTGTTTATCAAATATTTTTGCCCGTGCTGTTGATCTTGTCATTTCCGCTTTTAATCTATGCACAGGAGACAGACAACCCCAAATCCGCTTATGAAGACGTACCCGAGTTCGGTGGCCCGAGCAGTGTGGGTGGGGGATTAAAAGAAGACGCCAGGAAGAAAGAACCGGCATTTCGTTTCGAGGGCCTGGACAGTTTTTTCAAGCCCTATTTCGACGCCAAGACGCGTGTGAATAAAGAAATGGGTCTTGCCTATGGCTTTGATTATACCGCCATGTACCAAAGCGCAAGCGAGAGCCTGGGAGAAAAGAATGCCGGCGGCGGGATTTTTCGTGCCTTCGGTTCGTGGACGCTGCTGGGCCGAGAAAGCGGCAATACCGGGAGCATCGTCTACAAGGTCGAGAACCGGCATAAATACGGTACGGATATTCCGCCTAAGGACCTGGGCTTCGAGATCGGTTATGTCGGGTTTACCGCCCCGATTTACGCCGATTATGAATGGGGCCTGACCAATCTTTACTGGCAGCAAAAGCTCGCGGAATCCAAGTTTAATATCATCGCCGGCGTTGTCGATCCAACGGATTATCTGGATATCTATGGCCTGATCAATCCCTGGACATCGTTTAGCAATCTCGCGTTTTTAACCGATCCTACCATTCCGGCCCCGAACCAGGGCCTCGGCGCCGCGTTTGGATGGATGGTGTCGGACAACATCTATATTGTGGGTGGTCTGGCGGATACCAACGGCGATCCCTCCGAGCCGGGAGATATGTGGGATTCTTTTTTCGACGATCATGAATATTTCACACATCTGGAAGTTGGCTGGACAACATCGTATGAACGTCGTTACCTTGACAATATTAATTTGACGTACTGGCATGCCGATGAGCGCGTGAACGCGGCCACGCCGGATGGGTGGGGAGTGGCGTTTTCCTATGCAACATTCATCGATGAAAAGTGGATGCCCTTTCTTCGGGTCGGTTATGCCGAAGATGGTGGCGCGCTCTATGAAAACTCCGTGGCCCTGGGTTTTGGTTATTACACGGCAGGCACGCGAGATCTATTAGGATTCGGTCTGAACTGGAGCGAGCCTTCCGAGAGCAGCTTCGGCCCGGGACTGGATGATCAGTACACCGCTGAATTCTTCTACCGTTACCAGTTGGCGCAGCACCTGGCCATTACTCCTGATATTCAATATATCAAGGATCCGGCACAAAACCCGGAGGAGGATCAGATCGTCGTTTACGGTCTGCGTGTACGCTTGGACTTCTAGGCGTGATGTAGGCTGGCGCTGTAGAATGGGCGTTATTGTGTGACACCACCTCGTATTGCAGTCAGCATATGGAATACCCGTTCGCAAAAAAAAGCGGCCGGTTACCCGGCCGCTCTATCTCTTCGAATAGCGATGAGCTTTATAGCTGCTGGTACTCAGTCAGCATTAGCGTATAGCCAGTGGGCCCTCCAATGTTATGGAAGACGCGTTTGGTCAGGCCGATGCCGGGGCAGTACCAGTTCGTAAACGCCAGCCCCACGCCGAAGTGTGTGCTGGCGCGCGTCTGGTTGATTTTCAGGCACCCGGCGTAGCTTCCTGCGGGTACAGTAACATCCTCAAGACCGACCAGAGTATGTGTGATCACCATGGTTCCCTGTTCGACCGGGCCGAAGGCGTAGCTCCGCGTGGTCTCGGAGCCCGAACCGAACGCGGCGCCCATGCGCATGGATGAGGCCAGGAAGGGCACCGGCTCCGCCACGACATCGGTGAAGCGCAGCTGGGTCGTATTAAACGGCTCAAAGCGGGATTTGCCCAGCAGCACGCGCGCCTGATCGGTTTCCTTGAATTTGAATACATCGTACTGGCAGATGCTGTTGCCGGCGTCGCGACGCTCACGGATCATTTCGACGTCCGTGCTGCCATCGCCGCCGGCCGTGCGCGTGGTCCTGCGGATCTCGGTCGTCGCGCAGGAGGCAGGTCCCTTGGAACTGAAGACCTTGTTCACATTGCCCGGACCGACATAGTCGCGATAGTCGTAGCTCGTACCCAACGCGCCGAGAGCGGCGTTGATGGTGGCGATGGCCTCGGCGTTGAGGTCGATATTGCCGGCATTGGTCTCGATCCCAGTCGTGTTCTGGCCGATACGCAGGTCGAGTTGCTGTACGGCGACATTGAGCTCTTCCACGGTGGCTTTTTCACCAGCGTTGTTGTCATCGATGCCGTAGGCCTGTGTCGATGCCAGACCCGCCAGGGCGCCCAGCATCAGGACCGATGAAAATGTGGTTACAAATTTTGGAAAGAATGAACGATTCATGGCTATTTCCTTTGGATTGTTATCCCATGAGAAAAATGAACAGGAAAATGAATCCCCCCCTTTGCGGCGCGTTACCCAGGATAGTCAGGCAGGGCCCCGCAACGCGAACGACTATAGCAGGCTATCGCTTAGAGTAGAACGGGCTCAGGAATAGACGGAGCGGCCTGGCAGGCGATGTGTCTGACCAGTGATTGGTAAAATAATAATGTACTGGAGCTCCCGTGATTAGCTTGCGCCGGCCCGGGATTGCGCCCGGCAGCTCGCGGCCGTGCCCCATCAGCGGCTCGATACACCGGCCCGCGCTTCCGCGTCGATGTGGTAGATGATCAGGTGCCCCCTGTCGCCGAGGTACGGGTCTTTGCAATCCTGCTTAGATCGGTCCCGGCGCCGGAGTGAGATCGAGGTGGTCAATGAACCGGAACGCACGAGCGTTGCCAAGCAGGCACGTTCTTGGCAAAGTGGCCGTCACACATGGAGGGACAACCATGATAGAAGAACAGGCAGCATCCCCGGCAGCGCCGCCGGGAAAGCGGTTAATCATCGGCGGCCTGGTGTTTGTGGTCGGGTTCATGGGTCCGGCGTTCGTGCCGTTGGTGGCGACCATGAATCTGCCGATAGAGTGGAAGACGGCACTCTCGGGGCTGCTTTTGCTGGGCATTCCCGAGCTGTTCATGCTCATCGCCGTGGCGATACTGGGGCGGCCGGGTTTTGACTACTTAAAGGGGCGTTTGCTCAAGGGTATTGCGCCGCCGGCGCGGGTGAGCCGCGCACGCTACCGCGTTGGTCTCGTCCTGTTCGTTCTGCCCTTGCTGCTGGGATGG
>CAMYII010000007.1 GCA_947258385.1 Acidiferrobacterales bacterium
AAGCCCGATCCCCAGGGCCCCGCCTCCCGCAGGGTTTTAGCGAACCCGAGACTGAATGCCGACCCCGGCAACACTCCGTCACTGACGATCGCACCCGAGAAATCGGCCGCTGGATACAGAAGATTTAGCTGCTCGGCGGCCGCTTCGTGTTCGCCCAACGCCACGCGCGCTTTCTCGCCGGCTTGGGCCTCCAGCGTGGCCAACAGCGCCACCCATTGCTCGCGAATCGGCGCGGGCACCTCGATGGCGGTTTGATAGCTTTTGATTAAATGCCCCTGCTCGACCCACCACTCGTTGAGGTATTTCTGAATGGTGGTATGGCTGCCGCCGTCTAAGCGCTCGGCGAGCTTGCGCACGGTGATCGCCCGCCCCTCTCCCGCCGCGAGCATCTCGGCGGCCAGTTGCTTGACTCGCTGTCCGGTTTCCATCGCGCGCCCTGCCTTATATATGAGACATAAGCCTTATTGTTATCGGTTACATGTTACGTTGTCAAGTCACAGTGTGACAGATAGGCATGATAATTGTCTTTATCACGCGCTTAAACCCGATATCCGCGCAAAAATGCGCCGATTGGCGATGAGGATTAAAAATGGCTTGCTAGGGGCGGAAAAGACCTGCCAAGCGGGATATGCCCTTTGATCTTCGTCGAGTGACATGTGCTACGTGTGAACTATTAATGTTCCTACGTGAATTCGCCAGGGACAGGATGAAAACGGACCTTTAACACGCAAATAACTTACTGATAAAATTTAGAAAAACAAATCTTTTGCAAAAGGGCTGCATTTCTTCAGGTTGTCACTTGACAACCTTTGTGGCGAATCCTATCATTAATGCGTGTGACGTTACTTGAGATGTCGAGAAAAAAACATTCAAAACAGGAGATTGAAGAAGCGCTCCGTTATGCCGAGGAGCGTGGTTGGCGAGTGGCCGTCGGCGGATCACACGCCTGGGGTAAGATTTACTGCCCCTATAACGATAAGGGTTGTCGTTGTGGCGAATTCTGTATCGCGAGCATCTGGAGCACGCCGAAAAACGCGGGCAACCATGCCAAACAGATCCGCCGAACTGTTGATAATTGCACACGCCATGGTGCTAGAGAGACCGCTGAAGATGAGGACTGAAGCATGAGAGAGTATGAGTTTACGTTAAAGTTCAGCCTTCAAGACGCCTCCCTCGATCCCGAAGTCTATGTTGAACAGCTCGGGGCACAGGGATGTGATGATGCCCTGATCGGTATTGGTCAGAACGGTCGTATTGCACTGAACTTTACCCGGGAAGCCAGTGCAGCCTTTGACGCCATTTCGAGTGCCATCTCAGACGTAAAGCGTGTTATCCCCGATGCCAAGCTCATAGAGGCGACACCCGATCTGGTCGGGCTTACCGATGTGGCAGAGATTCTGGGATTCTCACGTCAAAACATGAGAAAGCTAATGCTTGCCAGTGGGGCAGCATTTCCCGCACCAGTGCATGAAGGAAAATCCTCGATATGGCATCTTTTTCAGGTGTTGACATGGCTTAAAGATGAAAAGACATATCAGATTGAGGATACGCTGTTAGAAATCGCGCAGACCAATATGCAAGTTAATGTAGTGAAGGAAGCTAACAACATTGACCCTGGACTGCAGGGTGATCTACATGCCTTGATAGCCTAACAACCAATCGCCCAAAAGGGGACACGAAATTGACGTCGGACAATCCAAGGGTGGCGCATTTTTCGGTAATTCGCCGGGAGCAAGACCACCACACCAACGAATGCCCAAAGAAGTCCCCTTAGGGACCGACCGTTCTCATCTTGGGACTTTAAGGCTTGATGAACGCACCAGAAAAGCGTCGGGAAAAAACTTTTTCTTCTTGTCGATACTACCAACCTATCGCGTAGCAGGCGAGAGCCGTTGCAACATGACCAGCGAAACAGCACAAGCTGTTCCGCTGGCGTAATCTTTGCGCACGTTAAAGCACAACGGTTAATAGGGATCGGCCTGTTGCAGGCCGGGAGGATCACCGGGCAGACCCTTGAGTTCCCACAGGATGCCCTCGACAACTAACAGCAGCGCAGCGATCATTCGAAATGCCAGTACCGTATTTTTTGGCATATATCCCTGTTTGCATATAAAGTCCAAAAAGACGCCCAGCGCGAAAACAAACACTTCATCCTTCTCTTTTAATTTCTCCTTCTCATCACCTGGCGCTCGATGGAACTGGCGCATTAATTCATCGACTTGGTGTTCGGAAAAGCACCCGCTTTCCGGGTCTATGGTCTCGCGCAGCTTGTCCATAAGTGCTTCGCGTATGATGGTGCTGCCGTCAGACTGATCGATTGTCGTATCTTCTACAGACATGGTATTGCTCCTTAGCAGTTAAGCCTAACCCATCGCCGCCCGCCCCTAGCCCAACCGTAAAAACGATCGTGGTTCGAATGGCGTAATTTAGGATGTAACGTAAAACTCCTAGCGACATCCTTACAAAGGAATACGAGGCAGAAAGCTTTTTTGATGGCTGCGTATAACGCGAATAATGCTCAGAACTATCGGGAATAATTATCTTGATGTTTTGGTAAAACACGGTATACGCACAAACCGTTTAGCAGGACAACGCAAGC
>CAMYII010000008.1 GCA_947258385.1 Acidiferrobacterales bacterium
CGAAGTCGATATCAGCTGCGTCATGTGCGGCGGCAAGGGCTGCCGGGTGTGCAGCCACACCGGCTGGCTCGAAGTCCTGGGGTGCGGCATGGTCCATCCTGAGGTGTTCCGCCATGTTGGTATCGACAGCGAGAGGTATACCGGTTTTGCTTTCGGCCTCGGTGTTGAACGCCTGGCGATGTTGCGATATGGCGTCAACGATCTGCGCCTGTTTTTCGAAAATGATTTGCGGTTCTTGCGGCAGTTTAATTAATAGAAATAGAAAAGATACAAGATACAAGAGACAAGAGACAAGAGACAAGAGACAAGAGACAAGAGACAAGAGACAAGAGACAAGAGACAAGAGACAAGAGACAAGAGACAAGTGACAAGTGACAAGTGACAAGTGACAAGTGACAAGTGACAAGTGACAAGATGCAAGATGCAAGATACAAGATGCAAGATACAAGATGCAAGATGCAAGATGCAAGAAAAGATACAGTTCATTTACTGGAGTGCGCCTGTCTTTGAAACGGATTACTTTTCTCTTGTGTCTTTGCACCTTTCTCTAGCAGACAATTATGAAAATCAGTGAACAGTGGTTGCGTGAATGGGTGTCGCCGAAGCTGGATACCACAGGGCTGGCGCAACGGCTCACCCTGGCCGGGCTGGAGGTCAGCGCCGTCGAACCGGTGGCGCCGGCGCTCGCGAAGGTCGTTGTCGGTGAGATTGTCGCGCTCGGTCCGCACCCCAATGCCGAGCGCCTGACGCTCTGTCATGTCAATATCGGCAAGGGCATAGCCTTGGACATCGTTTGCGGTGCGCCCAATGCGCGTGCCGGCATCAAGGTGCCGGTGGCGCTCGTTGGCGCCGCGTTGGCGAACGGGACGGTCATCAAAAAGACGGCAGTGCGCGGGGTCGAGTCCGCGGGCATGTTGTGTTCGGCCGCCGAGCTCGGATTGGAAGAGGCCTCATCGGGCTTGCTGGTCCTGGATGAGGACAATGAACCGGGGCAATCGATAAGCGATGCCCTCGAGCTTGACGACAGCGCCATCGATATCGACCTGACGCCCAATCGCGGCGATTGTTTGAGCGTCGCCGGCATTGCCCGGGAAGTGGCGGCGCTGACCGGCGTGCGGCTGAAGGCGCCCAAGATCCATCCGGTGCCCGCCCGGGGCAAACGACAAATCGAGGTGCGCCTCAAGGCCGGGCGCGACTGTCCGCATTATGTCGGTCGCGTGATCGAAGACATCGATCCGCGGGCGGCGACGCCGATGTGGATGAAGGAACGCCTGCGCCGCAGCGGTCTGCGCAGCCTGGGACCGGTCGTGGACGTAAGCAATTACGTGCTGCTCGAGCTCGGCCAGCCGATGCACGCCTTTGACCTGGACCAGCTCGACGGCGGCATCCGTGTGGTCCCGGCCCGCGGCGGCGAATCGCTGGCGCTGCTCGATGGCACCACCATCAAGGTCGACGCCGGCACCCTGCTGATCGCCGACGCGCGCCGGCCGCTGGCGCTGGCCGGCATCATGGGCGGGCAGGATTCCGCGGTCTCGGATGCCACCCGGCATATCATGCTGGAAAGCGCCTATTTCGCCCCCGACGCCATCGCCGGGCGCGCACGCACGCTGGGCCTGCATACCGAGTCTTCGCACCGCTTCGAGCGCGGCGTGGACCCCGCCGTGCAACGCCTGGCCGTGGAGCGCGCGACCGCGCTGCTGCTGCAGATCGTCGGCGGCCGCGCGGGGCCGGTGGTGGAGCGGAAGGACGCACGCTATTTGCCAAAGCGTGCCGGCGTGCCGCTGCGCCCGGCGTTTCTGCAACGCCTGCTCGGTATTAAGCTGGCGCCGACGCGCATTGAGACCATCCTGAAGCGGCTGCAGATGACCATCAAAAAAGCGGGCGGCGGCTGGCGGGTAACACCGCCGTCCTACCGTTTCGATATCGAGCGGGAAGTGGATCTGATCGAAGAGGTGGCACGCGTCTACGGCTATGACAACATCCCCGGCGTGGCGCCGGTGGCCCCGATCGCGGCGCCGCCCGCGCCGGAGACCCGGGTGCCGGAACGCCGGCTGCGCCAGGCGCTGGTCGATCGCGAGTATCAAGAGGTCATCACCTACAGTTTCGTCGACCCGGCGCTGCAGGCCATGCTCGAACCGGGGCTAAGCCCGGCGACGCTGGCCAATCCGATCGCCGCCGACATGGCGGCCATGCGCACCAGCCTGTGGCCGGGTCTGCTGCAGGCGCTGCAGTACAATCAAAACCGCCAGCAGACGCGCATGCGCGTGTTCGAGATCGGTGGCCGCTTTCGGCCCGCCGGTGAAACGGTCGCCCAGGATTCGGTGGTCGCGGGTGCCGTGAGCGGTACTGTCTGGAGCAAACAATGGGGTGCCGAGAGCCGGGGGGTCGACTTTTTTGACGTCAAGGCCGACGCCGAGGCGCTGCTGCAGCTCGCGGGGGGCGTCGATCGGTTTGATTTCAGGCCCGTGCAACACCCGGCGCTGCATCCCGGGCAGGCGGCCGAAATCACCGCAGGAGCCCGGCAGCTTGGGCTGCTGGGGGCGCTGCATCCGGAAATTCAGACCGCACTGGGTCTGGACCGGCCGGTGGTGCTGTTCGAGCTGGAGATTGCCGCGCTGCAGGGCAGAAATCTGCCTAAATACAGGGAAATTTCGCGGTTTCCGGCCATCCGGCAGGACATTGCCGTGGTGGTGGACGCCGCTACGCCGGCGCGCACGGTCGCCGATGTCATCAGCGACGTGGCAGGGAAATTGCTTGTAAACCTTGAGCTGTTTGACGACTATCGCGGCGAAGGTATTGATTCGGGAAGAAAAAATTTGGCTTTGGCCTTGACGTTACAGGACTCTTCGCGCACTCTTAAAGAAGGTGAGGCCGAAACCGTGCGCACCAGGGTGATAGAGGCCTTGGCGTCAAGACTGGGGGCACAGCTCCGCGAATAACCCACCAAAACAATCAATTAGCGAAGGAAGCGGAAAGATGGCATTAACAAAAGCCGACTTAGCCGAGAGCCTGTATAACGAGTTGGGACTGAACAAGCGGGAGGCAAAGGAGTTCGTCGAGCTCTTTTTCGAGAAGATCCGCGCCAGCCTGGCCATGGGAGAGTCAGTAAAGCTCTCCGGTTTCGGCAACTTCAGTCTACGGAACAAAAATCCGCGTCCCGGCCGCAATCCCAAGACCGGCGAAGAAATCCCGATTTCCGCGCGGCGAGTCGTCACATTTCGTGCCAGCCATAAACTCAAGGAACGCGTTGAAGAAAATGCACGGATCCGTCTGGGAAAACTCGAAAAACTAAAGGAACAGGCCGAAGTAAATGCTGGATCCCGCGGATAATCTCGAATTACCGACTATCCCGAGCAAACGGTACTTTACCATCGGTGAAGTCAGCGAGCTCTGTGCCGTAAAACCGCACGTGTTGCGCTATTGGGAGCAGGAGTTCCCGCAGCTCAAGCCGGTCAAGCGGCGCGGCAATCGCCGGTATTATCAGCGGCACGACGTCGTGCTGATCCGCCAGATCCGCCAGTTGTTGTATGTGGACGGGTTCACCATCAGCGGGGCGCGCAATAAACTGGTCATGGAAAATCCAGGCGGTAAAGACAAGCAGCGCCTGGAAGCCATCCGCATCCTGATCGAGGACCTCGAGGATGTGCTGCTGCTGCTGGAGCACGCCTGAATTCTCCGTTTGTTTTCTTCCGCTTCTTGGGTATTATCCGCACTCCCTCCCGGCGTCCGGCAACGGCGGGTGTGGCGTTTCTCGGGGCGTAGCGCAGCCTGGTAGCGCACCGCAATGGGGTTGCGGTGGTCGGAGGTTCAAATCCTCTCGCCCCGACCAATTTCCCCGGTCATTGTTACTCTACCTGTGCCTGCCACGGATCACGCGTGACCGCAGTCCGGTCGGCGTCCCGGGTCGCACCGCGGGCCGGTATTTTGCTTATTCCGGTCCTCGCATTCGGCCGTATTCGCTCATGATTTTCCTGTTTGGCGTCTTGGCGGGAATTTATGTATCTTCGCTCTCATTATGCGCATTCTGTTGAGCAACGACGACGGTTATCTCGCCGAGGGACTTCAGTGTCTCGCCAAGGCGCTAGCGGCCATTGCCGAGATCGAGGTGGTTGCGCCGGAACGTGACCGCAGCGGCGCCAGCAATTCGCTGACGCTCACCCAGCCGCTGCGGGTCAAGCGGGGCAATAACGGCTTTTATTACGTCGATGGCACGCCGACGGACTGCGTGCATCTCGCCATCACCGGTCTCATGGAGCACGAGCCCGATATGGTGGTCTCCGGCATCAATCGCGGTGCCAACCTCGGGGACGATGTCATTTATTCCGGTACCGTCGCCGCGGCCATGGAAGGGCGCTTTCTGGGCCTGCCCGCGATCGCGGTGTCACTGGTGGGGCAGGCCGGCGAGCATTTTGAGACCGCCGCCAAGGTCGTCGTGCGCCTGGTCAAGCGTCTGCAGAGCGTCTCGCTGCCGGCCGATACCATCCTCAATATCAATGTACCGGATGTGCCGTTTGATCAGATCGCCGGGTTGGAGGTCACGCGTCTGGGCCACCGGCACAAATCGGAGCCGGTGATCTGTAGCACCGATCCGCAGGGGGAGCCGATCTACTGGGTTGGCCCGTCGGGCGCCGAGGCGGATGCCGGGCCCGGCACCGATTTCCACGCCGTGCGCTACAATGCTGTTTCGATAACGCCCTTGCATGTCGACTTGACCCGCTATACCGCGCAGGAACAGGTGGCTGCCTGGTTGAACAGCGATGATCTGAAAGCGTGACACAACACATCGAAGGTATCGGTATGACCTCCCGCCGCACGCGCGAACGCCTTATCGAGCGTCTGCGCCGGGAGGGCATCGACGACGAGCGCGTGCTGGAGGCGATCCGCACGGTGCCGCGTCATCTGTTCGTGGAGGAGGCGCTCGCGAGCCGTGCCTATGAAGATACCGCCCTGCCCATCGGCTTCGGCCAGACCATCTCCCAGCCCTATGTCGTTGCGCTCATGACCCAAAGCCTGCTCGCGGGAGGCAGGCCGCGTTCGGTGCTGGAGATCGGCACGGGCTGCGGATACCAGACCGCCGTCTTGGCCGGCCTGGTCGAAAAGGTCTACTCCGTGGAGCGTGTTGAATCGCTGCTGTTGTCGAGCAAACGCCGGCTGTGGGGACTCGGCTACCGCAATGTCAGGTTCAAGCTCGCCGACGGTGGCTGGGGCTGGGACGCCTGCGCGCCGTTCGACGCTATCGTGGTGACCGCCGCGCCGCCGCAAGTGCCGCGCCCGCTGCTGGAGCAGCTGACGGCCGAGGGCCGGATGGTGATCCCGGTCGGCGATCAGGCCTCGCAGGCGTTATTGCTAGTGCAGCGGACCGGGTCGGGGTATGCCAGCACTTGCGTGCAGAAGGTCAATTTCGTGCCGTTGATCACAGGGCAGGTATAAGGCCCGCGAGTTGCAGTCCATGGCCCGAATCTGCGGGATGAACCGACCATGCCGGCTCTGCCTCGCCATGATGACCGCCGCGCTGACCGCCGGATGTGCCGGTTACTGGCCTCCAGTACCCGGGTCCAAGACCCATGTTGTCGTCCCGGGGGACACGCTTTACAGCATCGCCTGGGATTCGGGCCTGGATTACCATCAGCTCGCGCGCTGGAACCGGATTGGCGCGCCGTACATCATCCGCCCGGGCCAGAGGCTGCGTTTGTATCCCGGCGAGGCCGCGCAGCGGCGAGCCAGAGTGCATGTCGTTGCCAAAGGCGAATCGCTTTACAGTATCGGCCAGGCAACAGGTATACCGTATAAGTCGCTGGCGCGCTGGAACGGAATTGCGGCGCCCTACCAGATTAGGCCCGGGCAACGCTTGCGGCTCTCCCCGCCGCCGCAGAAGCGCAAAGCCCGCGGTGGGCAGTCCACGACGGAGAGCAGGGGGACCAGCGCCAGGAAACCGCCTGGGAAAAAATCGCCCCCGAAGGGGCCGGCGGTCCGTGACTGGACCTGGCCCGCCAAAGGCCGGGTCATTGCCGGCTACAGCGGCACCAGCGGCAATAAGGGTATAGATATTGCAGGTAAGAAAGGGCAGGCCGTACAGGCCGCGGCGGGCGGGCACGTGGTTTATCAGGGAAGTGGACTCCGGGGATACGGGAAGCTTATTATCATCAAGCACAACCAAGCCTATCTCAGCGCCTATGCTCATTGTAACAAGATTTACGTTAAGGAAGGTGATGTGATAAAACGTGGCCAAACTATCGCGGGAATGGGGAATACGGGCACAAATCGTGTGAAATTGCATTTTGAGATCCGTTATCGCGGTAATCCGGTCAATCCAATGAAGTTTCTCCCAAAGACTTGATCGCATGGCGCTAGAAATCGAGGAAAAAGGCAAGAAACGGAAACCGTCTCCGGCGGTTGAGGAGGCGAAATCCAATGGTATCGACGCGGAAGTGAAATCCGCAAAGCCGGACAAGGTGAAATCCGCCAAGCCGGACGATGCGGGTGATGCTCCGCCTGCGGAGAAGGTCGGGACCGGCGCCCGCAAGGCCACCAAGGAACCGGAGTCCCAGGCGGATGCGACCCGCCTGTATCTGAAGGAAATCGGCTTCTCGCCGCTGCTGACAGCGGAAGAAGAGGTGTACTATGCCCGCCGCGCCCAGAAAAACGATGAAGAGGCGCGCAAGCGCATGATCGAAAGCAACCTGCGGCTGGTCGTGAAGATCGCGCGCCGCTACATGAACCGCGGCCTGGCGCTGCTGGATCTCATCGAGGAAGGCAATCTCGGCTTGATCCGGGCGGTGGAAAAGTTCGACCCCGAGCGCGGCTTCCGCTTTTCCACCTACGCCACCTGGTGGATCAGGCAGACGATCGAGCGCGGCATCATGAATCAGACGCGCACCATCCGCCTGCCGGTGCATGTACTCAAGGAAATCAACATCTACCAGCGCGCCGCGCGGCATCTGTCGCAGAAACTGGATCACGAACCCACGCCCGAAGAGGTCGCCAACCTGCTCGACAAACCCATTGAGGACGTCAAGTCCATGATGGGGCTGAACGAACGCGTCGCCTCGGTCGACGCGCCGCTCGACAGTGACCCCGACCGTTCACTGCTCGACGCCATCCCCGATGAGCGCATTCCCGACCCTGAAAAAGTATTACAAAGCGAAGACCTCCAGTCGCAGATCGAGACCTGGCTGGGTGAGCTCAACGATAAGCAGCGCGAAGTGGTGGAGCGCCGTTTCGGCCTGCGCGGCCGGGAGATCTCCACTCTGGAAGAGGTCGGGGCCGATATCGGGGTGACCCGGGAACGGGTGCGGCAGATCCAGGTGGAGGCGCTGAAGCGCCTGCGGGTGATCCTGGAGAAGGCCGGCTACACCGTCGAATCGCTTTTCTGAGTCGCCATCACCGCGTGCGTGCCTATTCCGGCAGCAGGATGAGGCCGGCGGCGACCTTGCGCCCTTCGCCCATCAGGATATTGTACGTGCGGCAGGCGGCTGCCGTGTCCATGACCTCGAATCCGATGTTGGCCTCGACCATGGGTTGTGTGTGCGCCGGCGTGGGGAAACGCAGCCGCGGGCCGGTGCCGAGCAGAATGAGCTCCGGGTCCAGTGCGATCAGGGTCGTGAGATCCGCCGTACTGAGCTCCTCGAAACGCGTCGGCGGCCAGTCGGTGATGATGCGCTCGGGCGTGACGATGAGGCTGCAATGATAGGTCGCCTGATTGATCACGAACTGGCCGGGGCTGTAGGCCCGTATGCGGTTATGAGTCTTGCTGCCGGTTTCCAGATGCAGTTTCACGCGATTCGCCCCCGCGGCTCGAGATGGCGCCATTGACTAAACACTAGTCTACCAGCTATGTTTCCCGTTTTGCCCATACCAGCGCGAAATAAAGGGTCTCACAACGCAGTTTGAATGGAAGATTTTCCACGCATAAACCGCCTCCCGCCCTACGTCTTCAATATTGTCAATCAACTGAAGGCCGAAGCCCGTCGTCGCGGCGAGGACATTATCGACTTCGGCATGGGGAATCCCGACCAGCCGACGCCGCGGCATATTGTCGACAAGCTGTGCGAGGCCGCGCAGCGCAGCGATACCCACCGGTATTCCATGTCGCGCGGGATCCCGCGTCTGCGCCGGGCGATCTGTAACTGGTACAAGACCCGCTTCAATGTCGAGCTCGATCTGGAGACCGAAGCGATCGTCACCATCGGGTCCAAGGAGGGGCTGGCGCACCTGGCGCTCGCCGCCGTGGACAAGGGCGACGCCGTCCTGGTCCCGAACCCGTCCTACCCCATCCATCCCTACGGCTTTGTCATCGCGGGGGCGGACATCCGCCATGTGCCGCTGGTGCCCGACGGGGATTTCTTCGCCGAGCTGGAGCACGCCATCCGCAACTCCTGGCCGACGCCCAAGATGCTGGTGCTGAATTTCCCCGCCAATCCGACCGCCCAGTGCGTGGAGCTGCCGTTCTTCGAGAAAGTCATCGAGATCGCCCGCGAGCACAACATCTGGGTGCTGCACGATCTGGCCTATGCCGATATCGTGTTCGACGGCTACAAGGCGCCGTCGATCCTGCAGGTCAAGGGGGCGAAGGAGATCGCGGTCGAGTTTTTCTCGCTGTCCAAGAGTTATAATATGCCCGGATGGCGGGTCGGGTTCATGTGCGGCAACGAGCGGCTCGTCGCCGCGCTGGCGCGCATCAAGTCCTATCTCGACTATGGCATGTTCACGCCCATCCAGGTCGCCGCCATCCTGGCGCTGGAAGGCCCGCAGGATTGCGTCGAACAGATCCGTTTGACCTATCAGACCCGCCGGGATGTCCTGTGCAACGGTTTACACGCGGCGGGCTGGGAAGTTGATAAACCGAAGGCGACCATGTTCGTGTGGGCGCGCATTCCGGAAGAATTTCGCCGGCTGGGATCGCTGGAATTCTCCAAGAAACTGCTGCAAGAAGCCGAGGTCGCGGTCTCGCCGGGGATCGGCTTCGGGGAGTACGGCGATGAGTACGTGCGTTTCAGTCTTATCGAAAACGAGCATCGGACGCGGCAGGCGATCCGTTCCATCCGCAGAATGTTCAAACAGGCGCTATAGCCGGGGAGAGTCATAGAGTTGGAACCCGTAAACATAGGTATTCTGGGGTTGGGCACGGTCGGCTGCGGCACGGTCAACGTACTGTCGCGCAACGCCAAGGAGATTACTCGGCGCGCGGGCCGTGAGATACGGATCGTGCAGGCGGCCGCGCGCAGCCCGGACAAGAAACGCGAGTGTGCCACCGAACAGATCGCGCTCACCGGGAATCCGGAAGAGGTCGTCAACAATCCGGATGTCGAGGTCGTGGTCGAGCTGATCGGCGGTTATGAACCGGCGCGGCAACTGGTGTTGCAGGCCATCGCCAACAGAAAGCATGTGGTCACGGCCAACAAGGCATTGATCGCGGTGCATGGCAACGAGATCTTCCAGGCGGCGCAGGACAAGGGCGTGATGGTTGCCTTCGAAGCGGCGGTCGCCGGCGGCATCCCCATCATCAAGGCCATCCGCGAGGGCCTGGCCGGCAATCACATCGAATGGCTGGCCGGCATCATCAACGGGACCGGGAATTTCATTCTGACGGAAATGCGCGACAAGGGCCGGGAGTTCGAAGACGTACTGGCCGAGGCGCAGCGCCTGGGTTACGCCGAGGCCGATCCCACGTTTGACGTGGAAGGCATCGACGCGGCGCACAAGCTCACCATTCTTGCGGCGATCGCCTTCGGCATCCCGCTGCAGTTCGACAAGGCCTACGTCGAAGGCATCACCCATATCACCCGCGCCGATGTCATGTATGCCGAAGAGCTCGGTTACCGTATCAAGCACCTGGGCATCTCCCGGCGCAACGGCAACGGCGTGGAGTTGCGCGTGCACCCCACCCTGATCCCGGAGCGTCGCTTGATCGCCAATGTCGACGGGGTAATGAATGCCGTGCTGGTCAAAGGCGATGCCGTGGGACCGACGCTGTACTATGGCGCCGGCGCCGGTGCCGAGCCGACGGCCTCGGCGGTGGTGGCCGATATCGTCGATGTCGTGCGCACGCTCACGACCGACCCCAACAATCGTGTGCCCCATCTCGCCTTCCAGCCCGATGCGCTGGCCGACATCGGCATCCTGCCCATGGAACAGGTCACGACCTCGTATTACCTGCGCATGCAGGCGCAGGACCGTCCCGGCGTGCTCGCCGACGTGACCCGCATCCTGGGAGACGTCGGCATCAGCATCGAGGCGCTGCTGCAGAAAGAACCGGCCGAGGGTGAGACCGTGGTGCCCATCATCATGCTCACCCATCGCGTGGTCGAGAAAAACATGAACGCGGCGATCGCCGCCATCGAAAGTCTGGATGTGATCGAAGGGCGCATCACGCGCATCCGCCTTGAACATTTGAATCGAGATTGGGACTAGTCGCATGCCGTTTCGTAATCGTTATACCGGTTTGATCGAGGCCTACCGTGACCGCCTGCCGGTGCGCGATGATACCCGCATCATCAGCCTCGGGGAGGGCAATACGCCGCTCATCCGCCTGAACAATATCCCGCGCGCGCTCGGCGTGGAGGTGGACATCTACGTCAAGTACGAGGGCCTTAATCCCACCGGCTCCTTCAAGGACCGCGGCATGACCATGGCGGTGACCAAGGCGGTGGAAGAGGGCAGCCGCGCGATTATTTGCGCCTCCACCGGCAACACCTCGGCCTCGGCCGCGGCCTATGCCGCCCGCGCCGGGATCACCGCCTTTGTGCTGATCCCGGAAGGCAAGATCGCCATGGGCAAAATGGCGCAGGCCATGATGCACGGTTCGGTCGTGATTCAGATTGAGGGCAATTTCGACGACGGCATGCGCCTGGTCAAAGAGGTCGCGGAGCAGGCGCCGGTCACCATCGTCAACTCCATCAACCCCTACCGCCTGCAGGGGCAGAAGACCGCGGCCTTCGAGATCATCGAAGAGCTCGGCACGGCGCCGGATTATCACTGCCTGCCGGTCGGCAATGCCGGCAATATCACGGCCCACTGGATGGGTTATTGTGAATACGCCGAACACGGCATCGTCAACAACCGGCCCACGATGGTGGGCTACCAGGCCGCCGGCGCGGCGCCGTTTATCCTCGGCGAGATGGTCGACAATCCCGAGACCGTCGCCACCGCCATCCGCATCGGCCATCCGCAGTCCTGGGACCAGGCCTGGACCGTGCAAAAGGAATCCGGGGGCTGGTTCGATAAATGCACCGATGAGGAGATCCTGGCGGCGCAGAAGCTGCTCGCCGAGAAGGAAGGCATCTTTTGCGAGCCGGCCTCGGCGGCCTCGCTCGCCGGTGCCCTGCGGGACATCCAGGCCGGCAAGATTCCGGGCAAGAGCCGCTTGGTATGTACCCTGACCGGCCACGGCTTGAAAGATCCGGACACCGCGATCAAGCAAAGCACCGCGCCGATGTTAAAGGTCAAGGCGGAATTGAGCGAGGTGAAAAAGGCCATACTGGATAACCTGGCATAGGCGAGGGGCCTCGGCCAGTCTTCACATCCTGGAAGTAACGCAGAGGACGCAGAGAATACTTTAGAATAAAGCTGAAGGAACCTCTGATTTATTCCGTCATTCTGGTCAAGGGCCGAAGGCCCGCGTGCCGGAATCCAGAAAAGTTGGATTCTCTATTTCGTGTTAAATGCTCATAATGGGATCGTCGGTGGCGATGATTGTTTTTGAACGGGGACCGGCCCCCGTACGGCCGGTGACTTTGACTCGGGCCATCCGTGGCCCTCGCCCCTACGGGGCAGCGAAGCTGCCCAAATTCGATCCTGTCGAATTTGTCTTTGTTTGCGCAAAGACAATTTTGCCGGGAGCAAAATTGGACGCACGGCAGTGCGCCCCGTAGGGGTGAGCCACACGGATGTGGCGAATCACAGTCACCAAAGAAAGCGCCCCCGAGCCCTCGCCGCGCTTAACGCGCGGTCCCTTCCGTGTCCTCGAAAAACCAGGGCGCTCGCTAACTCGGAATGCGCCTAGCGGCGCATTTGCCTCGGCCAAGAGCTCGCGCTGATCCTGGTTTTTCTCCGGTACGCCGTACAAGGAAGTACCAGTGCCGCGAGAGCGCAGGGATGCGCGGGAGCGGCCTCAGCGAGGGCTGACGGGATTGAAGCAACATTGTGCCCATCGTTTCCCAGTCCGTAGATCGAATTTAAGGGTACAACTGAGAAACGTATTTTGATGTACAGGTGAAATGGCGTTGGAGTTAACCTGGAACCTTGGCGCTTACCAGGTTTTCCCTCCCGTTAGACGCAGCCGAGGCCGCTCCTGCGCGTCCTGCGCCCGCGGCACTAGTGCATCCATGCACGTCGCAGCGGAGCAAGAAGCGGAAATCACGCGAGCTCTTGGCCGAGGCAGCCCAAACACTCAATTGCCTTTTAATTGAGTGTTTGGGTCCGAGTTAGCGAGCGCCGCTTCTTGCGAGCAGCCCCCCAAGGGGATTTCCTACGGATCTGCTTCGCAGATCCTCCGGGGCACGCAGGGGACCCCGCACCAATTGTATTTTAATTGGTGCGGGGCAAGTCTGCGGGGGTCCTTTCTTTGCGCCGCTTTCTTTGGACAAGCAAAGAAAGCGGCTCGTCGTACGGGCGCGGAAGCCCGTTAGTAGCGTTTAAATGATCGCCACCGGCGATCACATTCGAAATGTTCATATCATTCAACTCAGACCCTTATGAATATTCAACGCAAAAGCGTTGAGCCCCAAAGGTTCTTGAGTTCATGGGTATTTGTTCTCTGCGTCTTTGCGTTTAATAGTCATATTGATTCCGTCACTCCGGTTTGTATTCAAGGATATCGCCCGGTTGGCATTGCAGATGCAGGCAGATGGCGTCCAGGGTCGACAGGCGAATGGCCTTGGCCTTGCCCGTTTTCAGGATGGAGAGGTTCTGTTCCGTGATGCCGATCAGGCGCGCGAGCGTGTTGGATTTCATCTTGCGCCTGGCCAGCATGACATCCAGGTTTACGATAATCGCCATAAACACCCCTAGACTGTATATGCCTGGTCTTCTTGCAGTTTGCGCGCCTCGTCCATGATCCACGAGATGACGAGCAGTAATCCGCCGACGATGACGGCGGTGAGGTCGGCCGAATCCAGGGTGAGAATCACCTGCCGGGATCCCGGCGCGTTGTGATAGGTGAGGGCGATGGCGATAAGCGGGTCGTAGACGAGTCTCGCCAGGACCCACACGAACAGCAAATGCCCCAGACGGCGGAAGCACTTGACGTTGTTGGCGGTGAAAAACTCATGTGCCTCATACAGCCTGAACAGCCTGGCCAGGGTATGCAGGCACAGTAACACGACGCTCGCCGGTATCATGGTGACGAGGAAACCCAACAGGCGGTCGCTTGCGGTGAGGTCCCTCGTTACCAGATGGTCCAGCGGGCTGTATTTTGGGATACCCGACAGTTCGTTGAAAAACAGCCAGAACAGGCCGTAGCCGATTGGAAGGGCGATGATGAGAACGGTAAACAGCAAGCGGAATCGCCGGCTGACGCGTGTGATGCGCTGACTGGCTTGCATAGGGGCTCCTTGGCGAGTCTCTGGGATAGTGGTCTATTGTACATGAAAATTATCGTTTTACAATAATAAAATATTGTATTACAATTAATTTACGCCGCGCGCCCGCCAGTCGATTCGCGTGACGTGCCCCGGGACTCATCGCAAGCAATGGGGGGATGATGGTGCAACGACAACATCGCCTCTGTGCAGCCAAAACGGCCCTCACAGAAAAATCTGTTTTCGGCTGGGTGAGACGATCCGGGTGGTGCGGGTCGATGGCGAGGAACGGTTTCTTTATTCCGG
The DNA here is from genome assembly GCA_947258385.1 of Acidiferrobacterales bacterium. Taxonomy (GTDB): domain Bacteria; phylum Pseudomonadota; class Gammaproteobacteria; order Acidiferrobacterales; family SZUA-150; genus CAMYII01. The sequence continues at coordinate 13,824 of CAMYII010000008.1, forward strand.
TTAGCTATTGAAATTTAGGCCAACGCCCTGAGCGCGCCACACCGTATATAATTCAGTATAAATCCGTACAACAGGACGTCATCCAGCCATGCAGTTCCTTGATCCGATCATCACCACCTTCCAGCGCGGCGGCCTCGTGATGTGGCCGATCCTATTGTTTTCCCTCTATGCAATCGGGCTCATCGTGGAACGCTGGCTGTATTACCGCGAGCAGAACCGGATGCTGGCGGAGCACTGGACGCGCATTCGCGACCTCGGCGGCAATCCGGAGCTCGACGGGCTGGATGTCAGCGACGTCACCGTCATCGGACGCATCACCCGGGCGGTCTGTGATCACCGGCATCTTGAGAAGCCCGAACAGATCGACAAGGTCCGCAACAGCTTCAGCGACGAGCGCGCCCTGCTCGAGGAACGCCTGAGCACCATCGCGGTCATCGCCACGTTGCTGCCGATGTTGGGACTGTTGGGCACGGTGGTCGGAATGATCGCCGCCTTCGACGTCATCGCGCTGCACGGCACCGGCAATCCGAACCTCATGGCCGAGGGCATTTCCCAGGCCTTGATCACGACCGAAGCGGGCCTGCTGACCTCGATCCCGATCTTTTATCTGCACAACGCACTGGTCAACTGGGCCGAGCGCCTGGTGCGGCGCCTGGACGAGTACACCACCCACCTGCTGCATATCTGCGATCGTGAGGAGGCAGCCTGATGTTTTACGCGCGCGAACCGCGCAGGCGGCCGTTGTTGCAGCTCGCCCCCATGATCGACGTGGTGTTCCTGCTGCTGATCTTCTTCATGGTGGCGACCACCTTTCCCGATGACGTCGGGGTGGAGGTGGAGAAGCCCGAAGCGGCAACCGCGGCGCCTTTGCTCAAAGACAATCTGTTGTTCGCCATCACCCGCGAGGAGAAGTATTACTATTCGGGCAAGGAGATCACCGCGGATGAGGCGACACGCATCATCAAGACCGCGGTGGCCGGCAAGCCCGATGTGGCGGTCATCGTGCAGATCGACCGGCGCGCCGTCACCGAGGCCTTGATCACCTTTCTGGACCTGGCCCGGCTGGCGGGGGCGAGCAATCTCTCTATTGCCACGAAGAAGAAATGACGCTCAGTATTGTTGCCCGCAATCCGCGTTGGCTGGCGGCCCTTGAGGTTTCCTTACTTGCGAATCTGGCGCTGTTGGCGCTGATGGCGTGGCTGCACTGGATCGCCAGCCCCTACCCGAACATTCCGGCAATACAGATCAAGCTGCTGCCGATGGCCGAGGAGCTGCAGGTCTCCAAGCCGTCGCCGGCCCGCAGGCCGTCAACGCGCAGCCCGACCGAGGCCGAGATCGCGCCCGCGCCGCAGCCCGACGCGCGCGAGCCTGAACCGCTCGAACAGGCTCCGGCCGCACCCTCACCCGAGCACGCGATCCAGCCCCTGCACCGGCTCACCCGCCTGCCGCAGTTTCTGCGCCGCATCGAACCGGTCTACCCGGAGGGCGAGCGCACCATGGGCAGGGAGGCGAGCGTGCTGGTGGAGGTGGTGATCGATACCCGCGGGCGCATCCTGGAGGCCACGATATTAAAGAGCGCCGGTGAGCATTTCGACGCCGCGGTGTTTCAGGCCCTGGATCAAAGCCTGTTCGCGCCCGGCTATATCGGCGACAGGGAAGTCGTGGTGCGCTTTCAGATCCCCTTCGTGTTTCGTCTGCGTTAGGTCATCGAACTGGTACACATCATGGGTTTCGACAGGCGTCTGCTGATCGTGTTGATCCTGCTCTCGCCGTGGGCCTCTATGGCAAGCGCCCAGGAGACGCCCCCGGCGATTCCTCAAGATACTCCCGAGGGGAGTTCTCAGGAGATTCCTCAAGAAAGTCCCGAGAAGAGTTCTCAGGAAACTCCCGAGGAGACCCCTTGGTCCGTCAGGGGCACGGTGTTGGAGAAGGGCACGCGGCGGGTGCTGGCTAATATCAGCGTGGTGGTTGACGAACAGGAAGATAAGTATGCGATGACGGATGAGGCCGGCACATTTTTCATCGAGTTGGAGGCCGCCGGCGAGTACCACCTCAGCGCGGTCGGCATCGGTTATGAAAAACCGGAGGCGATTCGCTTCGAGGTCAGCGACGACGTTCCGGAGGCCGATGTTCGCTTCTATCTCGAACCGGCCTTCCTGCTGCCGGACGTGGTGGTGTACGCCGACCGCAATCCCGATCAGGTCGGCAAGACCACAATCAGCGGCCGGGAGCTGGAGCGCGTGGCCGGCGGCGCCGGCGACCCGCTGCGGGCGGTGCAGGCGCTGCCCGGCATCGTGGTCACCAATGATGCCAGCGCCAATCCGGCCATCCGCGGCAGCGCGCCGGGCGATAACAAGTATTACATCGATTTTCTGCCGGCGGGGTATTTGTTTCATTTCGGCGGCCTGGTCAGCGTGGTCAACGCCGATCTGGTGAACGACTTCAATCTCTATGCCGCGGCCTATGGCGCCGAGTACGGCGACGTGCTCGGCGGCATCCTCGACGTCAACCTGCGCGAGCCGCGACGCGACCGCCTGGGCGGCAAGATCAATATCAATCTGATCGAATCGGATTTTCTGATCGAGGGGCCGGTCAACGAGACTCAGTCGTTCTTCTTCGCCGCCCGCCGGAGCTATTTCGATCTCATCGTATCGGACGAGGGCGAGCTCGACGAGGACGAAGGCATCGAGTACCGCCAGTTTCCCACGTTTCACGATTACCAGGGCAAGTATGTCTGGCACACCAGCGCCGACAATACCTTGAGCCTCCAGCTTAACGGGGCGAGTGACAAGACCGAGCTGTTCGTGCCTGACGACGCCGAGCTCGCGCTGAAGGATCCGGATCTCGCCGGCGACGCCAACTATGACCAGCGCTACGACGCCCAGGGACTGGTCTGGTCTCGCCGGCTGTCGAAGACCGCCACCAACAAATTCGCCGCCGGCCATATCACCAACACCCTCGACCAGGCGGCCGGCGCCGTCGGCACCGCGACCGTGACCTTCGATGATTACTTCCTGCGCGAGCGCTTCACCTTCGAGCCCTTCCGCCGGCACGCGCTCAGCCTGGGCGGCAGCTACACCTACTCGGCGGCGGATTTCAAGCTCGACTTCAAGGATCCGCGCTGCTCGGAGTTCGATCCCAACTGCGATTTCACCTCGGCGGAACGAAAGCAGAACGCGGACATCATCCGGGTCAATATGGGCGATCTCTACGCCAAGGACCGCTGGCGGCTGGCGTCGCCCTTTACCTTGATCATCGGCGGCCGCTTCAGTTACGACGATTACCTCGATGAGTCCTTCGCCGAGCCCCGCCTCGGCGCCGAGTGGCGGGTGGGCACACGCACGCTGCTGACCGCCGGCTGGGGCCGCTATCACCAGTTCCCGGATGAGCTCGAGGTGGTGGACGAATTCGGCAACCCCGATCTGTCCCATCAGCAGTCGGAGCACTCCGTGCTCGGCATGGAGCAGGCCCTTGGCGACGGCTGGTCGTGGAAGACCGAGGCCTATTACAAGACGTTCGAGGATCTGGTCGTGCCGGAAGACAGCTCGCGTTATCTCAACGAGGGCAGCGGCCGGGCCTACGGGCTGGACCTGCTGGTCAAGAAGGACCTGACGGCGCGGCTCTCCGGCTGGCTGGCCCTGACTAATTCGCACTCGGAACGGACCAATGAGCTGACCGGGGAGACGTTTCTCGCCGACTACGACCAGCCGGTGATCGCCAAACTGGTGCTGAATTACCGGCTGTCCAACAAGTGGTCGTTCGGCGCCAAGTGGCACTACCACAGCGGCTCGCCCTATACCCCGGTCATCGGCGCCGAGTTGCGGGATCCGGCGGACCCGGACAGCGGCTATCTGCCCATCTACGGCGAGATCAACTCCAGGCGCCTGTCCCCTTATCACCGCCTGGACCTGCGACTGGACCGGGATTTCCGCTTCGACACCTGGAAGCTCAACACCTATGTCGAGCTGATCAACGCCTACGCCCGCGACAATCTCGCGGGTTACACCTATAACGCGGATTACACTGATCGTGATCCGGTGTATCAGTTGCCGTTGTTGTTGTCGTTTGGGGTACAAGCGGAGTTTTGATGTTTTTTTGGAATCGCCTTCGGCGATGATTGAGTTTGAACGGGGTTCCGCCCCCGTGCGACGGGCTACTTTCTCTTGCTTGTCCAAGAGAAAGTAGCCAAAGAGAAGGACCCCCGAGCCCTCGCCGCGCTACCGCGCG
>CAMYII010000009.1 GCA_947258385.1 Acidiferrobacterales bacterium
GCGCAAGGGACCGCGCGACAAGCGCGGCGAGGGCTCGGGGGTCCTTCTCTTTGGCTACTTTCTCTTGGACAAGCAAGAGAAAGTAGCCCGTCGTACGGGGGCGGAAGCCCGTTAATAGCTTTTAACATCGCGATAGCGATACAACAGTGACTCCTGTTCCGGTGGTGCTTACCGGACGTTTGGAGCCTCGGCAGTGTGCCGGACCACGCTATTAATAATTTCTTTAAAACTCCCCCAACGTACGGGCGCGGAAGCCCGTTCATAGCCTTTAACATCGCGTTAGCGACCCAAATCAAAACCAAAGCAAAGGGGTCTGACGACCCCTCCCAAATCCCACCAAGACAGCTCATCGATGTTGTTATCGATTACTCCGGGCGTTGGCTAGTTCACCCGCTCATAGAACACCTTCACAAACACCTGCGCCGCGTAGACCGCACTGCCGTGCTGGTGCTTGAGCCCGATTTCAAGGGCATCCAGATCGGCCGGGGTCCAGTCGAGCCCGCTCCACAGGTGCGTCTGCGTCTCGTAGTAATAATACGACCCCGCCCAGAACGGCAGGGTGTCGACCGGAGCCGCATCGATGCCGAGCCGTTGATAGCTCAGGCTGATATAGGGTCCGCCCCACTGCGATGTGGTGACACAGACCTTGATCGCGGTAATCCGCTGGCCGGGGCCGATCACGCCGTCATCCAGGGCGAACATCACGCGGTGGCCGCCGGCATCGGCGAGATAGTCCGTTGTGATGGGATCTGCCGGCGTGCCGGTACCGGCATCATACGGCTGGTCGTTGACGCAGTGCCAGTCCACCTGACAGCCGACCGCCGTGCCGAACCCGTTGACCGAGCCGTAGCCCGTGGGGTGTAAGAAGAGCGAAAAACTGTTACCCACGCCGCCGTCGGCGGTTTTCACGATCACGCCACCATCGCCCACGGCATAACCCAGCGTATCATCCACAAAATGCACGGCATTCAGCGTGTTGGCCGTGCCGGTGCCGCCTTCTGTCCAGTTGGTGGCGCCGTCAGTGGTTTTATAGCTGGTGCCAAGCCTGCCTACCGCGAAACCGGTGGTGGCATCAACGGGGAAATGTATATCGGACACGATTTCACTGAGCCCTGTGTTCTGCGGTGTCCAGTTGGTCCCGCCGTCGGTGGTCTTATAGATCCTTCCCGGGAGCTCAAAGCGGCCAAGCGCGTAGCCGGTGGTGGTGCCCCTGGAGAACTGCACGTGCTCGAAGATCTCGTCTTCCACCCAAAGCTGTTGCGTCCAGCTAGCCCCGCCGTCGGTGGTCTTGTAGATCTTACCGATCGTGCCTTGGGTGCCGACCGCGTAGCCGGTATTGGCATCGATCGGGAAATGGATATCGTTGACGTAGGCGTTGACGGCTGTGCGCGCCTGCCAGCTAGCCCCGCCGTCGCCGGTTTTGAGAATGATGCCGTTCTGCCCGGCGGCATAACCGCTTAGTCTATCCGTGGGAAAATAGACGGTTTCCAGGTGCAGGGTGGTGCCGGATTCCTGTCTAGTCCAGCTGGCGCCGCCGTCGGCGGTCTTCAGGATCGTGCCGTTGACGCCCACGACGTAGCCTGTCATGGCGTCCACGGGGAAATGGGCCGCCAGCAGATTTTCATTGGTTCCAGATGGCAGGGCCTTCCAGTTGGTTCCGCCGTCGGTGGTCTTCAGGATCGTGCCGCCGCGCCCGACCACGTAGCCGGTCGTGACATCGACCGGAAACTGCACATCCAGCAGCTTCTCAGTCGTCCTGGAATCCAGTTGGGTCCAGCCGGCCCATCCGGGCGGGCCCCAGGCGCTGGCGACCAGGAAGACGACAACCGCCGTCCACGTGGATCGGCAGAATTGAGTGCATACGCTTAACCGTTCGGGAAATATCCATATCTTATCTCGGCTCAACAGGCTTGAGTGTTCCATGTCCTTGCCCTCTCGCGTTTGTGGATCGTGACTGATTCAGCTAGAAGCGGTCCTCCCGTCTTGAATTGATTACAACTGCATCAAAAAGTATTGCGTCCGCGGGACGTGGTGTCCAGGTTGTTATAAGCCAGAACTCAGTCGGATCCGGTGATTAGCCCTGGCTCGAGGCGGGCCTGTCGCGGTATGACATCGCTTGCTTGAATCAAGGCGGTGTTACGTCTGACACCGTGCACAAAAAAACACCCTGCGCCCGCCCAAGGCCTGGGCCCGCACCGGGTGTTTGCACTGACGGCACGGCTCGCCGTGCCGGGCGTAGACGTTGAGCGTGAGTTGAAAATAACCGGGCGTGCCATCGGCACTCAAGAAATCACGCAGCGTGGTGCCGCCGGAGGTGATGGCCTTTGTGAGGACCTCTTTCAGCGCGTTGACCAAGCGGTCGTAACGGGGGCGGCTGATGCGGCCGGCGGCGCGGGTCGGGCGGATGCCGGCGAGAAACAGGGCCTCGTTGGCGTAGATGTTGCCGATGCCCGCGACGATGCGGCTGTCGAGCAGGAAGTCGCGGACGGCGCGTTTGCGACGGCGCGAGCGCCGGTACAGATACTCTCCGGTGAGCTCGGGTCCCAGCGGTTCGGGTCCGAGATGGGCCAGCAGTCTGTGCGCCTTGGGATCGCCCGCGGTCCAGAGCACCGTGCCAAACCGGCGCGGATCATGCAGCCGCAGGCAGTTTTGGTTAGTGAGCACTAACTCCACATGATCGTGTTTCCTGAAGGCCGTGCCGCAGGGCAGGATCCGCAGGCTGCCTGACATGCCAAGATGAATGATGACCGTGCCGGCATCGGTGTGCAGCAGCAGGTATTTCGCGCGGCGTTCGACGGCGGTGATGCGCTGGCCTTGCAGGACCGTAGCCAACTCTGAGGGGACCGGCCAGCGCAGCCGCGGCTCCCGGATCACCACGTCGTGGACGGTCTGTCCGATGAGGTGCGGGGCGATGCCGCGGCGGGTGGTCTCGACCTCGGGCAGCTCCGGCATTTAATGCGGTTTGAGATGCAGCAACCGTGCACCGGTCTCTTCGGGAAAGCGGTATTCCAGTGTCTCGTCCTCGCGGTAAAGTATGAACTCCGGCGCCTGCTCGAGGATGCCGAGCACGAGAATATCTTGTATCTCGCCCTTACCCTCTCCATCCCCGGCGAACGCGACCCGGATGCGCTGTTTGACCGGCCTGCCGGAGTACTTGTCCACGGACAGGGCGCGGGCGTGGCGCCATTCGTCGACAAAGCCGTTGATGTCGTCCGTACCGAGCGACGCATCCGCGGGATCTTTTTTCCACATACCGTCTTCAAACGTTAGCTTGAAGTCCGGGAATGCAAAGGCCACCGGTCCGCGGTCGTCCGCGATCAGGCGTGTGCTGATGAAATCGGTATAGGGGCTGGCAGTCGCATGGAACAGGTCCGCCGGCACCAGATGGATGGTTTGCTGGTACAGCAAATATTGCGAGTTTTTCAGGGGGTGCTTGTTGCCGAACTGAAGTTCCTCGTCGTTGAGCCAGACAGTGGATTGCGGTTTATCGAGCCCGTATTTGGCGAGATCATGTTCGGCGGCGGCGAGCTGGGCCTCGCTCTGTGTGGCGGCCAGCCGCAACAGGTTGTTGACGTTGAATGGGTTGCTGCGCGCACGCAGGGGTCTGACCAGCATCCACTGCCCGTCGCCGGTTTTCTCCAGCGCGATCTCCTCGTCTTGCGGACGCTTAAGGCGCAGTCGGGTGATCGCAGCGGTATCGAGCGCGGTGAGCGGCTTGCCTGCCTGCTCGTCTTGCTTGCCAGGTTTGAACACAACGACCAGCACGAGCATCGCGACCAATGCCACTAACAGCAAATTGAGAATCCAGGGGTTTCTCATGTTAAGGACTTTTAGAGTTTGCGCCTTCGTAACCAGATAAACACGCTGCTGCCGGCCAATCCAAGCGGGATGAGAAACAGGAACAAACCAACAATCGTGGCCTGGGCGGAACGCGACAGGCTAAGGTTGCGGTCGGTCGCCGTACGCACGGGGATGCTGACGTAGGCGTCATCACGGCTGATCCAGTTCACGAGGCTCAAGCCCAGGTCCAGATTGCCGCCGCTGCCGAGATAGGTGTTGGAGAGAAAATCCCCGTCGCCCAGAATCACCACGCGCTGTTCGCCGCGGTCCTCCGATTGCCGGGTAAGGGTAACACCCAGCGTCAGAGGTCCGGGGATGTCTTTGCCCTTATCGAGACGGATCTCCCCGCTCAGGGGGCCGGTCTCCGACCAGGACGAGTCGCGGGTATCGAGCCACGCGACGCCTTCCCAACCCTCCGGCGCCTGCATCTGGATACCGACGGCATTGGGAAACAATGTTAGCGTATTGAAGTTCTTGACGATGGGGTGACGGCCATAGTTGGCGATGGCAATGGCCGTGGCGCTGCCGGTGATGAGCTGTGAGGCGACATCCACCATCACGCCAGGCTGAAACTCGACCCCCAGCATCTCCGCGACCGGCTCCAGGCCATGCAGCGGGCCCGGGTCACCGAGCCACAGGAGGTTGCCGCCGTCTTTGAGGTAGCTCTGGATGGCCTCGACCTCGCCCGACAGTAGCCGGGTCTGTGGGCCCGCGATCACCAATGCGGTGGTGTTCTGCGGGATCTGCGGGTGCTCGCCCAGCTGCAGGGTCTGGGTTTTAAAACCGCGCTTGCGCAGCTCGTTCGCCCAGTTGGAGAGGTCGAAATTGGCCTGCCGGTCCGGGCTGCGCTCCCCGTGACCGCCCAGAAAAACCAGCCAGCGTTCGCCGCGGTGTCCCAGGCGTGTCAAGGCATTTGTGACGGCTTCCTCGGTGATCGTTGTAAGGTGTTCTTTGGCACCGTCGTATTCGATGAGCAGCTCGCCATCGAACTGGATGCCGGCCTGGCGCACCTGCTCCGGGTCGACATCCGGGTCGATGAATTCCAGCTTGATATCGGTTTTGTGCCGCTGGTAGCGGCTGATGGTATCGCTGATGACCTCGCGCTGCCCCTGGCGTTTGCTGGCGAAGGCGCGGAGTTGGAGCGGTTTGTCGAGACGCTCGATGGCGGCGATGCTGGCCTGCGACAGACTGTGACGGGCGTTCTGCGTCCAGTCAAACTGCAGGTGGTAATCCTGACTCACCCACTGCAGCAGCCCAACGGCGATCAGGAACAGCAGGATAAAGCTGGCGTTGGCCAGCCGCAATTGCCTTAGTGAAGTGGGTGATACCCGCATGTCTAGCCCCAAAGTTGCATCAGGATCCGGAATTCTGGCCGAGGGCTGAGCAGACCAGGTTGGACGAACGGCCGAAAAGCGCCGCTCTTGCCCCTCCAGGGGCGTCGCGGCATTGGTACTTCCCTGTACAGCACATAGCCATAGCTATGGTTACAGGCCGTTCGTTCAAGATGGGCGCTCAGAACCCGCCAAAAACCGGATAAGCTTTTCTGGAACATGTCGCGCATCGCTAATCTACCCATCACTGACTCAATATGAAGATGATTTTTCCAATTTCCCGCTGGCCTGGTGCAACATTGGGGCTAAACCCCCATCCGGTCGGCATCCAGGTGCCGGATGCTGAGTACCAGGAAGGTGGCGATAAAAAGGAGGTGAAAGATTGCATCAGCGCTGTCAAAAATGCCCCGCAGAAACGGCTCGTAATGATTCAACAGCGACAGATAGGCGAGCACACTGCCATTGCCGGCGGTACCCTCTCCGGACCAGTCCAGGATCCAGAACAACAGCAGCGCACCGAAACTGGAAATCGCCGCGACCGTCGGATGCTGAGTCAGGGTCGACATATACAGCCCGATTGCGGCAAAGCCGGCCAGCAGCAACCCAAGACCCAACAGACCCGAGGCGAACAGGCCAAGATCAATGCCGCCGCCCAGATGCAGCGATAGCGGCATCAGCGCAATCATGCATAGTACCAGCAGCAGGAACAACAGGATCCCCAGGTATTTCCCCAGCACGATCTCTGTCATCGAAATGGGCGCGCTGAACAGCAGACTCAGCGTCCGATTGCGCCGCTCTTCGCTGACGAGTCGCATGGTAATGAGCGGCACGATCAACAGCAGCACGATCGCGGCATTGCCGAATAAGGGCGCGACGATGATCTCCGTCAGCCCCGGTGCATCGTCCATGCCGAGCAGACGCGACTGCCAGATCAGGTACTGCTCGATGTGACCAAGGAACATGAATGCAAGGATCAGTTGCACGACTGCGAGGATGACCCAGGCGAGCGGTGAGAGAAACAGGCTGCGAAACTCGCGCCAGGCGATGGTCAAAATCATGCGACCGCCTCCTGCGATGCCGGCTCATCGGTGGTCAGTTCGACGAAGATTTCTTCGAGCGATACACGGCCGGGCCGCATCTCGTACAAACCCCATTTATTCTTCACCGACAACTTGACGATTTCATCGGTCGGGTCCTTATCGGGCTCGAAGAAAATGCGCAGATATGGATCCTTTTCGCGCTGCACCGATTTCACGCCGGCGACCTGCTCCAGGACCGACAGGTCCGGGGCCTGGCGGAAGGCGACGGTGTGGGAGGCGCCCTTGAGGTGGTGTTGCAGCCCGCCGATGCTGTCGCTTAACACCAGCTCGCCCTTGTTGATGATCTGGACATAATCACAGACGAGTTGTACTTCGGGCAGGATGTGGGTCGAGAGAATCACGCTGTGCTCCTTGCCCAATTCGCGGATCAACTCGCGGATCTCGCGGATCTGGATCGGATCCAGCCCCACCGTGGGTTCATCGAGCACCACCACCGGAGGCAGATGGATCACGGCCTGTGCCAGTCCGACACGCTGCTGATAACCCTTGGAAAGATTGCCGATGAGCCGCCGGCCCACATCCGACAGGCCGCATTTCGCTTTCGCGGTCTCGCGCGCCGGGCGGCACTGCGATTGCGGAATGCGGTTGAGCGCCGCGCAGTAATCGAGGTATTCATCGACCGTGAGCTCGCGATACACCGGCGGTTGCTCCGGGAGGTAACCGATGGCGGCCTTGGCGGCCCGCGGGTCTTCCAGCAGATCGTGTCCGGCAATGGTGACACTGCCGCTGCTTGGCGCCAGGTTGCCGGTGATGGTCTGCATGGCCGTGGTCTTGCCGGCGCCATTGGGGCCCAAAAAGCCCAGTACTTCTCCCTTATGGACACGGAAGCTGACGTTCTTCAGCGCCTGATTGTCGCCGTAAAAACGGGAGACCTCCTTGATGTCGACCAAAACCTCTGCGTTCATAGACTCGGATGGGGTGTGATGTAGGGTTTGTTTTTTACGGGGCGCCATTTAATGCAGCGTCGCCTGGTTTGTCAATAATGGTGCCGCCGGCGCGCAGCGCTTGCCTGCGGCCGGGGTGTTGCAAACCCCCATTTCAGGTGGTTGCGGCGCGATTGCCGCGGGCGTATAAGCAAGAAAGCCACCCGCACCCCGGCGTTCAACTGAGGTGGCTGCCACGGCCGTATTTTCCTGTCTTGGCCTGCGTCAGGGTGTCTAGTCAACTCATAAGTGTTTCAAAGTCAAGGATCTTTCCGCAGCCAGGGGATGGCATGAATCGTGCTTAATTAAAAATAGACGTTGCTGATAATCCGATGAAGGGTAGATTGCTGATCTGATGAGAGGTGGGGTAGGGGTGATGAACAGAGACTTTTACATCTATCTGGGAAGTATCGTTATGCTCTGCCTGCTGGTTTGGGCGGCCCCGGGGCAGTCCGCCAGCCACACCCTCGATGTGAAGGAACTACCCGCCGGGCTGGTCGCCGATTGCCAGCAACAAGCCCCTGAAGGCGCGACCGCTCCCTGTTCCAGCGCCGCGGCCTTCGCCAGTCGCCGCCTCGGTAATACCCCGGCAGGCGAGCTCTTCCTCGTCAGCCACACGGAATGTGCCGAAGGCGATCACTGCAAGGCGTGGTTGGTGGAAAAGACCGCAGCCGGTGTCGAGTCGCTGCTGGCGATTCCAGGCCGCTTTGAGCTGCACGGTCAAGACGGTCCGTACCCCTCGGTGATGACCCGCTCGGAGATTTCCGAGGCCAACGTGGTCTATCAGCATTACCAGTGGGGTGATACCCGGTATCAAAAGACCGAAAACCGGGTCGTGTACCGCGTGGACGGCGTGGAGTGCGGCACGGCCCCCCAGTGCAAGCATGCCGCCGAAGAGGCGTTGCAGGCAAACCGTCAGGACGAGGCGGTGAAGATCTGGCAGACGGTTTTCGGTGTCGCCTGGATCTAAGCGTTTCTCTTCGTTGTTCCTCTTCTCTTAAAAGAGTGCCCAGCTCGGGCAAAGCGTTCCACCGGCCGTTCGTGCGCCCCGCGCAGACCCATGAGGACGCTGAATACATACGCCTTCTAATGTTACCGTGCCGGGAGCCCTGTTTTCCCCGACACGCAATTTGTGGACAATAAGCGGCTCCGATTACCGGCGTACGAGAGGGGAGCGGCGATATCATGGGGTTTAGGGTACGGTTAGAACCCGCCGGCAAGGAGTTCACGACAGAAGCCAAGGAAACCGTCCTTGAGGCGGCGATGCGGCACGGGATTATCCTGCCCTACAGTTGCCGCAACGGTGCCTGTGCGACCTGCAAGGGAAGGATTCTGTCGGGCTCGGTGGATTACGGCGAGTACGAAGCCCATGCCCTGAGCGACGATGAGAGGGCCGCGGGCATGGCCCTGTTCTGCCAGGCGGTGCCGCTGGAAGATGTGGTCATCGAGGCGCGAGAGATCAGCGCGGCCGAGGGGATCGTCATCAAGACCCTGCCCTGCCGGGTGGTGAACATGGGAAAGCTCAGCCACGATGTCATGGCGCTCGATCTCAAGCTCCCCGAGGGCGAGCGCCTGCAATACCTGCCCGGCCAGTATGTCGACATTCTTCTGCGCGATGGCAAGCGCCGCAGTTTTTCCCTGGCCAGCGCCCCCCGTGATGATGCGCTGCTGCAACTGCATATTCGTCACGTTCCGGGCGGACATTTTTCCGGCCATGTGTTTACCAGAATGAAGGAAAGGGATCTGCTGCGCTTCCGGGGTCCGCTGGGCACCTTTTTCCTCAGGCGCGAGTCTGAGCGCCCGGTGATTTTGATGGCCGGCGGCACCGGTTTCGCGCCGATCAAGGCGATTCTGGAGCACGCCCTCGCCAGTGGCATCGACCGCCCCATGCACCTGTTCTGGGGCGCGCGTGCGCGACGCGATCTTTACCTGCACGAGCTGGCCTTAGCCTGGGCCGGGTCCCATGACCAGTTTCGCTATACGCCGGTGTTGTCCGAGCCCGCGTCGGAGGATCGATGGGACGGGCGGGGCGGGTGGGTGCATGAGGCCGTGGTCGAGGACTACCCGGATCTGCGCGAGCATGAGATCTATGCCAGCGGCCCACCTCCGATGGTTGAGGCAGGCAAACAGGCGTTTATGCAGCATGGGCTGGCCGAGGATCGCTACTTCCACGATTCATTTGAATTCGCGCATGACGTTGCGTAATGCGTCTTTACTGGCCCATCGGCGGATCGCATCCTTCCGGCGCTGGACTACACTTGAGGTAATCGTTGACCGGAGGCAGGATGATGCGTGTACTTGTTCCCGCTTGCGCGCTGTTATTCGTATGGCTTGGTGGCTGCAGCGAGGACAAGGCGCCACCCGAACTCGAAGATACCGTGTTTGACACCCAGCTCGAAGCGTTGGATAAGGCCCGTCAGGTCGAAGACATGCTGCAAGAGCGTGCCAGGCGCGCCCGTGAAGGCAGCGAAAACGGTCGATAACGGTTTCGGGTCCTAGGGCCGGCCTTCGGCACAGGTATCCAGGCCACGCCGGTAATATTCGACCGCCTGCGTCAATTTGCCCTGTTTCTCAAGAATTTTACCGATTTCCTGGTAAATCTCCGCGTTGTCCTCCAGGCCCGCGGCCTTATCGAGATAGGCCCGCGCTTTTTCGAGCTGACCGATTTCGCTCGCCAGGCGTCCGAGCGTCAGCAGCAGCACAGCATTGGTCGAGTGGTCTTCGAGCCATCTTGCGGCCTGCTCCAGCTGGGCGGCAATATTCCCGCTGCGCACCTGTCCGAAGAGGGCGATCAACCGGTTGTCCCATTGGCGCTCGATGGCGGCCGACAAGACCGTGCGGGCCTCGTCCATTTGATTCTGCGCGATCAGCTGAGTCGCGTAGATAGCGACCAGGGTCGGATGCTTTTTGAGCGCTCTCGGCACTGCTTCCCAGGCCCGTTTGAGCACCTCAAGCGAACCGCTGGGCAGCGACGGCATCAACAGCTCGCGGTGGAGCTGTAGCTCCAGATCGACAATCTCACTCTCCTCGAGCACCCGGTGCTTGCGAAGCTCCGGAATCAGTCCCGCCAGGCTGGTCCAGTCGTGCAGCCCGACGTATACCTTGATCAGTTGTTTGAGCACATCGCGATGATGCGGTTTCTGTTTTTTCAGTTCTGTAAGAGTTGCCAGTTCCTGCTCATATTGCCGCGCAATATGTTGTAAGCGGGCCTGGGTCATGCTTATGGCGAAGTTGCTCTCCGGTGAGATCTTGTGCGCCTCGGACAGGTATTGCTCCCGTTTTTCGTTATCGCCTTGCTGCTGTGCGGCATACGCTGCGCCGAGATAGTTCAACAAGGGTGTCTCGCTATAATGTGCGCCGGATGCCAGCTGCGACTCCGCTTCGCGCCAGTTGCCTTCGGTCAGACGGATCAATCCCTGTCCCAAGGTATCACGCGCCTTCCTGCTTTTCTTGCTCAGGCGCCAATGGGAGACTTTGCGCGGTATCAGCCAGGCGCGTATGCCGAGAAAGATGAGCAGAAACAGGATCGCGGCCCCCAGCACCAGCAGGAACGCAAACAGCGAAAGCGACATCTCGAGGCTCCACGGCGGGCGGGTGATCAGCACATAGCCGGGATCCTCGATCGCCAGCATGGTCACCAGGGCGGTGATCAATGCAATGGCGATAAAAAAGCTGAGCTGCTTCATGGCCCGCTGTCGCCGCGCATGATCTGGCGCAGGGTTTCAAGGGAGGCCGAGATATCGGGCAGCGCAACAGTGATCGCCGTCGCGTGCAACCGGTCGAGTTCCTCCAATATGCGGCTGACCGCCTGGCTGTTGGTGTCAAAGTACTGCTTGATCCAGGTTCTGGCCGTATCGAGATTCTGCTGATAAGTCGCGGTATCAGAGACTAACAGCGCCATTTGCGCTCCGTAGAGCAGCAGGCGTAGATTCTCACGCAGGAAATAGGACTGATCCGGCGGTAACAACGGTTTGTAGTTTTCGACATCGCTGCGGATTCGCATATGACTCCGGATATCGTTCCACAATTGCCGTGCGAAGCCCGGCTGCTGCTCACCGGCGCCCTCCCCGTTTTGCGGCTCCGCACCGCTCTGGACATTCTTGCGCTCCTCGCGCAGGGTGATCGGCAGGTCTGCGATCGTTTCGGCCAGATTTCCGAGACGCAGGGCGATACCGGGAACGTCGATGCGTTCCAGGGACCCCAGGGCGGCGATTTCCTCGGTAATCGCTTTGCGCACCGGCAGCAGTTTCGGGTCGGCCAATGCCACGAGCTGCTGGTCGGCGGTTCTCAAGGCGGTAATGGTGGTGTCAATATCGCGCGCCAGTTGCAGCCGATGGTTGGCGATAATCAAGAGCTGTTCGGTTTCCGACAGCGCCCATTCCGACCGGTCGCCGCTGAACTCGCGCTGCATCTTCTCAATCGCGCTTACGAGGGTGTTCTGGGTCGTCTTGAATGAATCGAGTCGTTGTTCTACTGCGGTGATGTCATCGAGTGTTTTCTCAGTGACCGCATCGGACTGCTCGAGTCTGCCGAGAATATCGGCCTGGAAGAGCTCGCGTTTTTCGTAATAGCGGTACCAGAGCATGCCCGCGACGACAAGCGCGATCAGCGACACCGCGAGCGCGAGGCCGCTGGCCAGCGGGCCGTAGAGCCAGGGTTGTTTTTCGACCGCCTTCTCCGGGCTCGGCGGAGACGGTTCCTCGGTCGCTGGCTCTGTTTCAGTATCCTGGCCGGTTTTCTCGTTCATTTCGTCACCACAGCTTCATGGTCTCGTTACGCTATTCATTCATCGAGGGCTGTTCGGCGGTCCGAACCATCATCATTATAGAGTTTTTTTTGACAACCGCCACGCCTTGATGGTTTTGACGATGGCCTCATCGCTGGCGTTATCGGCAATAAGCGGGACAGTCTCAAAACCCAATTCACCGCAGACCTGGGCGATGCGAGGGCTGATGACCACGATGGGTAGTTTTGTTAACGGCGCTCTTGCGCCGGCTCCGGCGATCTCATAGAGATTCCGTAGTCCTTCTGCACTGGTCACCGTAATGACGTCTATCGCGCCCTTAGCCAGGGCCTGTGTGAGTGGTGCCGCATCGATACGGGGTTTCGCCCGCCGGTAGCACTGCGCATAGTCCACTTGTGCACCGCGTTCGGTGAGTGTCTGGTGCAGTACGTCACGCCCACCGTTACCGCGGAAAATGACGATCTTCCGGTTTTTGACCTGCAGCAGGTCCGGCAGTGCCAATAACGCCTCGCTATTGGATTTTTCGGTGGGTGTGATGCGGCTCTTGTAGCCGAATCGCTCGAGTTCCCTGGCGCTTCCTTGTCCGACGCAGGCGAGCCGCAGGCGTGACGGGAGCTGCGCGCGGCGTTGGTGGATGGCAGTCACGGCGTGCTGGACCGCGTTGGGGCTCACAAATACCGCCACATCGTAATCGTCCAATTGGTCGATAATCTGGTTGAGCGCGTCCGGGTTATCGGTTTCCCGGATCTCCAGCGTGGGAAAAATAAATGCCCTGCCGCCCTCGGCCTGCACCAATCCGCTGAGGTTGGCCGTCTGATCCTGGGGGCGCGTGATCAGTACGGTGAGCCCCTCAAGATCAGGCGCGGTCATAGACATCGTCGAGAATCGCCTTTGCACCTTGGGCGAGCAGCGCATTGGCGATATCGACGCCCAATTGTTCGGCCACCTCCTGTGGACCGTGTTTCTCCGCGCGAATGATCGTACTGCCATCGAGCGACCCCACCAGCCCGCGCACGTGTATGTTCTGCTCGCTTAGCTCCGCATAGCCGCCAATAGGCACCTGGCAGCCGCCTTGCAGGCGTTCGTTCATCGCCCGTTCCGCCATGACGCACAGTTGTGTGGGTCTGTGATTCAGCGTCGCTACGAGCTCGTTGACTGCCGTATCGTCGGCGCGGCACTCAATACAGATGGCCCCCTGGCCGACGGCGGGCAGGATCTGTTCGATTTCCAGGTAGCTCGCGATGCGGCTGTCAAACCCCAGACGCTTAAGACCCGCCGCTGCCAGCATGATGGCATCAAACTCGCCGGCGTCGAGCTTTGCCAGCCGCGTGTTAACATTGCCGCGCAGATCGCGGACTGTTAAATGAGGGAATGCGGCCTTTAATTGACACTGGCGGCGAAGGCTGGACGTGCCTACGCGTGCCCCTGTTGGCAGCGACTCGAGCCTGGAATGGGTGTTTGAAACCAGCGCATCGCGTGGGTCCTCACGCATACAAATAGCGCCGATATGAAGGGACGGGGGCAGATGCATGGTCATATCCTTGGTCGAATGCACGGCGAGGTCGATGTGTCCATCGAGCAGGCCCTGTTCGAGCTCCTTGATGAACAACCCTTTGCCGCCAACCTTGGCCAGAGGCGTGTCCAGAATCTTATCCCCCTGCGTGGTCATTTTGACCAGCTCGATATGCAGCGCGGAATCGCCGTCCAGCAGGCGTGCCCGGATATATTCCGCCTGCCATAACGCCAGTTGGCTTTTTCGTGTACCGATGCGTAGTGTTTTCAAGGTTAAGGGCCTGCGGCCGGATCCATAGAAAGCAGGACGGTCCCAATAGTAAAATGCCGGTTGTGCTGGAATCAACGCCCCGGGGCCATGATTTGCAGATTACCGGAATTCAGGTATTGTTGACAGGATGAGACACGCCCTTTTTGCACCAATCGCCTGGGGCCACTGGCTGCTTTTGGCCGCTACGCCCCTGTTCGCCTCAAGCTTGCCCGTGGCCGAGAATCTACAGGCCGACGGGCGCCTGTCGAGGCAGGCCGCTATGCCCATCATGGTGTTTTATGCTACAGATTCATGTCCTTACTGCGAGCTCGTACGTGAGCTGTATCTTCAGCCGATGTATGACAGCAAGGTTTATTCTGAGAAGGTATTGTTTCGGGTCGTCGACATAAACAGCATTGTGGATGTGAGGGACTTTAGCGGCAGGCAGCTGAGTCACGAGTCACTGGCCTCACGGCAAGGCGTGTCTTTCGTACCGGTGATCAGATTTTATGACGCCGCCGGCAGGGAACTGGTGCCGGAGTTATTCGGCTACACATCGCCGGATTTCTACGCCGGATTCCTGGAGGAGTCTATTGCGACCTCGGTCGCCAAGATGCGTGTACAGCAAGGCATGTAGTCCAGGCCTGTAGAGACTTGTGGGAAAGTCCATTCATGGACTTTCTGCATTCGCAGCTTTGCAGCCATTAGGCCTGTGTACCGTTCCTCAGTATTCCGACTCGCTCTGGTCTATTGGGCCCGGTTGCGTGCCCAGCGGCGCACCGCCGCCGCATGCCGGCGACTGACGGCGAGCTTTTTGTCCAGTCCTTTGATGCCGATCTGCCAGGTTCCGGCTGGACTTTTTTCGATTGCCTTGATGAACCTCTTCGCCACCAGGGCGTTGCGATGTATGCGCAGGAATCTTTCGCTGAATTCCTTCTCCAGATTGACAAGCGAGTCCTCGATAAGATGCTCCTCGGAGAGCGTGCTCACCACCACGTATTTGCTGTCGGCCAGGAAATATGCGATATCCGAGACAGGAACCAGGCTGATGTTACCGCGCATATGAACGCTAATATGGGTTCTGGCGGAAGGCTCTTCCCTTGTCTGACGGATCTCCTGCAGCTGTTTCTGGGTGAGTTTGTGCGCCTTAACGAGGGCATTGGCAAGCCGGTCTTTTCTTATAGGTTTGAGCAAATAATCGACCGCATTGACCTCGAAGGCGTCCAGTGCGTGTTGATCATAGGCAGTGGTGAAAATCACGCTTGGAGGCTGTTCCATGCCCATCAGATGCATCGCCGCTTCCAGGCCGTCCATACCGGGCATACGAATGTCCATGAGTAGAATATCCGGGTTGAGCTCCGAGGTCTTCTCTACAGCCTCGTTACCGTTCATGGCCTCGCCGACCACGCTGTGGCCGCCGATGTCAGTGACCAGTTCACGCAGGCGGTCGCGTGCCAGTTTTTCATCGTCAACGATCAAGATTCTCATTGCGCTAGCTCCTCAAGGATTTTCCCCGCGCATCGGGAGGACGACAGAGATAATAAATTGTCCATCGGTTTTTTCAGTAGCTAAAGATGCTTTATCGCCATAATAACTAGTAAAACGCTGGCGGATGTTGTCGAGCGCAAACTTCCGGCTGTCTTGCTGCTTTATGGATTTGTCCGGCGGGAGTGGGTTGCTGATCCGTATGTTGATTTTTTGATTATCCTCCCAGAGTCGAACATTGACCGTGCCGCCATCGGGCATAGGTTCAATACCTTGTACTATGGCATTTTCCAGCAGCGGCTGCAGGGTCAGAATGGGCATGACAGCCTTTCTCGGGAATTTCCCTATGTCCCAGTCGACCTTGAGCCTGCTGTCAAGTCTCAGCTCTTCCAACGCAAGATATTTCTTGGCGACTTCAATTTCTCTTTTTATGGGGACGACGTTTTCGTCATCGTTTAACATCATGCGGAAGATTTCTGACATATCTTCAATGGCCGCTTCGGCTTTGCCCGGGTCGCTGCGTGTCAGGCTGGCAATGATATTCATGCTGTTGAAAACAAAATGCGGCCGGATGCGGGATTGAAGTGCCTGCATCTTCGCATCTGCCTCGGAAATCGTACGCAACTTGAGCTCCTGTTTCGCAAGGAAGTAGCCCAGCATCAGCGCGTTGATAATTGCACTGACGGTGAGGTTCTGGATGTGAAAATGCGGGTACCATATTGGGCGCGGAGAAGGAATCTTATCTGTCGCCCATAGAATCCAGATGGCGCCTTCGTTCACGAGCCAGGTAATACACAGGAGCATCAGGTAGGCGACAAGCAAGGCGCGCCGGTTGGGCAGTTGCCGGAGGTACTTCCGTGCCAGGCAAAGGCATAGGGCGCTCGCAAGGCCGATCCACTGAATGAAAATCGATATCTGGAGCAGCGCCTCAAAGTAACTGGTGAAAAACAGATTTGGGACGGTCATCACAAGACTGATGACGATGGCAAGCAGTTCCGCGATCACGGCAACGCGGATGACCATGCTGGCATGGCAGAAGTTTGGAAGGAAATGGCTGTCGGTGTCGACGCCTGCACCGATATCATCGTGCGCCAGCTTGCCTGCGGTGTTCCGCAACCAGTCGGCGAGAATATTCTTGTTGGCCATTTCCATAGCTTATCAGGTCAGCCCTTAATAATCGGCATCTTAATCTTCATATGATACTGGCCGCCTTCCCGGAAGGCCTGCATGCTCGCGGCGTTGCCAAATTGGGTTGTCAGGCGCTGGAGAATGTTATCCTGGGCGATTTTATTGCCCTGCGTATGGATCTTTCTATTATCACTGTCCGGCAGCGGATTGCTGATCAGGATGTTAAGCGTTTCACCCTCTGACCAGAGGTCTATTTTAACCGTTCCTCCCCCAAAACGGGTTTCAATTCCATGATAAATGGCGTTTTCCAGCAAAGGCTGCAGCGTCAGGGCAGGAATTAGAGCAGCTCTGGGAATATTGTTGACGTTCCATTTGACCTTGAGCCTGTCACCCAATCTCAATTTCTCGATTTCGAGGTACTGACGTGATATTTCGCGCTCGGCGGAGATTGGCACCAGCTTACGTGCGTCGGCCAGGAGCACGCGAAACAGGTCTGCCAGATCGTGCAGCACTGCCTCGGCTCGCTCGGGGTCCTTACTCGTGAGGCTGGCGATGCTATTGAGGCTATTGAAAAGAAAATGCGGGCGTATGCGTGATTGCAGCGCCTGCATCTTCGCCTCCTGCTGGTTCTTGGCATCGATCTCCGCGCGGTGCATCAGAATCAGGTAACGCAGGCCCAGCGCTCCGATAATCGCCGTCACCATGAGACTGCGAATGAGCAGGGGCTCGCGCCATTGCGGCCAGCGCTCATTGATCATTCCCAGATCGTAAAGCAAGAAAATCATCGCTTCGGTGCCCAGCGCTGTGACCCCCAGTAGCAGCAAGAACACCACAACGGTACCGTTTCGGAGTGCCATTTTGCCGATTAAAGGGGACGCGACCTTCAGGGCCACGACAGTGCAAAAGGAGATAATCAGCGCGAACGCGGATAGCAGGTTCAGATCCTGCCAGGCCTGTTGGTCAAATACGGGATTACGACCAATGGTAATAATGACTGCAATGATTTCGGCCAGAAAAATAATGCGAATGGCGACGCCAAACGAACCGAAATCCGGCAGGAAATGCTTCGATTCGTTATTGGGTGCTGACATAAGCAAACGGTTGCGAGGCCAAGGGTGACGACCAACGACAGAGTTCTGATTCACGGGCGGACCGGCCCGTTTCGCTAGTTATTGGTCAAAAAAGATCAGCCGTGAATTTGGAACGGTCAACTCTGAATACATGCTACCGACCTTATACAAAAGTCCGTTTCCCTCCGCAGTGCTGAAGCATGGTCAATGGCCGCTGTCGTCTTGTGCCGTTCGCAGGCAGAAATCCCCGGATCACGCAGAACTCATCTCGGCAGTGTGGGCGACAAGGCAGTCGGATCGGCGATTGGCAACATACCGCTATTTTAGATTAATATTCGTATAAGAGTTTATATATTTCAATGGGATATAAACAGCTTTTCATCTCGATCCCACACTATGCACCCAATATTATTACACTTTTCGCAGGTGTATTACTTATGAGCCCTTATCCTTCGGGCAAAAAAATCCCCCCGTAGATACGGGGGGATTAATCCCTGGCTCGGTATTCGGGGTGG
>CAMYII010000010.1 GCA_947258385.1 Acidiferrobacterales bacterium
GGCGTAACCATGGGCCTGGAGCCAGGCTGGTAGGGCACTGTCGTCCCAACCCGGCTGGCTCTGATCCAAGGTGAAGGAGAAGACCTCAAATTTGTTTTGCGTGCGTACACGGAAAAGATGCAGCAGGCGTAATAGGGTAAAAGAATCCTTGCCGCCGGAAAGGCAGACCATGACGCGGTCGCCCCGCTGGATCATGTCGTAATCGGCAATGGCCTTGCCCATGTAATGCAGGAGTTTCTTTTCCAGTTTCGACACTTTGTGATCCCCGGATAATCAGGCTATTGGACCGGCCGCTTGAAGGAGTATTGTGGCGCATCGCGGCGCGCTGCGCCAGTCGACCGAGCGCATCCGGCTGGGGCTGGGACCAGAGGCGTCAGCCCTTGAAGCGGCAGAACTGTGGCGGAAGCCTGGCACCTGTCTCAAAATACCTTCCGCCCCCTGGCGCTGTGGGGCGCGGAGACGCAAAGGTCGCTAAGAAAGCAAAAACGCTTTATATTTTGGAGTATTCTCTGCGTCCTCTGCGCCTTGGCGTGCTTTGCGTCGCTTCCAGGGCGTGAAGGGTAGCTGAGCGTTTGATTCCGAGACAGGTCCTAATCACATATTACGGACCGGGGTCGCTATTGGGCGACCGGGCAATCCGCTGTGCGTGGAACCAACGACAATGGGGCCGAAACCGGCGAGTGGCGTCACCCGTCTTGCTTCAGCCCCATAGCTTGGCTAAGAGCTTGATCGGTGATTAATTTTTGACCCAGTCCTTCATGTGGTCGGTGTTGCGATTGGCGCCGTCCTCGTAGCCTGCCGTATAGCCCTCGGTGATACGCTGTTCCTCGCGCTTGGGATTGTGCAGATAGCCACCCACCCAACCGTCGACGTACTCGCGATCAACACCTGCTTTTTGTAATTTACCGACCGTTTCGTGATATGCCTGATCCATTTCATACTCCTGCAGATAAAGTATGGTTGCGTAACGAGAAATGGCCACGAACTATATGCTGCGCTGCACCGTAAGTCAATATTAGAAAAGACAAATATACGATGGGCACCAGATTTTCTTTTGAAATCCCGGGCAATGTCGGGGGCAGATCGACCGATGCGAAATGGCGGCGTATCGGTGCACGGGTGGTACGGATCACGAAACCCCAACCGCTTCGGGCGAGTGCAGGGTTGTCGGGCGGTCGGCGACGCGGACGCCCGCTGCCGTTAACTCGCCCGAAGCGGTTGGGGTTGCCGCGATTTGGTGTACACTAGGCAGCATACGGCCAGCACAGCTAGGGCGGTATCCGCCCGTGCAGTTTGCCGCTGATTGAGCGTCGCGACGCGTAGGGATCTATGTATACCGAGTTTTTTGGTCTGCGGGAAAGTCCGTTCTCCATTGCCCCGGACCCGCAGTATCTTTTTCTGAGCCGGCGCGACCGGGAGGCGTTGGCGCATTTCCGCTACGGCATAAGCGTCAGCGGCGGCTTTGTGCAGCTCACGGGAGAAGTCGGTACGGGCAAGACCATGCTCATACGCGCCTTGCTGGAAGAGCTGCCCGAGGACGTTGACGTGGCGCTCGTGTTGAATCCGGTGATGACCGTATTCGAGTTTGTCGCCGCCATCTGCGATGAGTTGCGGGTTTCCTATCGAAAGACCACCAAGAGCCTGAAGGTCCTGGTCGACGCCCTCAATGCCTATTTGCTGGAGAATCACGCCAATGGCAGGCGGACCGTGCTGATCATGGACGAGGCGCAGAATCTGAGCCCCGAAGTGCTGGAGCAGGTGCGTCTATTGACGAATCTGGAAACCAGTAAACACAAGCTGCTGCAAATTATCCTCGTCGGACAACCCGAATTGAACGAAAAGCTGGCGGGCAGGAACATGCGGCAACTCGCACAGCGGATCACCGTCCGGTACAGTCTGGTGGCGCTAAAGCGCAACGAAACCTCTGAATACATCGCGCATCGCTGCCGAGTGGCCGGGGCCGACAGGGAGTTGTTCGGCCTGCCGGCCATATCCTGGGTGCACCGTTTGAGCGGTGGCAATCCGAGAATGATCAATATTATATGCGACCGCGCGCTGATGGGTGCCTATGCGCGGAGCCAGATCATGGTCGATGCCGCCACCGTACGCCGGGCCGCGGCCGAAGTCGGGGATAGCGTCCCGGGACGGTACTGGTTGCGGCATGCGAAGATGCTTGCCGCCGCAATGGCCGCAGGTGTCATCGTCTTGGCCGCCTGGCAATTGGTTTTGTTGGTTCAAACCTCCACCCCGCAAGAGACCGCTGGCATGGTGTCGCGAACGCACGAGGCCGTGGGCCAGGGCGAACCGTTGGCGGCGACGCCGGTGCATCTGGAGGTGCCTCGCGCCGAAAGCCCAGGCAAACATGAGATCTCATTGGAGCGCTTGTTGTCAGATCCGACGGTCGCGACGGATACCGAATCGGCGTTCCGTGCGCTATTCGCGCGGTGGAATATACATGATATTTCACTCGCTGACAGGACGGGCTGCGAGATTGCCGAGCAGGTCGGTCTGCGGTGCATCTTCAGCACCGGTACCTGGAACAATCTGCGCAATTTCAATCGGCCGACAGTCATCGA
This sequence comes from Acidiferrobacterales bacterium, assembly GCA_947258385.1. GTDB lineage: Bacteria > Pseudomonadota > Gammaproteobacteria > Acidiferrobacterales > SZUA-150 > CAMYII01. The sequence goes on from CAMYII010000010.1 coordinate 2,577, forward strand.
ATTGCTGGACGTACAGGGTGACAGGCATCATGTGGTGGTCGATCGCATGATTGGCGATCAAGTGCTGCTGAATTTCGGTGGCAAGACGCATGGTTTTGCCATCAGCGAGGTCGATCGTTACTGGTACGGGAAGTATTTGCTGCTATGGCGTCCGCCTAGCCTGGCTCAGGATACGGTACGGCGCGGCGCGCGGGGCGAGACGGTATTATGGCTGCGAGACGTGTTGGCCCGATATCAGGGCAACAATATGTCGTCACAGGCGAGTGATTTGTTTGACGAAGAACTCGAAATCCAGTTGAAGGAATTTCAACGTCAGCATCAACTGGTTGCAGACGGTATTGTCGGGCAATTCACCCTGATGCATTTGAACAATTATAACCAGAATCACACAACGCCCGTTCTGTGGCGTCTGCCTGAGGCCGAGACGGGTTAGGCATGTCATACATTCTCGATGCCCTAAAGAAGTCGGAACGGGAACGAAACCTGCGTCAGACTCAGGGTGCGAGGGAGATGGACAAGATCGCGGCGAAGTCGGTCCAACGTGGCCGGACACCGTTGAGGATCGGTTTGCTATTTACGCTGGCCGGATTTCTCGTGGCGACGCTGCTGTGGTGGGCCCTCAGAGCCGATCCAACCGAATCACGCAACCGCGCGGTTACCGCGGCGTCGTTCGACACTGACATGGCGGCGGATGTTAGCGGCGGGGACCCCAACTTACCGCAGAATGCGACGGTCACGGTTGACCGTGTGCTGGCTGCAAAACAGGCGTCGATAGCACAAAGCCCCGGAGGAACTGCCCCCGGCGGGCAGCCTGGCGCGGGTGAGGCGATACGATCAACCGGGCAATCCGTTCCGCCAAGTTATCTCAAGACTCCGTACCTGTGGGAAATGCCTGAGTCCTTGAGGAGCGGTATCCCGGATATGTCGGTGACCATTCATGTCTATTCACCGGACGTGGCACAGCAAATTGTGTTTATCAACGACCGCAAATACCACCAGGGTGAAAAAACCAAAGAGGGTGTACGGGTCGAAGGCATCGTGGAAGAAGGCGTGATCCTGAGCTACCGGCAGCGCTATTTCAAACTGCCACGGCCCAGGTGATACCGCAGGGCTCTCCCCGCTGTCACCTTGTATGAGTGTTTAACGCAAAGGCGCCAAGGCGCGCGGAAGATATATTTAGAAAGGTCCTAATCCGGTTTTCTGATTCTGATATTCGCCTTTTTGAAGCTCTCCATGGCTTTACGGTCCCTGTCCGTCACGTTGAGCCCGACCATTCCGGCATTGCGGGAAATCAACTGATATCCGCAGCGGCAGCGCTCTGCCCCGTACGCAACCTCCGCGGTGCAGTGCGGGCATTTGTTGGCGGCAGTGGTTTTTCTGAAGACTTTCGTGGTTTTGGTTGCTGCCGGCGTGTCCTTGACGGTCTGTGACCGCTGGGTGGGGTCGGCATTGGCGATGCCGCTGGTCGTGGCGCTGTGTTTGGCCGCCGGCGGGGGTGCGTCGCTTGGTCTGGAAAAATCCCGGGTCTGATCCGGTTTATTCGTCTTCGAGCTGACGGCAGGCGCACGTGTGGGTGTGGCTGCCTTCGTCGGTCTCACCGCGGCTACCGCCTTGGCGGTTTGTTGGGCCCTAAATGCTTCGCCGGGCATTTTTGTCATCACCGGTCCGGTTGAATTGGAGTTCTTCTCGGCCACAGTTCTGGGTTGTTTTGCGCGAAGGGCTTTGCCCGCCACGATGTCATCGTTGGCGCGAGCCGCGAGCGCGTTGGCGGCCTGTTTGGCATGTGTGTTCGTGGAGCGTTGGCGGACGGCCTCGCGCTCTTTCTCGGTCCGCATTTTTTTCATATCACCGAGCACTTTCCTGGCAGCATTGGCGGCCTTTCGGATTTCAGAGAGCTTGCGTTGTTGGGATGTCAGGGCGTGTTGCGCCTGGTCGAGCTCGACTCTGGCCCCATCAACGGCTTGTACTTTGCCTGGATCTTCAGGGTCTCGAATCAGGTGGGCACGGCTGATGGTCAGTGTTTCCTTCGCCTGGGCCACCCTTGCAGCAAGATAGGTCTCGTAGAGTTCTTCTTCTTGTGCCTCCAATCCCAGCGCCTGGGCGGTTTCTTCAAGCTGTGAGGGCTTGAAGGAAAAACCGCATCGGCAGTATGTGGCGCTTACCGCCAGTGTTGAACCGCACAGGGGACAGGTTTTATCGAAAATACTCAAAAGAGAATCCCTTCTGGAACGCCCAAGCTGACCAGACCGTATCAATGAATATGGCATATGGGGCAGCAGGGTGACCAACCGCACCGGATAAGCCGCCCCGCCTACCGGATGAGTGGTTGACCGCGTCCGCAGCGTATTATGGCGATAAACGTTCATCGTTTTTCCGTGGTCTGGAGCACGCAGGATGGACCTGACAAGGACTTGTCCCATTGAAGGACTTGGGCGGTGAGTGCCGGGTCGTGTGGCGCGTTCACTCATCACGGTGGCCCCAGCGTGTTTTTTGCATTCCGCGCCGGTTACTGCTGACCGCGATTGATGCGCATTAGCCTGCGACGACTCTGCTTGTCAGGTTTTGCCCGGGGGTACTCGACCCCGGCCGCCTGCAGCCGGAGCTGGGAGGCCAGAGTTTCACGGCCCCGTATGCTCTGTTCCGTTTCCGCATACAGTCTGGTGGCCTCGGGTGCGGGCCCACGCCTGTCAGAAAGCGCCTGTACGATGACGACGTACTCGTACCGCCCGCGGCGAATGTGTAATTGCTCACCCATGCGGATCATGCGGGAGCCCTTTGCACGCGTCCCACCGATGCGCACCTTTCCGCCTCTGATAGCTTCAGCGGCGAGCGCGCGGGTTTTGAAAAACCTTGCCGCCCACAACCATTTGTCGAGCCTTACGCTCGGGATTGGATCAGTAGCGTTCAATTCGATCCCACAGTATCGGGCTAAACACCTTCAATTTATACCGGAAATCAACAGCAGCGCGCCTTGGTTTGCCTATCGCCTGCCGCATACACCGGGCGAATTCGAGCCGCACAATTTTTGCACGCCGGCCAATATTTGCATCATACACCAAAAGAGAGTTCCCGGCGGCAAGGCCTTCGAGGGCTATCGAGCGTAGAGCTCGTCTAATCGGGTCAGTCTGAAAACCCGGATCTTTAGTCTCGGGCCCAGGCTTTGCTAAAGCACTGATTCACGATAGGCTAGGGCCTTTATGGGCAGCGGCGATTCGATCCCGCTTTTTCTCGGCGGTATCTCCCTTTGACGCAGGTCGACGGCATTAGCAACTGCGTAAAGTCTTAGAACCTTGGAAAGTGTTTGCTGAGGTTTGTCCGGCTTCCGGCAAACTGAGAGGTAGAGAGGAAAACATCGATGGACCTTGAAGTCATCCCAGTGTGGTTGCCTGACATCATGGCTGGGCACCTTTGGATAGTGCAAGTGGCGCTAGTGGTTTTTCTGCTGCTGCTCTTTGACTTCATTGCGAAGCGGATACTGAGGCGACTGCGTAGCAGGCTTAATCAATCAGCCAAAGGCTGGGACGATGCGGTAACGGATGCTTTGCAACAACCTCTCATCCTGCTTATATGGATCGTTGGTGTCGCCTTTGCAGCCGATATTGTTCAGCAACAAACGGCCGCTCCCATTTTTCAAGCAGTCAGGCCGATCCGCGACATCGGCGTAATTGCTGCCATTACCTGGTTTTTGATTCGTCTGTCCAGGCGCATCGAGGCAAACATCGTTTTCAGGTACAAAGCAGCCGGCGAGCCTATCGATCATTCGACAATAGGTACCTTGCGCAAGCTGGTTCGGCTATCGATTATTATTACTGCGATCCTGGCTGCCTTACAAACACTTGGATACGGTATTGCGGGTGTATTGGCTTTCGGTGCGGTGAGTGGTATTGCCATCGGTTTTGCCGCGAAGGATTTGCTGGCAAATTTTTTTGGCGCACTGATGATCTATCTCGACCGGCCTTTCAGAGTAGGTGATTGGATCCGGGCATCAGACAGCAACATAGAGGGCACTGTGGAGAGCATAGGCTGGCGGTTGACCGTGGTCCGCACATTTGACAAACGCCCTGTTTACATTCCCAACTCAATGTTTGCCCGCATTGCAGTAGAAAATGCATCGCGCATGGGCAACCGCTGCATATTTGAGACGATCGCTGTACGTCACAAAGATATCGATAGGATGGATGCCATTGTAAAAGATGTCAAGCCCATGCTTGTCGCGCATAAAGATATCGATGACTCACTGACAATAATGGTCAGTGTTAACGCCTTCTCTGTTTCGTCTATTGAACTTCTTATTTGTGCATTCACATGCACTGGGGATTGGGTACGTTATCACGAAATCAAGCAGGACATATTGTTGCGTGTCGGCAAAATAATCTCCGAGCACGGCGCTGAGATTACTGGTTCAACAGCGACGCAGCCCTTGGCAGAAGGGATAATGCGGCACGCATGAGGCAAGCTAAGATTCAAGGTTTAGCTGTATTGCATTCTAATTCGACACGCCTGAATCTTATAGTTGTCTCGGGATTACAGATCTTTCAACATGGCGAACTATGGACATTCATGACGAACTGGATAGACCTGTAACAAGTAAGGTTCTGGTTCTATCGCTTATTCTAACGCTGCTTTTTGCCGTCGTTGAGGCGGTCAGTGGATGGTGGTCTCATTCCCTGGCGCTGATCGGCGACGCCGGTCATATGGTATCCGATTCTTTCGCCTTGGGGCTGGCCGCCGCGGCAACCTGGCTCGTGAGACAGCCACCTTCCGCGCGCCATTCCTACGGGTTCGGGCGCACCGAGGTCATCGCGGCGCTCACGAATAGTTTGATTATGCTGGCTATCGTAGTCTGGATATTCATGGAAGCGGTGGCGAGGATTCAGTCGCCAGAGCAGGTAATCGGTGGTGCCGTGATGATCGTGGCCGGTATCGGATTATTGGTGAATGTGGTCATTGCTGTGGCGCTGCATCGCGGGGAGCAGACATTAAATGTTCGCGCCGCCTTGCTGCATGTGATGGGCGATATCCTCGGTTCAATCGCCGCCCTGGTGTCCGGCGTGGTGATTTATTTGAGCGGCTGGTCAATGATCGACCCCATTCTGTCGATTTTCATCTGTATTCTAATTTTGATATCCAGTGTCAGGTTGTTGCGTGAGGCGATGCATGTTTTGATGGAGGGTGTTCCCTTGCATATTGATCTGCCAGAGGTCGGGACCGCCATTGCCGGTGAGGACAAAAATGTCATCTCCGTGCACGATTTGCATATCTGGTCGTTGTCATCCGGCGTGATCGCCCTGTCGGCGCATGTCGTGGTGAAAGACTTGTCGGAATGGGATAATCTCCTGGTCCATGTTCGAGAGATGCTGGACGAACGATTCGGGATAAAACATGTAACATTACAACCCGAGACAAGCACGCATGTCATCCAGCCAATGGTTTACCGGTCTGCTGAACGAAAGTAAGCAGGTAGATGCGTGGCTGCGAGAATGGTTTTATTCTGAATTGACCTGAATCCGAACATGCGCATTTTCTCAAACCTTTACGACACGGTGTTGCGCTGGGCGGCGCACCGGCACGCCACTCGCTATCTGGCGGGGTTGAGTTTTGCCGAATCATCTTTCTTTCCGATACCCCCTGATGTGATGCTGGCGCCCATGGCGTTGGCCGTGCCGCAGCGGGCCTGGTTTTATGCCGGACTGACCACGGCGGCATCGGTGCTGGGCGGCGTGGCGGGGTACGGCATAGGCTTGCTTGTGTTTGACACCTTAACACCTTTTTTGCAAACGACCGATTATTGGCAGGACTATCTCCAGGTCAAACAGTGGTTTGCCGATTGGGGTTTCTGGGTCATCCTGCTCGCCGGTTTCTCGCCGATCCCCTATAAAGTCTTTACGATTACCGCGGGCGCGGTGGCGGTGGCTTTCTTGCCGTTTGTACTGGCGTCGCTCATCGGCCGAGGTGCGAGATTCTTTCTTGTCGCGGGCATTATCGTCGTCGGCGGCAAGCAAATGGAGAACCTTCTGCGCAGATATATTGATGTGATTGGATGGCTGACCGTGCTCTTATTCATCGTTATTCTGTTCGTTGTGCGGGATTAAGTGCATTCCTGGGTGCGATGTTATGGTTAGCCAATAGTTGAAAGATGCTGTCTTACCAAACATGCACTTGTAACTGATCTGATGCTCAGGTATGTGATGACCATAGCGCTTCTTGCAGCTGTTATTGGTTGCAGGAGTACGGGTGAAGAGGCAGCCATTCGCCAGGCCATTGATGAAATCGCCGAATCCATATCAAGGAAAGACTCAAGGGGTATCGTATCTTATTTGTCGCCGGAGTTTCTGGATAAAAACGGCAGAGACAGAAGGGCGATAAGACAGTTTATGATCGTTCAGTTCCTACGCAACAAGGATATCGCCGTATTCATTACGAGGGTTGAAATCCGTGTCTCCGGACAGACGGCCATCGCGCAGCTTCAGGTGGGATTAACAGGAATGTCCGGATTGATTCCGGAGAGGGGGGAGTACTACCTTGCCAACTTAGGTTGGCGTAAGGAAAAAAACAAATGGTTACTGCATCGCCTGGATTGGGAACCCGTACTGTTCAAGCGTGATCAGGCCGGATAAGTTTCCATCAGGATGTTGATAAAGTCCGGTCGCTCCTGCCCCCCAAGGGGACTTCCGTTGGGCGCGCATCGTGCGCCCGCGACACTAGCCCATCCTGGGGCGTCGGTCGCTTCGGCCATCCCTGGCCTCCGCGGCACTAGGACTTCCTTGTCCGTCGGCCGCTCTGGGCCATCCCTGGCCTCCGCGGCACTAGGACTTCCTTGTCCGTCGGCCGCTCTCGGCCATCCCCTGGCCTCCGCGGCACTAGGACTTCCTTGTCCGTCGGCCGCTCTCGGCCATCCCTGGCCTCCGCGGCACTAGGGCGTCCTGCCCGTCGCACACCGCGGCTTGCTCCGAAAATCAAACACTTGCGTGTTTGATTTTCGATGCGGCGCATTCTTGCGACCCACATGGACGTGGGAAGTGTCGCGGGAGGCAAGGACGCCGACAGCGACCGGCGCTTAGCAGGGTGTTTTTCAACACCCTGCTATGCTCAGGCAGGCCGCTTCAAGGCCGATCGGGTAGCGCGGATATTTTTTGGAGCCTGATAACGGAAACGCCGCTATCGCTGTGATACGAGAGCGCAAGGTGCCGACAATCAAAAAGCGTCAATGGATCGTCGGGCTTATGTTTTTGAAGATTTCCGATGAGAACAGCTGTTCCACATCCACTTTATCAAATACATAATTCTGGTTGCAGAATTCGCAATTCACGTCGACCACGCCTTCGTCTTGCAGAATGCTGTCAACTTCCTCTTGGCCCAGCATCTTCAATACGTCAACGACACGATCGCGAGAGCATGAGCAGCTGAATCGTATCGGCACCGGATCGAATACCCGTATGTCCTCTTCATGAAACAGGCGGTGCATGATGTCCCGCGCGCCCAGTCTGAGCAGCTCCTTGTCTGTCACCGTTGTACCCAGATGGACAACGCGCCGCCAGATATCTTCATCATCAGTTTCACGGTCAGGTAGTTTTTGCAATAGCATGCCGGCCGCCCTGGAATCATTGGAGGTGAGCCATAGCTTGGTATCAAGTTGCTCCGAGCGGGCCAAATAATTCTGCAATACCTCCGCGACATTCCTTCCCCGCAATTCGACTATTCCTTGATATCGCTCTTTGCCCTTTTCGGGATCAAGCGTAATAATCAAACGCCCGTTGTCAAACAGGCTGTCAAGCGAGGAGTCCATGGGCACCGAGGACCACTGCGCCGTTGCCCGCATTGTCCGCTGACTTGTGCATTCAATCACAAGCAGGTTGACAGGCCCTTGCGCCTGAACCTGCATGATCAACGATCCGGAAAACTTCAGCGTTGCCGAAAGCAGCGCGCCCGCAGCCATGAACTGCCCGAGCAGATCGCGCACAACGGGTGGGTAATCATGCCTTTCCAGAACCGCACACCAGGTCGCATCAAGGTGGACGATTTCACCCCTTACAGCACCCCCCTCAAACAGGAATCGTTGAAGTGTATCTGATGGCCACATAAATTAAAGTTTAACATAGAATTGATGTCATTGAGCTAAAATAGCGGGTGTTTACCACGCGCGCCGGCACATCCGCCACTCCGTGATCGTTGATGTCCGGTGTGTTGAGCGCAGGTGGTCGGGTATGGGGCAACAGAATAGCTATATTTACGATGTAACGGCACAGGACTTCGATGCCAAGGTATTGGCAGCACAGAACGAACGCCCCGTGATGGTCGACTTCTGGGCCGAGTGGTGCCGCTCGTGCCGTGCGTTGACTCCTGTGTTGGAAGCCGTCACGCAGGATCGTGCTGGCCAAGTTGGAAGTCGATGACAAACTGCGTCTGGCCGGCCGCTATAAAGAGCGCGGCTTTCCCACCGTGATCCTGTTCCAGGATCGAGCAGAAATAGCGCGCTTCAGCAGTTTCAGGCCCACGTCGGCTGTGCACGCCTTTCTTGAAAAGCATTTGGCGCAGGACTGAGCCGCGATACGCCTGCCGAATCGAGGCATATGCCCAATGTAGAGCATTGCCATGAAAACGCCACTGCCCGGGCGCCCGACGCCGCCGCGGGCAGCGCGCATCAACAAGTCATACGCAAGTACGCCGCACGCTATCGGGGCGCATCACCCATACGGGTAATGGGATCTGTCGCCAGCTTATCTAGCCCAACATGGCGGGGTAACGGTTTCTTTTCCGGCCTTTTGCTCAGAAGTTCACGCAAAAAGTGATAGCTGTCTTCGTCGATGTTCGTAAAGGCAAGACCGGCGCCGTGGTCATCCACGCGGGCGATTTTGGCGCTCAATCTACGATACGCGCTGTGCTTTGGGGCGCGGGCGGTGAATACCAGTTCAAGGGTGGTTGCATGTGACAGGACAATACGTCCGGTCTCGATAAATACGCCATCCATGCTGATGTCTCGGATTTTGCATCGAAGCAGCCCCAGGCCGCTGTAATACAATGCCACGTCGATCGGCAGCGCTTTGCGTCGACTCCATCTCCTGTCTTTCTCCATTGCCTTACCCTCCATAGTATTTGTCGTTTGCGTCGGCGCCATCCGGCCTTCGGCTGATACGCATTGCAGTGGACTCGGTGGCGCTTGTGACGTGGCTGCCAAGCATACGCCTCGTTCGCCAGAACTGGGCCCAGAGATGATCCGTTGGTCTTTGGCAGCGGAAAGTTGACAAGTATACTCAGTTAATTTTTTCCTGGGAAGAGCAAAAAGCAATTTATCGCGGCCGGCAAAACCCCACACCGGCGTGTCAATTAAAGGCGTACTCGTGCAGCCGGCCGAAGTGTAAAAGTCATTAGTAATATTACTGAATACTTATTATTACTGTTGTTTGCGATCTGCCCGCGTCACTGCGGGTTCAGGAAGTGCTGCCGATGGCTGGCAGAGCTTGGTTAAAGGCTGGTTGTTGACTGCAATGGAAGGATGCCGGGCCGGCGTTGTGTCCATTTACGTTGGCCGGACTTATCGCTGAGGACCCCGTCCGCACACACATGTTTGGCCCAGCTATCTGAACACAAAGCGCCTCGCGCTTGCGAGGTGGCGACGCCAATAGCGGTTTTTCAGGCTGTCGACCCGCACCGTCTTGCCCGAGGAAGGGGCATGCACGAATCTGTCGTCGCCCACATAGATGGCCACGTGCCCGGAGCGTTTCCCGGCTTGATTGAAGAACAACAGGTCCCCTTTCTTCAGTCTGACGTGCGACACAGCCTTGGAGGATTTGCGTTGCAGCTTCGTGTTACGCGGCACGGTGATGCCGGCCCGCTTATAGCTGTACTGCACAAGTCCGCTGCAATCAAATCCCTGCTGGGGGTGACTGCCCCCATAGCGATAGTTTGTTCCGACCATGTTCAACGCATGGTGCGCCGCCACCGTTCCCACGGGATCTTGGGCGCGCCGTTTGGTCGATGTTTGTCCGGAGGCGCATGCCGTGGATAGCACAGACAGCGCCAGGATTGTTACGAGGAGTCGGGATTGGGTGACCATAGGCCTTCTCCATAGCGTTGTTATCAGATGCCCAGCGGGTGGACGCCCGTGATGGCTTCACTGGCATCCCATATCTGTTCGAATTTTCGACTGAGTTGCGAGCTCTTGTACCGATCGGTGAAATCCAACAGGCAGTCGGCTTTGGTCAGATCGGGCTGGTGCAGGTAGCCGCTGCTATCGGTAATTATGAACATTTCCGTCAGCCCGATGTGGCGTTCACCGACCCTGCGCATCTTGATGAAATCGCTGAAACGGCGAATGAGCTCGATGATTCTCTCATTATCGCGCAGTACCTGACGGTCGTTCTCCACCACGACGCGGACCAGATTCCGGCGGTGACTTGCGGCAAAGCGGGCCAGTGTCTGCGCGACATGCGCGGTATTGAAGCAATAACCATCCATTACCGGAGCGAATACGGCGATATGCCGATGCGCGTGCCCGAGCAGCTTGACGATCGCTTCACGCAGATCACCGCGGGTGTTCGTGTGAACACGGTCTGGCTGTTCTTCGCGTTGCGCATGTCGATCGGTGGTCATGGCTGTCACTCGCGTGCAAATCCGAAAGCCCCGGTTAAGATCGGTGATTTCGCCTCCTATTACGTAATAATAGTTATTAATCCAGGCCTATCGCAAGTCTGACCTGACTGGCGATGCATTCACCCGATCGGCAAAACGCCTACATATGGCAGCGATAAAGGATTGAAACCCCAAGTCGCAGTGAGTATGGGCCTAAGCGTGTCTCTACAGTGGGGATGACGTCTTCCGACCGGCGGCACGGCGCCATTTCCGGCTATGGCATTGCGCCGCCATGGATTGCGTGTCGCCGGACCGACCCGGGATCTTATTTCAGGTAGCCTTGCAAACGCGACGCCTGTGCGCCCGCGTTGCCTGTGTAGCCGGCCGGCGTGAGCGCGAGCAGGTCCTTTTTCGCCGCCGCGGGAATCTCAAGGGTATCGATGAATTCGCGAATGGACTCGCGGTTGAACCCGCGTTTGCCGCGCGTCAGCGCCTTGAGTTTCTCGTAGGGCTCGGCAATACCGTAGCGCCGCATCACGGTCTGTATCGCCTCGGCGAGTACCTCCCAGTTGGCCTCCAGGTCTGCCTGCAGGCGCCCCTCATCGACCTCGAGTTTACCGATACCCCGCAGGCAGGCATCGTAGGCGGTGACTGAATACGCGACACCGACCCCCGCGTTGCGCATGACCGTGGAATCGCTGAGATCGCGCTGCCAGCGGCTGATAGGCAACTTGTTGGCCATATGCTCGAGCACCGCATTCGCGAGCCCAAGATTGCCTTCGGCGTTTTCGAAATCAATCGGATTGACCTTGTGCGGCATGGTCGAGGAGCCGACCTCACCGGCGACGATCTTCTGTTTGAAATAGCCAAGCGCGATATACGCCCAGGCATCGCGATTGAAATCGATCAGGATGTTGTTAAAACGTGTAATGATATTAAACAACTCGGCGATGTAGTCGTGCGGCTCGATCTGCGTTGTATAGGGGTTCCATTCCAGCCCCAGCTGTTCAACGAACGCCTTGGTCGTGTTCTCCCAGTCGATATCCGGGTATGCCGCAAGATGGGCATTGTAGTTGCCGACCGCGCCGTTGACCTTGCCGAGTATCTCGGCGCGTGCCAGCTGCGCGCGCTGGCGTTGCAGGCGATAGGCGGTATTGGCCATCTCCTTTCCGAGCGTAGTGGGGGAGGCGGGTTGCCCATGGGTTCGCGCCAGCATCGGGCGCTCGGCGTGGCGACCGGCGAGCTCGCCAATGGCCTTGATCAGCCGGTCCATGCCCGGCAGCAGCAGCTGCTCGCGCGTCTTTTCCTTCAAAAAGTATTCAATGGCCTTGACGTCATGGTTGGTGGTCGCCTCGATGGCCTTGACCCGACGGGCATCGTTGTCATCGAAGTCGAGCACAATGCGCTCCAATGTCGAAACCGTTTCGGGCGAGAACCCGGGGACCTCTTTGATCTGCGCGTGCTTGCTCAGCATGACTAACCAGCGTACTTCCACCTGCAGGCGATAACGGATCAGGCCGTATTCGCTGAAGACCCTGCGCAGCGGCGCCGTGGCCCGCGCGTAACGGCCGTCCAGGGGTGACACGGCCGTCAATGAATTGAGTTCCAGGGTCGCTTGAGGTTGGGTCGCGGTCTTCATAAGGGTTTTGCCCGGTGGAGTAAGCTATCAGTTATTGGTCGCTGTTGACTGCCTGTGCCGCCGCGCGGTCCGCGCCGGGCAGATGGTTGACCGAGGCGGCGCCCAGCGCAGCGCGAATAATACCACCGCCGAGGCAGGTGTCACCCTGGTAAAAGACCACCGACTGTCCGGGTGTGATGGCGCGCTGTGCCTGCTCGAAAATGACCTCGACACCAAGGCGATCCCGGCGAGTGATGGCGCACGCTTGCTGCGGCTGACGGTAGCGGGTCTTGGCCTCGCACGGTAGTGGCGGATCGGGCGCTTTGCCGGCGACCCAGTGCAGGTCGGCGGCCGCGAGTCCGCGGCTGAACAGGGCGGGGTGCTGCTCGCCCTGTACGACGTACAGGACATTGTGCTCGAGGTCCTTGTCCACCACATACCACGGTTCACCGGCGCCGCCGATGCCCAGTCCCTGGCGCTGCCCGATGGTGTAATACATCAGCCCGTCGTGTTCGCCTTTGACCTCGCCCTCAAGCGTCCGGATCGCCCCCCGCCGCGCCGGCAGGTAGCGGCTCAAGAAGGTCTTGAAATGGCGCTCGCCGATAAAGCAGATGCCGGTGCTGTCCTTTCTCGCGTGATTCGGCAGCCCGGCCTCGCGCGCGAGCGCCCGGACCTCGGGTTTGGTCAGCCCGCCCAGCGGGAACAGGCTGTGCGCGAGCTCGTGTTGTCCCAGGGTGTAGAGAAAATAGGTCTGGTCCTTGTTCGAGTCCCGTGCCCGGCGCAGACGATGGCCCTCTGGCCCGTGGCCGATGCGTGCGTAGTGGCCGGTCGCGATCTTATCGGCGCCGAGCCGCAGGGCATGTTCCATGAACGCCTTGAACTTGATTTCCTTGTTGCACAACACGTCCGGATTGGGGGTGCGGCCCGCCTCGTATTCCGCCAGAAAGTAACTGAACACCCGCTCCCAGTATTCCGCCGAGAAGTTGACGGTGTGCAGGGGTATCTGCAGCCGGGCACAGACCCGGCGCGCCTCCTTGAGGTCCTCCTCCGCCGCGCAGTAACCCTCGCGATCGTCCTCTTCCCAGTTTTTCATGAACAGGCCGGTCACATCGTAGCCCTGTCCCCGCAACAGCAGGGCCGCGACGGCGGAATCCACACCGCCGGACAGCCCGACGACAACGCGTTGTGTGTGTTGCGTATTCATGTCTGACAGGCGTTCAGGTTAACGCGATGGTGCGATGTCTTTCAAACAATCAAGTGACACCGGGCGATCCGCCAGGAAATCTTCGATGCAGCGCTGGACCATTGGGCTGCGGTGGCGTTCGTGCGCACGCCGGATTTCCTCTGGCGCCAGCCACAGGGTGCGCACGATGTCCGCATCGAGCGGCCGCTCCGCGGCCTGGCCCTGCAGTGTGCCGGTAAAGGCAAAACGCAGGAAGGTCTGGTCCTTGTGTGGATGCCGCCAGCGATACACCCCCAGCAGGGCCTGCGGTGTGAAATGCCAGGCCGTCTCCTCGAGCGTCTCCCGGACCACCGCCTCTACCAGGCTCTCGCCCCGCTCCAGGTGTCCGGCCGGCTGGTTCAGCACGCGTTTCCCCTCGGCCTGTTCTTCGACCAGCAGAAACTTGCCGTCTCGTTCGATAACGGCCGCGACAGTGACATTGGGCCTCCACGGCATAGTCGCACCTTAACAGAGTTGTGCCGGGGCTTCACGCAGTCATATCGGGTACCGCTTGTTTGGCATTGGTGCGGGCATGGTCAAGCGTGGCATGTCGGCATTTAGCGGTGTGGCTACGGCGGGCGGTCGTTTGCCGATACACCGCGGTAAGCTAAGCAAAAACCAAGGCAGGACAACGCGGCGGACGCGAATGCCGGTGGGCGTATCCGACTCATCACCTGGCTGTCTGTCTCCTTCGCGCGGCTGCTGCGCCCGTTTTTGGGCGGGTTTTCCTGGACCCCGCCGGGCTGGCGCTGCCCGGGGAGGCGCTTATATCTGATACTTAACGCGCCCGCCACCTGTACTGGTTCGTCAATGCGCGTTGTCCGGGCCGCGCACGCGCCCCTGGGCGGCGGTGCCGGGTCAACACCGGATCCGTGTGCTCGACAATCAAGGCCGCGCGGACGCGCGCGCGGCCACTGGTACCCTGGCCGATCGGATTCATGATCGGGCGCGGGTGATTGCCAGCCGCCGGCGTCCGCCGCCGCCATCTTACTCCCCAGCGGGCCCATCACCCGCGTGCGTGGCCTCGTGCGGTACACGCGTTTGAATGAAATTCACGGCCGCGGCAGGCAGGTGCTAGAATCCGCCTCTTGTTTGCCAATGACAGAACGGAGTTTTAGCCAATGGCCTATGACAAGATTAAGATCCCCGGCAGCGGTGAAAAGATTAAGGTCAATGCCGATCATTCCCTTGATGTCCCCGCCCATCCCGTCATTCCCTTTGTTGAGGGTGACGGCATCGGCCGGGACATTACGCCGGTGATGCGCAAGGTGGTCGATGCCGCCGTTGACGAGGCCTACGGTGGCGAACGCCGCATTGCATGGATGGAGATCTATGCCGGGGAGAAGGCGGAGGCGACCTATGGCGGGGAAGCCTGGCTGCCGGAGGAAACCCTTGAGGCGATTCGTGATTACACGGTCGCGATCAAAGGACCGCTGACCACGCCGGTGGGTGGGGGTATCCGCTCGCTGAACGTCAGCCTGCGTCAGGACCTCGATCTCTATGTGTGCCTGCGGCCGGTGCGCTATTTCGCCGGCACGCCCAGCCCGCTGAAGGCTCCGGAGAAAACGGACATGGTGATCTTCCGGGAAAACTCCGAGGACATTTACGCCGGAATCGAGTGGGCCGCGGGCACGCCGGAGGTGCAGAAGATGATCGCGTTTCTGCAACATGAAATGGGCGTCACAAAAATACGCTTTCCGGAGACCTCGGGGATTGGGGTCAAGCCGGTCTCCCGCCAGGGCACGGAGCGATTGGTGCGCAAGGCCATCCAGTACGCGATCGATAACGACCGTGCCTCCGTGACCCTGGTGCACAAGGGCAACATCATGAAGTTCACGGAAGGGGCGTTCAAGAGCTGGGGTTACGAACTCGCCAAACAGGAATTCGGCGCCCAGGAGATTGACGGCGGGCCCTGGTGCCGTATCTCGAGCCCGAGGAATGGGCAGGAGATCGTGATCAAGGATGTCATCGCAGATGCCTTTTTGCAACAGATCCTGTTGCGTCCCGAAGACTACAGCGTTATCGCGACCTTGAATCTGAACGGCGATTACATTTCCGATGCGCTGGCGGCGCAGGTGGGCGGCATCGGTATTGCCCCGGGCGCCAATCTGTCGGACACCGTGGCGCTGTTCGAGGCGACCCACGGGACGGCGCCCAAATACGCCGGCAAGGACCAGGTCAATCCGGGCTCCTTGATCCTGTCAGCCGAAATGCTGTTGCGCCATCTGGCTTGGACGGAGGCGGCCGAGCTCATTGTCCGGGGCATGGAGGGTGCGATACTGGCCAAGACGGTCACCTACGACCTGGCGCGACTCATGCCCGATGCCGAGCAGCTGAGTTGTTCCGGGTTTGGTGATGCCGTGATCCAACATATGCGGTAGTCAAAGGCGACCGTTCCGCCAGCCGCGGTCAGCGATAGGACAAGGGCAACATTCCCCGTATACCGGATCACCCGCATACGGTCACGGACACTTAGCCAGGGTGCGCTGAGGGGGTCTTTCTCAGGCGACTGACTGGATGTTTTGCGCCTGGGGGCCTTTCGGGCCCTCCTTGACTTCGAACTTGACTTCTTGCCCCTGTTTCAGGGTCTTGTATCCCTCCATCTCGATGGCGGTGAAATGAGCAAACACATCAGCGCCGCCTTCTGCAGGTGAGATAAAGCCATAGCCCTTACTGTTGCTAAACCACTTTACCGTTCCTGTTGCCATGATCATCCCCCTGGTGCTACTGTGGACTTGCTATACTGCCTGTTGCCACGCGCCCCGACAGTGAGCGGACTTACAACATACCATTTCGCGGTGCTGGGGAACGCGATGGGTCCATTATGATCCGTTTTTTTGTGTCCAAGTCAAGCGCTTAGGAAATGCATCGCTGATGCGGTGAAAGGCCCAGATCCGAAATATGATAAAATTTGTGCCAGAATTTCCAGGGTTGAAATTTTCGCGCCAAGTCGCACAATGATATTACCCCTGTCCTGCCGGAAAACGAGCTCTTCGCATAGATAGATAGTTGAACTGTAAAGAAAATGGACGAGAAAACGCCGCGTGATATCGATGACTTGGCGGTTCGGGAAGCCAAGCCGCAGCTGCAAAAGCCGCAGCTCTACAAAGTAATTTTGTTAAATGACGACTATACTCCTATGGAGTTCGTCGTGATTGTGTTGGAGCGGTTTTTTTACAAAAACCGCGAACAAGCCACACAGATCATGTTGCATGTGCACATGAAGGGGCTCGGCGTGTGCGGGGTCTATACCCATGAGGTGGCGGAGACCAAGGTGCGGCAGGTTTTGAGCTTTGCGGAAGAAAACCAGCATCCCCTGCAATGCACGATGGAGCCGGAATAAACGGTTGTAGGCATGTCTTGAAGGTTCAGTAGGTAGTTTTAAGGGCCTGGCCCGGAGGTGAGCGGTGTTATCGCAGGAATTGGAGTATTCGTTGAATGCGGCGTTTCAAGCAGCCCGCAACATGCACCACGAATACATCACGGTGGAACACCTCATGGCGGCGTTGCTCGACAACGCCACGGCGGCGCGTGTGTTGCGCGCCTGTGGCGCCAATATCGAGGTTTTGAAAAGAAATCTCAACGAATTCCTGGAAGAAAACGTCCCCAAGTTGCCCTCCGGGAGCGAAATTGACACCCAACCCACATTGGGATTTCAGCGGGTGATCCAGCGCGCCGTCCTGCACGTCCAGGGTGCCGGCAAGAAAGAGGTCACCGGCGCCAATGTGCTGGTCGCCATCTTCGCGGAGAAGGAGTCCCATGTGGTCTACTTCCTGCACAAACAGAACATCACCCGCTTTGATGTCGTGAATTATATCTCGCACGGGATCTCCAAGATGCCGAGCGAAGGCCAGGGCGAGCTGCCTGCACCCGAGGAGACTGACGAGCCCGGCACGGCGCCGGAACGCAGCCCCTTGGATGTGTTTACGGTCAATCTCAACGAACGCGCCAGAATGGGCAAGATCGATCCGCTCATCGGGCGCGGGCACGAGCTGGAGCGCACTATCCAGGTGCTGTGCCGGCGGCGCAAGAACAATCCCCTGTATGTCGGTGAAGCGGGCGTGGGCAAGACCGCGCTGGCCGAGGGCCTGGCGAAGAAAATCGTTGAAGGCGAGGTGCCTGAGGTGCTCGCTTTGAGCAGTATCTATGCGCTTGATATGGGCGCGTTGCTCGCCGGGACAAAGTATCGCGGTGATTTCGAGAAACGGCTGAAGTCGGTGCTCTACCATTTGAAGAAACAGGAACATTCGATCCTGTTCATCGATGAGATTCACACCATCATTGGCGCCGGTGCGGCCTCCGGCGGCGCCATGGACGCCTCCAATCTGCTGAAGCCGGTGCTCGCAAGCGGGGATCTCAAGTGCATTGGGTCGACCACCTACCAGGAGTACCGCGGTATCTTCGAGAAGGACCGGGCGTTATCGCGGCGCTTCCAGAAAATCGATGTCATCGAACCGACACAGGACGAAGCGGTGGAGATTCTGCGCGGACTCAAGTCGCGTTTTGAGGAGCATCACGGTATCAAATACACCCAGCAGGCCCTGCGTAGCGCGGTGGAACTTTCCAGCCGCTACATCAATGACCGCTACCTGCCTGATAAGGCCATTGACGTGATAGATGAAGCCGGTGCCAGCATACACCTGTTGCCGCCATCCAAGCGCAAAAAGACAATTGGCGTAGGCGATATCGAGACCATCGTGGCCAAGATCGCACGTATCCCGCCAAAGACGGTGTCAAAGTCCGATCTCGCTTCGCTCAAGACGCTTGGTCGCGACTTGAGGATGGTGGTGTTCGGCCAGGATGAGGCCATCGATGCCTTGGAGACTTCGATCAGATTATCGCGCTCGGGCCTGCGTGAGACGGAAAAGCCGATCGGCAGCTATCTGTTCTCGGGCCCCACGGGTGTCGGCAAGACCGAGGTCACCCGCCAGCTGGCTAGCACGCTGGGCATTGAGTTGATCCGGTTCGATATGTCGGAGTACATGGAGCGTCATACGGTCTCGCGCTTGATCGGCGCACCCCCTGGTTATGTGGGTTTTGATCAGGGCGGACTGCTGACCGATGCCATTACCAAGCATCCGCATGCCGTATTGCTATTCGACGAGATCGAAAAGGCGCATCCTGATGTGTTCAATCTGCTGTTGCAGGTGATGGACCACGGTACCTTGACCGACAACAATGGCCGCAAGGCCGATTTCCGCAACGTGATCATCGTAATGACAACCAATGCAGGCGCAGACAGGGTCAGCCGCGCCTCGATCGGCTTTACCCGCCAGGATCATACCCTGGATGATACCGAGGAGATCAAGCGGCTGTTCAGTCCTGAGTTCCGTAATCGTCTGGATGCCGTCATCCGCTTCAAACCGCTCGGTGAAAAGACCATCGGTTATGTCGTGGACAAATTCGTCGTGGAGTTGGAGGCACAGCTCGCCGACAAGAACGTCACGATCGAGCTACAGCCCTCGGCCCGCGAGTGGCTGGCGCTGCACGGCTATGATCCGGCGATGGGCGCCCGCCCCATGGCAAGATTGATTCAGGAGAAGATTAAAAAAGCCCTGGCCGATGAGATCCTTTTCGGCGATCTGGGCCACGGCGGGCATGTTGTGGTGTCGGTCCTTGACGATGAGTTTTCGTTCAATACGGAGCCTGTCAGAGCGCGGCACTGACTTGATGGCTTGCTAAGACGTCCCGGGTGCAATGCTGGTGGGCGCCGCACGGTTTCGGGCCCCCGGGGGTCGGCGACTCATCGGGCGCGGTAGGTGATGCGGCCCTTTGTGAGGTCGTAAGGAGTCAATTGGACTGTGACCCGATCACCGGTCAGGATCCGGATATAGTGTTTGCGCATCTTGCCGGAAATATGGGCCGTCACAACATGGCCATTGTCCAGCTCCACGCGGAAGAGCGTGTTCGGGAGTGTCTCGATGACCGTTCCCTCCATTTCGATGCTTTCTTCTTTTGCCACCTGCCGTACTACCTCACTACCTTAGAATTTTACGACCTTATTAGTTTAGGTCGAATATTAGGGCAAAAATCGAAGACTGGTGTCTCCACGCGTTGGCGGCGCGTATAATGCCCCATACGTCTGCGGGCGTAAAGCGTTTCCGCGGGGCGATGGCCGTCGTTGCGTGCCGCGTTTTGGGGTATTGCATCCTGAATGCACGGCGAAGATCCGCGCCATTGGCGCTCGCAGGGCGGTCGGTTTGCACAGGGCAGTGAGGTCGTCTGAGGCGCGCGGAGCTCGTACAGAAGGCCCATCCCCTGAGGGGCGGGAGCCAGCCGGCTTGCCAGAGGCTGTTTCTCGCAGGTGATTAAAGCAGTGAGGCTGGTTCGACGCAATGAATAACAAAACCGTCCTGGTCGTGGGAGGTGCGGGCTATATCGGCGCTCACATGGTGCGGGGGCTGTTAGATGCGGGTTATGACGTTGTCGTCCTGGACAATTTTTCCCGGGGTCACCGCGACTTGGTACCCGCCGTTCCGCTGGTCGAGGGAGACCTCGGTGATACCCTGCTGCTTAATGAGGTCTTTTCGCGTTACCCGGTCGACGCCGTCATGCATTTTGCCGCCTATTCGCTGGTCGCTGAATCGGTTGCCAGGCCGCTGGAGTATTACCGCAATAATGTTTCCAGCACCATTGATCTGCTCGAGGCGATGAGCCGCCACCGGGTCAGGCGTTTCATTTTCTCTTCCAGCGCCGCGGTCTACGGCGAGCCGTCGGTCGCCGGGGCGATGCGCGAGGATCATCCGACATGCCCGACAAATCCGTATGGGGCCACCAAGCTGGCGGTGGAACGGCTGCTGGTCGACTGTGCCGCTGCCGGGATCCTGAGCTTTGTGTCGCTGCGCTATTTCAATGCCGCGGGTGCCGATGCCTCCGGCGAGCTTGGCGAACGGCATGATCCGGAGACCCACCTGATCCCGCTGGCGCTGCAGGTGGCGCTCGGGATGCGTAAGCGCCTGCAAATATTCGGCACGGACTATCCCACGGCGGATGGGACCTGTCTCAGGGACTACGTTCACGTCACCGACCTGGTCCAGGCCCATCTTCTGGCGCTCGAATCATTGCTCGGCGGTGGCGATAACGCGGTCTACAACCTCGGCAACAGCAAAGGGTATTCCGTACGCGAGGTCATCGAGGTGGCGCAGCACGTTTCGGGGCGAACGATCCCCACCACACCGGCGGAACGCCGGGCGGGTGACCCGGCGGTGTTGATCGCCGAATCGGAAAAAATTCGTCAGGAGTTGGGCTGGCGGCCGCGCTATGAGGACCTGAAAACCATCATCGAGACCGCCTGGTTGTGGCATCAACGCGAGGCGGGGCGCGAGGGCGCCGCCGCCGGGCCGCCGGTATGATCACAGGCCTTGGCGGGTTGGGTGCGAGGACCTCACTTCGTTCATGAGGCGGCGTGCGTGTTAGCGTTGGTGACAGGCGGTGCGGGGTTTATCGGCTCCCATCTCGTGGATCGTCTTCTAGCAGACGGGCATGAGGTGCGTATCTTCGACGATTTTTCAACCGGTAAAATGGAACATCTCCCGCGTCATGAGAGACTGGCAGTGGTGCGCGGCAGTGTGGCGGATTACAAGGCCGTCGAGACGGTCATGGAGGACGTCGATTGGGTTTTTCATCACGCCGCGGTTGCCTCGGTGGTGAGGACAATCAACGATCCGGTAGGAAGTCAACGCACGAATTATCAGGGGACGTTAAATATACTGGATGCGGGGCGCAGGAACGGCGTGCGTCGCATGGTCTTCGCCTCCTCGGCCGCGGTCTACGGTGACAGGCCGGAGCTCCCGAAAACCGAAGCGATGAAGCCAAGGCCGCTCTCGCCCTACGCCGTGGATAAACTGGCGTCTGAATACGCTTGCCAGGTATTTCGCCGGCTTTATGGATTAGAGACCGTTTGCTTGCGCTATTTCAATGTCTACGGGCCGAGGCAGGATCCTTCATCACCGTATTCAGGCGTCATTTCTGTTTTTGTTGATCGTCTGGTCCGCGGGCTGCAGCCGGTGATCTTCGGTGACGGGGCCCAGACGCGCGATTTCGTGTTCATTCAGGATGCTGTGCAAGCCAATATCGCAGCTGTCACGGTCGATGCGGCCGCTGGCGGGACGTTCAATATCGGAACCGGCGAGCAGGTATCTCTGCTTGCCCTCTTGCGGACTTTGTGCCGGATCATGGATGTTCCGTTTTCACCGGAATACGCGCCGGCGAGACAAGGCGATATCAAGCATTCGCTGGCACAGATCAGCAAGGCCATGGACATATTGAATTGGGAACCGCGCATCGAGCTGGAGCAAGGATTACATCGCCTGCTGGCTCGCTAAGGCCCTGTTGCGCGCATGGCAAACCGGCGAGCGCCGCCCGCGTGCAATGGTCTTCACTGATGTTGCCAGGCCCGGGCCTTATTGCTCAAGCAGAATCCATCGCTGGTCGCGATAGACTTCCAGCGGGCGGTAATCGGCCTTGTAGTCCATCTTCTGGCAGTCCTTGATCCAGAATCCCAGGTACAGCCAGGCAAGGCCCAACCGTTTCGCCTCCGCGATCTCCCACAGGATGGCATAGACCCCCAGGCCGCGCCTGGATTGCTCCGGATCGTAAAAGGTATACACCGCGGAAAAGGCGTCGGTGAACCGGTCAACGACGGCCACGCATAGGAGCTTCCCATCAAGGTGCATTTCGTAAAAGCAGGACCGCGTGTGCGCGCTGGTCAGAAAGTCGATGTATTTTTCCGGATCGGGATCGTCCATGCCGCCGCCCGGATGGCGTGCGGCTTGATAGCGTTGATACAGCTCGAAGTGATCGGACCGAAAAACCGGTTCGCACGGCTTGACAGTGAGGTCCTGATTCTTGCGCCAGACCCGCCTTTGCCCACGACTGGGTTTGAACGCGTGAACAGGAATGCGCACGGGCACGCACGCCGTGCAGTGCTGGCAGTGAGGACGATAAACAAAGTCGCCGCTGCGTCTGAACCCGATGTTAATCAATGCCTCGTAAACGCTGTCCTGCGCCGGGTGCCGGGGGTCGGCGAACAGCATGGTGGCCCGGCGTTCCGGGAAATAGGCGCAGGCATGCGGCACGGTGAGATAGAGTGCAGGTTGTTGTTGTCTGGCGGTCATGGTGCTAGCGCCTTTGCCACCCGGATGGCGGGATCACATCCAGCGTGGGATCGAGGCCCCAGGGGTCTGTGTGATCCGGCTGCCGCAAGGCCTCATCGAGCAGTCTCATGAACGACTTCCGGCGGATTTCCTCGGCGCCCAAGGTAAAGAGGTGGGCCGAGGACACCTGGCAATCGATGAGCCTAAAGTCCCAGCGCCGTAATTGGATGATGAGATGCACAAAGGCCACCTTGGACGCGTCGGTCTCCAGGGTGAACATGGATTCTCCGAAGAATGCGCCGCCCATGGCCACGCCGTACAGCCCGCCGACGAGCCTGCCATCGTGCCAGGCCTCCGCCGAGTGGGCATGACCCATTTCATGCAGTCGGCAGTAGGCGGCAATCATTTCCGGCGTGATCCAGGTGCCCTCGGCGGCGGGTTCTGCGCCGCGCGGACGGGAACAACCCTCGATCACTTCCCTGAAATGGGTATCCAGGGTGATCTCGAATTTGCGTTTGCGCAGCGTCTTTTCCAGGCTCCGTGAGACCTTGAGTCTGTCGGGGAACAGCACGGCGCGGGGGTCCGGTGACCACCAAAGAATGGGCTGACCCGGGTTGTACCAGGGAAAAATCCCGTGACGGTAGGCCTCCAGCAGGCGTTCGCAGCGCAGGTCGCCGCCAATGGCGAGCAGGCCTTCCGGCGACGCCAGATCGACCGGCGGGAAGCGCAGGTCCGGGGAATTGAGTGGCAACACAAACATAGGCTTATCAGGCCTGCAGGCCAGTCTGACGCATGCGTTGGCTTAGGTACTGACTCCTGCGTTGCTGCCCCGCCGGTACGGCGAGTGCCCGTGGAGCTCGTCCAAATAGAATTCCACGCCGTTCCTTTCGCGCTCCAGAAATTGCGAGACCGCGTGGCTGAATTCGGGCCGGCTCAACCAGTGCGCCGAGAAGGTGGCTGTGGGCAGAAATCCGCGGCTCAGTTTGTGTTCGCCCTGGGCCCCCGCTTCAAAGCGCCGCAGCCCCGATTTTATGCAATATTCGATCGCCTGATAATAGCAGGTCTCAAAGTGCAGGCTGTGGTAGGCCTGCACGCTGCCCCAGTAACGCCCGTACAGGCTGTCCTCGCTGCGAAGATAGAGCGCGCCGGCGACTGTTTGCTTGCCCGCTTGCGCCAGAATGAGAACGGTGCTCTCCGGCATGCGCGCGCCCAAGGTATGGAAAAATTCGCGGCTCAGATACGGGATCGCGCCGTGCTCATCGACGGTGGAACGGTAGAACTGGTAAAAGCGGTCCCAGTGTGCGGGCGCGAGGGCGTCGCCAGTCAGCACGGTCATGCGGATGCCGGCCTCATGCACGTAACGGCGCTCGCGCCGGATCTTTTTGCGTTTCAGCGAGGACAGGCTGGCGAGAAAGTCGTCGAAATCGGCATACCCGCGATTTCGCCAATGGAACTGATAGCCGACGCGCCGCAGATGACCGTGCCGCTCCAGCAGCCCGGCATCCGCTTCCGGCGTGAACAGCCAATGCAGCGAGGAGACCCGCTGTTCTCTGGCGAGCTCGAGCGCGCCGTCGATCAACAAGCGCGCGATCGACGCCCGGTCCTGGTCCGCCGCGATCAGCAGGCGCGGCCCGGTCACCGGCGTAAACGGTACACCCGCGACTAGTTTTGGATAGTAATTGAGACCGGCCTGAGCGTAGGCATTGGCCCAGGCCCAATCAAAGACGTATTCACCGTAGGAATGACTTTTCAGGTACAACGGCACGGCGCCGATGAGCCTCGGCTTGCCCCCCGAATCGGTGTAAACCGCAAGGTGCTGGGGATGCCAGCCCGTTTCCCGCGAGGTGCACCCGGTGCGCTCCAGGGTCGCGAGAAACTCGTGGCGCAGGAACGGGTTGCCGCCGGTCTGCAGCCGGTTCCAGTCGGCCGCCGGGATCCCGCTCAAAGTGTCGATGACGGCGAATCGCATCGTTGCAGTGTAGCACCAACACGCAGTGTTATATGTCGCATAGACTGTGAGAAAATGGCCTTGTCGCGGACGGCCCATCACTGGGAATAGTTTTTGATTAATCGTAGCTGTTGTCACACAATACCGTTAAAAAAAATCGGGATAATGCGATGACGTTTGGCGGGGGTAGGGCGGCCCTGCGTCAGGGTATGAAAGACACGCTGCGAAAGGATGGGAGCGTTTTCTGGGGCCGTTGCTTCAGCGGAATGGAAAAAGTGGTGGTGTGCGCGCAACAGGCTTAGGTAAATAATGAACGATCGATTTCGCATCGTGCTCGGTCAGCTCAATCTGCTGGTCGGTGATTTGGCCGGGAACACGGACAAGATGGCGGCCGCTGCGAGGCGGGCGCGTGATGCGCTGCAGGCCGACGCCATCGTGTTCCCCGAGCTCGCCATTACCGGCTATCCGCCGGAAGATCTGCTGCTGCGCCCGGGCTTCAATACGCGCGCCGTGGCCGCGCTGCACAAGCTCAAGGCCGCCGCCCAAGGGATCGATGTCCTCGTCGGTCATCCCTGGCGGGAGCAGGGCAGGCTCTACAATGCCGCATCGCTGTTGCGTGACGGCGCCATCATTGCGACCTATTCCAAGCAATGCCTGCCAAACTACGGCGTGTTCGATGAAAAACGCTATTTTCATGCCGGGGAGGCGCCGTGCGTGGTCGCGATCGCCGGGGTGCCGGTGGCGATCACCATTTGCGAGGACGTCTGGGAGTCGGGGCCAGCGGCGCAAGCGGCGGCGGTGGGCGCCAAGGTCTTGCTCAACCTCAATGCCTCGCCTTTCCACATCGAAAAGCACGAAGAGCGAGAGCGGGTTGTTGGTGAGCGTGCGCGCGAGAATCGAATGCCGATTATCTACGTCAATCTCGTGGGTGGTCAGGATGAGCTCGTCTTCGATGGCAATTCCTTCGTGGTCGATGCGCGCGGCGAAATCTGCCAGCGATCGCCGGCATTTGAAGAGCGGTTGGATGCCGTTGAGTTCGACACGAATACCCTGGCGCCGGTGGCGGGCGCGGTGGCACCGGCGCCCGATTATGAGCATAGCATCTACCAGGCGATCGTCCTGGGTGTGCGTGATTATGTGAACAAAAGCGGATTTTCCGGCGTGGTCATCGGATTATCGGGGGGTATTGACTCCGCGCTGACATTGGCCATCGCCGTTGACGCCCTGGGGCCCGAGCGGGTGGAGGCGGTTTTGATGCCGTCGCGTTATACCGCGGCGATGAGTCTCGAAGACGCCGTCGCGCAGTCGCAGGCCCTTAACGTCATGCACACCACGATACCGGTTGACTCCATGTTTCAGAGCCTGCTCGACGGGTTAAAGGATCGGTTCAAAGGGCTGCCGGCGGACGCAACCGAAGAGAACATCCAGGCGCGCATCCGCGGCATGCTGCTCATGGCCATCTCTAACAAGACCGGCAAGATGGTGCTCACGACAGGCAACAAGAGCGAGATGGCGGTCGGCTATGCGACGCTCTACGGGGACATGGCGGGGGGGTTTGCCGCCATCAAGGACGTGCCCAAGACCGTCGTCTATCGCCTGGCGGCCTACCGCAATCGGCTCTCGCCGGTCATCCCGCAAAGGGTCATCGACCGCCCGCCGTCGGCCGAGCTGGCGCCGGGCCAGCTTGATGTCGATTCGCTGCCGCCTTATCCTGTACTGGATGGGATCCTCGAGCGTTATGTCGAGCATGACGAGTGCGTGGAAGAGATCGTTCAGGCCGGCTTCAATGAGGAAACCGTGCGCTATGTGGCGAAGCTCGTGGATCGTAACGAATACAAGCGGCGTCAGGCGGCGCCCGGTGTGCGTATCACCAGGCGAGCCTTTGGACGC
This sequence comes from Acidiferrobacterales bacterium, assembly GCA_947258385.1. Taxonomy (GTDB): domain Bacteria; phylum Pseudomonadota; class Gammaproteobacteria; order Acidiferrobacterales; family SZUA-150; genus CAMYII01. The sequence continues at coordinate 28,919 of CAMYII010000010.1, forward strand.
GACCGCCGTTATCCCATTACCTCGGGTTACGGCAAGGGCGCATATTAGGCGATTATCCGACACGCTCAAGCAAAAGCAGGCACGTGACAGTTTGTTTTACAGTGATCAGTAGGAAAAGGATATAGAATGAAGAAAATCGAAGCGATTATAAAGCCTTTCAAGCTGGACAACGTCCGCGAAGCCTTGTCAGCGATCGGTGTCACCGGGTTGACCGTCACCGAGGTCAAGGGATTCGGCCGCCAGAAAGGACACACCGAGCTGTATCGCGGCGCGGAATATGTGGTGGATTTTCTGCCCAAGGTCAAGATTGAACTGGTGGTGGAGGGGGATCTGTTGGAGCGCTGTGTCGATACCATCACCTCGGCGGCGCGTACCGGGAAGATCGGTGACGGCAAGATTTTTGTTTCCTCCGTGGAGAAGGTCGTAAGAATCCGGACCGGCGAGTTGGATAAGGACGCTATCTGACTCGCAGCCCGTCTCGTTCGGACGATGACCGAAGTTGCTTAACCCTTGCTGTCAGCCACTTTGGCGAATTCCTTGAGGTAACGGCTTTTGGGGAAATTTTTCTTCAGTACCCGCAGCGAGTCGCGCATCAGCTGTTCCAGGCCCATCTTTTTGTAGGCCATCGCCTGGACCCCGAGCGCGTCTTCGACCGATGGGGTACGTTGAAAGTGCTCCAGCACGTATTTGGACCGGTTGACAGCAGCCACGTAGGCCTCCCGCTCATAGTAAAAACGCGCCACTTTGATTTCGTGTTTGGCCATGGAGTCGACCAGATAAAGCAGGCGCCCCCCGGCATCCCGTGCATAGCGGCTGTTGGGGTAGCGCTCGAGCAGATCCTTGAAGGCCTTGTAGGCCTCTTTTGCCGCCCTTGGGTCGCGGTCGGAGAGGTCGCTGCCGGCCCCCATCCAGCGGCCGATGATGCTGCCGCGGTCGTTGAAGCGCACCAGACCCTTTAGATAGTAAGCGTAATCCGTGTTGGGATGGGTGGGGTGCAGCCGGATAAAGCGGTCGGCCGCCGAGACCGCCAGCTCCGGCTCCTCATTTTTGTAGTAGGCGTAGGCGATCTCGAGTTGTGCCTGCTCGGCATAACGGCCGTAAGGGTAGCGCGCCTCCAGCGTTTCGTAATGCTTGATCGCCGTCTCATAATTTCCGGTCGCCATGGCCTGTTTGGCCTCGCGGTAGAACTGCTCGGGCGTCCAGTTTTTCGTCGGATCGTATTCGGTCGAGGCGCAGGCGCCCGAAAGCAGTATGATAACGCCAACAATCAGATTCTTTTGTAGTCGCATGGCCGGACAAGAATGTATCAATACTGTAAAGGATGCGCAGGCAGGGCCGCGCACCGCCAGTCGGGTAAACAGTGCTATCAGGCTATCGTACAATCACTGTATACGGGCAACATGGGCAATCATACCGTAAAAATTGGAATCACCGAAGAACAGGCGAACATGCGCCTGGACCAGGCCCTGTCGGTCCTGTTGCGGGATCGCTCCCGTTCCCAGATCCAGGAGTGGATACGGGCGGGTCGCGTGCGCCTGGATGGCGCGCTGCCGCGCCAGCGCGACCGCGTCGCGGCCGGCCAGCACGTTGAAATCGAGATCCCCGAGCCCCCTGAAAACGACTGGAAAGCGCAATCCATTCCTCTGGATATCATCCATGAGGACGAGACACTGCTGGTGGTAAACAAACCCGCGGGCCTGGTCGTGCATCCCGGAGCGGGTAATATCGAGGGTACCCTGTTAAATGCCCTGCTTGCCCATGCGCCGCAATTGGGAGGACTGGCCCGCGCCGGCATCGTTCACCGGCTCGATAAGGACACCACCGGTCTGCTCGTGGTCGCCAAGACGGAGGGTGCGCGCCTGGACCTCATCGAGCAACTGCAACGCCGCGGGCTGGCGCGGGAGTATCTGGCGATCGTCAATGGCGTGATGATCTCGGGCGGGACCGTCGAAGCGCCGCTGGGACGCCATCCCCGGGAGCGCACGCGCATGGCGGTGACTGGACGCGGCAAGCCCGCGGTGACGCACTATCGCATAAAAGCCAAGTACCGCGCCCATACCCTGTTACAGGTGCACCTTGAAACGGGCCGCACGCACCAGATTCGCGTGCACATGGCTCATATCCGGCATCCGATCCTGGGTGACTCGGTGTATGGGGGCCGGCTGCAGCTCCCCGCTGCCGCCACCGAGCGGTTCAAGGAGGCTCTGCGCGGGTTCAAGCGTCAGGCCTTGCATGCGCTCAAGCTCGGATTGATCCATCCGGTGACCGGTGAGGCGGTGCAATGGGAAAGCCCGGTGCCCGAAGACCTACAGGCGCTGATACAGGCGCTGGAAGAAGACCGCGAGACCCATCGTGCATCGAGGTCAAGCGCGAGCGGGAAACGGTATTAGCAGGGTCGCTAGCGTCGAGCTGTAGGGATGCCATGTCCGAGACGCGGCGGGTGCATAAGGAGGCGGTATGCACTGCTGTCCCACTTACAGCGTATTTTCGCCTAGGATCGCTTAGTCCATAGAAGCAGAGACGCCTGAGGGTCGACGCCGACATGAAATCGGATAAATGTAGCTTGGGCCAAGGCGCGAGCGCGAGGGACCCAACAAACCCGGCCAATTTTGGCAATGTTGGGTTATCGCCTGGACTAGGACTTCCAGTCCGTCGCGCTGCGCTAACCCAACCTACGATGGAAAAATTTATGTACAAAGGCAGACTACAGAGTATTGTCAACGCGTTACGCGGCATGGGGCTGCTGTTGCGCTCCCAACCGAACGCCAGGCTCCATCTCGCGGCCACAGTGACCGTGGGCATCTTCGGCGCGGCCTTCCGCGTGACGGGATCGGAGTGGGCCTTGATCGTGCTGGCGATCACCCTGGTCTGGGGCGCCGAGGGTCTGAACACGGCACTCGAAGTCCTTGCCGACGCGGTCGAGGCTGCCTACCATCCGATGATCGGCAAGGCCAAGGATGTTGCAGCGGGTGCGGTGCTCATCACCGCCATCGGTGCTGCGGTGATCGGTTTATTGGTATTTGTCCCTTATGTGATGGCCGCGCTGGCAAGCGTCTGGATAGGGTAGCGATGGCGATTAAAACCTCGTTGCGGGATACTGCCCCATACGTGACCAAGGACGGCTCGCAGATCCGCGAGTTGATGCATCCACATGAACATGGAAACCGTCTGCAGAGTCTGGCGGAGGCAATGGTTCCGGTCGGTGAGGCGACCGCACTGCATCGGCATGGACACACCGAAGAGCTCTATCATATCACCGCGGGCCGTGGCCGGATGACGGTGGAACACGAACAGTTCGACGTGGCCGCGGGTGATACCGTTTGTATTCCGCCCGGTGTGCGCCACCGGATACAAAACATCGGCAATACGCCGCTGCATTTGCTGTGTTGCTGTTCGCCGCCGTATTCCCACGATGATACCGAGCTCAGTGACGGTGGTACCTGATGCAATCGCTTGGCGTATTGTGTAGAACCCTCATACGGCCGATGACCGTGCCAGTCTCTGGCTGGGCAGGCAATTGAAAATCCTCGCTCTGGATACCTCCACCGAAACCTGTTCCGTCGCCTTGCTCATCGGCGGGGAGCTCATCGAATCGGCTGCCTCCGGGGTCCAGCACTCTTCCAAGATCCTGCCGATGGTCGAAGCGCTGCTGGCGCAGGCGGACATCGCACTGGCGCAGCTCGACACGCTCGCGTTCGGGCGCGGGCCGGGTCTTTTCACGGGATTGCGCATCGGCGCGGGGGTTGTGCAGGGCCTTGGCTTTGCGCTCGAGCTGCCGGTGGTGCCGGTTTCCTCGCTGGCCGCGCTGGCGCACGGCGTCGATGCGCCCCGTGTGCTGGCGGCGCTCGATGCCCGCATGGGGCAGGTCTACTGGGGGGCGTACGAGCGCCGGGGGACGGGGCGAATGGCGCTGAGCGGGCAAGAGCTGGTGATGGCGCCCGACGCCGTGCCGCTGCCGCCAGCCACGACCTGGATGGGCGCTGGCAGCGGCTGGGACCACTACCACGAGGTATTGACTCAGCGGCTGGGGGACTGCGTCGGGGGCTGGCAGTCGGGCGCGCATCCGCGCGCGCGCGACGTCGCGCGGCTGGCCGCCGAGGCCTTCCGCGACGGCGAGGCGGTGGCGCCGGAACGCGCCGTGCCGGTCTATCTGCGGGATAATGTCGCCAAAAAGATGTCCGCGGACTGATCCACGGGATCAATGCGCAGGCGGTGTCAGAACTGGCCGGCGTTGATCCACATGTGTGCCACGATACTGGCGGCGTAGCCGACGGCGATCGCAGGCGTCCACTTGAGATGTCTGAAGAAGGTGCAATGGCCGCGTGCCTGGCCCATCAGGGCGACTCCGGCCGCCGAGCCGATGGACAGCAGGCTGCCGCCCACCCCGGCCGTCAGGGTTACCAGCAGCCATTGGCCCGGCGGCATAATGGCCCGTCAGATCAAGTCTGAGTTACTTTAAATAATGAAACAACACATACACCGCCAATAGCATGGCCACCCATAACACCATGCTGCCGGTAGGCCAGGTGCGTGCCAATACGCCATGGGGGCCATGGTGGCGGAACATGCCGCTAATGAACTTGGACACGCGTCTATGGGTGCTGCGGCGCACGAAGGTGTCGATGGGACGCAGCACGGCGATGAGCCTATGCCAGGACTGCGGCAGCACGCGACGGTAGAGCCACTCGGCATCGAGATTGGTCGAGTGCAGCTCCGGGGGATAGAGCCCCGAGAGTTTGAGCCAGGCGAAGGCCAGGGCCGAGAAGAATAGCAACTGCAGCTGTGCCAACACATGGGTGCTATCGTAAGGCGTGTAGTCTACACCGAAAGGTAAGAGCTGATACAACAGTGTCGGATAACAGCCGATGAGCACGCACAGCACCGCGGCGATACCCATGGCGATGAGCATATTGCGCGGCGGTTCGGTGACGCGGATGCCGGAATCGTGCGCGAAGAAGGCGAAGAAGGGGATCTTGATGCCGGCATGGTGGAACACGCCGGCCGAGGCGAACAGCAGCATCAGCCATACTCCGGGGTAGTCTTCCAGCAAGGCCGCGCTCATGACCATGGACTTGCTGACAAAACCGCTGAACAAGGGGAAGGCGGAAATGGAAGCGGCGCCGACGATGCAGAACGTCGTGGTAATGGGCATGCTCTTGTACAGGCCGCCCAGGTCGGAGCCGTTCATGCGCCCGGTGAGATGCAGCACCGCCCCCATGGACATGAATAACAGACCCTTAAACAGCACATCATTAAAGGCGTGGGCCACGGCGCCGTTGACCGCCAGCGCGGTGCCGATGCCGATGCCGCAGACCATGAAGCCGATCTGGTTGATCATGCTGTAGGCCAGCACCCGCCGCAGATCGTTTTCGATCACGGCATAGAAAATAGGGAAGCAGGTCATGATGGCGCCGATATAAACCAGGATCTCGGTGCCGGGGAAGGCGCGTGCCAGGGCATAGACCGCCACCTTGGTGGTAAAGGCGCTCAGGAATACCGTGCCCGTGGGGGTGGCCTCGGGATAGGCGTCGGTGAGCCAGTTATGCAGCAGCGGGAAGGCGCACTTGATGCCGAAGGCAAGAAAGATCAGCCACGCGGCCGCGCCTTGTAGGCCGATGTAATCAAAGGCCAAGGAACCGCTGGTGCGCAGGTGCAGCAGGGCCCCGGCCAGCAACAGCACGCCGGACAGCACCTGGATGATTAAATAACGCATGCCGGCGCCGGTGGCCCGGGAAGTGCGCCGCGCCCAGATGAGCATCACCGAGGACAGCGCCAGCAATTCCCAGAACACGAACAGGGTGAGCAGGTCACCGGCAAACACCGCCCCCAGGGCGCTGCCGGCATAGATCATCGCGGCGACATGTTGCAGGCTGTCGCGTACATGCAGGGAAAACACGATGGCGATAAAGGCGGCGATATGGAACAGATAGCCGAACAAGAGGCTGAGCCTGTCCACGCGGTAGGGCGTCAGGGTATAACCGAGCAACTGCCATTCTAGCTGCACATAGCCATCCACAGAGAGCAGGTGCAGGCCGCCGGCCACGGGCACGGCCAGCATGAGCACGGCGCGCAGCCAGCCGCGCGTCAACGCGGCCAGCAAGGCGCCGATGAAAAACGGGACGAAGGCCGGCAGTTCAGTCATCCACATCGTAATAGTCTTCCTTGCGCATGACCACTTTGCGCATCTCTTTAGCCAGCAGTACCAGCAACACGCAGGCGACAAAGCCGTACAGGGCATAGAAACCCCAGACGTGCTCCCAGGGATGCAGTACGTGGCGGTGCACGACGAAATCGGCGATAAACAAGGCCACGCAGATCCCGACCAGGGTGCGTACGACGCGCTGGACATTTTTGGGTTTGTCGAACATATGGGTCTTGTCGGTGTTTTTCTTGGCCATAGTCATGTCCTCAAGCGCTGAGAATCAGATTACTGAGCCGGTACAAGGGCTCGGGATAGATAAACAAAGCCATACAGCCCAGCGCCGTGATGACGATGGCGATAAGGCAGGGTAGGGGCGCCTCCTTGACGCCGTCGGCGAGCTCGTCCTTGGGCTTGCTGAAAAAGCCGCGCACCGGCACCGGCAGCAGGTAGGCGATATTGAGCAGGGAGCTCAGCATCAATACGCCCAACAACAGCATCTGTTGTGCTTCCAGGGTGCCGAGGACAAGAAACCATTTACTCCATGTGCCACCCATAGGCGGCAGACCAATAATGCTGAGGCTGCCGATGAAGAACGCGGCCATGGTGATGGGCATGCGGCGCCCCAGGCCGCGCATATCACTGACCTCGGTCTTATGCGTCGCCACCAGGACAGCGCCGGCGCAGAAAAATAAGGTGATCTTGCCGAAGGCATGCATAGCGATATGCATGGCGCTGCCGATGACGGCGGTTTGGGTGGCGAGCAAGGCGCCCAGGATTACATAACTCAATTGACTGATGGTGGAGTAGGCCAGGCGCGCCTTGAGGTTGTCCTTGGTCATGGCCACCAGCGAGGCCAGCACAATGGTGGCACCGGCGAGGTACAACAGCCATTGGGTGGCCGCCAGCGTGGTCACGGTTTCGAGGCCGAAGACATACACACACACCTTGAGGATGGTGAACACGCCGGCCTTGACCACGGCCACGGCATGCAACAAGGCGCTCACCGGCGTAGGGGCCACCATGGCCGCCGGCAACCACCGGTGAAACGGCATCAAGGCCGCTTTGCCGATGCCGAAGACATAGAGCACAAACAAGATGCTCAACACTGTGTTACCGGCCTTGCCGCGCAAGATCCCGCCGGGGTTGAAGTCCAGGGTACCGCTGATGGACCAAGTCCACACCATGGCCAGGAGCAGGAAACCCATCGAGGTGCTCATGAGCAGTCCCAGATAGACCCGGCCGGCGCGTTTGGCCTCATCGCTACCGGCGTGTGTGACCAGCGGATAGGTGGACAAGGTCAGGACCTCATAGGCCACGAACAGGGTCAGCATATTGCCGGCAAAGGCCACGCCCATGGCGGCGCTCAAAGCCACGGCAAAACAGGCATAGAAACGCGTCTGGTGGGCCTCGTGATGCGCGCGCATATAACCGATGGAGTAAATCGAGGTGATGATCCACAGAAAGCTGGCGACCAGGGCGAATAACAGGCCCAGGGGTTCCAGCTCCAGCACCAGCGGTAGCCCCGGAAAGGGCTCGGCCAGGGTGAGGGCGGGGCGCGCGCCGTCCACAACGGGGGGGGCCAGGGAGATCACCAGAGCGAACAGGCCAGCGGCGCTGATGAGGGTGACGCCCTCGCGCACATTGGGGCTGCGCCCGCTGATGACGATCAGCACCGCCGCCAGCAGCGGCAGCGCCAGGACCCCTTGCAGGAGTAGCGCCTGGCTCATGGCTGCACGCCCAGGAGCAGGCCGGCCGCCTGGCGCGCCACGCCTACGGTAAGGCTGGTATCGATGCCGAAGTAGATATTCGCCAGCACCAGCGCCCACGTCGGAATCAACAGGGATAAGGGTGCTTCCTTGATATGCGCATCCGGCTTCGCTGGGGCATCAAAATAGGCCGCCTCGAGAATGCGCCAGACATACACCAGGGCCAGCAGCGAGCCGATCAGCACCAGCACCGCCACCGGCCACCAGCCGCGCTCGAGGGCGGCCTGAATCAGATACCACTTACTGATAAAGCCGACCGTCAGCGGCACGCCGATCAGGCTGAGGCCACCGATGACCACCGCGGCCATGGTCCAGGGCATGCGCCGGCCGATACCGGCCAGATGTTGCAGTTGCATGCTGCCTGTGCGCAGAAAAATGGCGCCCACGGCCATGAACAAGGCCCCTTTCATGAGCGCGTGGTTGAACAGATGCAGGATGCCGGCGCTGACACCGGTGACCGTGGCGAAGCTGATACCCAGTATCATGTAGCCGATCTGGGCCACGCTGGAGTAGGCCAGGATACGTTTGATGTTTTCCTGGAAAATGGCCACGGCCGAGGCCACGAACAGGCCCAGCAGGGCCAGCAACAGCAATGTCGGGCCCAGGGGCATGGTGTTGAAGGCATACTCGGCCCCGAAAATGGTGAACACGAAGCGCAGCAAGGCATACAGCGCCACCTTGGTGGCGGTGGCGGCGAGAAACGTGGTCACGACCGAGGGGGCGAAGGTATAGGCGTTGGGCAGCCACAGGTGCAGCGGGAACAGCGCCAGCTTCAGCGACAGGCCGACGACCAGGAAGGCGAACGCCGTATGTATCGTGCGGGTCGTGGCGACTGCCGGCAGGCGTTGGGCCAGGTCTTGCATGTTCAAGGTGCCCGTCATCACATACAACAGGCCCACACCGATGAGGATGAAGGTCGCACCGATGGTGCCCATGATCAGGTACTGATACGACGAGGTGAGGGCGCGGCGGTCCTGACCCATGCTGATCAGGGCATAGGAAGACAGCGAGGAGATCTCCAGGAACACGAACAGATTAAAGGCGTCACCGGTGATGGCGATGCCCAACATTCCCGCCAGACACAGGAGAAACAAGGTGTAGAACACGCAACGGCGCTCACTAGGGATTTCCTGTGCCACGCTCCTGGCCGCATAGGGCAGGACCACGGCGCTGATGCCGGAGACGATCAGCAGCACCAAGGCGCTGACCGGATCGACGTAATATTGAATCCCCCAGGGTGCGGACCAACCCCCCATGGCATAAGCGATGTCGCCTTGGGACAGGACCTGGCGCAACAATAAGATCGCGATGGCGAAGGTGGCGAAGCCAACTACCGTGGCGAACAGCCAGGCCAGGCCCGCGCGCCGCAACAGCAGGCATGTGGGTGCAGCGAGCAGCGGCAGGATCACCTGCAGGGCGGGCAGGTGTTGGCGGATCACAGGGAGCTGTCCTTGGCGTGGATCTCGTCTTCTTCCACGGTGCCGTAGGCCTCGTTGATACGCACCACCAGGGCCAGTCCCAGGGCGGTGGTGGCGACGCCGACGACGATGGCCGTCAGGATCAATACATGGGGCAGGGGATTGGAATAGCGGCTGACGCCTTCGGCCACGATAGGCGCAGTGCCGCCATGGATCTTGCCCATGCTGATATACAGGATGAACACCGAGGCCTGGAAGATATTCAGGCCGACGATTTTTTTCACCAGATTGCCGTGGGAGATGACGATATAGAATCCCACCATCATGAGAAAAATGACGATCCAGTAATTGTAATGCCCCAGTATGCCCATGCTCAGCCCCGGCGTCCGGTGAAGGTAAAGAAAATGACCATCATTACCGAGGCCACGGTGAGACCCACGCCCAGTTCGATCAACAGGATGCCCAGGTGCTGGCCGTGCACCGGGTCCTCGGCCAGTACGCTGTAGTCGAGGTAATTGCCCCCTAAGAGCATGGACGCCACGCCCACCCCGCCGTAGAGCAGCACGCCCAAGGCGGCCACGGTCTGCAGCAGGGCCGGTGGCATTACGGTGCGGGCATGGTCCAGGCCGAACAGCAAGGCATACAGGATGAAGGCGGCGGCGAAGATCACGCCTGCCTGGAAGCCGCCGCCGGGCCCATAGTCGCCGTGGAATTGCACATACAGGGCGAACAACAGAATCAGCGGGATAAAGATCTTGGCGACCAGGCGCAATACCAGGTGTTTACCCACGTCGACGTCTCCTCCTTGTACGCCGGCGGTCTGCAATCAAGGCCAGCACCCCCACGCCGGCGGTAAAGATCACGGTGACCTCGCCCAGGGTGTCATAGCCGCGGTAACTGGCCAGCACCGAGGTCACCATATTGGGCACACCGATCTCTGCGGGGGACTGCTGGATATAGCGTGGTGCCACGTGCTGGTGTACCGGTGCCTTGGGATCGCCGAAATCGGGCATGTCCAGGGTGCCGTAGACCAGCGCCGCGCCCGTGACCAGGACCACCAACAGCGGCAATACCGCCTTATGCCGCGGCTCTTTCTCCTTGCGCTCGGTCAAGGCCAGGGTGCTTAGCATGAGCACGGTAGATATGCCCGCGCCGACGGCGGCCTCGATGAAGGCGACATCCAAGGCATCCAGCACCAGAAAGATACCGGCCGACAGCAGGCTGTAGATGCCAAACAGCATGACCACGCCGAACAGGTCACGCAGACGCGCCAGCGCCAGTGCGGTGACGGCGAGAAGGCCCAGCAGGACGATGTCGATCAGGTTTGCGATGGTCTTGCCCCTTTTTTCTCGCTTGTTGTGCTCGTGACCAGGCTCAAGCCCGCCTGCAACATCAGGCCGATGAGAATAAATCCGGCGCACAGGGTATCGGTGACACCGGCCGCATGCAAACGGGTATAGAAATCCGGAAAGCGCAGAATGCCAACGCCTCCGGTGATACCCAGGAACCCGCCGGTGACGAGCAATATCCAACTGAGTATATGAACGATCTCCTGCATCAGGCCTCCTCCTTGTTGGTCTTCTGAGCGGTGTATTCGAAGAAGCGCAGCACCGCCACCGTACTGATGAAATTGATCAGGGCGTAGACCAGGGCGATGTCGAGAAAGTCAGGCCGGCCGTTCAAGAATCCGAGCACGGCGATTAACAGCACGGTCTTGGTACCGAACATGTTCGCGGCCAGGATGCGGTCGTACACCGTAGGGCCCAATATGGCACGGATCAAGGCCAGGCCCATGACCACGAGGATAGCGATGCTAGCGGCGATGAACATGGGCTCTATTCCACCATGTCGCAAATCTTGCGGTCCATCTCACCGGTCTGCAACGCGGCCGCGGCCGCGTGCGTGAGCGCATGCACTTCGATGCCGTCTTCGGTCACATCGATGCTCACGGTGCCCGGCGTCAAGGTAATGGAATTGGCGTAAATCACCTTGCCCATGAGGGTTTTTTGATTGGCCTTAAGGCGCACCCGCTGGGGACTGATGGGCAGGCTGGGGGCCCAGATGCGGAGTGTGACATCGATAGTGGATTTAAACACTTCCCAGCCCAGCCACAGCCAATACAAGGGCAGCTTAAGCAAGCTAAGGTGCAAAGCATGGCTTTGCCGGTCCACCGCATCCATGCGCAGGGTGAGCATGACCACCAACATCACCGATAACACACCCAGACTGAGTAAGAGTAGCTGGTAATGCCCGGAGAGCAGTAACCAGAAAGCGTACAGGGCTAAGCTTAGGCTGAGCGCATGTGCCATACTGTGTCCTCGTTTTTTATTCGAACTTCCACGAGCCTTTATCTATGCCAGTGGAATGCTGAGTGACCCTACAGCCTGTTGGCATCAACCTTAATACATTTTGCCGATGCTTACCAAAACCCGGCTTGGGTGCCGTGTACCAATCGCCTATTGGCAAATAGGTGCGTATGGCTTTACCGGCGGCTGCGACCACGACCCAACAATGTGATCTTAACAATGTGATCGCTCTGTGGCGGCGGGTTTGACACGTCATTCCTCGCGTCGCTGGATCCGGACCACTTGCACGGCCGTGCCGCGTGTGCGCACGATCTCCAACAGGTAGCTGCCGAGCAGCAGGCTGGTGCCGGGCGAGGGCAGGTCCTCGAGGTACTCGGTGATCAGGCCGTTGACGGTGCGTGAACCTTTTGTCGGCAGGTCCCAGTTTAGCTTGCGGTTGAGGTCGCGTATGCTGGTGGTCCCCTTGATAAGATAGCTGCCGTCCGCGTCCGCCTGGATCTCGCCCAGGACGGCCGCGCCCGGCGTGGTAAAATCGCCAATGATTTCTTCGAGTATTTCCTCCAGCGTGACCAGGCCGAGAATATCGCCGTATTCATCCACCACCAGCCCGTGGCGGCGTTTCGCGGCCCTGAAATTGAGCAGCTGGGTATTGAGCGGCGTTCCCTCGGGGATGAAATACGGCTCGACGATGATCTTTTCCAGCGATTCGTGATCGAGCTTGCCGCTGCGCATGAGATTCAACACCTTGCGCACATGGACGATGCCAACCACATTGTCCAGGCTGCCGCGATACACAGGCAGTCGGGTAAAGCTGCTGTCGGTGATCTGGCCGACGATATCGTCCCAGTCCGCGTCCAGATCGATGCCCGCGATCTGACCGCGGGGGATCATCACGTCCTCGATGGTCAGTTTCTCCAGATCGAGGATGCCTAGCAGCATGGATTGATGCGCCTCCGGAATCAGCGTACCGGCCTCCATGACCGCGGCGCGCAATTCCTCACTGCTTAACTCGTGGCTGGCGCCGTGCACGGAACCGCCGAAGGGGCGCAATAACAGGTTGGCGATCAGATTGACCGGCCACACCAGAGGGTAATAAAACACCTTCAGCAGCGGCTGCAGGATAAAGGCGGCGGGAAAGGCGATACGTTCCGGATGCGAGACTGCCAGCGTCTTGGGTGCGACCTCCGCGAAGATCAGAATCACCAGGGTCAAAAGCAAGGGAACGATCGCGAGGGCGGCCTGACCGTAGAGCCTGAGGGCGATGATGGTCGCCACGGTCGCGGCAAAGATATTGACCAGGTTGTTGCCCAGGAGAATGATGCCGAGCAGCCGGTCGGGGTGCTGCAGCAGTCTGCTTACCAGGCGAGCGGCGCGGTGCCCGGATTCCGCCATGTGTTTCAGGCGATAGCGGTTCAGCGCCATCATGCCGATCTCGGAGGCGGAAAAAAAGGCAGAAAGAAATATGAGCAGCGCCAGCGTGGCGAAGAGCACGCTGAGAGGGATCTCATCCAATTGATTTCTGCCTCATGACTGTTCCAGGCCCGTATTTTAACAGCAATGCCGGTCAGGCCCGCAAGCCAAGGGTGTGCCGCAGGCCCCGAACGCTCAGCGACAGCGTAAAAGCCCGGCACCCGCGGTATCGTGGCCCCCGGTCCGTGTTTCGCCGGGCACTAACGTTTGAGAATGATCTCCAGCACGAACTTGGTGCCGAAATAGGCCAGCGCCAGCAGGGTAATGCCGCCCAGGACCCAGCGAATGGCGGTGCGGCCGCGCCAGCCGAAGCGCCAGTGGCCGACCAGGAAAACGCCGAACACCATCCAGGCAAGCATGGACAGTACAATGTGGTGGGCGAACTTGCGCGGCTCGTCGAACACTTCATCGGAGAAGAAGATGCCGGAGACGGCCGTCAGGGTCAGCAGCACGAATCCGACCCCGACCATCTGCAGCATCAGGGCTTCCATGGTCTCGAGCGGCGGCAGGGCGCGCATGAATCCACCGGGCTGCTTGTGGCGCAGATGGCGTTCCTGCACCAGCAGCAGCACGCTTTGCATCGCCCCCAGGCTGAGCAGACCGAAGGCGAGGATGGAGATGACGATGTGCAGCGATTGCAGCGGGGTCGTCGGCTCGGGCAGTAGATGACTCCCGGGCCACAGCCACTCGACCAGCACCGTGAGACCGGCAACGGGCATAATGATGATGCCCAGATTGTCTATGGGTTTCGTCAGGCAAGCGATGAGGAACAGGACGGCGATCACCCAGGCCATGAGTGAGACAGCGTTGGTCAGCGCGAGATTGAGCTCCCCCTGTGGGTTCAGACTCCCGTACAGAATTGCCGCATGCAGCACCACCGCGCCGAAACCCAGCGCCAGGATTCCGGTGTTCCGGGTGTGCTCGGGAGCGGGGCTGCCTTTCAGCAGTCCATGCCAGAACAGACCGCTGACGGCGCCATAAAGCGCCAGGGCCAGAAGGTATAAAATGGGGTCCCTCATAGTGTATGGTTTGCAGGCATGCTCGAATGATGGCACACCTTGGAGTGTTGTTGAAGCGCGCGATCGATGCCACGCGCCAATGCGCCGGCGGCGAGAGAAGATACCTGCGGACCATGATCGGTGCTATGACTGGCCCGTGTACGCAACGAGCACATAACGGCAGCTTGGTGAATTGATGAAAATCAAGGTTCTGGGTTGCAGCGGCGGGATAGGCGGCCCGGCGCGCACCACCGCATTGCTGATCGATGACGACATCCTGATCGATGCCGGCACCGGGGTCGCTGATCTGGCGCCGCGGGCGCTGGCGGCCATCGACCACGTGTTCCTGACCCACGCCCATCTGGATCACATCGTCGCCTTACCGCTATTGTTGGACAGCGTTGGACCTCAGCGCAGGCAAGCACTCATTGTTCATGCCCAGGCGGCCACCCTCGAGGTGCTGAGAACCCACATCTTCAACGGGCAGGTGTGGCCCGATTTTTCCCGGTTACCCGAAAAGGACCGGCCGTACCTGGCCTTCGAGGAACTGCCTCCCGGCGATGAGGTGCGGATCGACGGCAGGCGGCTGCGTTCGATTCCGGTGAATCACGCCGTTCCCGCCGTTGGCTACCTGGTGAGCGGCGGCGGCGGCGCGCTCGCCTTCTCCGGCGATACGACCCGGACCGATTCTTTCTGGAACGCGCTGAATGCGGTTGCGGCGCTGCGTTATCTGATTATTGAGACGACCTTTGTGGATGCGCAGGCGGAACTGTGCGAGCTCGCGAAGCACCTGTGTCCCGCCATGCTGGCCGCTGAGTTGACCAAGCTGCAGCGCGAACCGGAGATTTATATCACACACCTCATGCCGGGCCATGAGGATGCGATCATGAAGGAGATCCGGCATCACATTGCCGAGCGCACCCCTTTGCGTCTGCGGCAGGGCCAGACGTTTGAACTATAAAAGGCCCGCGGTTGGGTTCCTGCCCGGCAGACCCTATAATGACCGTCTGTATTGGTGTCATAGCGGTTGTTGTTGAGAGAAGATCATGTTTGATAATTTGAGTACACGATTGCAGGACACGGTGAAGCGCCTGCGCGGGCAGGGGCGGCTGACCGAAGAGAACATGGGCAAGACGCTGCGCGAGGTGCGCATGGCCTTGCTGGAGGCGGACGTGGCCCTGCCCGTGACCAAGGCCTTTATCGAACGCGTACGGCAACGTGCCCTCGGTCAGGAGGTCATGACGAGTCTGACGCCCGGACAGGCCGTGGTGAAGATTGTCCACGATGAGCTCGTGACCCTGATGGGTGAATCCAATGACGGCCTCGATCTGGCGACGCGTCCCCCGGCCGCGATACTGGTCGCCGGACTGCAGGGGTCCGGCAAGACCACCAGCGTGGCCAAGCTGGCGCGCCTGCTGCGTGAGCGTGAGGGTAAGACCGTGCTGGTGGCGAGTGCCGATGTGTACCGCCCGGCGGCCATCGAGCAGCTGCGGCGGCTGGCCGAGAGCGTCAAGGTTGAGTTTTCCCCGAGCCACACCGGAAGCAAGCCGGTGGAAATCGCCAAGGCGGCGCTGGAACAGGCGCGCAAAAAGATGATCGACGTCGTCATTGTCGATACCGCCGGGCGGCTGCATATCGATGCGGCGATGATGCAGGAGATCCAGGCCATCCACGCCGCCATCGACCCGGTGGAGACCTTGTTCGTGGTCGACAGCATGACCGGCCAGGACGCCGTCAATACCTCCAAGGCCTTTGACGAAGCGCTACCCTTAACCGGCGTGATCCTGACCAAGACCGATGGCGACGCCCGCGGGGGGGCGGCCTTGTCCATCCGGCATGTCACCGGTAAACCCATCAAGTTCCTCGGGGTCGGCGAGAAAACCGACGCCCTGGAGCCGTTTCACCCCGAGCGTGTCGCCTCGCGCATCCTCGGCATGGGCGATGTACTCGGCCTCGTGGAGCAGGTGCAGAGCCAGGCCGACAGCGCCGAGG
>CAMYII010000011.1 GCA_947258385.1 Acidiferrobacterales bacterium
CCGTTTCAGTGGGGTTCGAAACGTACCGGTCCGGATCTGCATCGTGTTGGCGGGCGTTACAGCGATGCTTGGCACCGCGTGCATCTCATCAATCCGCGCGACGTCGTTCCCGCGTCCGTGATGCCGGGTTATCCATGGCTAGAGGAGAACGCCGTGGACGCGAGTCTGATCCAGCGCAAGATGCGTGTGCTGCGCGTGCTCGGGCATCCCTACACCGATGAGCAGATCGAAAAGGCCCCCGGGGAGCTCAAGGGCAAAACCGAGATGGAGGCCATCATTGCCTATCTCCAGGACCTTGGCACGACCATCAAGACGAGGAGGTGATGGTGATGAGTCTCAGCATGTTCCATTCCTATTGGACCGTATTTCTACTCCTCCTGTTTATCGCCATCGTGTTCTGGGCGTGGAGCGGTCACCGCAAGCAGGATTTTGACGAGGCCGCGCGGCTGCCGCTGGACGACGAGGAACCGGTGGTGACGGCGGAGCAATCCGGGGAGCGCACCGATGCCTGATTTTGTGAGCAGCTTTTGGAGCTGGTTTATCATTGTCTTGACCGTCATCAGCATTGCCGGTGTGTTCTGGCTGGTTCGCTGGATGTCGGAGACCAAGGCCGAGGCGGGTGCCGAGCCGGAACCCATGGGCCATGTCTGGGATGAGGACCTGCAGGAGCTGAACAACCCACTACCGCGCTGGTGGCTGAATATGTTCTATATCACGCTGGCGTTCGGTGTGATTTATCTTATCCTGTATCCGGGACTGGGCACATTCGGCGGCGTGCTCGGCTGGAGCTCGAAAGACCGTTATGAGCGGGAGGTCCAAGCCGCCGACAAGCGTTTTGGCCCCTTGTATGAGAAGTACCTCCAGGAGGATCTGCGGACGCTGGTGCACGATCAGAAGGCGATGAAGACCGGGGCCAGGCTGTTCTTCAACTACTGCACGGTCTGTCACGGTTCCGATGCAGGCGGGGCAAAGGCAAAGGGATACCCCAGTCTAAAGGACAGCGACTGGCTGTACGGCGGCGGCCCGGAGCAGATCAAGACCAGCATCATGCACGGGCGCAACGGCGTCATGCCCCCCTGGGAGGCCGCGCTCGGCCGCCAGGGCGTATTCAATGTGACCGAATATGTATTGAGTCTTAGCGGCCGCAAGGTCAATATCAATGCCGCGCAGGCCGGCAAGGAGAAGTTCTTGCAGCTGTGCGCGGCTTGTCACGGCGCCGACGGCAAGGGCGACCAGAAACAGGGGGCGCCTAACCTGACGGATAATATCTGGCTGCACGGCGGATCGCAGAAGACCATCATGGAAACCATCGCCGGGGGTCGCCAGGGACGCATGCCGGCGCACAAGGAATTTCTCGGCGAGGCCAAGGTCCACTTGCTGGCTGCGTACATTTACAGCCTCTCAGCCGCCAAACTGAATGAGTAGTTGAAGGTCAGGGTCTGTCAGCCGACGGCCCGGGCAGTCGCGGATCGGGTAAGGCGTTATCAGGAATATGGTTATGCAGAACCAGGAAATACCCAGGATTCAACGCATCGTGGCCATCTTATGGCCGTCGTTCCTGACGGCCGGGGTCGCCACAGTACTTTTTTTTACCGCTTTCGACCCCGAGATCCTGTTGCAGGATACGCGCTTTGCCGATCTCAGTCGCCTGGGCGCTTACACGATCGGCTTCTTTCTTGTCTGGCTGCTGACAGCCTCATCCTGTTTATTGACCTGTTATTTTCAGCGGCCCTGTGCCTTCAATGCCCGGCAAGGTGGTCAGACCCCGTAGTCCCGTGCCGCGGAACCGCTCATTCGTTGTCTGCGCTTTTTGTGTAGATTCCTATTTGCTGTTTCACCAGTCAAAGCATTCAAATAAGCGAGGTTAGGAAGTCTACCCATGGCCCGCCCGGCAAAGAAAATCGTTCCGTTAAATTCAAAACCCGACGAGGTCGCACAGTCACTCTACGCCAAACGGGAGAAGATATACCCGCGCGAGGTTCACGGCCTGTTTGCCATGTGGCGCACGATCGGAGTCGTGGCGCTGCTGGGTATTTACTATGGTCTTCCGTGGTTTCGATGGGAAGGCCGTCAGGCCGTGCTGCTCGATCTACCGGCGCGTAAGTTCTACATATTCGGATTGACCTTCTGGCCGCAGGATTTCTTTTATTTTGCGGTGCTATTGATTATCGCCGCGCTGTCCTTGTTCTTTTTTACCGCGCTCGCCGGCCGTCTGTGGTGCGGCTACGCCTGTCCGCAATCGGTATGGACCGATGTCTTTTTGCGCATCGAGCGCTGGATCGAGGGCGACCGTCTCCGGCAGATGACACTGGATACGGCGCCGTGGAGCGCGCGCAAGATTTTGGTAAAGGGGGCCAAGCACACGGTATGGGTGCTGTTCGCGGCGTATACCGGTTTTACCTTCGTTGGTTATTTCACGCCGATTACGGGTCTGACGGAAAAGATCACCGCCTTCGCACTCGGACCGTGGGAGACCTTCTGGATTATTTTCTACAGCCTCGCGACTTACGGCAATGCCGGTTGGTTACGTGAACAGGTGTGTATTTACATGTGCCCCTATGCGCGCTTTCAGGGCGCCATGTTCGATAACGACACCCTGATCATCTCCTATGACCCGGCGCGCGGCGAACTGCGTGGCTCGCGGCGAAAGAGCGATGACTATAAGGCCAAGGGTCTGGGTGAGTGCATTGACTGTACCATGTGTGTGCAGGTCTGCCCCACCGGTATCGATATCCGCGGTGGCCTGCAATACGAATGCATCGCCTGTGCCGCCTGTGTGGACGTCTGCAACCAGGTGATGGAAAAGATGGATTATCCCAAGGGTCTGATTCGCTACACCACGGAAAACGCGGTCCAGGGAAACCCCTCGCATCTGCTGCGGCCGCGCGTCTTAGTATACACGGTGGTGTTGCTGGGGCTGTTTTCCTTGATGGGGTTTGGCTTAAGCCAGCGTGTCCCGCTGGAGCTCCACGCCCAACGCGATCGCAATACGCTGTATCGCGAGACGCTGGATGGGCTGTTGGAAAACGTCTACACGCTGCAGATCGTGAATATGGATCAAAAAGCGCACGAGTATGAGCTTAGCGTAAGCGGAATCAATGACATGCAGCTGCACAAGAACCGCGAAACGATTACTGTGCCCGGCGGCGAAGTTATGGAATTTCCGGTATGGCTGCGCGCGGACCCCCAGGGTCTGCGCCGCCGCAGCACCGCCATTACCTTTGAGGTCCGTGCCACCGACGATGCCACCCTGATCGCCAGGGAAGAGGCGCGTTTCCTGGGGCCGTTAACGGGACGATGATGCAGACGCCGAGCAAATCGCCGTGGTATCGCGAACCCCTCGTCTGGTTATTGATCGGCATCCCGCTGTCGTCGGTGATCTTCGGCATATTCATGCTGCAACTGGCACTGAATTCCGACGACGGCCTGGTTGTAGACGATTATTACCAGCGTGGCAAGGAGATCAACCGGGTACTGAAACGCGATCGGGCCGCGGCCACCTACGGCCTGGAAAGCCGCCTGACCTTTGATTACGGCACCGCTACTGTCAGCATGCGCCTTATCTCCCACGGGCAGAAGGTGTCGCCACCGGAGATACGGTTGCAGTTTCTCCATGCCACGCGCGCCGGCCATGACCGGGAGATCACCTTGCTGCGGACGGCGGACATGGCGTATTTCGGCTTGTTGCCGCGCGATATTGTGGCAGGGCGCTTTGATCTGGAACTGGAGGCCGATGACTGGCGCCTGGTTGCGACCATGAGACTGCCGGCTGACAATGAGTTGGTAATCAAGTCCGCCTACTCAGCTCAGTGACACCGGTCATCGCCATCGTCATTACGATTCAACTAATCTCATCGCATGCAGACTGAGCTCACGTTGCTGTCGGCGTTCCTGTTGGGCCTTTTTGGGTCGGTGCACTGTGTCGGCATGTGCGGTGGGATCGTCGGCGCGTTGACCCTGGGATTGTCCGATACCGTGCGGCAGTCGCCGTGGCGCATGCTCCCCTATTTGTTGTCATACAATCTCGGCCGCATCGCCAGCTATACCGTCGCGGGCGCCGCGCTGGGGTGGGCGGGCGGGGCAATGATCGATACCCTGATGCAGGGCCAGACCCGGATCATTGGCGGCATTGTCGGCGGACTGTTCATGGTCGCGCTTGGGCTGTACCTCGCGGGCTGGTGGCAGGCGTTGACGGCGCTGGAGCGGGCCGGAGGTGCGCTGTGGAAGCATATCGAACCGTACGGCCGCCGGTTCATGCCCGTCCGCAATCCCCATCAGGCGCTGCTGCTGGGCGCCCTGTGGGGCTGGCTGCCCTGCGGCATGGTCTACGCTGCGCTGGCCTGGTCGATGGCCGCCGGAAGCGGGCCGCAGGGGGGGCTGCTGATGCTGGCCTTTGGATTGGGCACCCTGCCGATGCTGCTGGTCCTGGGCGCGTCCGCGCGCTGGCTCCGGGCCATGGTGCAGAGGCCCCTGGCGCGTCACCTTGTCGGCGCGCTGGTGATCGCCTTCGGCCTGTCAACCCTGTACATGGCCAGCACCCACACGCACGGCGCCGCTGCGACCGGCGAGGCGCATCACCATCAGCACTAGAATCTATATCCAAAAATACCTCCCCTCGGGGCGCTGTGGAACAAACGCAGAGGTCGCGGAGAAAGCAAAAACGTTTTATTTTGGGAACCCCTGATTTATTCAGTCATTCCGGCCAGGGCCTGCCCCCGCGAAGCTTGTCCCCGCGAAAGCGGGGAGCGGGCGGGCGAAGGCCCGCGCGCCGGAATCCAGGAAAATCATATCATTTCTGGATCCCCGCTTTTGCGGGCATGACAGAATTGGAATCGATCAGACCTTCCATTTGAAGTATTCTCTGCGTACTTTGCGCCTTGGCGTTCTTTGCGTTGCTTTCCAGGGCGTGAAGGGTTGCTGAGCGTTTGATTTTGAGACAGGTTCTCTCGCCGCGGGCCAAAAAAAAGCCCCCTGTCCCATCGGAACAGGGGGTCCCACAAAGTCCTCTAACCAACGTTATTATTATGTTCCTTGACGGCCAGCCTCGAGCGCTTTGAATCTGGCCTCGCGTTCGCGCTTGCTTTTCAGACGTTTTTCCAGGGCGTCGGGTTTTTCCGCGATGAATTTCTCGTCGAACAGCATCTGTTTGAGAAAGCGCAGCCCGAACGTCAGCAACTCGACCTCGTCATCCATCAGCGTCTTCATGAGATCCGGGGCGACGTCATAGGCCTGCTGGAAGGCATCGCTTTCGACGAATCGCCTGAAGGCGTCGAGGTTGTAGCTGGCGAGAAAAAACAACTGGAAGCTCCGTTCCGTCGGCTGACCGATCGTGGGGCCGGCGGAGCGCTTCTTCAATACGATCTGGCGCCATTCCTGGTTCAGCTCGTCATAGACATCGACGCCCTGTTCCTGCCGGTACTCGCGCACGGTCAGGGTGCGGGGCTCATTATGGCCGAGACAGTGATCTTCTTTGACAATGAAGTACGAATCCTCGTCGGTCGGCGAGTCCTTCTTGCGCATGGACATGAGTCCAAGGGCGTAGTAGCGACAGGCCGCCGGGCGGTCTTCATAGACGCTGCAGCCCTCATCGGTCACGAACTGGCAGGCGGGGGAATCGTCGCGCGTCTTGAGCTTCAGCCCGGGCATGCCGTGGCCGTCCATCTCGAACGGCACGGTGTATTTTTCGATAAGTTCTTCCGAGCTGAGGCCGAGGCGATTCTTCAGACGCAATATGTCATACGGCGTCAGCATGATATCGATGTTCTGGCAGCACTGGTTGAAGCAGGCAATGCCCTTGCGACACTGGAACTGGATACTGTCATCCAGACCCAGCTTGACCGGCTCGACCGGTCCTTTGGGTGGATCAAATTTCGGTTCGTTCATAACAGTTATCCTTCAGGGAAAAAAAGCCGGACGCCCCGCGGCGCCCGGCTTTTTCACATTGCGCCTGGGAACTGATTAGCTCTTAATCAGCTGCTTATAAGGCACCTTACGCAGCGTCCACTCGTTGGTCTCCACGTTGTACTTGGAGTTCACGAAGACGCGCCAGTTGTCGTCATCCAGATCCAGGAAGTCCGTGCGGTAGTAGTAACCCGGATAGCGGGTCTCCTCACGGAAGCGGATGTGACGCATATGGGCCTCGGCCGTGAGGATGCGGTGGTAGTTCTCCCACGCACGCAGCAGCTCATGCAGGTCCTTGGCGCGCATCTTCAAGGAGTCTTCCTTGAGCATGGTGAGCTTCTTCTCGGCCACGTCCATCATCTTGGCATTGGTCTGATACCAGGTCGCGACACCCGCGACGTACTCGTCCATGATCTTCTGCAGGCGGAACTGCAGCATCTTGGGCGTGATGTAGTGCGGGTTGACGTCGATGGCGGTGGTGTAGTCCTTGTGCTCGAGATAGGTCTTCACCGGCGCATAGATCTCATCGACCAGTTCCTGCACGGACTTGGACAGCTCCGGTTTGAAGTCCTTGTTGTCGAGCGCGTACTTCACCATGGACTTGGCGCAGAAACGGCCCTCGGTGAAGGCACCGGAGGAGAACTTGTGCCCGGAGGCGCCCACCCCGTCACCGGCGGTGAACAGGCCCGGGACCGTGGTCATGCCGCGATAGCCCCAGCTCCACTCTTTCGGAGTACCCGGGATATCGGTCGGACCGGAGACCCACAGGCCGGCGCAGCCGGCGTGCGAACCGAGCAGATAGGGCTCGGTCGGCATGAGCTCGGACATCTCCTTGTCGGGCTCGATGTTCTCACCGGCCCACACACCGCATTGACCGATGGTCATATCGAGGAAGTCCTCCCAGGCCTCGGCCTCCAGGTGCTTGATCTCCTTGGGCGTCATGTTCTCGGCCAGTTTGGCCATGGCCGTCGGGGTGTCCATGAGAATTGGACCCATGCCGTTGCGCATCTCTTCCATCATGAGATGGTTGCGCAGGCAGGTGCCCATGACATGGCCCTTGGCGTGGTTGCCGTAGTTGTGCTTCTCCAGCAGGTGGGCGTTCTTGACCTGATAGTCCTCCCCGAAGGCGTTCATGGCCTTGGCCTTGAACAACAGGAACCAGGCGCCGACCGGACCGTAGCCGTCCTTGAAGCGGGCGGGCACGAAACGGTTTTCCAGCATGGTGCCCTCGGCGCCGGCCTCCAGCGCCATGGAGTAGGTGGAACCGGCGTTCCACACCGGGTACCAGGCGCGGCCGGTGCCCTCACCCACGGAGCGCGGACGGAACACGTTCACCGCACCGCCACAGGCGACCAGGCAGCACTTGAACTTGTAGACAAAGACCTTGTCTTCGCGCACCGAGAAACCGACGGCGCCGGCGACGCGGTCCGGGTCATTCTTGTCCTTGACCAGTTTCACGACGAACACACGCTCGTCGATGCGGTCGACGCCCAGCGCGTTCTGCGCGGCCTCGGCCACGATCCACTTGTAGGACTCACCGTTGATCATGATCTGCCACTTACCGGAGCGCACCGGCTTGCCGCCCTCGGGCAGCTTTTTGCCTTCGTCACCAGGCTGCTTCCAGACCGGCAGACCCCACTCCTCGAACAGGTGCACCGAGGAGTCCACGTGGCGGCCGACGTCATAGACCAGGTCCTCGCGGATGATGCCCATCAGGTCGGTGCGCACCATGCGCACGTAGTCTGCCGGGTCATTTTCACCTATGTAGGTGTTGATGGCGGACAGACCCTGGGCGACGGCGCCGGAGCGGGCCAGCGCGGCCTTGTCGACCAATTTGATCTTGAGATCGAGGCCCTGGGTCCAGCGGGGGATTTCCACCGCCGTGCCGCACGCGGCCATACCACCGCCGATGATGAGAATATCGACCTCTTCTTCGACGATTTCCGGATTGCCAAATTTATATTCGGCCATTTTTACCCTCCTGCTAATTCAATTAAGTCTAAATCTTATCGGACGATCCTGGAGCCGGTTTGTCAGCGGCGTTAGCCTACGAGCTGACTCTTGTCGCAGGAATGCAAATCGTCGGTGAACAGGATTTCGGGGTTGTCGAGATTCGCCCGGTCCATGTCGGATTTGCCGGCCTTGGGATCGGCGGAGCCTTCCGGTGTGGTCCGGATCGGGAACTTGAAGCGCTTCATGTTGCCGTTACGGAACTTGATGGTCCACATGATCGAATCGGTACCACGAAGGGGCTGAACGGAACCGCCCAGAGGAACGACATCGGCATAGTGACGGCATTCAATGGCGTTCTGCGGACAGATCTTGACGCAGGAGTAGCATTCCCAGCACTGCTCGGGCTCCTGGTTCCAGGCCTTCATGGCGTGGCCGGTCTCCGAACCGTCTTTGTCGAGCTTCATCAGGTCGTGTGGGCAGATGTACATGCAGGCGGTCTTATCCTGACCCTTACACCCGTCACATTTGTCGGTACGTACAAAAGTAGGCATGGTCGCCCTCCGTGTTTCTTGTTGAGGTTGAACTTACAAAACAGCAAAACGTTAAAGCCGAAGCCTTCAATGCCGTTGGCGCAACGCCTTATTTGGCGGAGTGCCCGGTCATCTTGACTTCGACTTTCTCTTCGTCCTTCATGCTGGCGTAGTAT
Organism: Acidiferrobacterales bacterium; assembly: GCA_947258385.1. GTDB lineage: Bacteria > Pseudomonadota > Gammaproteobacteria > Acidiferrobacterales > SZUA-150 > CAMYII01. The sequence goes on from CAMYII010000011.1 coordinate 8,561, forward strand.
TCCCGCAGGATAGCCAGCACCTCCGGACGGCTGAAGTGGCCCGGCACCTCCGCGTTTTCGGACAGCGCCTTGCGCAGCTTGGTGCCTGACAGCAACAGACGGTCTTGTGCCTCATGGGGGCAGGTCTTCATCGAGGCCATGCCCTCGCACTTGTTGCACCAGAAGGTCCAGTCGATCTTCAACGGCTGGGTCTCCAATGCGTCCTTTGGAATCTCATCGAAAATGTGATGCGCATCGAAAGGCCCGTAATAGTCGCCCACGCCGGCGTGATCGCGACCGACAATGAGGTGCGAGCAGCCGTAGTTCTGGCGGAACAGCGCGTGCAGCAAGGCCTCACGCGGGCCGGCGTAGCGCATATCCAGTGGATAGCCCGCCTGCACCACGGTGTTGTCGACGAAATAGTTCTTCATCAGCGTGTCGATGGTCTTGGCGCGTACATCGGCGGGGATGTCGCCGGGTTTGAGCTTGCCCAACAGGGAGTGGATCAGCACGCCGTCGCAGATCTCGATGGCGATTTTGGCGAGATATTCGTGGGAGCGGTGCATCGGGTTGCGGGTCTGGAAGGCGGCCACGGTGCTCCAGCCCTTGGACTCGAACAGCGCCCGGGTTTGTGCCGGGGTCAGGAAAAGCTCGCCGTATTTTTCGGGAAAATCGCCCTGTGACAACACCTTCACCGGACCGGCCAGGTTGACGTCGCCCTGCTCCATCACCATTTTGACGCCCGGGTGCTCGTCATCGGTGGTCTTGTACACCATCATGCACTCGTGGCCCTTGTCGATGGCGTATTTCTCGGTCACGGTCATGGTGGCCATGATTTCCCCGGTCTCGCTGCTGACCAGGGTGACGTCGTCGCCGTCTTTGATGGAATCTGCGGTGGTTTTGTCGGTGGAGAGGGTGATCGGGATGGGCCAGAACAGGCCGTTCGCCATTTTCATGCCGTCGCAGACGCCCTGCCAGTCGGCATGGGTCATGAATCCTTCCAGTGGGGTAAATCCGCCAATGCCCAACATGATGAGGTCGCCGGTTTCACGCGACGAAATCTTGATTTGTTTCAGGCCTTTGGCACGCTCTGCTTCAGATTTGAGGGCTTTTCCTTCAAGAAGTAGCGATTTTAGCGCGTTGCTGCCATGCGGATTGACCAATTTGGACATTTTTTCTACCCCTTTTCGCTATTGCGGAAGCTGGAAAAGTTTGAAACTCTATAAGGTTGCAGCGGCGAAAACTAATAAGTATTACTGGCGTCATGCATAAGCTTCATTTATTTTTGAGGGATGGCGAGCCCTGCCGCGCATAGGGTTCGCGTGTACTGGAAATAACCACAAGAAAAATCAAGGCACTCTAGGAGATTGCGGTCAGACGGCCTTGAAAACTTGCGCATCTTAGCGCAATTTAGCGCCCATGAAAAGAAACCGGCAGCCGGGAAAACCACTGAAAATCACGTTATGAGCATCACTGTCAAATTTTTCGCCAGTATCCGGGAAAAAGTCGGTAAGAGCGAGCAACTCATTGATTCTGAAGGGATTAGTTCCGTGACCGATGTCTGGGAACGCACCACCGACGTGCCGCTCCCGGCCAATGTCCTGATGGCGGTGAACCAGGAATACGTGCGGGCGGAACAAGCGGTGCGCGATCGCGACGAGGTGGCCTTTTTTCCGGCGGTCACAGGGGGCTAAGATGGCGGTTTCGCTGCGCGACGAGGCCTTCGATCCCTGGGCGGCGCTGAGCGCCTACCAGGCCGCCCATCCCGAATGGGCGGGCAGAGTCGGCGCCACCGCGGTATTTGTCGGCACCATGCGCGATTTCAATCAGGGGAGTGCGGTGCAGGGCATGCTCCTGGAGCACTACCCGGCGATGACGGGGCGGTACCTGGAAAGGCTCTGCCAGGAAGCGATGTCGCGTTGGGACATACTGGATACCCTGGTCATTCACCGCTACGGTGAGCTGGCGCCGAACGACCCGATCGTGCTGGTGGGGGTGTGGTCGGCGCATCGCGAGCAGGCCTTCGCCGCCTGCCGTTATCTCATCGATGAATTGAAGACCCGAGCGCCGTTCTGGAAACAGGAGGCGACGGATGAGGGGCTGCGCTGGGTCTCGCCGGACGATTAATCTTGCGCGGCAACTCACCGCAACCCCTGCCGGTGGGGCAGTAAGAGCTGTTTCAACTGGACCGCAGGCCGCCCGGTCCCGTACGCCAGCGGGCTGCTAGTCGATGACGATGCTATGGTTGTTCGGCATTTTACCTGCGATTCGTTCAGCCGCCGCGTTTCACCTGTTTTTGTTTCAATTCCCGGTAGCGCTTCAGCTCGGCCTCGTACTGTACCTTCAGATTCTCCTGTTCCTGTCGTTTGGCGGCTATCGCGGCCTCATGACGGTCAATTTGGGCTTTGCTGCGCTCGATATTGGTGTTGGTATCTGCTGCTACCGCCCTCCCGCCACGTTGTTCTTGGGCCGCCTGTTTTTCCAATCTTTCCAGGGTTGCGCGCAGCGATTTCAGGGTTTCCTTGCTGGCGCTGATAGACGACTCGGTCTGTTCGAGTTTTCTGTCACGGACGTAAAGGATGTCGTTTTCGTGCCCGTAGGTGGATAGCAGCAGGGCGTCCCTTCGGGCCTGTTCCTCTTCGAGCTTGCGTTGACGCTTGGCTTCCGCTTTTTGTCTTTCGCGTTCCGCCAGTTCGCCTTCCGTTGGCGGCGCGGCGATTTCACCGGTTTTCGTGCCGCTGCCGCTCATTTCAATGATTTTCGACTGGTCGCATAACTCCGCGGCCCGGTCGCCATAGTGCCAGCGGCCTTTGGCGTCCTGGCATTTCTTGATGCTTCCAGCCTCTGCGGCGGTACAAAGGCCTAAGGCCAGCAATAGCAGGGAGAGTGTCTTATGGATCATAATGACAATGACCAAATCGCGTTGGACTCATTTTCAAGATAGGACGTCCAGTGCCAAAGTCAATCATCGGCCGATCGACGTCGAGTAAACCTGGATGGAGTGGACTCAACAGCTACTGCTATTCCTGATCTCCCTGGTCGCCAATGTGTTTTCCGCCTTTGCCGGCGGTGGTGCTGGCCTGCTCCAATTCCCCGCCCTGATTTTCCTGGGTCTGCCGTTTGGAATTGCCCTGGCGACCCATAAAGTGGCCAGCGTGGCCTTAGGGCTGGGCGCCACACTGCGCCATTGGCGGGAACGGACACTGGAATGGCGGTTCTCTCTGTTTATTCTCACCTCAGGGTTGCCCGGCGTGGTTCTCGGCGCCACGTATATTCTCGATGTTCCGGATCGCTGGGCCCGGGTTTCGCTCGGCCTGCTTACCATCGGTCTGGGGGTCTATTCTTTTCTAAATGCCCGGCTCGGACTGCAACACATGCCCAGCAATCGCCACAGGCAGGGGTTTCTGCTTGGGGGTGCGGGCCTGTTCGTGGTTGGCGTGCTCAACGGCTCGTTGACCTCAGGGACCGGGTTGTTCTGCACGCTGTGGCTGGTGCGCTGGTTCGGTCTGGACTACAAACGCGCCGTGGCCTACACCCTGGTCCTGGTCGGTGTTTTTTGGAATGGGACCGGCGCCGTCACCTTGAGCCTGCTCGGTGAGGTCAAGTGGGCATGGTTGCCGGTGCTATTAATGGGCTCGCTGCTGGGCGGGTACCTGGGCGCACACTGGTCGATCGTGAAGGGCAACCGGTGGATCAAGCGCGGGTTTGAGTTCGTGACAATACTGGTGGGGCTCAAACTACTTCTCTGAGGTGACGCCGCGGAAAGATTTTGACGCAATGAGCCGAAAAGTGAGTGAAAACGCTTTGTGTTTACGCGCCGTGCCTAGATAATGAACAACCGGGGACTGCCGAAAATTCGCTAAAGAAAGACAAACCGCCATGCGGGAGGAGGGGGCTATGCCGTCACGCAGGATTCTCGATCAGCTTCGGGGGCTTCCGAAAAGCCTGGACGGGAATGCCATCCGTCTGGGCCAGATGCAGGAAGAGGGCACATATCTCGTGCACGGTGAGGTCCAGGGTGACCGGGAAATACAGGGGGTGCTGCTGCTGGCAGGAGACTGCCGTTGGCGCGGCAATATCACCGCCGACGTGCTGGTTGTAAAAGGCAGCGTCGAGGGCAGCCTCACCGCGCGTTCCAAGCTCGAACTGCGAGACAGCGCCCGCGTCAGCGGCAAGCTGAGCGCTCCGATGATTGCGATCTCCTCTCTCGCCACCGTGAATGGCCCGATCGATGAGGAAGCCTGTGTCGTGAGGTTCGAGGAGCGCCGCACGCATTGATTGCGTGTCGCTTGAGGTGTGCGTCGCGCGACGGCGCTGGCCTCACCTAGCTCCCGTAGGCGTTGCGATATTGTATGATCGCCTCGAGGTGTCGTTTGACCCCTTCACTTTGCGCCAGGTAGGTCAGCAGCGTGTCCAGCTTGACGATGCTGATGACCGGCAGCCCAAGTGTGGTCTCGACTTCTTTGACCGCCGATAGTCCGGCATGTTCTCCACGCTCCTGCCGGTCCAGCGCGATGACCACCCCGGCGGGTGCGGCGCCGGCCTGGGTAATGAGTTCAACGGCCTGCTTGACGGAGATCCCGGCCGAGATGACGTCGTCGACGATCAAGACCCGCCCGGCCAGCGGTGCGCCGACAATAAGCCCGCCCTCGGCGTGTTGTTTTGCCTCCTTGCGATTGAAGGCGTAGGGCAGGTCGCGATTGTGCTCCTTGGCAAGCGCGATCGCGGTCGCCACCGCCAGCGGAATGCCTTTATAGGCCGGGCCAAAGAGCATATCGCATGCAATCCCTGATTCCATGATCGCGGTTGCGTAGAAGTGACCGAGACGTGCCAGCTTGGCACCGGAATCGAATTGACCGGCATTGAAGAAATAGGGACTCACCCGGCCGGATTTCAGGGTGAAGCTGCCGAAGCGGATGGCCCCCGCCTCGATGGCGAAATCCAGGAACTGGCGTTGATAGTCTTTCATAAAAGGGAAGATACAAGATTTTAGGGAAGATACAAGATACAAGTTAGAGAAGATACAAGATACAAGATACAAGATACAAGAGGAGTGCATTTCTTGTTAGATTTACACAGCTGCGGACTTGTATCTTGTATCTTGGACCTTGTATCTTTCGTCTGGTGTTTAAACCGTGCAGTGTGAATCCGAAAGGCAAAAACCTATCAGTGCGAATAATTACTGTTAATTTCAACGGTATCCGCGCGGCCGCCGGTAAGGGATTCTACAACTGGATGGCGAGGCAGAAGGCCGATGTCGTGTGTTTCCAGGAGACCAAGGCGCAGGTCGATCAGCTTACCACCGAAATGCTGGCGCCCAAGGGCTATCACGGCTATTTCCATGATGCCGAGAAAAAAGGCTACAGTGGTGTCGGTATCTATAGCCGCAGACAGCCCGACCGGGTACGCATCGGTCTGGGCTGGCCCGATATGGATGCCGAAGGGCGCTATGTCCAGGCCGACTATGGCGATCTCAGCATCGTCTCGGTTTATTTGCCGTCCGGTTCCAGCAGCGAGGAACGCCAGGCGATCAAGTTCAGCTTCCTGGAGCGCTTCATGCCGTTTCTCAAGGCCATGCGCTATGAGGGCCGGGAATATATCCTGTGCGGCGACTGGAACATCGCCCACAAGCAAATCGACCTCAAAAACTGGCGCGGCAATCAAAAGAACTCGGGCTTCCTGCCCGAAGAGCGCGCGTGGATGGATACACTTTTCAATGAGGTCGGTTTCGTCGATGTCTTCCGGCGCCTGAACCAGAAAGAAGACCAGTACACCTGGTGGTCGAACCGCGGCCAGGCCTGGGCCAAGAACGTGGGGTGGCGCATCGACTATCACGTGGCCACGCCCGGCATCGCCGCCACAGCGACCAAAGAGCGCATCTATACGGACAAGCGCTTCTCCGACCATGCGCCGCTGATCATCGATTACGATCATGAGCTTTAAGCGGGCAAAAGGCGTATGGCGTTGAAGACGCGCACCGGCTGGCGCGAGGCGTTTGCGGTCTACACCAGACCCCGTGTCATCGCCATGTTGTTTCTCGGATTTTCCGCCGGCCTCCCCTTTCCTCTGGTATTCACTACGCTATCGACATGGCTGCGCGATGTCGGTGTCGACCGGACCACTATTGGGTTCTTCGCCTGGATTGGCATTACCTATTCCATCAAGGTCGTTTGGTCGCCGGTGGTGGACCGGGCGCCGTTGGCACTGCTGACCCGTCACATGGGCCAGCGCCGCGGTTGGATGCTGCTCGCCCAGGCAGGCATTGCCATGGGTTTGATCGGTATGGCATTTACCGACCCTACCCAAGACATTGTGGCGATGGCGCTGTTTGCCTTGCTGGTGGCGTTCGCCTCGGCCACCCAGGACGTTGCGATTGATGCCTACCGCATCGAGGCGGTTGCCGGAGAACTGCAGGGCGCGATGGCGGGAACCTACCAGAGCGGGTATCGAGTTGCGGCCGCCTTGGTAGGCGGAGCCGGCGCGTTATATCTTGCCGACTATGTCTCCTGGACTGTCAGCTATTTGGTCATGACCATCAGTATGGCGGTCGGGGTTGTCACCGTGTTGATTATCCGCGAGCCGGAAAAGTCAGTGGATCGCGGCACGGTCATGGGCGAGCGGCGCGTGGTGGATTACCTGGAGCGCGCCGCGCACGTACCGAATGCCGTGCGCACCCCGGTCGCCTGGTTCATCGGCTCCGTGATCTGTCCCTTCACCGAGTTCTTTCAGCGTAACGGCAAGTGGGCGCTGTTAATATTGTTGTTCATCGGCATCTATCGGATCAGCGATATCGTGCTCGGCAACATGGCGTATCCTTTTTATATCGATATGGGGTTCTCATTGACTGAGATCGCCAATATCGCCAAGCTGTTTGGGGTGGTTATGACTATTCTGGGCGCCATGGTCGGCGGCGTGCTGGTCACGCGGTTTGGCGTAATGCGCATTCTGTTATTGGCGGCGATCTTTGTGGCTGTCACCAATCTGATGTTCGCGCAGCTGGCAACTGTCGGCCATAGCCTCAGTGGCCTCACATGGGTCATCAGCGCCGATAACTTTTCCGGTGGCCTCGCGGGCTCGGCCTTTATCGCCTATCTCTCGCGGCTGACCAACACCGCCTATACGGCGACGCAGTACGCCCTGTTCAGCTCGTTGATGACCCTGACGCCGAAGATTATTTCCGGGTTTTCGGGCCTGATTGTGGACCACTACGGTTATGTGAATTTCTTTATTTACGCGTCGGCCACCGGTGTGCCGGCGATCCTGCTGGTGTTGTACCTGATGCGGCGGCTGAACGTCGACGAGGCGAGGACCGAGGCGGCCTAGGGCCTGCTTTGGCGATCCGGTCGTGACAACACGGGTCTTGAACCCCGCGGCCGTCAAGTCGCCGCTGAACCGATTTGCCGATATTGAATACGGATCTATATTCTAATCATCGAGGCCTTGATTCATGCAGGTCCGGTTACCGGTAAGACCTAGGGCAATTGTAGAGTAATCGAAATACGGGAATGAATGTTACGATTGATATCAACCTGAGCGATTACCACGCGTTCTATCGTCACACCATGCGCACACTGGCCTCGCGCTCGGATGCGAAGTTGCTTCGTATAGAAAATTTTTACCAGGAGATCGGCATGGTTATGGTGGGTGGACTGGTGGCATGGGCGATGTTGGCCGGCCCGGAAGGGTTCACGTTCAGTATCAAGACGGCAGTGGTGATACTGCTGGCCCTCGCCGTCGTCGCTGTATTTGTCATCAACCGCTACCGGAAGCTGAGCGAACCGCTCGCGGGCGGGATTTTTCTGGGAAGGCACGCCATGTCATTCACGGAACAAGGCATACACGACGCCACAGAGAGTTATCATAGTTTTACAAAGTGGAAGGGCGTGAAGTCGGTGGAAGAATCGCGGAATCATCTTTTCATTTTCTTTGATACCGTCGCGGCCCATATTATTCCCAAACGGGCGTTCTCCACGAAACACGGCTATCGGCAGCTTGTTGAATACGTGCGGAAGCATGTATCGGGGGGTTGAATAATCTTGTTTGTGTCGCTAACGCGACGGTCAAAATCTAATAACGGGCTTCCGCGCCCGTACGACGGGTGACTTTTCTTTGCTTGTCCAAAGAAAAGTCACCAAAAGAAAGGACCCCCGGAGACTTGCCCGATCACTCA
>CAMYII010000012.1 GCA_947258385.1 Acidiferrobacterales bacterium
GAAGTCGCAGTGTAGGCCCTCGAGCCCGCTGCCACCGCACCCAGCGCCACCGACGCCGCCGAGAACTCACTTTCCACACTGACCAGTTCAGCATTGAGTACCCCGTCGGCCACCAGCTTCGACAGGTTCTCGACAATATGTGTCTGTGGCGTGATCGGGTAGGCGGCGATCACCTGCGGCCGGCACAGGGCCACCGCGCGTGCAATCGCCTGCGACCCTTCAAGCGCTTGCTGCATGGGCGCCCTCCTTCCAGGCAGCCGGGTTCACCAGCGCCGCCGCGCGTTCGATCAGCGTAGTGTTGTCTTCTAGCACCTTGCCCTGGAAACGCTCTGCCAATGCTTTTACCAGCGCCTGCCGCTGCAGCAGTTCGGTCAGCGTCAGAAAGGCCGCCAGTAAGGCGGTATTGGGCACCGGCCGACCGAGTATTTCCATGGCCAGGCTGGTCGCCGGCAGGCTCTGCATGGCCTGTCCATGCGTGTCGGACAAGGCCTCGGAAGATTTGTTGGAGTTCACCAGGATACCGCCGCCGGGTTGCAAACCACTCAGCACACCCTGCACATGCAGCAGGGCTTCATCCTGGATTATCAGGAATGCCGGTTGCCTGACCTCGCAGCGGCGTCGGATGGGCGTGTCGGCAATGCGCACAAACGCGGTTACCGGTGCACCGCGGCGTTCAGCGCCGAACGCCGGAAACGCCTGACCGTAGCGGCCTTCTTCAAACGCCGCCGTGGCGAGTAAATAAGCAGCGACCACATTACCCTGCCCGCCACGACCGTGGATGCGCACTTCAATCATGGCCTGCCTGCAAACGTGTTTTCACGCTGATACCCTTCCCTGATAAAAATACCTGTAGGAGCGGTCTCCTGGCCGCGATCAGACATGCTGCAACAATCGCGGCCAGGAGGCCGTTTATGCCCGACGATTTTTCGGGTACTCCTACAAGTTACTACTATACCGATTGGACGCGTTGCCGTGACTGTCCCAGATCAAGAATAGCCGAATTCATCAGAGCCGGCACGCGGCGGTTTATGTCATGAGGATGATCTACCGGCTGGCACCGGGGGCAAAACGTAATTAACCCCTACTCTACATCAGTACTGTGGGGCCGGGCACGGACAACCGGGGCGGACGCACGGAAACGTTGGAGACGCTCCCTCGTCCCGGGATGTGAAGACAGAAAGGCTTCGGCTGCTGAGGTTTCCCCTTCACCACCGAGACGCGTAAGCATGTCAGCAAATGCCCGGGTGGGAATCTGGTGGGACACCAGGAAATCATAGGCGTAGTCGTCGGCTTCGGTTTCGAACTCGCGCGAGTAGCGCGCGTGTACCAGAATGGTCGGCAGTGCCGCCGCCAGTGTCGAAGAGGAAAACGGGTCGCCGGTGACGGTGGCAACCACCAGGGCGACAGCTGAATCCTGCATCACCATGCGTAGCGAATGCCGGTGTTCCAGGTGACCGACTTCGTGCGCCAGTACGGCAATAACTTCGTCGTCGCTGCCACTCAGTTCAACCAGTGCATCGGTAACCACCACAATGCCGGAAGGCAGCGCGAAAGCGTTGGCGCCTACCTTGTCGCTGTGGCGGAACACCAGCCGGTAAGTGTCACCGTCGGGCAGGCCGGCGGTCACCTCGGTAAAGCGCTGTTGCAACACCGCACGATGCGCTTCATCCAGCCGTGACCCGCTGAACAGCGTCCGGTCCAGCACCTTGAGCGTGCCCTGCCCCAACTGGCGGTCGACGCTGTGCGGCAGGGCATAGGCGGCGTGTTCCGCAAACCAGGGGATGCCGTAGCTGATCGTGCCCCAGGAAAAGACACCGGTCACGACCACTGCAATGACAACATAGATCAAACGGCTTTCTAACCGGTGCAGCAAGTCGCCTTTCTGCACCAGGCGATGTTGCGCCAGCACCGCGTCCAGCGCGTCATTATCGGCGACCTCGCACTTGCCGCCATTGGGTAAGTCAATACTGCGCGGGGTATTACCCAGACGATCGGCGATGTTGAGTTCAGATAAACGAAAGCGCAATGACACGCCTTCACCGAGCAGGCTGATGGAATCATCCATGAAAAACGAAAGGCGCACATCGCAGGCTTGCGATGTACGCCCGTCATAATAGCGAGCTGATAGTTCCACTCTTACTCCCGGGAAAGAGGACAACCTCAATAACGGGGACAGATTTGAAATCTGTCCCCTGAACGCTAGAGGCCTAGATCAATATCAAGCACGTCCGCCAGCTCTTCGCCGGTGGCTTTGACCTGGCCCTGCATACCGGCGACGAATTCGTCCAGTCCACCCTGTGTTTCGACCGCCAGGTTATCAAAGCGAT
>CAMYII010000013.1 GCA_947258385.1 Acidiferrobacterales bacterium
GGTGGTCTTGCCGTGATCGACGTGGCCGATGGTGCCCACGTTCAAATGGGGCTTCTTGCGTTCGAATTTTGCCTTGGACACGTTGGGTACCTCGTCTGCTTAATATCTCGCTATCAACACATTCACTTCAGGGAAGCGTCGTAAAAGCTAACTCGCCTTCTTGATTACCGTTTCGGCGACATTGCTCGGCGCCGGCGCGTACTTCTTGAATTCCATCGTGTAGTTCGCCCGACCCTGGGTCGCCGAGCGCAACGCCGTGGCATAACCGAACATTTCCGCCAGCGGTACCTCGGAGCGAATGATCTTGCCCGCGGGCGCGTCTTCCATCCCCAGGATCATGCCGCGGCGGGAACTCAGATCGCCGTTGACACTTCCCATGTATTCTTCCGGTGTCACCACTTCGACCGCCATGATCGGCTCCAGCAATACCGGATTCGCCTTCAGCGCCCCTTCGCGAAACGCCATGCTGCCGGCCACCTTAAAGGCGTTTTCCGACGAATCGACGTCGTGATAGGAACCGTAGAACAGGGTGACCTTGACATCGACGACCGGATACCCGGCGATCACGCCGCGCGCCATGGAATCGCGCACGCCCTTCTGCACGGCGGGGATATATTCGCGCGGCACCACGCCGCCCTTAATTTCATCGACGAATTCGAACCCGCCACCGGCCCCATTGGGCTCCAGACGCAGGCACACATGGCCGTACTGGCCGCGCCCACCGCTCTGCTTGACGTGCTTGTACTCGATCTCCTGCCGCTGGCGGATGGTTTCGCGATAGGCCACCTGGGGCTTGCCGACATTGGCCTCCACACCGAACTCGCGCTTCATGCGGTCGATGATGATGTCCAGATGCAGCTCACCCATACCGGAGATGATGGTCTGCCCGGATTCCTCATCGCTGGTAACGCGGAAGGACGGGTCCTCCTGTGCCAGGCGCCCAAGCGCGACGCTCATCTTCTCCTGGTCCGCCTTGGTCTTGGGTTCCACTGCCTGCGAGATCACCGGCTCCGGAAACTCCATGCGCTCCAGAGTAATAATATGGTTCGGGTCGGTCAGCGTATCGCCGGTGGTAATATCCTTCAGCCCGACAGCAGCGGCAATATCGCCGGCGCGGACTTCCTTGATTTCCTCGCGGGTGTTGGCGTGCATCTGCAGGATTCGGCCGATGCGTTCTTTCTTGTGACGCACCGAGTTATAGATGCTGTCACCGGAATGAAGTACCCCGGAATAAACCCGGAAAAACACCAACTGGCCCACGTAGGGGTCGGTCGCGATCTTGAACGCCAAGGCGGCAAACGGCTCATTGTCATCGGATTTGCGCTCGGCCTCGGTGCCCGCTTTGTCATCCAGCACGCCCTTGATTGCGGGCACATCGATCGGGCTCGGCAAATAGTCGATGACTGCATCGAGCATCGCCTGCACACCCTTGTTCTTAAAGGCCGAGCCACAGAGCACGCAGATAATCTCATTGTCCAGTGTACGGATACGCAGGCCCTTTTTGATCTCCTCGGGGGTGAGCTCACCCTCGCCGAGATACTTGTCCATCAGCTCTTCCGAGGCCTCCGCGGCCGCCTCGACCATCTTTTCGTGCCACTCATTGCAGGCATCGACCATGTCGGCCGGGATATCGCGTTCCTCGAAGTTCACACCCAGGCCGGCCGCATCCCAGTGGATGGCCTTCATCTTGATCAGGTCCACCACACCCTGGAACTTATCCTCGGCGCCGATGGGTAACTGGATCGGAACCGGATTGGCGCCCAGCCGGGTCTTGAGCTGGTCCACCACGCGCAGGAAATTGGCACCGGCGCGGTCCATCTTGTTAACAAACGCCATGCGCGGCACACGATACTTGTTGGCCTGGCGCCACACGGTCTCGGACTGGGGCTCCACCCCACCGACCGCACAGAACACCGCAACGGATCCATCGAGCACGCGCAGGCTGCGCTCCACCTCGATAGTGAAGTCGACGTGGCCGGGCGTATCAATAATATTGATACGGTGCTCGGGGTACTGCTGCGCCATGCCCTTCCAGAAACAGGTGGTGGCCGCCGAGGTGATGGTGATGCCGCGCTCCTGCTCCTGTTCCATCCAGTCCATCACGGCCGCGCCGTCGTGCACCTCACCAATCTTGTGCGACACGCCAGTATAGAACAACACACGCTCGGTAGTCGTGGTCTTGCCGGCGTCGATATGCGCCATGATGCCGATATTCCGGTATCTTTCTATACGTGTTGTGCGTGCCACGACTCGGTTTCCTCAAAATTCGAATTCGGTGTTGCGGCCATTGACTACCAGCGGTAATGCGAGAACGCCTTGTTGGCCTCCGCCATACGATGGACATCCTCGCGCTTCTTGTACGCATTGCCGCGCTTATCGGCTGCGTCCAGCAATTCCCCTGCCAGACGTTGGCCCATGGATTTTTCGGAGCGCGCGCGGGCCGCATCGACGATCCAGCGCATCGCGAGCGCCGTGCGCCGCGTCGGCCGCACCTCCACGGGCACTTGATACGTCGCACCGCCCACACGCCGGCTCTTCACTTCGACTACCGGGCGAATATTGTCCAGGGCCTGAGTAAAAAGCTCCATCGCGTCCTGCTTGCTGCGCTCGGCCATGAGATCCAGGGCGCCATAGACGATCTTCTCGGCAACCGATTTCTTGCCGCTGTTCATCATGACGTTCACAAACTTGGTCAGCGTTTCGCTGCCAAACTTGGGATCCGGCAAAATCTGACGTTTTGGTACCAGTCTTCTTCTCGGCATAACGGTTCTTCAAATCGCGTGTATCTGTACTGCAAAACATAGAAGGCCGCGCGTGTTGCGCGCGGCGCCGTAACTCGCTGTTTTTTCAGGACTTCGGCCGTTTGGCGCCGTACTTCGAGCGGCCCTGGCGCCGGTCGCTGACACCGGCGGTATCAAGGCTGCCGCGCACAGTGTGATAGCGCACACCTGGCAGATCCTTGACCCGGCCCCCGCGGATCAACACCACGGAGTGCTCCTGCAGATTGTGGCCCTCGCCGCCGATATAGGTGGTCACCTCGTAACCATTGGTCAAGCGCACACGCGCGACCTTCCGCAGGGCGGAATTGGGCTTTTTCGGCGTCGTCGTGTAGACGCGCGTGCACACACCCCGTTTTTGCGGGCAGGACTCCAGCGCCGGTACAGTCGACTTTTGGGTCGCCCGCTTGCGCGGATTGCGTACCAGCTGATTGATCGTTGGCATGAGCTTTCTCCAGCCAAAAAAACAAAAAACGACAGGCCGGACACACACCGGCCTGTCAGGTGGAGCGCGATTCTAGGCACACGCCCCGGTCGTGTCAAGGCATACCCGGCCCGAAAATCAGGCTCTTGCCGCCTCTTCCTCGCCTGCGCTGGCCGCCGAGCCGGCCGCCTGCCGGCCGCTGAGCGTTGCCTCCAGCTCGAGCGCCTCCTGCTTGGATTCCTTGCGTTTGCGCCGGCGGTCCTGATGGTAGGCCAGGCCGGTCCCGGCGGGGATCAGGCGACCGACGATGACATTTTCCTTCAGGCCCCGGAGGCGGTCGCGCTTCCCGTTGATTGCCGCCTCGGTGAGCACACGGGTGGTTTCCTGGAACGAGGCGGCGGAAATAAAGGACTCCGTCAGCAGCGAGGCCTTGGTAATACCGAGCAATAACAGCTCATAGGTGGCCGGTTGCTTGCCGTCGGCTTCAATTTTCTCGTTTTCTTCCAGTAATAACGAGCGTTCGACCTGTTCGCCGGGCAGCAGGTGCGAATCACCCGGCGCCGCGACCAGCACTTTGCGCAGCATCTGGCGGATGATGACCTCGATATGCTTGTCATTGATCTTCACGCCCTGCAGGCGATACACGTCCTGGATCTCGTCGACGATATAGTTAGTAAGCGCTAACATTCCCAGCAACCGGAGAATATCCGACGCCACGGGTGCGCCGTCGACGACAATGTCGCCCTGTTCCACGGTCTCGCCCTCGAATACGGTGATATGGCGCCCTTTGGGGATCAGGTACTCATGGCTCACCCCGTCCTTGTCGGTGATAACCAGACGCTGTTTGCCCTTGGTCTCCTTGCCGAAGGACACCACCCCGCTGACCTCCGCCAGAATCGCCGCATCCTTCGGCTTGCGCGCCTCGAACAACTCCGCCACGCGCGGCAGACCACCGGTAATATCACGGGTCTTGGACACCTCCTGCGGAATACGGGCCAATACGTCACCGATCCCGACCTTGGCGTCCGGCTCCACCGTGATCACCGCACCGGGCGGCAGCATGGAGCCGGCCGGAATATTGGTGCCCGGGATCATGACCGGCTCACCCTTGGCATCGACCAGGGCGATCATCGGGCGGATATCCTTGGCACCGCGGCTCACCTTCGGATCGAGCACCACATAAGTGGACAAGCCAGTCAGCTCGTCGGTCTGCTTGTTGACGCTCACCCCTTCGATCAGGTCGGTGAAGACGACTTTACCGGCAACCTCGGTGACGATGGGGTGCGTATGGGGGTCCCAGTTCGCCACCACCGCGCCCGCCTTGACCTGATCGCCGTCGGCGGCGGTCAGGATCGCACCGTACGGCAGCTTATACCGCTCGCGGTCGCGACCCGGGTCATCCTGTACCACGAGCTCGCCGGATCGCGACACGGCCACATGGTTTCCGCTGGCGTGCTTCACGGTCTTCATGTTCCTGAGCCGAATGACGCCCGAGGTCTTGACCTCGATCTTGCTCACCGCCGTCGCCCGCGACGCGGCACCGCCGATGTGGAAGGTGCGCATGGTCAGCTGCGTGCCGGGCTCGCCGATACTCTGGGCGGCGATCACGCCCACGGCCTCGCCCAGGTTGACCAGATGGCCGCGACCCAGGTCCCGGCCGTAACACATGCGGCACACGCCATAGCGCGTCTCGCAGGTCACCGGCGACCGGACCAGCACCTGGTCGATATTCTTTTCTTCCAGTTTCGCGACACCGCCTTCATCAAGCATGGTGCCGTCCGCAATCAGGACCGTCGTACCGTCGGCGGAATCCACCACGTCGCCGACGACGACACGTCCCAGGATACGGTCGCGCAGCGGTACCACGACTTCACCGCCTTCGACCAGCGCCGAGCGCGTCACCCCCTGGGTGGTGCCGCAGTCCCGTTCGGTGACCACCAGGTCCTGGCACACATCCACCAGCCGGCGGGTGAGATAGCCGGAATTGGCGGTCTTCAGCGCCGTGTCCGCCAGACCCTTCCGGGCGCCATGGGTCGAGATAAAGTACTGCAGCACGTTAAGGCCTTCGCGGAAGTTGGCCGTGATCGGCGTCTCGATGATCGACCCGTCGGGTTTCGCCATGAGCCCGCGCATGCCCGCAAGCTGGCGGATCTGGGCCGCCGAACCCCGGGCCCCGGAATCGGCCATCATGAAGATCGAGTTGAACGAGGTCTGCTTGACCTTATTGCCCTCGGCATCTTCGAGCTCATCGGTGCCCATGCGCTCCATCATGGACTTGGCCACCCTTTCACTGGTGTGGGTCCAGATATCGACAACCTTGTTGTAGCGCTCACCGTCGGTCAGCAGACCGGACTGGTACTGCTTCTGGATATTTTTCACCTCGCTCTCGGCGGCCGTCAGGATTTCGACCTTCTCCACCGGCGTGGTCATGTCATCCACGCCGATGGACAGTCCTGCGCGGGTGGCGTAGGAAAAACCGGTATACATCAACTGGTCGGCGAAAATCACCGTCGGTTTCAGGCCCACCTGCCGGTAACAGGAATTGATAAGCTCGGAAATCGCTTTTTTCTTGAGCTCACGGTTGATCAGCTCAAAGGGCAGCCCCTCGGGCAGCAGCTCTGTCAGCAGCGCGCGGCCGACCGTGGTTTCATAGAACTCGTTGGTTTCTTTGCGATTGCCTTCCGCGTCCACGGAAACCTCGCGGATGCGTACCTTGATGCGTGCGTGCAGTGACACCTGCCGGCTTTCGTAGGCACGATGGACTTCCTTGATATCGGTGAAGGCCATCCCCTCGCCCTTGGCGTTGACACTCTCGCGGGTCATGTAATACAGACCCAGCACGATGTCCTGCGACGGCACGATGATGGGCTCGCCGTTGGCCGGGGATAACACATTATTGGTGGACATCATCAGTGCGCGGGCCTCGAGCTGCGCTTCCAGCGACAGCGGGATGTGAACCGCCATCTGGTCGCCATCGAAGTCGGCGTTGTACGCCGCGCACACCAGGGGATGCAGCTGAATGGCCTTGCCCTCGATCAGCACCGGCTCAAAGGCCTGGATACCCAGACGGTGCAGGGTCGGCGCGCGGTTGAGCAGCACCGGATGCTCGCGGATGACCTCCTCGAGCACGTCCCAGACCTCGGCGGTGGCCGCCTCGACCATCTTCTTCGCCGCCTTGATGGTGGTGGCGAGGCCCTTCATCTCGAGCTTGCTGAAAATGAAGGGCTTGAACAGCTCCAGCGCCATCTTTTTGGGCAGGCCGCACTGGTGCAGCTTCAGGGTCGGACCGACGACGATCACCGAACGCCCGGAGTAGTCCACCCGTTTGCCGAGCAGGTTCTGACGGAAACGTCCCTGCTTGCCCTTGATCATGTCGGCCAGCGACTTGAGCTGACGCTTGTTGGCACCGGTGATGGCCTTGCCGCGCCGGCCGTTATCGAGCAGGGCGTCCACGGCCTCCTGGAGCATGCGCTTTTCGTTGCGCACGATAATATCCGGCGCATTGAGGTCCAGCAGCCGCTTCAGGCGGTTGTTGCGGTTGATCACGCGCCGGTACAGATCATTGAGATCGGAGGTGGCAAAACGTCCGCCGTCAAGCGGTACCAACGGCCGCAGCTCCGGCGGCAATACCGGCAGGATCTCCATGATCATCCACTCGGGACGGTTGCCGGAGTGGATAAAGGCCTCGATGACCTTCAGGCGCTTGGTCAGTTTCTTGATCTTGGTCTCGGAGTTGGTCTCCGCCAGCTCCTCCCTCAGCCGTGCCGCCTCCTCTTCAATGTTGACCGATTTCAACAGGTCGCGAATGGATTCGGCCCCCATGCGGGCGTCGAACTCGTCGCCGTACTGCTCGATCGCGTTGAGATAGGCGTCTTCGGACAGCAGCGCACCGCGCTCCAGCGGCGTCATGCCGGGATCCACGATGACGTAGGCCTCGAAATACAGCACCCGCTCGATCTCGCGCAGTGTCATGTCCAGCATCAAGCCCATTCTCGAAGGCAGCGACTTCAAGAACCAGATGTGCGCCACCGGGCTCGCCAGTTCGATATGACCCATGCGCTCGCGCCGGACCTTGGAGACGGTCACCTCGACCCCGCACTTCTCGCAGATCACCCCGCGGTGCTTCAGGCGCTTGTACTTGCCGCACAGGCACTCATAATCCTTGACCGGGCCGAAGATCTTGGCGCAGAACAGACCGTCGCGCTCCGGTTTAAAGGTGCGGTAATTGATGGTCTCCGGCTTTTTCACTTCGCCAAAGGACCAGGAGCGGATCTTCTCGGGCGATGGAAGACTGATGCGTATGACATCGAAGTCTTCGGGTTTTCCGGGCTGTTTAAAAAGATTAAACAAGTCTTTCAATGGCTCTCTCCTCAACAAACCGGACTGGTTGCCGGCTTGAACTGGCCTTGGCCCGCGATTGCGGGCCGAGACCGCGTTAGCTCTGCTCTAAATCGATGTCAATTCCCAGCGAGCGAATTTCCTTAACGAGCACGTTAAAGGATTCGGGCATACCCGCCTCCATCTGGTGATCGCCCTTGACGATGTTTTCGAACATCTTGGTGCGCCCCTGAACGTCGTCGGACTTCACCGTTAACATCTCCTGCAGGGTGTAGGCGGCACCATAGGCCTCGAGCGCCCACACCTCCATCTCGCCGAACCGCTGGCCGCCGAACTGGGCCTTGCCCCCTAGGGGCTGTTGCGTGACCAGGCTGTAGGGTCCTGTTGAGCGCGCGTGCATCTTGTCATCGACCAGGTGGTTGAGCTTTAGCATATGCATATAACCGACCGTGACCGGGCGATCGAAGGCATCGCCGGTACGCCCGTCACACAGCGTCGTCTGCCCGGAACGGGGCAGACCGGCGAGATCCATCAACTCCTTGATCTCCTCCTCGGCCGCGCCGTCGAACACCGGGGTGGCGATCGGCACGCCCTCGCTGAGATTCGCCGCCAGCTCAAGGACCTCTTCATCGCTGAGCGCGCTCACGTCCTCTTTCTTGCCGCCCTGGTGATAGATTTTCTCAATGAGCTTGCGCAACTCCGACACGGCCTTCTGCTGTTTCAGCATGCGCTCGATCTGCCTGCCGAGCTCACGCGCGGCCCATCCCATGTGCGTCTCCAGTACCTGTCCCACGTTCATGCGTGAGGGGACACCAAGCGGATTCAACACAACATCTATGGGCGTACCGTCTTCCATATAAGGCATATCCTCAACCGGCACGATACGGGAGATCACGCCCTTGTTGCCGTGGCGCCCGGCCATCTTATCGCCCGGTTGCAGCGTGCGCTTCACCGCCACATACACCTTGACCATTTTCAGGACGCCCGGCGCCAGATCATCGCCGGAGACCAGTTTGGCCTTCTTCTCGGCGAATTTGGTGTCGAAGAACTCCTTTTGCTGCGTGAGGTGATCGCGCATTTGCTCCAAGGCCTGGCTCGCGTCCTCATTGCGCATGCGGATATCGAACCACTGGGCGCGGGGCAGTTCCGCGAGATAGACCTTGGTGATCTTGTCACCGGCCTTCAGTCCCGCCGGGCCGCCATCCGCCACCTTGCCGACCAGTGACCGCTCCAGACGCGCATAGGCATCATCTTCCACGATACGGTATTGATCGTTGAGATCCTTCTGAATGCGCGCCAGTTCCTGCTCTTCGTTGGCCCTGGCGCGGGCATCCTTCTCGACACCTTCCCGGGTAAACACCTGGACATCGATCACGGTGCCGGACATGCCCGATGGCATGCGCAGCGAGGTATCCTTCACGTCCGAGGCCTTTTCACCGAAGATCGCACGCAGCAGTTTCTCCTCGGGAGTCAGCTGCGTCTCACCCTTCGGTGTCACCTTGCCGACCAGGATGTCGCCGGCCTTGACCTCGGCACCGATGTACACGATCCCGGATTCATCGAGCCTGGACAGCGCCGCTTCACCCACATTGGGGATATCGCGGGTGATTTCCTCCGACCCCAGTTTGGTGTCACGCGCGACGGTGGACAGCTCCTCGATGTGAATCGTGGTGTACATGTCCTGCTCGACCACGCGTTCGGAGATCAATATGGAATCCTCGAAGTTGTAGCCGTTCCAGGGCATGAATGCGACCAGCACATTGCGGCCCAGGGCCAGCTCGCCCATGTCGGTGGAGGGCCCGTCCGCCAGCACATCGTTTCTGGCAATAACATCGCCCACCTTCACCAGCGGTTTTTGGTTAATGTTGGTGTTCTGGTTCGAACGCGTGTACTTCACGAGATTATAAATATCAACGCCGACCTCCCCGGGCCGTGTCTCCTCGTCATTGACCCGCACCACAATGCGGCTGGCGTCCGCGGAATCGACGATTCCGCCGCGTTTGGCCACTACGGTCACGCCCGAATCGACGGCGACGATGCGCTCCATGCCGGTTCCCACCAGCGGTTTCTCGGTGCGCAGCGTGGGCACCGCCTGGCGCTGCATGTTCGAACCCATGAGCGCGCGGTTGGCATCGTCGTGCTCCAGGAAGGGGATCAGCGAGGCGGCGACCGAAACGATCTGCGACGGCGCCACATCGATGTAATGCACCTGGTCCGGGGTCGAGAGGGTGAATTCATTCTTGTGCCGGCAGGACACCAGTTCATCGATCAGACGGCCCTTGGCGTCGACCGTGGCATTGGCCTGGGCAATCACGTATTTGCCCTCCTCAATCGCCGAGAGGTACTCGATCTGGTCGGTGACCTTGCTGTTCGCCACCCGACGGTACGGCGTCTCCAGGAAGCCGTATTCGTTGGTGCGCGCGAACACCGCGAGCGAATTGATCAGCCCGATATTGGGACCTTCCGGGGTCTCGATGGGGCATACACGCCCGTAATGGGTCGGGTGCACGTCGCGCACCTCGAAGCCGGCGCGCTCGCGGGTCAACCCGCCCGGGCCGAGCGCGGACACGCGGCGTTTGTGGGTCACCTCGGACAGCGGATTGGTCTGGTCCATGAATTGAGACAACTGGCTGGAGCCAAAAAACTCCTTGATCACCGCCGAGACGGGCTTGGCATTGATCATCTCCTGCGGCATCAGGCCTTCGGATTCGGCCAGGCTGAGGCGTTCCTTGACGGCACGCTCCACGCGCACGAGACCGATACGGAACTGGTTCTCAACCAGCTCGCCGACGGAGCGCACGCGGCGATTACCGAGATGGTCGATATCGTCCACCTCGCCCCGGCCGTTGCGCAACTCGATCAGCGTCTTCATGACGTCGACGATATCCTCCTTGCTGAGGATGCCGGGGCCCTCATCGCTGGCGCGCCCGAGCCGACGGTTGAATTTCATTCGTCCGACTGCCGACAGATCGTAGCGATCCGGGCTGAAGAAGAGGTTGTTGAACAGGCCCTGAGCCGCGTCCTTGGTCGGTGGTTCACCGGGCCGCATCATACGGTAGATTTCGATCTGGGCCTCGAGGGCGTCGCGGGTGGGGTCCAGCCGCAGGGTCTCGGAAATAAACGGCCCTTGATCCAGATCATTGGTATAGACGGTCCTCACCGCCTGAACCCCTGCCTCGATCAATTTCTCGGCCAGCTCTTCGGTAATGACATCGTTGGCCTCGGCCAGCAGCTCACCGGTGGCCTTATCTATAAGGTCCTCACCCAGGGAACGGCCGTAGAGGAAACTGACCGGCACCACCAGGTGCTTCATGCGCGACTTCTCAAGCTCACGCACGTGACGCGCGGTGACGCGACGGCCGACCTCCACGATCACCTCTCCCTTGGGGGTCTTGATATCGAAATCAAACTGCAGGCCCCGGAACCGTGAGGGGATGAGGTCAATCTTGATCTCCTTCGCGCTGAGCTGAAACCTGTCCATCTCAAAGAAGGTTTCCAGGATCCCCTGGCCGCTCACACCGAGGGCGCGCAGCAGGATGGTCGCCGGCAGCTTGCGCCGGCGGTCGATGCGCACGTAAAGGAAGTCTTTCGGATCGAACTCGAAGTCGAGCCAGGAACCGCGGTAGGGGATCACGCGCGAGGAGAACAGCAGCTTGCCGGAGGAGTGGGTCTTGCCATAGTCATGCTCAAAGAACACGCCCGGCGAGCGGTGCAACTGGGAGACGATAACGCGCTCGGTGCCGTTGATGACGAACGTGCCGTTGTCGGTCATCAGCGGGATTTCACCCAGGTACACCTCTTGTTCCTTGATATCGCGCACCGTCTTGGCGCCCGTGGACTCGTCTTTCTCGAAGACCACCAGGCGCACCAGAACGCGCAGCGGCGCCGCATAAATCAAGCCGCGCTGCTGACACTCCTTGACGTCAAACAAGGGTTCGCTCAGCCGATAGCTCACGAATTCAAGGGCCGCATTGCCGCTGTAGCTCTCGATCGGGAACACTGACTTGAAGGCCGCCTGCAGGCCCTGGTCAATGCGCTGCTCCGGCTCAACGTTCTCCTGCAGGAACCGGCGATACGATTCTTTCTGGATCTCCAGCAGGTAGGGTACACGCAAAACGCTCGGGCGCTTACCAAAGCTCTTGCGAATGCGCTTCTTCTCGGTAAATGAGTAGCCCATTTTATTCCTCAGCCCTTGTGCTCAACACTAAACAATTCATCGACCCTGGCCATGCCATGATGACCAAACCGCCGCCACACAACAAACACAACAAGCGGGAAAAGGCCGGCGGCCCTCGCCGCCAGCCTTCCCTGCTGATTTCGTACTCGCCCCGATCGGGGCAACCGCCCGCACGCGTAGCGGTTACTTGAGCTCGACCTTGGCGCCGGCCTCCTCAAGCTGCTTCTTGATGCTTTCGGCTTCCTCTTTGTTGGCCTCTTCCTTGACCGCGGCCGGCGCCGATTCGACCAGATCCTTGGCCTCCTTCAGACCGAGGCTGGTCACGGCGCGCACCGCCTTGATCACGGACACCTTGTTGCTGCCGATTTCCGTCAGCATGACATCAAAGCTGTCCTTCTCCTCGACGGCAGCCGCCTCACCGCCGGCCGCAGCCGGCGCCGCAACCGCCACCGCGGCGGCAGCGGAGACACCAAATTTCTCTTCCATATCCTTGATCAGCTGTGACAACTCCAACACCGACATGTTGCCAACGGACTCAAGGATCTCTTCTTTGGATACAGCCATTGTTAAATCTCCTGCAAATAAGTTCTCTAATCAATCAAAATATTAAGCGGCCTGTTTGCTGTCACGCACCGCCGCGAGCACCCGCACAAAGCTCGCCGGGACCTCGTTGAGGGTCTGGACGAACTTCTGGATGGGTGCCTGCATGGTACCGAGCAGGGTGGCCAGCAGCTCTTCACGACCGGGCAGTATGGCCAAGGCCTTGATCTCGTCCGAGCTCATCACCTTGCCGGACATGGCGCCGGTCTTGATCAGCAGCTTCTCGTTGTCCTTCGCGAAATTGCTCAGGATCTTGGCCACCGCGACAGGATCGTTGGAAACAGCAAACGCGAGCGGTCCCACCAACTCGCCCTGCAGGCAGGCAAAATCAGATCCTTCTACCGCCCTGCGGGCCAGGGTGTTCTTGACCACACGCAGAAACACGCCGGCTTCCCGCGCCTGTCTGCGCAGCTCGGTCATCTGACCCACGCTCAGACCGCGATATTCGGCCAGTACTGCCGCCTGGGCGCCGGATAATGCCTCCGACACCTCGGCAACGACGGCCTTCTTTTGCTCAAGATTCAGACTCATACGAGTCGCCTCCGTTTAGTAAACGGTGGCCGTATCCAGGTGATCCTGCCCCGGGGGCGCCAAGCGCCGCCGCCGACAGCAACCAAATCCTGTTTTCGGGCTCACCATCTGCGCAGGCCGGTCTGAAACAACCAGAACCGATTAAGTCGCGAAACGCCTACGGTCTTTGACAATTCCCGTTCCCGAAACACCACGTCGAGCGGTTCGGGCACGGGACCCAAAGTCTGTATGCCGGCCGGCAGCACCGCTGCCGGCCGGCGCCAGCGAAATCAATCTGTCAGGCGCCCACCGAGGCCCGGTCCAGCGTGATGCCGGGGCCCATCGTGGTCGATAGCGTAATCTTCTTGAAATACACACCCTTGGCGGCGCTCGGCTTGGCCTTGCGCAGCGCCTCCATCAACGCACGCAGGTTTTCCGCCAGCGCTTCCGGCTCAAAAGAGACCTTGCCGATGGCGCAATGCACAATACCCGCCTTGTCGATGCGAAACTGCACCTGACCGGCCTTGGCATCCTGCACCGCCTTGGTCACGTTCGCCGTCACCGTGCCCACCTTGGGGTTGGGCATCAGGCCGCGCGGGCCCAGTATCTGACCCAGCTGGCCCACCACGCGCATGGCATCGGGCGTGGCAATGGCCATATCGAAATCAAGATTGCCTTTTTTCACGCTCTCGGCCAGGTCCTCAAAACCGACGATATCGGCGCCGGCCTGCGTGGCCGCTTCGGCGTGTTCGCCCTGGGCGAAGACCGCTACCCGTACGGTCTTGCCGGTCCCGCGGGGCATCACCGTGGAGCCGCGCACGTTCTGGTCCGACTTTCTCGCGTCGACCCCAAGGTTGACGGCCACATCAACCGACTCGTCGAATTTGGCGCCGGCGGTCTCTTTGACCAGCTTCAGCGCTTCGTCCAGGAGATAAAACTTCCCGAGCTCGACTTTGGCGGACAGCCCCCGCAGGCGTTTGGATTTCTTGGCCATGTCACACCCCCTCCGTCTCGACACCCATGCTGCGGGCGCTGCCGGCGATGATACGCACCGCGGCGTCCAGATCGGCGGCGTTCAGGTCCGCCATCTTGGTCTTGGCGATCTCTTCGAGCTGCGCGCGGGTGACCTTGCCGACCTTATTGCTGTGCGGCGTGCTGCTGCCCTTATCGAGCCCGGCGGCCTTCCTCAACAGGACAGAGGCGGGCGGCGTCTTGGTAATGAAGGTGAAGCTCTTGTCGCTGTAGGCCGTGATCACCACCGGCACCGGCATGCCCTTTTCCATGTTCTGGGTCTGGGCATTGAACGTCTTGCAGAACTCCATGATGTTCAGCCCGTGCTGGCCCAGTGCAGGGCCGACCGGCGGGCTCGGATTGGCCGACCCGGCAGGGACCTGTAACTTAATATATGCGTCGATTTTCTTTGCCATTTCTTACTCCAGCGGGTGCAAGCGCCTTACGGCTCCCCTGTTAGTAGCAAGTATCAAGTTTCAAGTAGCAAGAATATGAGTCCTTGCCACGGTTGGCCTTTTCTTGCCACTTGAAACTTGCTACTTGTTACTTGGTTACTTAACCTTTTTCTACCTGACTAAAATCCAGCTCCACCGGCGTCATGCGTCCGAATATAGACACCGACACCCGCAGTTTGTTCTTCTCGAAATTGACGTCTTCCACCGTGCCGTTGAAATCCGCGAACGGCCCGTCGATGACGCGGACCTGCTCGCCCGCGGCGAACAAGAACTTGGGCTTCGGTTTCTCCACCCCTTCCGCCACCTGCTGCAGGATGGCCTGGGCCTCCTTGTCGGTGATCGGCGCGGGTTTGCTACCGGAACCGCCAATAAATCCCGTGACCTTGGGCACGCCCTTGACCAGGTGCCAGGTGCCGTCATTCATCTCCATCTTGACCAGCACATACCCCGGAAAGAACTTGCGCTGGGTGGTGCGCTTCTGCCCGCCCTTCATCTCGACGATCTCTTCGGTGGGCACCATGATGTCGCCGAACTGGTCTTCCATGCCGGCATTCTTGATATGGTCCTTCAAGGAGCGTGCAACCTGCTTTTCAAAGCCGGAATAGGCGTGCACGACGTACCAATGCATTGCCATGACTCAGGCCCCCGGTCCCGTCAACGCCAAGACGCCCTTCTGCAGGCCCCAGTCGACCACCCATAGATACAGCGCGATCAATATCACGATAACAAACACCACCAGGGTAACCTGTATCGTCTCCTTATTGCTCGGCCAGACCACCTTGCGCAGTTCCATACGAGAGCCTTTGGCGAACTCCCAGGCCGCGCGCCCCTGCGCCGACAGCATGGCCACGGTCACGGCGACGACACCCGCACCGAGCAAGGCGCCCACGCGAATCAGATCGGGCCTGTCGCCCAAATAGTAAAAGGCAACTATGCCGACCCCCAGGATCAGCACCGCCAATACCAGCTTCAGTTTGTCTGCGTCCACCGCTAAATCCGCCAGTTCACCAGTACAATGGCAGGCCAGGAGGGAATCGAACCCCCAACCTGCGGTTTTGGAGACCGCCGCTCTGCCAATTGAGCTACTGGCCTTAAACTCAGTTGCAAGTTGCAAGTTTCAAGTAGCAAGTCGATGCAAGATAGCTACGCCCATTTTTTCTTGCTACTTGCTACTTCGCACTTGTTACTCGCGTCATTCAATAATCTTCGCCACCACCCCAGCGCCGACGGTGCGACCGCCCTCGCGGATGGCAAACCGCAACCCGTCCTCCATGGCAATCGGGG
>CAMYII010000014.1 GCA_947258385.1 Acidiferrobacterales bacterium
TCAATCCAACGGGCTGAGGAAAGCAGCCTGATAACCGATTACCGATGGCCATCACTTATCTTTCCCGATTTGCTGTCCAATATGTTCAGACCACCTCTCGCTGACCTCGACCCCGCCACCCCGATTGGCGAGCTCTTTATCGACGGCCCTATGGAGATCTGCATCAACCGCATCACCGGCCAGCAAGTCCGGATCGGCATCACCGCCCATCCCGGGTTCATTATCCTGCGCGAGGAGTTGTATGAAAAAGGCGAGCATCGAGCGGCAAGTGTTCGGGAGGCCGGACCACGGTAAGCTTTCGAGAAACTCGCCGACGCCTTCGAGCTCTCGGTCTCCGAGCTCCTCCGCGCCCCGCGTTTCGAGGACCTCCAGGACCGGCGCAAGGATTTCGGTATCGAAGAACTCCGCGCTCACTACGGTCCGGCGGCGGTGGGGATAGTGCATTAGCTTTTCTAGGAGTAGGCGTGGAGGCGGCCCCCGGGAATTCCGTATCTGTTCGCGGGGGCTGCCTCTCGCTTAAAATGGGCCGCCCCACAAAAAGGGGCGAAGTGAAGAGAAAAATGCCTTATACTTTAACTAGATAAGTGAATACAGATCCATACAAGCCGCAAAGGACTGTTGTTCATGTATTTTGAGATCGTTGGGAAGGTTGAGAATGCCGAGACATTTGCCACCGGAAAAGGAATTCGAGAACTATCTCGGTTACAAAGGTTGTATGGAAAAGGACGATGGAGAAAGCGGAAAGGAATCGCTCAGGTGAAACTCTCTGATGGATCAATACGGACAGCTGAGCTACACTGGTATGAGGCAACAGGAATAGGAAAAAAGGAATTTAAGATCAAACGCTACTTAGACTAAGAGCACGGTTATGCCACAGACTATTTCACATCAATTTGTTATCTGCATACGGAATGATGACTATCCGGCATCGCTGGAGAAGCGGAAAATTTACGAAGTGGTACCCGACCCAGAGGCTGAGAAACATTCGCAAATTAGAGTGATCGATGAGTCTGGCGAGGATTATTTATATCCCAAGGATTATTTTATTCCCGTAATGCTTCCAAAGGAAACAGAGGAGGCAGTCATCCAAGCGGCATAACCAGGCGCTTTACCCGGCTGCAGGAAACTGCGGTCGGTGTTGAATTGTCGTTCCGTTTTCTGTGCATGAATCATTCAAAGCGGCCCCTGAATCACCCAGGGGCGTTTTTTGTGGGCCGGAAGCAAAACCTTTTTCACAACAAAAAGAAGTCCCGATGTCACCCGTGAAAAAGACACCCGCATCCGTAAGATCCTAACAATCTAAGGGGTCGGGGTGCTTAACTATTAATCACTCCGACCCCTTAAATTGGCTAGGGTGCTTAACTATTAATCACTCCGACCCCTTAAATTGGCTGTCATTACGACGATGTTGTCCGGCGGCGCGTTGCAATATCACCTGGGTTCGCGCGCGGTGAATCTAGGGGTGCTGCCCCTGCTCGCGGAAATACTCATTGCCATTGTGTGGCTAAAGCTGATGCAGGCTAAGGTCAAGATACGCCTGGCGGAGCAGGGCACATAGAGTAGGGTTCGTCGCTGTTGATATCTATGGGATCGATGTGATGTAATTTTCAGCACCGCAATCCTTTTTTAGACATACAATCACGGCACTCACTGCTATCAATACGGAGGTCGCGTGCAGCCGGTCATCTCAGTTCAGAATCTCACCAAGACCTACGACTCGGGATTCCAGGCGCTCAAAACTATCAACCTGGAAATTCTCAAGGGCGAGATATTTGCCCTGTTGGGCCCGAACGGCGCCGGCAAAACGACGCTGATCAGCATCATCTGCGGGATCGTCACTCCGAGCCAAGGCAGCGTCATCGCCGACGGCCATGACATCGTTTCAGACTATCGCGCAGCACGGTCCAGGATCGGCCTGGTGCCACAGGAGCTGACTACCAACGCCTTCGAAAGCGTCTGGGCCACTGTGAGCTTCAGTCGCGGTCTTTTCGGCAAGCCACCCAACCCGGCCTATATCGAGAAGGTGTTGCGCGACCTTTCCCTGTGGGACAAAAAGGACTCAATGATCATGGCGCTATCCGGCGGCATGAAGCGCCGGGTGATGATCGCCAAGGCGCTGTCGCACGAGCCACGGATTCTGTTCCTCGACGAGCCTACCGCCGGCGTCGACGTGGAACTGCGCCGCGACATGTGGGAGATGGTGCGGGGTCTACGCACAAGCGGTGTAACCATCATACTCACCACCCACTACATCGATGAGGCCGAGGAGATGGCCGACCGCATTGGGGTGATCAACAAGGGCGAAATCATCCTGGTGGAGCACAAGGCTGCGCTGATGGAGAAACTCGGTAAGAAGCAGTTGAAGCTACACTTACAAAGTCAGTTGGCGGCGATTCCCGCGGAACTCAGCGGACACCCGCTTGAACTCTCGGCCGACGGCAACGAGCTGGTCTACACCTTCGATGCCCAGAGCGAGCACACGGGCATCGCCGGCCTGCTGCGGCGGTTGAACGAGCACGGTATCGATTTCAAGGACCTGCAATCCAGCCAGAGCTCGTTGGAGGAAATCTTCGTCAGCCTGGTGAGGGAGCAAGCATGAACGTCTACGCGATCCGTGCGATTTACATTTTCGAGATGGCCCGCACCGGGCGCACGCTGATGCAGAGCATCGCCTCGCCCATTCTCTCGACGTCGCTCTACTTCGTGGTATTCGGAGCAGCAATCGGCTCGCGCATGGGTGAGATCGACGGCATCAGCTACGGTGCATTTATTATTCCCGGCCTGCTCATGCTGTCCCTGCTGAGCGAAAGTATTTCCAATGCCTCTTTCGGTATCTATTTTCCGAAGTTCACGGGCACGATCTACGAGGTGCTCTCCGCGCCCGTCTCCTATATTGAGATCGTCCTCGGCTATGTCGGGGCGGCCGCCACCAAATCGATTATTCTTGGTACGCTGATTCTCGCGACGGCGCGGCTGTTCGTGGATTACGAGATCGCGCATCCGCTGTGGATGATGGCGTTTCTATTGCTCACGGCGGTGACGTTCAGCCTGTTCGGTTTTATTATCGGCATCTGGGCCGACGACTTCCAGAAGCTGCAGATCGTGCCTTTGATGGTCGTTACGCCGCTGACCTTCCTGGGTGGCACCTTCTATTCCATCGACATGCTGCCGCAATTGTGGCAGCAGATCACGCTGTTCAACCCGGTGGTCTACTTGGTCAGCGGTTTCCGCTGGAGTTTTTATGGCGTCGCCGATGTCAGTATGGGCATCAGCGTGGGGATGACACTGGTCTTCCTGGTCCTATGCCTCACGACCGTATGGTGGATCTTCAAAACGGGATACCGACTCAAGACCTGAGGGCGTCAGAAACCCGCCTGGCGGACTGCTGTTGGTGGGCCTTAAACCCACTAGCGGCGCCCAGGTTCTCAATCGGCCTATTACACCGAGACCGTGTATTAGTAATCGTTGACAAGTGGTTGTTTAGGGAGCCAAAGGGGGTAAACTTTTATACTGGATCCATATTATAACCCGTAACATTGTCGGTCTATATGTCGTTTGGCTGTTAATAAAGGGCTACCGTATGAGCATCAAGATAATGAGTATTCATCACGTAATGATCACGATAGGTGACATCGAAGTCGCAAAGCAGTTCTATGGCACAATTCTGGGGTTAGAGGAAGCGGACTGCCCGGTCGATGATGGTAAACGCGCATGGTTTAAACTCGGAAATCAAGAGCTACATGTTAATTTACATGAGCACTACAAAACCGGTTTTGGGCATTTCGCCATATCTATAGAGCCTGGTAAATACCACGAATACGTTGAAAATATCAAGAATAGTGGTTATGAAAAAATGAGTGAATCTCAGAAGTATATCGATGGATCTTACAAGCTATTCATTGATGATCCCTTTGGGAATACTGTGGAAATTACAGATTTGCAGGTAAATGCCTAACAAATCAATCAACCAAACGTCAAACTCATCGCTCCGATCTGAGTTTGCCGCCGGTTACTTCCGACGACGACAGCAATACAGGATAATTCGAAATTGAGAAAACAGTATCACTTTCGGCCGTCCAAGCAGGGTTATTATGCATGGGACGTCGATCGCCTGGCAGCATTGACGGAGAATTTTGAACGCCATCGAGTGAAGCTCGATTCTATTCGAGAGATCGATGAGAATTTCTGGTTTGGTGATAGGAACGATAAACCGACATGCCGTGCCATTGTGGAACATGCAAGATTAATCCAGGAGGCGGATTTAGGCTTCCCAATCATCTTGTCATCTGACGGTCGCGTAATGGACGGCATGCATCGCGTTGCTAAAGCCCTGTTAGAAGGACACGAGACAATCGAGGCAGTGAAATTCAGCCAAGACCCTGAACCGGATTATGAAGATGTTCACCCAGATGATTTACCATAATTAGATTAAATTAAGCAGTAAAAGGAAAAACATGTGCATAAGTAACTACTTGGATGCCGGTTTGGAGGAAATTGGACGCCCTATCTTTCTGAATATCATCCGTGGTTCGAACAGACGCGACTATTCGATTTTCAGTCGAGATTTTACTGCAGAGTTATTGCTGAGAATTACACCGGATCGATTCGAGAGCCAATGTAACGAATTTCCACTGCTTGTTTGTATATCTGAAGATTTTGAATACATCGGCTGCATTAGGAGGGAATCTTCGGTCAGTGTATTGTGGAAACTAAAAAGCACGCTGCTCAAAGGCGAATTTTTTGGGTCAGTCACGTTAGAGGAAGTCAGACATAAAATACGAGTGAGCGGTATTGCGGCGAACTAAATCCGATAGTGAAACTTGATTCACGTGGTCGAACCACACTAAGCTTTTGTGCCCGATAAAAACCCAATCCATTTTTTGATCACATCAGCGCTTATTTGCCCTCTTAACATGGGTTGGCTGACGGACGTTGGTTCTTGGTTGAAAATTAGAAATGCATGGCCAGGCCGATATAGGGGCCGTCCAAGTCCGCCTCTCCGGCCTCCAACCAACGATAACCGACACGCAGCGCTGCAATTTGGTAGCGAAAATGGATACCCAGGTCATGGTCGCTAATATCGCTTCCATTAATGGATGACCAGGTCGGCCGCCACTCAATTCCGATATTCTCTGTGGGTCGGAAAAGCACCGGCAGGGTGAACGAGGATCCCCTGCTCGTGGCGTTACCTTCAAGGGTAAAACGCCCGTAGCCCAGATCGATTTCCAAATAATCACCGAGAGACATGCGATACAGGCCATGCCACTGCTCAATAGTAAGACTATCGTCCGGATTATCCTCATCATATTCAGTTTTGCGATACTGCACACCGAGAGGACCAAAACCAAGCTCCACGCGTGAGTCCTGGGCATCGATATCGGAGCTGACAGACTGATAATTGACATCAATCCTGGCAAACGGGATGGCGGGGTCGCCAAACTGCCGCGGGGTTTGAGTTTCGTTGGCCTGGCCTGAGGGCTGCACCCTCTCCCAGCTCGATACACCGCCGTATACCACGCCATAAAAAGCGAACTCTGCAATCATTTCAACAATGACGTCCGAGATATCGTCGGACGTATCACGTTCGCCATTATTATCGTCGTCAAGCTGCTTATCTTGTTTCGAGGTGGGTTTCCGCGACGTGGAGTCTTCTGCGGGCTTCGTCGCCTCGGCCTCGAACTGATCGAGCTCCCCGGCCATTGTGGTGCTGGCGTAACAAATGAGCAGCACAACAAGCACCAGCTTCTTAGGTATCACCGGTTATGCCCCTCGATGCGGTATTTTTTGTATACATTAATAGCGTTTAGTATAGGAAATATGCAGTGCTACGCAATCTGTGACATATCCAATCGCGGTCAGGGTCGAATGGAAATCCTTTGTGGGTCGAAAGAGACTTTGTCACGACAAGAACGAGGTCCCCATGTCACCCGAAAAGAAGGAAATCCACATCCGCTTCGCCGCTCCTGCCCACCAACGGGACGTTCGTCGGGCGTGCCCGCGGACCCCCAGGGGCATTTCCTCCGGGCACATTAGCCGTTTCAGCTCCTTATTTTTTTGACTTTCCTGTTCCGCTCGAACCTCCTAGGCCTGCCATCGGTGGCAAGCCCGTTCGGCCGGGCAGCCATTTACTCGGTGGCTGGTGCAATCCGCCTCACCTGTGTTCGCCTGGCTGAGGAAATTGTATTAAACTAAGCTGCCCGAGCCAGTCAGTAGATGGACGTACCCCCCACGAAAGGATGCGCTAACGCGTCAACCTGCGAGAAAGGAGGAGTATCATGCTGAATACTGGCAGAAATATAATCCCCGTTGCGCTCATGGTTATTGTTCTGGTTCTCGCCGCGGCCGGGTCTGCCCACGCCAAGGTGGAGGGCGACACCATCGTTCTCGGCGCGGCCGTGTCTTTGACGGGCAAATACTCGACCAATGGCAAGAATACGCAGGACGGTTACGAGTTGGCCGTCAAGCGTATCGATGAGATGGGTGGCATCAAGGTCGCCGGCAAGGCCTACAAACTCAAGATCATTTACTATGATGATGAATCCACCCCGGCCCACGGCGCCCAATTGGCCGAACGCCTGATCTCGCAGGATAAGGTCAAGTTCATGCTCGGGCCCTACAGCTCAGGGTTGACCAAGGCCATCGCGCCGGTGACGGAGAAGTACAAGATTCCCATGGTGGAGGGTAACGGGGCATCGTTGTCGTTGTTCAACAAGGGTTACAAGTATCTCTTCGCCACGCTGTCGACGACCGAGTACTACCTGAAGGAGGCCGTCAATCTCGCTGCCCTGGAGGCCAAAAAGCAGGGCAAAAAAGCCTCACAACTCAAAGTCGCGCTGGCCTTTGAGAACGATCCGTTCAGTCAGGATGTCCGGGCAGGCGTCGTAGAGGACGCAAAACGTCACGGCATGAAGATTGTCATCGATGACAAACTGCCACCGGAATTGAATGACATGGCCGCGACGTTGACAAAGGTCAAGGCGCTGAAGCCGGATCTCTTTTTGGTGTCGGGTCATGCGAAAGGGGCCGCTTTGGCAGTGCGCCAGACCTCGGCGATGAAGATCGATGTGCCGATGATCGCAACGACGCATTGCGATTCGGCCAAAATCGCGGAGACACTGGGCGCAGCCGCGGAGTATTTCCTTTGCGCCTCGCAATGGGACCGCAGCCTGAATTATAAGGATAAATGGTTCGGAACGGCGGAGGACTACGCGCAACGGTTTGAAAAGGAGTTCAACTATGCGCCGCCCTATCAGGCCGCGGAATCCACGGCGGCGGTGTTGGTGTATGTCGATGCGCTTCAAAGAGCGGGTTCGTTCGACACCAAGAAGGTACGGGATGCCATAGCTGCGACGGATATGCAAACGTTCTACGGCAATATCAAGTTCGATGTCACCGGCAAGAATATCGCCAAGCCCATGGTGCTCTACCAGATCCAGAAAGGCGAATACAAAGTGGTTGCGCCGACGCAGTGGGCCTCCTCTACGCTGATCCATCCGCGTCCGAAGTGGAGCGAACGTTAGTCGCGTCATCGATTCGCCCTTGTGCCACCTTAAACGTGTCACAAGGGCAAAGCCAGGTATCATGGATAGTATTCAACTTCTTTTCGATGCACCAATCCTATCGGTGCAGTTGTTATTGGACGGGCTGCTTATTGGTGCGATTTTCGCGCTTGCCGCCTACGGCATGGCGCTGGTCTGGGGTGTGATGAATTTGATTAATATCGCCCAGGGGGAATTCGTCATGCTGGGAGGCTATGTCGCGTTCTTTCTCGCTCAGGCCGGTGTTCATCCCCTGTTCGGCGTGCCGCTGGCAGCGGTCGTGCTCTTTGTTCTCGGTTGGATGCTCTACCGCGCTGTTATCTTCCGGGTTGTTGATAAGGATCTATTTATCTCGCTGCTCGCGACATTCGGACTCAGTATCCTGCTGCAACAACTTGCCAACGAGGTCTTTGGCGCGGATGTTCGGACAGCGGAATCCGGATTCGGTACCCTGTTTCTTTTTGACGGTATGGTAACGGTAGCGTGGATCAAAGTGGTTGCTTTCGTGGCGGCGCTATTGGCCGGCGGATTGTTGATGCTGTTCCTGAAAAAATCCCGTTTAGGACGCGCGATTCGGGCGACTGCGCAGAATGCACGTGCCGCGCGCATAATGGGTATTGATACCAACCGGGTCTATGCCGCAACGTATAGCCTCAATGCGGCGATCTGTGGCGCGGCCGGGGCGCTGGTCGCGATGACCTGGATCATCCATCCCTATCTTGGTCTTCCCTACACGGCGCGAGCTTTTATGATCGTCGTGGTTGCCGGGCTCGGTAATATTGCCGCGGTATTCACCGCGGCGCTCGGGCTCGGCGCGGCCGAGAACTTTGCCGGGTTTATCATGGGCGCTGAGTATCAGGCGGGATTCGTGTTTGCGCTCTTAGTGGTGATCCTGATCGTGCGTAATGCCTGGCTGCATCGGAAGCGGAGATATCTGCAATGAGTACCCCGATAATGCGCACCCTGTTTTACGCGAGTGTCGTATTACTGGCACTGGCTGCGCCGTTACTCGCACCGGCGTTTAAGACGCAAATGGCGTTTCTGTGGGTGATGATTGTATTTGCCCTGAGCTGGGATATCCTGGGTGGTCAGATGGGCTACAACTCGTTTGGTAATATCCTGTTCTTTGGTGTCGGCATGTATGCCTGTGCGATTGTTCAGCGCGATTCAGGTCTGGATTATTTTCCGGCGCTGTATGTGGGTATGGTGACCGGCGCTATGGTCGCGGTCGGTTTTGCAGCAGTCCTTGGTTCGGGCATGCTTGGATTGCGTGGCCATTATTTTGCCATCGGCACCCTGGGTCTTGGTATTGCGGCGGGCGAATTCGCCAGCGGCTGGGACTATATCGGCGCGGGTTCGGGACTGCTCACCCCGCTCTTCCCTGGTGAGATCGGCGGCCGCGAGACCTTCTTTTACTACCTGATGTTCGCCATTGCGGCGATGACGTTCCCGGTACTCAGATGGCTCTATGCCGGGCGCTTCGGGCTCACGATCAACGCGATTCGCGACGACGAGGACAAGGCCGAGGCCATGGGTATTCACACCACTTTGTACAAAACCGCGGCCTGGTGCACCTCGGCGTTTTTCCTCGGATTAACAGGCGCTGTCGTTGGCAACATGATCGGTTTCATCGATCCTCGCGATGTCGCCTTCACAGGGGCCACCTACGGCGTGTGGATGATACTGATGGCGATTCTCGGCGGCAAAGGTACGCTATGGGGCCCCGTCATCGGTGCCGTGGTTTTCCATGTGACGCAGCAGCTTTTCTGGACGTATTTGCTCGGCTGGCAGCGGGTCGCGCTCGGCTTGTTGATCGTGATTATCGTTGTGTTCTTTCCTCTTGGTATTCTCGGTTGGGCACGCGAACGCTGGCCCGAACGCTTCGGTCACAAGGTGCAGCAGGATTTGAAGCCGGTACAGGGTGGGAAGTGATGGGGATCCTGGAAGTCAAAGGCGTACGTAAGACCTTCGGCGGGGTCATCGCCAACAGCGACATCAGTTTGAGTGTGCCCGAGGGAAAGATCATCGGGCTGATAGGTCCTAACGGTTCGGGAAAGACCACCCTTTTTAATTCGATCGTTGGTTACCACCCGATCGACGGGGGTTCGATCAGGTTTCTGGCGCGTGAGATCTCACGACTGCGGGTGCCTCAGATCGCACGCCTGGGTCTTATACGCACATTTCAGCAGACCCGAATCTACGGCAAGATGAGCTGTCTGCAGAACATGCAGATCAGTGTGCCGCAGACTCTGCAGCGCTGGGGTTTGGTGATGAATAAAATTCCCGCCGAGGACACGGAACGGGCCGAAGGACTGCTGGAGTTTGTCGGTCTGTATGCCAAGCGCCATCTGTTCGCCGGGGACTTGTCGTTTGGCCAACAGAAGTTGCTGGAGTTTGCCATGGCGCTGATGATCCGGCCCAGGATGTTATTGCTGGATGAGCCTACGGCCGGTATTAATCCGACTTTGATTAATGCCTTGATTAGCCGGCTAAGGCGGGTTAGTACCGAGTTGGGGATCACGCTGCTGGTGATCGAGCACAATATGCGCGTGATTATGGATCTGGCCGAGTATATTTATTGTTTGGCCCATGGCGAATTGCTGGCTGAGGGTAAACCGGAAACGATACAAAATGATCAGCGCGTGGTAGACGCCTACCTGGGAGCGCATTGATGACGCGGGGTGAGTCGAGGTCTGAACAGCAGCCCGCCTCAGGCATTGGCTTGGGCGACGACATTATCTCGGTGGATGACGTTGACCGGGAAGCGTCGCGGCTGGCACAGCAAGGCCCCGGCGTCGAGCGCATCGCTGAGCTGGCGGGCGGCGCGCCGTTACTTGAAATTGACGGGCTTTATGCCGGCTACGGAAAAATGGAAATCCTGCATGGGTTGGATCTGCAAGTCGCGCCCGGGCAATCCCTGTGCCTGATTGGCCCCAACGGTGC
This sequence comes from Acidiferrobacterales bacterium, assembly GCA_947258385.1. GTDB lineage: Bacteria > Pseudomonadota > Gammaproteobacteria > Acidiferrobacterales > SZUA-150 > CAMYII01. The sequence goes on from CAMYII010000014.1 coordinate 10,482, forward strand.
GGGTAAATCAACAGTTCTGCATTCCATTTACGGGTTTACCCGCATTGGTCGCGGCAGCATCAGGGTAGACGGCGAGGATATTACTAAGCTGTCCCCAAACGACAAGCTCAAGCGGGCCGGTATCGCCTATATCCTGCAGGATAACTCGGTGTTTCCTGATATGTCGGTGGAAGAAAACCTCTGTATGGGGGGCTACTTGATGGATCACCCGCGTGACGCCAAGCAGGCTGCGGAGCGGATCTTCGACAGATACGATCCCCTTGCACGACGCCGCCGCCAACCGGCACGGGTCCTGTCGGGAGGGGAACGCCGGCTGCTGGAGATCTCCCGGGCACTGGTGATGGACCCGCGTCTGTTACTTGTCGATGAACCCTCGATCGGACTGGAGCCCCGCTATATCGATATGATTTTTGAGATCCTTGCCGAGTTGCAACACGGCGAAGGCAAGGCCATTGTGATGGTGGAGCAGAATGCCAAAAAGGGACTCGAATTCGCTGACATTGGTTATGTATTGGTCTCGGGTTCGGTGGCCATGGCGGACACCGGCGAGGAGTTGTTACGGCACCCCGAAGTCGGGCGTCTGTTCTTGGGTGGCTGACACCAGAAGTACCTCTGACCCGTCACCACCCGGTGACAGCAAATATCGGGCAGGCAGGAGATGCGACATGCGGCTAGTGGCATTTGAGAAAGACCGTAAACCGACGCTTGGCGTCGTCGACGGCGACCAGGTTATCGACCTCGCCTTAGCTGACCCAACGTTACCGCAGGACCTCGTCGGGCTGCTGTGTGCCGGAAAGCCGGTGTTTGCGCGCATCGCCGAGATCGCGCGGACACCCTCGGCGATGCGGCTGCCACTGGCGGCGCTGCGCGTTTGTCCCCCCATAGAAACTGCCGGCAAGTATCTCGGTCTCGGGTTGAACTACGCGGACCATGCCGCCGAAGGAGGATTCGAGCGGCCAGAGTCGCTCACCGTCTTCATGCGCTCCCGTACTTCGTTTGTCGGGCACGGGCAGCCGATCGTGCGCCCGCGCAACTCCGAGCAACTCGACTACGAAGCCGAGCTGGCGGTTATTATCGGCAGGCAGGCGCGGCATGTGCGACCGGAGGAAGCGCTTGACTACGTGGGTGGATACTCCTGTTTTAACGATACCTCCGTTCGAGACTATCAGTTCCATACCACGCAGTGGACGCTCGGCAAAAACTTTGACGCCACCGGCGCCTTCGGCCCGTTTTTTGTGAGTGCAGACGAGCTTCCGCCTGGAGCGGCCGGGCTGCGAATCCAGGCACGTCTGAATGGCCGCGTACTGCAGGATTCCAACACCAGCAACATGATATTCGGCGTTGCCGAGGCGGTCTCGCTGCTGTCTGAGTGCTGCACGCTCGAACCGGGTGATGTCGTCTTCACGGGCACACCCGCGGGTGTGGGTTTTGCTCGCAAGCCGCCGCTGTGGATGAAATCCGGCGACGTGATCGAGGTCGAGATCGACCGCATCGGTGTCCTGCGTAACCCGGTCATCGATGAACATGGCCTGTAGCAAAGTGAGCGCTTGGACAATCCGTGACAAACACACGGATCTACCATGGGCCGCGAACCGCCGTTGCTAGTCGAATATTGCGTTATACGCTACAAAAATAAAACGGCGCCGGTATTTGAATACCGAGCGCCGTTTCAGCAAAGCAAAGACCGATGCGAGATGCTGATATGCAATCGTCGTATCGGTCTTTAACAAACCGTGCTCACGGTCGTCTCATACCATGTCCTTCCAGAATCTGCGTCCAAATAGGATCGGTGGTGAGGAAATCGTAAATTTTGTCGCGGGCATCATTGACTTTTTTTGCGTAGCTACCTTTGACCTTGGCAATGTGCAAGGTGCCCACCCTGTTGCCAGGCAAGGGTTGTGGATCTTCTACGGTACCACCCAGGGGAACTATTATCAGATGACAACCGGTTGGGGCCAGTGTTGCCTTCAAATATACTGCCTGGTGGTAGAAAATCACCGCGGCGTCCGCTTCGTTATGACACAGCGCATAAGGAATATCGCGATGCATAATACGTGAAGAGGCGACCCACTTTGCCCCTGTGCCTCGTGGTGCCGAACCTCTACCGAAGATCGATAACACGCCATCGATATTGTAGGGATTCTTAAAAACAGACAAGTCAAAATCGGCCAGATGCTGCTTGTTAAAAATACTATTGAACAGATCGGTTGCAATACAGCCAAAGCTGTTCTGATCGGCCACGTCAAATATGGTACTGGAGAAATTACCAAACGACCCGGGTTCTAAGTCAGGGTTGGGTGTCACCACACGGATACCAGTGTTACCCAAGTCACACACATTCTTAATGATATCGGCTTTGTCGCCCCGGATTAAAATCACATTACCTTGATTGACCAAAAAAGGCTGGCGGGTTGTTTCATCCACCATGTCGTTGGCCACCAGGTCATTCATCACTTTACCGGGAGCCATGACCAAAGACGGACGGCCTACCATTTTAATATTCTTAAATTGCAATGCCTCCGCGGCAATTTGATCAATTGATACCGGTGGTGACGTTGACCAACAAATGGATACTTTGAACTGATTTAGTGTAGTTGCTTGTTCAAGCAAACCGACATGTCCCAGAATAGGCTCACCAAACATGGCATCTTTTAACGCCATATGGTAGTTGCCGGGAGTCGAAATAATCAGTTCACAAGACAGCTTACCGTGTAAATCGTTAATATCGTTCGCCAGAACTTGAGTTAAATACGGCGTTGACACCACATCATCTTGCGGCCATCCAAGTTTACCCAAATGTTGTACGATGACAGGTTCGCCAGTGACTTCCGGCACAGCATAACTGACTGTCGAAAACAAAAAAAAGCAGCCACTTAGCATTATTAGCAATGTTTTTTTACACATAGAAACATGACCTCCCTGACTGGGTTGAAGGATGAGGTGGGTATGTAACGCCTGTTACCCCCTAAGGAAGCATTAATTCACCATTTATTATGATAGACAGGAATTAGCTTTCCTGAGTTGGCAGAAACTATGCCCATGGGTAAATGGATCATGGATAGGAAAAAGGCGCGGAAGGTATCGACAACGGTCCCGATAACAACAGCGGGACTATGGTTTTCAAATTTACGAGTGGTGTGACTCCCTGTCCCGATCGTGCTTGAAGTTACCGCTGCACGGGCAGGTAAGGGCTGTTGGGGGAAACACTGCGAGCGACTCAACAATCCTTGATGATTCGACTCTGCGGTCATAGCCTGGGTCCCTCCAGACATCCGTGACACATTTAGCGAGTCATATAAACCGTAACAATATCGAAGGCGTTTTCATTGACCTAAATCAATTTCAGTTTTTTAAAAATGGGGTCGATTCACTGTCATTCCACAAGGTACCTTTACGATCTTGTGGTAATAACTTGGGATCACACCACGTTTTCTCACCTACATCAGCCAGATCGCGCCGCTCCTGCTCCCCCAGGGGAGATTTTCGTCGGGCGCGCATCCTGCACCTCAAAGGCAGTTCACCACAAGCGCTAGGATTTCCAATCTGTCGTTTCACTTTGTGCGGGACAAAAACTTGCCGATGTCTTCGAGCTCAGCGTCTCCGAGCTCCTCGGCGTCCCGCATTTCGAGGGCCTCCACGACCGTTCCACGGACTTCGGCAAGGAGACACTACGGGCCGGTGGCGGGCATAATATTTCCCGGCCGAGCCGGTTCTCAATCGGTGTGCCACACTGCCACTGTCGTTTTGGCATTCCCCACGAAGATCTTGATAACAGGGAAAGAGCGGATAAACTGGTAAGTATGATTCTGACTCGTGACCTGTAACACAGTCGGTTTATCGATAGCCTGGGAGGGGTATGAGACATATCGTAGTAGCATCACTCATTACGCAGCTCTTCCAGCGGACGCGGACAATCCGAGTCGCTGAAGGGTGACATTGAATTAACTAGATCCGGGGCGAAAAGGAGTAAAAGAAGTGACTGACGATGGCGCAAAAGGGGTAAGTCTCAAATATGCAGGATTCTGGACCCGTTTTGCGGCAACCATAATAGATTATGCATGGCTTTATACGATTGTCTATGGAATTTTGTTTTATGGTATCGTGAGTGGTAAGTTTTCAAAAGGAGGATCGGCGTTCTTAGTATTTGATGTTATTGTTGAGTGGATTTTGCCGATGGTGGTGGTACTCGCCTTCTGGATCGCCAAATCAGCAACGCCCGGAAAGATGGCGCTTCATATAAAAATCGTTGATGCGAAGACCGGAGAGAAAGCGACTCCGTTGCGTCTTGTGATACGGTATCTAGGGTATTTTGTATCTATTATACCGTTATTTCTTGGGATTATCTGGATCGCTTGGGATCAAAGAAAACAAGGATGGCATGATAAGATCGCTGGCACCGTTGTAGTGCATTTAAGACAATAGCTGTGATCTACGCTCGCGAGAATATTATGTTGGTCCGACTCCGAATCTCAATGTACGTTTGAGCCGGCAGAAACGGAATCCCGCCGTCATACTTTACATGGCGCCGGTCGCGCCATGCCAGGTGTTGGCAAGCTATATAAAGCCTATCTATTCCTCGGTAATACTAAGTCCTAATTGCGCCTTTTTAGGACCAAAATGATCACCTTAAGAAAGAAACATAATGAGGTAGTGTTTATGGAAAAAAAAGATAATATGCCAAGCTGGGTTTACTGGGGTCTTTTGGGAATCAAGACAAGACAAGCTGCGTTAATTTTTGTTTGGGTTTGTATGCTTGTCGGGCTGATATGCCTGCCTCTGGCCGTAATTGCTAAAGATGTACTGTTAGGGGCGATAATGTTTCCTGTCGGCCTCTGGTATTGGGCAGCGATTAGATGGGTTGATCAGAATTCATCGTGGGAATGAAATAACGCAACATTAGTTATTTCCAGGTCGACAATGCGACTTATACTATAAGTCTGGTGCGTCAAACACAGATTAACTTCGGTCACTAGGGGTTGATATCTTTGTTTTCGGCTGGTGGCGTTGGGCGGATCAGAAGATTATAAAGAGGAGGTCTACGAATGAAGCGGAAAAGTCTTTATAGTGTCCTGATGAGTGTCCTGATGCTTGTTGCGGTTGGACAGGCGGGACAGGCCATGGGCGATACCGTTTCCGGCTCGCTTTATAACGCGGGTGACGAGGTCAATGCCAAGAGCGTAGTGTTACCTGTGACCACCGAAGTGATCAGACGGATACGCTTGTTCGACCGGCAGACGGCCTATCGAAACGACAGAAAGGCCTGTATCGCCTTCGAATTGCCCCTCGCGAGCGGGGAACACCTGCGGGATATCACCATGCAGCTCGAGGCCTATAACGACGATGATCAGTATCTGCGGGCGGTGTGGTTCGAGATCGACGGCATAGGTGGTTATATCGGCGTGTCCAAAGTAGCCGAGGGACAATACCGCGGCGACGGTACAATCGGGACAAAGCAAACAAAGGTCTGGGAACTGCCGTTGAAACGCTTTCCCATATCACTGAAAGGCAAGGCGACGTCAGAAGTGAATTTTGCCGAGATGTTAAAGGAACCAGGCAAACATACTGTCTGTAGCTGGATCAGTACGTACAGCAAGTTCGGTCCGAACTCATGGATTACCTTGGATCTGGAAATCCAAATGAAGAGCAACGCTCGAACGTTTTAGTCCACCCAGGGAAGCGTCAAAGAAATCGTCGTCTCGGGAAGGGGCCAGACAAGAATGAGTTAACGAACCGAAGTCGGGGTCGGTTTACTGTAACGCCCGGCAGAACGGATGCATCAAAAAGCGGCCTTGGGTCATACAGGGGCCGCGTTTTTTTTGTGGGCCGGAAGACACCCTGGCCCCCGGGGCGGAGGACAGGCAGGCGCTACGAGCTGTGGACCGCCCGCCTGCCCCGGCAATGCTATTTTAGGCCCATGCAACTGGCGTAGTTAGGTCACCGTAGCCAATCAGATGCTCAGGATGCCCACTTTCTGCGCCGGCACGTCCAGGACTTTCAGCATATCACCGTCATTGTCGATGGCATCGGTCATTGTCTGGTAGTATCACCCGCCGCCGTCCTTAAAACCAAAAGTCAACGATTGGCAACGCGGCAGAAACTGAAGCTGGTGATAAATGGTTGTCTTTTTTTTCTGAAAGTCTTTACGATATTCCTGCTGCCGTTACAATCTTCCGAAATGCGATAAGCTCGAATAGAGCATCTGTGAGCGTGAGCCATGCTGAATGTGCTGTTCCAGATGACCGGATTGATACTGTGCGGGATCGGCTGGCGGATACTGCAGCCGGACGGGCTTGCGCCGGTACAGACACGCAAGGTACTGACCTCGCTGGTCTATTATCTGCTGTTGCCGGCGCTGGTGCTGTCCGTATTGTGGCAGGCCGAGCTCGGCGAGACGTCCCTTCTCATAGCCGCTGCGGCGGCTGCCGGTATTGCCGCGGGATTTGCATTCGGCTTTCTGTCCTGCCGGTTGTGCAGGAACAGTTCGCAGGAAGCCGGCGCGATTATTCTTGCCATTGCCTTCCCCAATACGACCTACCTCGGTCTGCCAGTGCTCGAGGCGACGTTCGGTCCGTGGGCGCGCAGCGTGGCGATTCAGTACGATCTGTTCGCCTGCACGCCGCTGCTGTTCACCGCCGGCGTGTTGATGGCGGCGAGATTGGGTTCGGCCGAAGGGGGGCGCCGGTCACTTGCCTACGGTTTGCTACGCATCCCGGCAATGTGGGCCGCGGTGCTTGCAGTCGCGCTCAATGGCTTCGCGGTTCCGATGCCCGCGGTGTTGGAAGGACTGCTGAGTCTGCTGGAGCGTGGTGTGGTGCCGCTGATGCTGTTTTCACTCGGGCTCAGCCTCGAATGGCAGCAATCGCGGTGGCGGTTATTGCCGAGTCTCGTGCCGGTAGTGCTGTTGCGTCTGTTCGTCATCCCGGCGTTTGTTTTGCTTGTTGTCACCACGCTCGGGCTTACCGGTGATTTGAAGGCCGCGGTGGTGATGGAGGCGGCCATGCCCAGCATGGTGATCGGCATCGTGCTCTGCGACCGCTTCCAGCTCGACGTGGGTCTGTATGCGGCGGCGGTAACCGTGACCACGGTACTGAGCCTGCTGACGCTGCCAATGTGGTTCGGTTGGTTGAGTTGAGGGTGACCTCAAAGGTCTATTTGCAACAAGGAGACTGCTATGACACAAAGCAAGATCTATATGTACCGGGGCGAGATCGCGCGATCCGGAATCGGGTTTGGTACCGCGCTCGCGATCGCGATATCCTGGTCGGTCAACAAGTCTATCCTATGGGCTATTATCCGCGGTGTCCTCTCGTGGTTTTACGTCATTTATTACGCGATCGTGCGCTAGAACCATCTGCAGGTGTACTCAAAAGAGTAAAAACCACCACCTGTCAAGTAAGGACGCGATGCCCAGAAAAGCCGGTGGTCACTGGGTACATTCTTTAATAGTAATCGTTCGATTACGAGAACGCGCTCCCGGCGCTCTGTGATAGGTGGCGCCGCGCGGGTTAATCGGTTTAATCTGGGCGCTTCGCGGCTTAAAGGAGAATCCGGATGAGACACATCACCCGCACGTTCCTGACCGGTCTGGCCACTGTCCTCCCGGTTGTGGCCACCCTCTATCTGGTTTATTGGCTCGCGAGCGGCGCCGAGTCGATCCTCGGTGCCGGGCTGCGGCTGGTGCTGTCAGACCGTCTCTACTGGCCGGGGCTCGGTGTCGCGTTAGGGGCGGCAATTATCTTCGCGGTCGGTCTGCTGATGCACACCTGGCTCGCGCGGACAATTTTTTCCTGGTGGGAGCGGTTGCTCTACCGCCTGCCGCTGATCAAGTCAATCTACGGGGCGTTCCGGGATCTGCTCAGTTTTGTCGCGGCGCCGCGGGAGAAGGGGCTGCAGCAGGTTGTCGCGGTGCGCATCGGCGAGACCGATATGCGGCTCCTTGGGTTCATTACCCGCGATGATCTGCAGGATCTGCCCAAGGGGCTTGCCGAAGCGGACGCCGCCGCCGTGTACCTGCCGATGAGTTATCAGATTGGCGGCTACACGGTGCTGGTGCCGCGCTCCGCCCTGCAGCCGGTCGAGATGTCACTCGAAGACGCCATGCGCTTTGCGGTCACAGCGGGTCTGAGCACCGCCGGGGGCGGCGACACGAAAGCGAAAACCTGATGGGCAGTAGGGTCAACCGTCTTTGACGCCGAAGACGGGTGGGTTTCTTCCGTCGGCACATCGGGCAGTGGCTGTGGTGCCCCTTGAGCGGGCCAGGGCTCGCGCCGCGTCCCCGGCCGGCGATCTAAAATTAGTCGTGGATTTTGGGTGAGATCTGTGTATAGTTCCCGCGTAGCAGTGCTGTTCTTGTGGTTGGTTCGGAAGGTTCTCCAGTTTTTTTGGTAGCTACTCCCGCAATTTTACTGCTAAGAATGACCTGCAACATCGCAATTCAAACAGACAGGGGTATTTCCGTGAGTACAGGAACAGTAAAGTGGTTCAACGATAGCAAGGGCTTTGGCTTTATTACGCCGCAGGATGGCAGCAAGGATGTATTCGTGCATCATTCGGCGATCCAGGGTGGTGGCTTCAAGTCCCTGACCGAGGGCCAGAAGGTGGAATTTGACATCACGCAGGGCCCGAAGGGTCCGTCAGCGGAGAATGTCCGGCCGGTCTAAGCATTAAATCCTGCACTAGCAGATTTCAAGTGAGGGCCCCCCGATCAGTGGGGCCTTTTTTGTTGTGCCAGGCGAACCGTGTGGTCGCTGCCGCCATCTGCGCGGCGCCAAGCCCGGGGTGTTTGGGTGGCTCTTCGCGGGTCTGAAGGAAACGGCGGGGAGCGTTTGCATCAACTGGTGAACGTACCAATGCAGCCGCGGATAAAATCCAGTCGCAGCGCTTGCCAAAGCGCCGGCCGGGCCTGATGATAGAGGTGTTTTCAGCCCGGGGCGAGGTACCCGTGAGCGCAAATCCATCGAACCAGATCTACCACCAGACCATACGCGAGCTCTCCGACCGCATCGTGGAGGCACAGCAGCCCATCCGGGTCCTGGATGCGATCAAATGGGATGCGGGTGTCAGGGATGCCTTTTTCGCCGGTGGTTGCAAGCAACAGCCGACGGTCGATCGCGACTACTACGCGGCACGGCCGCTGGGCTTCGACGCCGCGGAGAAGCGCCAGCAGTTCTACGCCATCGAACGCGATATCGTCCGCCGGCTCGGACAGTTCAATCCGGTGGGCCAGATCATGCAGCGCATGTGCCGCGAGTACCAGATGGTGGTGCGCATGCTCGAGGCGCGGGGTACCGAAGAGTTCGCGAGTATCTCCGAGGAGCTCTATGGTTCCTCGGGGGATGTCTTCCACGCGGGTGATCCCACGCTGGTGGACCTCGGCGACATGATGGCCGAGACGCTCGCCAACATCGACCGCGATCTGATGCTGCGCACCGAGCCGCGCGACATCGGCGCCGAGGCGGCGGTTGCCATCTTGCAGGAGCGGCTGGACCAGGCGTTTCATCAAACCGGCAACACCCTGACCGTCAAGATCAGCGACGGAATCATTGCCGATGCCGCCGCCGGGGCCGATTACATCAAGATTCGCGCCGATGCCATGTTCAATGAGCGTGACCTGCGGATTCTCGAGATCCACGAAGGCTGGGTGCATCTGGGCACCACGCTCAACGGCAAAAGCCAGCCCATCTGTACGTTTCTGTCGAAAGGACCGCCGTCTTCGGTCATCACCCAGGAAGGCCTGGCCATTCTCATGGAAGTCCTGGCCTTCGGCTCTTATCCGTTTCGCCTGCGCCGGCTGGCGAACCGCATCCGCGCCGTGGCCATGGCCGAGCAGGGTGCGACCTTCCTTGACGTGTTCGGATTCTTCCGCGAGCAGGGTTTTAATGAGCAGGAGAGCTACGCCAACGCCGCGCGCGTGTATCGCGGAAGCACGCCGACGCTGGGGCCGTTCACCAAAGACCTCGTCTACAACAAAGGCTTCATCATGGTCTATAACTACATCCAGCTCGCCGTGCGCAAGGGCATGCTGAGCCGCATTCCGCTGCTGTTCTGTGGCAAGGTTGTGTTGGAAGACATGCGCACCCTCGCCCAGCTGGTCGAGGAGGGGATCGTCAAAGCGCCGGCGTTTCTCCCGCCCCAGTTCGCCGACCTGAACGCGCTCGCCGCGTGGATGTGCTATTCCAATTTTCTCAACCGGCTCAGCCTGGCACGCGTCGAGGCGGACTACGCCAATATTTTCTGATATCCATGACCCCTGGGATGGGGGCTTTCAGGCCGAGCGTATGCGTGCCCGTAAGGGTGCGCGGGAAATCGACCGGTTCCGGGCCTTGTGCGACGTCGGGTGAGGGACCCCCCTAGCTTTGACGCTTTGAGTTTGTTTAGTCGGTTCAACAACAATATTCATACTCAGTGGGCTGCGAGGCCAATATCACTGATACGGCAGGCTGCGAGCGCTGAAGGACATTTGTACCATGGAATATAACAATGCAAAGGAAGCTCTGATTAAGTCAGAGCTTCCTGCGGTCCAGGGATGGGCCGTCATTTTTTAACACGTAAGTGTTTGAAAAATGGAGCAAGGTCCGGCCGCTCTCGGCCATCCCTGGCCGTCGCGGCATTCGTGCGTCCTGCACAGCAGACATGTGCCGGGCCGAAGCGATCTGAATAAGTCCATGGAGGGACTTTTTCAGAGGTTCCCAAAGTCACTCAGGTTGAAGTTTGGCCGGCTACTTGCACCTTTCTACGCCGAACCAGCGATAACATGAAAGTCCATGGTCATGCAAAGATCCTTGCCGTTGTCACCATTGCGTGGGCAGTCTTTTGGGTTATTGGATTGCCCGACTATTATCAGCAGTATTCATTTTTGTTCATGCTGGTGTTCGACGCAGCGGTTCTTGTGCCGCTTGGGTTCGTGGTATATTCGATATTGAGGCGCACGCCACCCAAGTTCAGGATGTCGCTGTCACTTTGGCTGGCTTTCTATATCACCGTCCCACTGTCGTTCTACGACTATTTCTACTGCGGCGTTTATCTGGGGTATGGATGGGCTTTCCTGCAGGAGTTCTGGTATTTGAGCGTTTATTACCTGATACCCTGGATGCTGTGTCCGGCCATCGCTTACTGGATGAGCATCCAAAGAGGGACAGGGTTTCATCGAACAAACCGTTAAATGCCGCGGCCCAGACACTCGGAAAGACCGGAACGGTCATCGGCCCGCGCGGTTGGGTGGACCATTACCTCAAACATAAGCTCATTCACCAGTGGCAGGCGCAGAAGATTGGTGACATCAGAATGCTGTTTGCTTCGGAATGGATCGCTGAAGGAATGGCCTGCTAACCCGCGATTTTCCGCACCGGCCTGGGGCCTTCACCTTCGTCGTCGCGGCGGTCGGGTTCCGGCGCCATTTCCGCGTCGAGCCGCCGTCGGGTTTCGCGCGGGGAGCCTGTGCGCCGCGCCAGCACGTCGTAGGCGACGGGCACGACGAAGAGCGTGAACAGGGTGGCGGCCAGCACGCCGGAGAAAATAACGGTGCCGATGACGATGCGGGTCTCGGTGCCCGCGCCCGAGGACAGCAACAAGGGCACGGAACCGGCGGCCGTGGTGATACCGGTCATGACGATGGGCCGCAGGCGCACCTCGGCCGCCTCCATCAAGGCGTCATGGAAGGGCTTGCCGGCGTCGCGCAGCTGGTTGGCGAACTCCACGATCAGAATACCGTTCTTGGCGGCCAGGCCCACCAGCATGATCAGCCCAATCTGGCTGTAGAGATTCAGCGTCTGACCCGTCAAGGCGAGGCCAAGCAGGGCCCCGGCCATGGCCAGCGGCACGGTCAGCATGATGACCAGCGGATGCAGCCAGCTCTCGAACTGGGCGGCGAGCACCAGGAATACCACCACGATTCCCAACAGGAACACGAACAGCAGGGATTCGCCGGCGAATTTGTAGTCCCGGGACGGGCCTTTGTAGTCGATGATGACATTGCCAGGGAGGTGCTCGCGCACCAGGCCCTCCAGATAGGCGAGCGCCTCCCCCAGGGCCAGGCCGTCGGCGAGATTGGCCTGGATGGTGACGGCGCGCACGCGGTTGTAGCGATTGAGTCTCAGCGAGTCGGCGAACTCCTCCAGGCGCACCAGGTTCGATAACGGAATGAGCTTGTCCGTGCGTTCCGAGCGCACATAGATGTTCTCCAGGTTGGTGGGCGTGCGCTGGGTGTGGCGCTCGCCCTCGAGGATCACGTCGTATTCCTCGCCGGCGTCGATGTAGGTGGTCACGCGCCGCGAGCCGAGCATGGTCTCCAGCGTCCGGCCGATGCCGCCGACGGTGACGCCCAGCTCGGCGGCTCGGTCGTAGTCGATGACGACCTGCAGCTGGGGTTTGGTTTCCTTGTAATCCCAGTCGACGCCTGTGAGGCCTGGGTTGTTCTCGTTGATCTTCGCGAGCAGGGTGTCGCGCCACCCGGCCAGCTCCTCATAGGTGCCCCCGCCGATGACGAACTGCACCGGTTTCTGGATACGGGCGCCGAAGCCCTGGCGCATCACCGGGAAGGCGCGTACCCCGGGCAGGTCGCCGAGACGCTCGCGCACCTCATCCATGACGGCCCAGGCCGGGCGCCGCTCGCCCCAGTCGTTGAGCAAGACAATGACGATCCCGGTATTGAAGATCTCGTAGTTGCCGAAGGCGCGCGGCGCGCGCACCAGCAGGCGCGTGACCTCGCCGCTTTCCACCAAGGGCATCAACCGCCGCTCGACCTCGTCCATGTATTCGGCGATGAATTGATAGGAAGACCCCTCGGGGCCGTTGACGATGACAAAGAAGGCGCCGCGGTCTTCCTTCGGCGCGTACTCCCCGGGTATCGCCCGCAGCAACAGCGCCGAGCCCGCCACGATGAGCAGGAAGACCAGGCCCACGACCCAGGCGCGGCGCAGTGCCCGCCGCAGCAGGCCGTGGTAAGTGCGCCGGATCTTGCCGAACGCCGCGTCCACGGCATGGGTGACTCGGCCTTCGCGGCTGACCTCGGGCAGGATCTTGGAGGCCAACATGGGGGAAAGCGACAGGGCGACGAAGCTGGAGAAGCCGACCGCGGCCGCCATGGTGAGCGCGAATTCGGAGAACAACCGTCCGACGTCGCCCTGCAGGAAGGCGATGGGCACGAACACCGCCACCAGCACGATGGTGGTGGCGATGACGGCAAAGCCCACCTGGCGGGTGCCGCGGAAGGCCGCCACCAGACGCGTCTCGCCGTACTCCTCCATGCGGCGGTGGATGTTCTCCAGCACCACGATGGCATCATCCACCACCAGGCCGATGGCCAGCACCAGGGCCAACAGCGTGAGAATGTTGACGGAAAAATCCAGCATTAACAGTACCAGGAAGGTGGCGACCAGCGACACCGGGACGGTGACCGCCGGCACCAGCGTGGCCCGCGCGCTGCCCAGGAACAGGTAGATGACCCCGATGACCAGCACAATGGCGATGAATAAAGTCTTGTAGACCTCAAAGATGGCGCCCTCAATGAATACCGAGGTGTCGTAACTCTGCTCTATGGCCATGCCTTGGGGCAGTGTGGGATTCACACGGGCCGCTTCTTTTTTGGCGGCGCGGGCGACCGCCAGGGTGTTGGCGGTGGATTGCTTGATGATGCCGATGCCGACCATGGGCACGCCGTTGCCGCGGAAGAACAGGCGGTCCTCCGCCGCGCCGCGCTCCACCCGCGCCACGTCGCCGAGGCGCACGAGGTAGCCGTCCTCACCGCGCGCAAGCACCAGGCGGGCGAAGTCCTCAGCGGTACGAAATGCGCGCTGTACCCGCACGGTGAACTGGCGGTCCGCCGAGTCGATGCTGCCGGCCGGCAGCTCCAGGTTCTCGGCCCGCAGGGCGTTCTCGACATCGGCGACCGTCAGCCCGCGGGCGGCCAGCTCGTGCCGGTCGAGCCAGACGCGCATGGCGTAGATCTGCCCGCCGCCCACGCGCACCCGCGCCACGCCGTCGAGCACCGAGAAGCGGTCGACCAGGTAGCGCTGGGCATAGTCGGTCAGCTCCGGGACGCTCATGCGCTCGCTGGCGAGGTTCAGCCACATGATTACGTCCTCGTTGCTGTCGACCTTCTGGATCTCGGGCGGGTCGGCCTCGTCCGGCAGGTCGGCGAGCAGCGCCGATACCCGGTCGCGAATGTCGTTGGCCGCGGCATCGACATCGCGCCCCACGTCGAACTCCACGGAGATGGCGGAGCGGCCGTCCTCGCTGGTGGACTCGATGAGGCGGATGCCTTCCACCCCGGCGATGCGGTCCTCGATGAGCTCGGTGATGCGGGTCTCGACGACGGAGGCAGCCGCCCCGGGGTAGATGGTCACAACGGAAACCACGGGCGGATCGATGTCGGGGTATTCACGCAGCGGCAGGCGGTCGAACGCCACCAGCCCGAAGGCGATGAGCAGCAGTGAGAGGACCGAGGCGAAGACCGGCCGCGTGACGGAAATGTCGGACAGGATCATTTTGCAGGCGCGTCCTTGTTCTTGGGTGTGGAGTCAAGGACCTCGCGCAGCGAACGGGAGCCGTCGCTCACTGCGCGAACGGCGACCGGCTGGTCGGGGCGCACCTTGATCGTGCCGTCGGTGATGACCTTCTCGCCCTGGGCAAGCCCGTGCAGCACTTCCACCTCGCCCGGGCGCCGCGCGCCGATGCGCACCTCACGCCGCACGACCTTGTTGCCGTCCGCCTCGTTCACCACCAGGACATACTGTTTGTCGCCCTGCGGCACCAGGGCATCCTCCGGGATCACCAGCGCCTGCCGCGGGTTCTTGAGCAGTTCCACCTGCATCAGCATGCCGGGCTTGAGCGCCCGGTCGGGATTGGGTAGCATCGCGCGCACCATGACCGAGCGGGTCACCGGGTCCACGCGGCTGTCGATGCTCTTGACTTCGCCCTTGAACTCGCGCTCCCCGTAGGCCCGGGCGCTGGCCACGATCGCAAGCCCCGGGGCGAGCGTCCCCAGATACGTGCTCGGCACCGCGAAATCCAGTTTCATCATGCTGTCGTCGTCGAGCGTGATGATCAGATCGCCGGGTGCGACCAGCGCCCCCAGGCTGATATTGCGCAGGCCGACCACGCCCGCGAACGGGGCGCGCACCAGCCGGTCGGCGAGCCGCGACTCGACGGCGGTCAGGCGTGCCCGCGCGGTTTTCCATTCACGGCGCTGCTGGTCCAGCAGCGACTTGGCGGCCTTGCCCTGTGCCACCAGCGACTTGATGCGTTTGTATTGGGCGTGGGCCTCGTCCACTGTCGCCCGCGCCTCCTCGAGCAAGGCGCGCTCCTCGCCGCGGGTCATCTCGACCAGTACCTGGCCCGCCTCCACGCGTTCGCCGTCGTCGAAGTGGATGGCGGTCACGGTTTCGGTGACCGCGGCGGTGAGCGCCACCGACTCCTTGGCCCGCAGCGTGCCCAGCGCCTCCACGCGATCGGCGAAGCGATCCAGTTTGACCTCGGCCACGACAACGCCCGTGGGCGGCGGGGCCGCGGCGCCGGCCGCGGCGCAAACAACGAGGGCCGCGCCGATCAGCAGTGTTCGAGCGAGTGGCTGCATGGTGTGCTCCAGTTCAACATAGCCTTAGAACACATAGTGCCTTATATGTTCGGCAGCGCATAGCATCACGAGGAGCGTCCCGCGGCCCAAAAAGGGATAAGAACTGTGAGGTGATTCGATCCGGGGAAAGATGAATCGCAAGCCACTCGTACCGTTTCGGCAAGAGGGAGTCAACGACAACGAAGACACGCGAGCAATCGGGATGTGTTGGCCGTATTGGCGAAACCATCAAGTGCCGATACGCGCGGTAATGGGGGTGCGCGGTCCAACTAAAGCGAGAAGAGCGGCCCGGGTTGACCGGGCCGCTTCCGTGCTCGCCGCCTTGCGCGGTGCGATGCCATTCACCGGTTACAGCGCGTAGGCGGCAATGATTGCGATGGTGATTTGCTGGGCCGCGAGAATGGCGGCCTGAGTAGCGGCGACATTGGTGTTCTGCAGTTGCTGGGTCAGCACGATCTGATCGGCCTGAACCCCGATATTGTCCGCCATTGCCAGGATCTGATCCGCCATCTCGCCGATGCGGTTTGCCATGATGCCGATATCCTCGGATAGGTGCAGCATGCTGCCCATGGCATCGTACAGCGTCGGTGTCGAGGTGATGGCGGCCAGACCGTCGATGGCAATGCCATAGCCTTCGAGCGCGGTCGCAAGCGAAACGGTCTTGCCGCTCAAATCCATCAAGGTCGCCAGCGAGGTCTGGTCGACGGTCAGGGTGTTGTTGGCCGCATCCACGCTCATGGCGTTATCGGTGGCGATGATCTGGTCCTTCAGGGCTGTGACATCGGTTTCGATACGCGCCAACTCGCGGGCCATATTCAACGCCGTCAGCACCACGGTGTTCATGTCGAACGAGAGCAGGCTGGTGCTGTTGAGCAGGCTGCTCAAGTCCGTGTTGTAGGCCGCGGTGTCGACCACCGACACCAGGGCGATCACGTTCTGTTGCGTGGTCAGGATGGAGGCCTGGGTCAGGGCCACGTTCTCGTTCTGGATCTGCTGGGTCAGCAGAATGCGGTCCGCCATGATGCCGATGTTGTCGGCCATGACCAGAATGTTGTCGGCCATCTCGCCGATGCGGTCGGCCATGACACCGATGTCATCGGACAGGCGCAGCATCGCCGAAATGCCCTCAGCGATGTTGATCTGCTCCGCCGTGCGTGAAAGCGTATTGAGATCGGTGGACAGGCGCACGGCCTCACTTCCCAGGCTGACGAATACCGCGCTCAGATCCTCCAGCGCCTGCAGGACATCCGCGTCCAGCGACAACGGGGCCGATAGACCGGCCTCCACGGCCGTGATGTTGTTGATATAGTCATTGGCCGCTTGATTGGCGTGCAACAGATCACCGCACAGGGTGTCCGCCGCCAGCGTGATGCCCGCCAACTGGCTGTTGAGGGTATTGCCTTCGGTCACCAGGGCCTGCAGGTCCGTGGCCAGGGGTGAGGCGGCCGCCGGCTTGCCGGCCAGGACCGGGTGCACGAGCAGTAGACCGAGCATCAGTGCGAACAGGCCGGCCGCCTTTTTTTGCATGAAAGTATTCATTGCCAAATTCTCCAATCTTGTCTTTTAACAGGGAGGACTTACAGGCCGTAAGCCGAAATCACATTCACCGTGACACGGGTCGCGGTCAGCAGTGAGGCCTGGGTCAGCTCGATATTGGCCTGCTGGAGGGTCTGCGTCTCGACAATCCGCCCCGCCATGATGCCGATGTTGTCCGCCATCACGACGATACGGTCCACCATCTCCACGATGCGGTCGGACATGATGCCGATGTCGCGCGTCAGGCGCAGCATGCTGGCGGTGGCGTCCGACAACACTGGGGTGGCGGTCAGCGGCGCCAGGCCGTTGATGGTATTGGCATAGGTCTCGAGCGAAAGCGCGAGCGCTTTATGGATGTTGGACAGGTCGCCGGCCCAGAGCAGGGTATTGCCATCGGTGTATTGACTGGCGATGGCGCTGTCCTGGGTCGCGCGGGTGTAGAGGTCCACCATCTGGTTCAGATACAGGGTCACATCGGCTTCGATACCGGCCAGCTCGGTGTCCATCGTGGTCTCCGTGAGCGTGACGCCCGCCATCGTGACGGACAGGGCGTTGGCCTGTGTCAGGAGGCTCGTCAGCGTGGCGTTGTAGGCCGCGGTGTCGACGGTGTCGCTCAAGGTGATCATGTTCTGTTGGGTGGCGAGAATGGCGTTCTGCGTCAGCACCAGGTTGTTGCTCTGCAATTGCTGGGTGATGAGGATGCGGTCGGCCATCAGGCCGATGTTGTCGGCCATGACCAGGATGCGATCGGCCATTTCGCCGATGCGATCGGCCATGGTGCCGATGTCGTCGGACAGGCGCAGCATGGCCGCGAGGCTCGCGTCGTATTCGACCAGCTCGGCGACGGCGGCAATGCTGTTGAGATCGCGGGACAGGGACTCGGCGTGGCCGGCAACGCTGAGCGCGAGATTGGACAGATCATCCAGCGAGGTGAGGCTTACACTGTCGATGCTCAAGGCCGCAGTGATCCCGGCGTACACCGTTTCAATGGCCGCGAGCCAATCCCCCACGGAGGTATTGGCGCTGCCCAGCTCCGTGCAGCTGTTCTGCGCGGTGAGGGACATGCCCGCGAGCTCGGCATCGACCGCCTGTCCCTGGGTCACCAGCTCGCTCAACTGCGTGGCCAGGGTCGGCACCGTCTTGCCCGCCAGGGAGAAGGGCGTATAAAAAAAAGAAAATATTAAAACAAGCGTCAGCACGGGTCGACGCAAGGAGAGTAAATGACTCATGACTGTTCCCCGTATGGCATAGGTTTGAGTTCCGGGTGCGTAGTGGAAAAGGCAGGGCTGCGTTTCCATTCTCTGAGTGAGGTTATATAAGAATATTACTGAATACTAAAATACTATTTTGACACGCCCCCGTCCAGTGAGGCGGAACCGCAGCGATAGAGGCCGTGTAACCGATTGAAACCGAACAAAATTGCGTTCAGGCAGCGGCCGGACGATGATGCGAAAGCCCGTTTGGTGGACCATTGCCGACCCGCTTGTCCCGGACATTTGACGGCCGTCGCCGTAGCGCCGAGCCATGACGACTGTGCAGGGTCGACAGATCCCGATAATGGCAAGCCACCTGACAAGAGGATTGCAGGGCGATGGTTGCCAATGGTTTCGATAATCGGCGGAACGCCAGCGGGCGCGGCGGTATTGCCATTATCAGTATCGCGGCGGTGATGGGGCGCTTAACCGGGATCGGGGCAAGTGTGTAAAATGAGGCCGGCCAGATTTGTATAACCATTAATCGGGGGAGGTGCAGTGATGCATGCAGCGCACTATCCGGTGACAGGTCATCGATTTCACAAAGCGTTTTGTCGGTTTTTTCTGTTGCTGGCGATTCTGTCACCGGCATCCGGTAGCGCAAGCGCGACGACGCCGTTGTGCCTGCCGGTACATGCAAGGATCGAGGCATCGTTCGTGGCCGAGGATTGCAGCAGCCCGGTGGGTCTGTGCACGGCGGGGACGATTACCGAGGGCGGGCTGCTCAACGGCAGTACGCGCTTCACCGCGCTGGCGGCGGCGCCGGCCGCCGGCATGTACGGCGTGGAAGCGGACAGCACCCTGTCTTACAACGGTGAGTTGATCGTTACCACCCGGCACGGCGCGCTCGAGATCAGCGATGTCGGCGTGTTCGACCAGGCGGCCGGTAAGTTCACCGAGCTCGACCGCGTCATCGGCGGCACGGGTATATTCGCGTACGCCAGCGGTGTACTGTTTATCTCAGGTGATTCCTATGCCGACGGCAGCGGTTTTGACGGCAGGATATCGGGCGAGCTGTGCCTGGTGAAATAAGAACCTGGTATTTGGTCACGAGGCAGACCCAGTGCTCGGTGTCCTCCCTTGCCTTGGCAGGCACAGCGGCCGGTTTCAGTAAAGGCAAGCGGGCGGGTGAGGCGTGTCCGTTCAATCCAGCCGGTATCCAAGTTGCTCGGACAACTGCCGGCCGACCTCGATGATCACCGGTATCCAGTCCTCTTCCCTGCGTTCGATCGGCGCGGACACGGATAATCCGCCGATCACACTGCCTGTTCCGTCGTAGATCAGCACGCCGATACAGCCCACGCCGATCTCCGCTTCCTCGTTGTCGTAGGCAAAGCCCCGCTGGCGCAGTCTCTTTGCTTCCTTCAACAAGTCCTGCAGGCGCGTAATGGTGTTACGCGTGTAGGCGGGCAGGTTGGTGCGGGCCGCGTAGCCGCGGCATTCGGCCTCCCCACCGACAGCCAGCATCAATTTGCCGACCGCGGTCACGTGCAGCGGCGCGCGACTGCCGATCAGCTGTTGCACGTGCATCATGCGGTCCGGCGTTGCCTTCTCGATATAGACGACCTCGTCGCCCTCGCGCACGGTAAGATTGATGGTCTCTCCCAGTCGATCGCGCAGGGCCTCGAGGAGGGGCTTGGCCTCGGCGCGCAGGTCAATCTTCGAATGCACGCGGCTGCCGAGCCGCAACAGTTTGGTCCCCAGGTGATATTTCCCGGCAGCGTCGCGTTCGACGAAGCGATGTTCGACCATGGCGCTCAGGATGCGGAAGGCGGTGGAGGCCGGCAGACCCGTTTCGGCCGCCAGGGCCTTGAGGCTCACCGCGCGAGGATAGCGGGCGATGGCGTCGAGCAGCGCGGACATGCGATCAATCACCTGAATCGCGCTTTTTTGTTCAGCCACGGTGGTCTTTATCATGGGTCATGGAGTCCAATGAAAGACGGATCATTTTGTGAAATGCCTTCAGATCAGACAGTTACGCCAATCCTGCAACACATCTTAGCAGATATTCCATATCGTGGAAACGATTCTTCTATGTGGAATTCAAAAACTGACATAGTCTTGGGCCTGAACGTATTCTCGCGTGCACCGCGCACGCCAACGACGCAGCGAAGGAGACTGATCATGAGCACCGTGGCCCAAGAGTCAATGCAGGTACAAACACCACCGGCGTTCACCCAGGGTATTCGTTATCTTGGAGAAGCCTCGCCCGAATTCACCACCCTGACCGCCGCGGCGGTCATTACCGAAGGCCAGACCCGGATTTCCCGGTTCGACGACGCGGCCGTCTACCAGACCCTGCTCGCCGCCGACGCCCTGCGGTATCTCACCCTGCAGACCTGCGGCGCCAAGGCCTCCGGTCATCCCGGTGGGTTTGCCAGCAGTGCCGAGGCCTACGCCGCGCTGGTCATGCTCGGGCACACCAATATCGTGACCGAAGTGGGTCACCATGCCCCGGGTTTTTACAGTGCCATGTTCCTGGACGGGTCACTCGAGGACATGGGCATCGTCAATGTCGAGCAATTGATGGCGCGTTTCCGCGAGCGCGACGGGCTGCTGGGCCACCTCTCCGGCGCCATACCCGGTTTGCTGGCCCCGGCCGGTCCGCTGGGACAGGGCCAGCACTTCGCCATGGCCGGGGCCTACCTCCATCCGGGCAAGCTGTTCCCCTTCACCCTGGGTGACGGCGGTATGGGCGAGCCATACGTGCTCTCTGCCATGATGCACTTTAATACCGCGTATCCAAAGGCGACGAACTTCCTGCCGGTGCTGATCTGGAACGGTTATAGCCAGGAGCACCATGCCATGGTGTCGTTGAAAACAAACGAGGAAATGACCGCCTATTGGAAAGGGCATGGTTTTAAGAACGTCATCATTGTCGATGCCAAGGACTTCGACGATGCTGGGCAGCAAGGTGAGTACGTTGACAGCACCCTGTTCTCGCCGTCGGCGCGCCTGGCCTTCACGCGTGCGGTCCTGGAGGCGATGGAGCGCGCCGCGAACGCTGCCTTAAGCGGTGAGCTTACCGCCTTCGTGATCAAGCAGTTAAAAGGCGCCGGTGTTCATGCTCAAGGGGCGAAGTCGCACAATCTCTATCCGGGCGACACCCTGGACGCGTCACACATCAGCGACGGCTTGCGTCGCCGTGCCCTGCCGCCCGCCGCCTGGCAGATCGTGCGCGATAACTTCCGCCGTGCCGGGGGCGGCCCCGCCGGGCGCACCGTCGTGACCGAATTTGAACTGGAGCTGCCGGCGCTGGGCGAACTGCCCAAACAGGAATTCGCGCTCGGCGAGAAGAGCGTGCCGTCCACCGCCATGGGGGCCCTGGTGGCCGAGGTGGGCAGGCGCGATCCGCGTTTTGTCGTCACCAACGCCGATGGCAATCAGGCCTCCGGCATGAACAATATCAACGAGGCGTTGACCATACGCCATCCCACCGCGGACACACTGTATCACCAGGGTCCTGACGGTCAGGTGTATGAACCGCTGAGCGAGGACGCCTGCGCCGGGCTCGCCGGCGGGCTCGCACTGTTCGGCTCGCGTGCCTTATGGTTGTCCTATGAGAGTTTCGCCATCAATGGCATGCCCATCATCCAGACCGTGGCCCAGGCGATGGCGGAGCTGCGCCGCCGCACACCGTCCATCGTCACGATGTTCACGGCTGGGGCGCTCGAGCAGGGGCGCAACGGCTGGACACACCAACGCCCGGAAATCGAAAACTATCTGGCCGCCATGATGCGCAACGGCAACGTTTATCCGCTGTTTCCCTGCGACGCGAACATGATCCAGGTGGCCTATGAGTGGGCAACCAACACTGTGAACAAGGGTATCGCCATCTTCGCCTCCAAGAGCCCCTTGCCGGTGTACACCACGCTCGCGCAGGCCAGGCAGGCGATCGAGCAAGGGGCCATCACGCTGTATGAGAGCAGTGGGGGCGACAAGGGAACCGTTGTGTTCGCGGTGAGCGGCGACATGGTGAACCTGCCGGTCTTCGAGGCCCGGGCAGAGCTCGAACAGCAGGGGTATCGCGTGCGCATCGTGTCCGTCGCCAATCCCCGGCGCCTGTACCGCCCTGAGGACGTCGCCTGGGATACCGTGTCGCAGCCCGATGGCGCGTTCATGGCCGATGAAGACTTCGATGCCCTGTTCACGGGCGATATTCTGATCGGTGTGACCGGTGGCGCGAGCGGTATGTTGGAGCCGGTGATGCTGCGCACGCGCAGCCCCAAACGGGATGTGTTTGCCTGGAAGCGCGGTGAGACGACCGCCTCGCCGGGCGAGATCATGGCGTTCAATGGGATGACGGCCGGCGACCTCGTGGCGCGGGTAAAGCGGCTTTCAGGGAAATCCTAGTCTGTCGCGTGTCCGGCGACGCCGCCGTGGCGTCGCCGGACAGGCCCTGCCCACCAACCACGACGCCGTTATTACTATGAAAGAAACCAAAATTATCGCCATTGATGACGACCCCACCGGCTCGCAGACCGTGCACAGCTGTCTGCTGCTCACGCGCTGGGACGAGGCCAGCTTAGTACAGGCGCTGCAGGATGACGCGCCGCTGTTTTTCATTCTGTCCAACACGCGCGCGATGGATGCCGAGCGCGCGGCCGCGCTCACGCGCGAGATCTGTCGCAATCTCAAGCGGGCGCTCGCCACGCTGCGCGCGCGAGGCCGGGACATCAATCCGATTCTGGTGAGCCGCTCGGACTCCACCCTGAGGGGGCACTATCCCATCGAGATCGATGTCATCGCCGAGGAGTTGGGCCCTTTCGACGCCCACTTCATGGTGCCTGCGTTCTTCGAGGCCGGGCGCATCACCCGCGACAGTACGCATTACCTGCTGGTCGACGGCCGGGCCACGCCCGTGCACCAGACCGAATTCGCGCGCGACTCGGTGTTTGGTTTCAGCACGGCCTATCTGCCCGATTATGTCGAGGAAAAAACACAGGGGCGTATCAAGGCCGCGCAAGTGCAGCGCTTCGTCCTCGAGGATGTGCGTGGGGACTTTCGTGACCGGCTGCGGGCCCTGCAGGACAATGCGTGTTGCGTCGTCGACGGGGAGCGGCAGGCCGATCTCGACGGTTTCGCGGACCAGCTGCAGGGGGTCGCGCGCGAGGGCAGACGTTTCCTGTTTCGCAGCGCCGCCAGTCTGTTGACCTCGCTGGCCAAACTGCCGCCGCAGCCGGTGCCGTCAGAGGCCATGTCGCGGTACGTTCGCGACGGGCGACCCGGCGTGATTCTGATCGGCTCGCATGTTCAAAAGACCACGGCGCAGTTCGAGCATCTGCGTGAGCATACCGATGTGGTTCCCATCCAGGTTGACGTCGAACGCCTGGCACGTGTCGAGGAGAAAGACTGGGTGGCGGAGAGCGGCGCCGTGGCAACGGCGGTTGCGCAGCAGGTCAACGAGGCGCACGGCGGCGGTCGCAGCGTGGTGATTTATACCAGCCGCCACGAGCAGCAGTTTGAAAGCCAACAGGTGAGACTGGCGTTCGGGATGCGACTGTCGGCCTTGCTCATGGACATCGTAGGCCGGTTGCCATCGAGTATCGGCTTTTTGATCAGCAAGGGTGGGATCACCTCCAACGATATCTTGAGCACCGGGCTGGCGTTGCGCACCTCAAGGGTACTCGGTCAGATACTGACGGGTTGTTCGGTGGTCCGCTGCCCGGCGGACCATCCGCGCTACCCCAATTTGCCGGTGGTGATCTTCCCCGGTAACGTCGGTGACGAGAGCTCGCTGACTAAAGCCTATGGCATTTTGACGGACCAGAGCTCGCGTCGGCCGTCAACGCGGCCGGAGATTGCCCGGGCCGAAAGCTGATATGATCGCACCTGACAATCACGCCTGGGGGTCGTGTCGCCGGCATTCACGCACACGAGGGCCTTAGGATTGCTGGGTATGAGCGCCTGAAATCAGACACCAAGCATGCAGACTAATCTGGCAGAGTTTTTCCGCGAAACCGAGCAGGGCCGGGAAGCGGATCGCATTCTCCGCAGTTGTGTACACTGCGGATTTTGCACCGCCACCTGTCCGACGTATCAGCTCCTGGGCGATGAGCTGGACGGGCCGCGCGGGCGCATTTATCAGATCAAGATGGTGCTGGAAGGGACCCGACCCACAAAAAGTATCCAGCGGCATCTGGATCGCTGTCTGACCTGCCTGAGCTGCGAGACCACCTGTCCTTCCGGCGTGGAGTACGGCCGACTGCTCGACATCGGCCGCGGTCTGGTGGAGGCGCGGGTTCCGCGACCCATCTTGAAGCGATGGCTTCGCTGGGCCCTGCGCCGGGCGTTGCCCTATCCGAAGCGGGTCGTGCTGCCGCTGCGCCTGGCACAGTTGCTGCGCCCGATCCTGCCCGCCGCGCTGCGCCGCAAGGTCCCGCCGCGCCAGTACGTCGCGGCCGCGCCGCGCCGCGACCACGCGCGCACCATGCTCATCCTGGACGGTTGTGTACAGCCGCTCATGACCCCGCGCACGAACAGCGCGGCGGCCGGCGTGCTGGACCGGCTCGGCGTCAGCGTCATTCAGGCCGAGGGGGCCGGGTGTTGCGGGGCGCTCAGCCATCACCTCTCGGCGGGCGACGAGGCCAAGGCCTTCATGCGCCGGAATATTGACGCCTGGTGGCCGTACATCGAAAACGGCGCCGAGGCCATTGTTGTCACGGCCAGCGGCTGCGGGGTGCTGGTCAAAGAGTACGGTCATCATTTGCGCGACGATCCAGCCTATGCCGGCAAGGCAAAACAGGTCGCGGCACTGGCGAAAGATCTGGCGGAAGTAATCACGCCTGAAGATTTGCGCGAACTGCGCGGCAACGGACCGCGGCGGATCGCATTTCATGCCCCGTGTACCTTGCAGCACGGCCAGCACTTGCACGGTGTGGTGGAACGGCTGCTCACGCAAGCCGGTTTCGAGCTGGTGCCGGTGACAGATGCCCATCTTTGTTGCGGGTCGGCCGGGACGTATTCTATCCTGCAAGCGGATCTGTCGGCGCGATTGCTGCGGCGCAAGCTCGAGGCACTGCAGGCGGCAGGCCCGGCGCTTATCGCCACCGCCAATATCGGCTGCCAGCTGCATTTACAGAGCCAGGCCGAGGTCCCGGTGGTGCACTGGATCGAACTGTTTGACCCCGAGCTCACCGCAAAAACACATTGAGGCACCCATGGAAATACAAGGTTCCTGCTATTGCGGCCGGGTGAGGTTTTCGGCCATCTCGCACACGCCCTATCCTTATATCCGCTGCTATTGTTCCATCTGCCGCAAGACCGCCGGTGGCGGCGGTTACGCCGTTAACATCATGGCCCAGGCGCAGACCTTGACCGTTCAGGGCGAGGGCCAGCTCGCGTTTCACCACGCCCGCCTCGAGGACCTCGAGCGGCCCGGTGCCTACAAGACCAGCCCAGGCCGGCGCTATTTCTGTCCGCACTGCGGCAGTGCCTTATGGGTGGCCGATTCCCGCTGGCCGGAGTGGGTGTTTCCCTTTGCCTCGGCCATCGACACGCTTTTACCAAAGCCACCGGAGGTAGTGCACATCATGCTGGATTCCGCCGCGCCCTGGGTGGAGATCCCTGAAGGCCCGGGTCACCGGCACTTCGCCCGCTATCCGGACGAGAGCATTGTCGATTGGCACAAACGCCAGGGCCTTTACCAGGACTAAGCGTCAGGGACCTGCGGCGTAACGGCCGCCGGCCGAGCTTGTGGAGTCGGTTCGCGCCGTTTCTGCGCGCGCAGTGGTCCCGGACGGCGAAACCCTTGCCCTTCGTCCCGATCGCAAGCCACATCCCTTCCAGACCACGATGTGCCGGTTTGGCCGCAAGCAGGACGTGGCGCGGATGCGCGAAACCCTGCCGCTGACCACGCAGTTCTTTGACTGTCTGCGCCTGGAGGCGAGGACCTGGTCGACCGGCCGGGGCAGGGGCGGTTTGCCGCCCTTATATATAATAGAGTGCTGATGCAGCGTCAGGCCGCCGATGCCGACAATATTGACACCGCGCGCGCGATGTACGCCGCACAGTCCGGCAGAGGCGGGATGTCAAGCAAAGGCGGCAGAAAAAACTGAACGGGGTTGCCTTTGCCGCGGCACCTGGACCCGGTGGCTGGCACAATTTCTGCATAGAAATTGCCATCTCCGTTGCTGAAACAAGGGGCCTGACGATGTTTGACGAAAATCTGGCTGGCTGCGGCGAGGTTTCTGCCGAAAGCGAGACCTTGCGCCGTTCGCGTTTATTCCGGGATGTCGACCACGGAGCGGTCAGGACTTTGCTCAATACCTGCCCGGTGCTCGAGCTGCGCCGGGGTCAGACACTGCTCTCCCCAGGACAGGTGGACGATTCCATTTATGTTGTGCTGTCCGGACGTTTACAGGTACACGCCACCGGTTCGAATGACGACCCCGCCGTCATGTTGGAGGCCGGCGACAGCGTGGGCGAGCTGGCCGTGCTGTCCCGACGCCCAGCCTCCGCCTCGGTCGTCGCGGTCGAAACCGCGCGGGTACTCGCCATACAGGAGCAAACCTTGTGGGATCTTATCGCCGCATCTCCCGAGCTGACCCGCAATCTGTTCCTGCTTCTCGTGCGGTCCTTACGCGGGGAAGAGGTCATACATCTGATCAACCAGGCGTCATCGCAACGGCCGCCCGCGACCGTGGATATGCTGACCGGGATGCACAACCGCGCGTGGCTGAAAGAGGCGCTGAGACGCCAGGTCGAGCATTACTCGCACACGGGCAACGGCTTCCTGTTGATGACGCTGGAAGTGGACGAGTTTCACGATTTCAGGGATCACTGCGGACAGGAGGCGGCGGATCAAGTGCTTTGCCGCGTTGCCGGGATGATGATGCAAAACGTGCGGCCGACGGATCTGCTGGCCCGCTATGATCAATCGACCTTCGCGGTCATTGTCACCAATACGGACGCCAATGGCGCGAGAATCGTCGCCGAGCGTATACGCAAGGCCGTAATCGACAATGTCATGCCGGCGCCGGATGCCAATGTGCCGCCTACCACGGTCACCCTCGCCATCACCCAGGTACGTCCAAGGCAAACGGCCGAGCGGTTGCTCGCCGCCGCCGAGGCGGTGTTGGCGCGTGCCAAGGAAAGCGGCGGCAACTGCATCGTCGAAAAAGTGTGAATCAAATACGCAGCCCGGAATGATCGTGATTCAACCATAAAGTCGATCGAGCACGCGCCGTACTGGTAACTTCTGGCGAGTTGTGGCAACGTGTGTACATGCTACACACCGTCATGCCCAACCTCATAACGATACAAAGATCTTGATCCTTGGCCGACAAATATTCCCTGAGCAGTTACGATGGCCATTCTTTGGCACAAGCACGTAAACGGTACGCATTATGAGATCAGAACGGCGGGCCAGACCCGCCGTTTGTACACCGATGGCGTGTTTCACAGCCAGTTCAATCCGAATCGACCGGTTACCGGCGGGGTGTGGGATTTGCTATTGCTGCCCGCGTTCTTCTATCCCGCGGGCGACCTGCAACGGATACTGGTGCTGGGCGTGGGCGGCGGGGCGGTGATCCGGCAATTGCTGCATTTCATCAGACCCGCTGCGATCACGGGCGTCGAACTGAATTCCGTGCACCTGTATGCCGCCACACGTTTCTTCGGCGCCGCGCGGCGAAATGTGGTATTGCACCACGCCGACGCGGTGCGCTGGATGCAGCGTTACCGTGGGCCGAAATTCGATATGATTATCGACGACCTGTTCGGTGAGGCGGACGGCGAGCCGGTGAGGGCGGTGCAGGCCGAGCGGTGCTGGTGTCATACCTTGCGAGCGCATCTGGCGCCTAATGGGGTGCTGGTCGCAAACTTTATTTCGACTCTCGAGCTGCGTCATTCCGCCTATGTCATGGACCGCGATTTGTCGCGTCGCTTCAAGGCAGCGTTCCAGTTGACCACCCCCCTCAACGAGAATGCCATCGGGGCATTCCTGAGGATGGATGCAAATCGCTGTGACTTGCGCAATCGTCTAAGGGCCACGCCCGGGCTCAATCCGGAGCTGAAGACCAGCCGGCTCAGCTATCGTATCCGGCGGATTTAGACCGGCTGTGGGGGCGCAAGTGCAGATTCCGGTAGACCAGGCCGGGCCAGACGCGGCGTGGCCGCGCAGCGGCCCGCCCGGGGTGAAAAAAGCACGGTCGTGGCGGCAACGGTTATGTGATACGGTTGCGTAAAGGGGTATATCGGCGGGAGGCACCATGGCAGAACTGGAACTCAATCCGGACATCGTGTGCTTGATTATCGCGAGGGCGCACGAATTCCACGCCCAGGAGCAGGTTGTGATTCCCGAGGAGCCCGCCAATCTGACGCAGGATTGGGCGCTTGAGGTGCTCGCCGATCATGCGGGCGATCCCACCTATCTAGAGTTGAAGGCAATCATCGAGGAGCTGGAACCGGATCAACAGGTGATGTTGGTGGCGCTGATGTGGATGGGACGGGGCGATTACGATGCCAGCGAATGGGACACGGCGTTAGAAGAGGCGGGTGACAGCTGGACCCCGCACGCCGCGGATTACTTGATCGCGACGCCCCTGGTCGCCGACTATCTGGAGGAAGGGCTATCCGAGCTCGGCTATTCGTGCGAAGGCTAGAACCTCTCTCAAAATACCTTCGGCCCCCCGGTGCTGGGGAACAAACGCGGAGGTCGCAGAAGCGCAAAGTATGCGGACAAAGCAAGAATGCTTTATTTTGAAGTATCCTCTGCGTCCTGGCGTGCTTTGCGTTGCTTCCAGGGCGTGAAGGGTTGCTGGGCAATCGGCCTGGGGAGGATGGGCGCGGGTCGCCTCGCTCTTGTTAGAAGTTATTCAAAAAGAATCGAATGAGAAACGCGTTGACGATGTCGATGAAAAACGCGGCGACCAGGGGCACGATAATAAACGCCCGGTGCGCGGCGCCGTATTTCTTCGTTACCGCGGTCATGTTCGCGATCGATGTCGGCGTCGCCCCCAGCGAAATGCCCCCAAAGCCCGCGCAGACCACGGCCGCCTCGTAGTCCCTTCCCATAATCCGAAAAATCAGCAGCAAGGTGAAGGCGACGGCGA
This sequence comes from Acidiferrobacterales bacterium, assembly GCA_947258385.1. GTDB lineage: Bacteria > Pseudomonadota > Gammaproteobacteria > Acidiferrobacterales > SZUA-150 > CAMYII01. The sequence continues at coordinate 39,896 of CAMYII010000014.1, forward strand.
TCAAAAACTGGGCGCCGAGTATCGCGATGATCGGCCCCGCCAGATCGGCCAGCGTCCACAACTGCATGCTCATGAGCGACATGGCAAGGAACATCCCGAGCGCGATGTCCCCGATCAACGCCATCGAAGTCGTTCTGCTCGGCCAGTCGGCTTTGGGAAAAAGATAGGGGACCGTGTTGGTGAGCACGATGCCCGCGAACAGGCAGGTGACAAACATCGGCAGCTTTAAGCCTGCCTCCTCAAGGGCCTCGTTCGCCGTGAACCCGAGCAAAATACTGATATGCACAGCGAGCAGGGCGTGCAGGAAGCGTACGTGGTCGACGGTGACGTGCTCGGTCTTGAAGCTCACGCCGATGTCCAGCGGCTCGGTTGTTGCCGGCTCGAGGCGATGCTTGTTGATCAGATATTTCGCTATGGGCCCGCCCATGAGGCTCGCAAGTATCAGGCCCGTGGTGGCGCAGGCAATCCCGATCTCAAGGGCGTTCTCGATGCCGTGCTCCTCGGCGATGGTCGGCGCCCAGGCGATCGTGGTGCCGTGGCCACCGATAAGCGATGCGGTGCCACCCAGGACCCCGACCGCAGCGGGCAATCCGAACAGGCTTGCCACGGACACGCCGGTCAGGTTCTGGAGGAACATGTATGCCACGGTCGCGGCGAGCAGGATCAATAAGGGCTTGCCGCCGGCCAGCAGTGTCTGGAAGTTCGAATTGATGCCGATAGTGGTGAAGAAATAGACGATCAAGACATCGCGTGCCATCAGTTGGAAATCGACTTGCATGCCGAAGACAAAAAACACGAGAGTGAAGATCAAGGAAAAGAGCAACCCTCCGGTGACAGGTTCCGGGATGTTGTAGTCCCGCAAGACAGTATATCGTTTATTGAGCGATTGCCCGACGGAGAAAACGATGAGGGCGAGCGTGGCGGTTGCGAAGGGACCGAGCCTCATCACTCCGTCGACGTAATCTATCATGTTGCCGTGCCTCCGGCGTTGTTTCTTGTCTTTTCCATATTGCACTATCGTTTCAGGTGAGACCGGGCATCCATACCGGGCGCTGAGGGTCGATGTAAAACTGTCTTGTTATTTACAATGCATCAGTGACTTAATTGTTCCGGCGTGCAATAAGCCATACATGGATAGCGCTGCTGTGACGCGCAAGCATGCACCATAGTAGCGCACCTGCTTTCGGTCTTTCAACGCCCAAGTCCTGCGCCCACCGGGCCGGCGTCACGGCTGATTCGCCGGGCCGGAGCCCGGCTGTGGAACGCGGGCCCCCGCGGGATATGTCACGCGGCGTGATGTCGTGTGTGAGGCGGAAGATGCTAAGCTATGGATGACAAGCAGGAACGCGGCAACGGCAGCGTGTCTGCGGGATTACCATCGCGGCCGGCGCAAACTCAAACCGGGACAGGAGGACTGCATGGCGGAGATAGCGCAGCGGCTTGCCAGGCTGGAGGAGCGGCTGGCCCGCATCGAAGAGAGACTGGGTATCGCCGCGGGTGGCGCAGCGGAACCCTTTGCGGCCTTTGGCTCCTCCTCAGCGACACCGCAGGCAACCCCCGCAAAACCACAGCATCGAACGGAGGACGTTGTTCGGCGTGACAGCAACCGCGGCGCCGGGGAGCAGGCCGTTGTCAGCTCCACGATTACAAACCTATTAGGCTGGGCCGGGGCCACGGCGCTGGTGCTGGCGGCGGCCTATCTGATCCGGCTGGCCATCGAATCTGGTTGGCTCACGCCCGCGCGCCAGGTGGGGCTGGCGGTGCTCGGCGGACTGATCTTGATCGGCGCCGGTCTGGCGCTGCGCCAGCGCGACCGCAGGTACGCGAGCCTGTTACCCGCGGGCGGCGTTGTCATTCTATTTCTCTCGATCTACGGCGCGCACCTGTATTACCACCTGATCCCCCCCGGCGTGGCCGGCAGCGCGGTGATCGTCGTCTGTCTGGCGTCCTTGTGGCTGTGCCGCGTATTCAATAGCGATCTGTATGCGCTGTTTGCCATCATCGGGTCTTACTCCGCCCCGTTTCTGTTGCCGAGCCTGCGCGGCACACTCACCGATCTCATCATCTATTTCACGGCTTGGAGCGTGGCCTTCAGTCTTTATTCCATCTGGGTCGGCAAACGGCATATCTATCTCGTGGCCTTGTATCTTGCCCTGATCGGTTTTGACCTGCTTTGGCGCCAACACGCCGCGGGTGCATGGGTCGCCGCGATCGGTTTTCAGACGGTGCACCTGGTGATCTTTGTCGCTTGCGCGGGCGTGTTCAGTATCAAACATAGATCACCGCTGACCACGGACACCGCGCTGCTGCATCTGCCGGCGCTGCTGATTTTTTACCTGCTGCAATACCTGGTACTGGATAAATACGCCCCCGGCCTTGCGCCGTGGATCGCGGCGGCGAGCGCGGTATTCCTGCTGCTGTGTTACCTGGCGGCCAAGGCCGTGATGCGCAAAGCGCTGCCCGGCGGGCACTTTCTGGTGAGCGCCTACGCCGCCCTGGTGCTGTTCCATGCGGGCTATCTGGAGTCGGTACCCTCGGCGTGGGCGCCATGGGTGGCGTTCGCGTTGGTGCCGCTTGTCGCCGCCTATGGCTTGCTGCGGCGCAATCTGTCGGTGGTGGGTCAACCGGTCTGGTTTGCGATCGGGGCGATTTTCCTTATCAACTATCTGCGTATTATCCTGAAATTGGATCATCATGAAGTGCCGGCCTATGAGTGGTTGGTGCTGCTGTATGCGGCCGAGTTCTATGCGGCGTATTACTTCCTGCGCCGCGAGCGGGGATTGGACGGCCTTTATTTTCCGGTCATACTTGGCGGGCACATCAGCGCCATGGCCGCGGCCGTGCATTTACTTGATGGACGTTTTGCCGTCTCGCTCGTCTGGGGATTGTTGGCGCTGGCGTGTCTGGGGATATCGCTATGGAAACGGGACAAGGTGTTGGGGCAGTCGTCGCTGCTGGTCTTCGCCGCCTCCGTCGGTAAGGTGTTGCTCTATGATCTGTCTTCCGCCACACCGGTGGTGCGCATCGGCAGCCTGTTGGTGCTCGGCGTCACGCTCTATCTCGGCGGCTGGTTGTACCAGAAAGTCAATGCCATAGCCGAAGGTGAAGCCGCTTAGAAGAAGCGAGCGGCGTCAATACACAGCCCAAGGCCCGCCAATCATGCACTGTGCCATCTATAAATCGCGCAAGAGGATCAATACCTATCTGTACGTCGAGCGCAGGGACGATTTTTCCCGGGTGCCGTCTTCGCTGCTGAACCTATTGGGGCGGCTTGAGTTCGTGATGACGCTCGAGCTCACGCCGGAGCGAAGGCTCGCCGTCGCGGACCCGGAGCAGGTGCGGGGCCAGTTGCAGGAGCAGGGTTACTATCTGCAACTGCCGCCGGAAGACTACCTGTCGGACGCCGGACGCAGGCCGCGACCCGGCTAATTTGAGCCGCTTGATCGCGGAGCCGATCAGCCATCGGTATTGCCGCCCGTTTGGACTGTCCCAAAATTGACTGCCCGGATGCGCGCCGACAGTTCGCCATGGTCTGGATCTTGTGTAAAATGATAAAGGTATTCAGACCTTGGGATACTTTCGCAAACCGCTGCGGGTCCAAAAGCGACGTTGAACTGCTGTGAGCTTACGTTGGGCCGCTTTGCGCAATCATCTAGGACACCAACTGACTCGAAATACGGACAGCCGATGAATACCTTGTCTACGCGGATTGACGCCGACTCTGAGTTCCCACCGCTGCCCATCGATGCCTGGGAGCAGACCAAGAACACACTGCATCTGTATCTCCAGATTATCGGCAAGGTTCGGATGACCCTGTTTCCAAAAATGAACCATTGGTGGCACGTGCCACTGTATGTGTCCCCGCGCGGCATCACCACGCGTTTGATTGCTTATCAAAACGGCTGTTTTGAAATCGAATTCGACTTTATCGATCATGTGCTGGTGATCCGGACCCATGTAGGCGATACCGCGCGCATTCCCCTTGACGGACTCTCGGTTGCCGGATTTTACAAAGCCGTGTTTGAGAATCTCGCGGGGCTGGGAGTGCGGGTGGATATCAAGGCGGTGCCTTACGATGTGCCGTTCAGTACCACACCGTTTGCCGAGGATCGCGATCACGCGGCCTACGACAAGGTCTACGTCAGGCGATTCTGGCGGATTCTGCTTGGCGTCAATTCGGTATTCGAGACCTTTCGCGGCCGGTTTATCGGTAAGAGCACGCCGGTGCATCTGTTCTGGCATCATATGGATCTCGCGCTGACGCGCTTCTCGGGCCGCGCGGCGCCGCCCTTTGAGGGCGGGACCGCGGCGGACCGGGAGGCGTACTCGCACGAAGTGATCAGCTTCGGTTTCTGGGCGGGTGATGAGCAGGTACGCGAGCCCGCGTTCTACGCCTACACCTATCCCGAACCGAAAGGCCTGGCCCAGGAGCCCATTGAGCCCCACGACGCCCTCTGGAATACGAGTGCGGGGAACTCCATGGCCTATCTCAGCTATGACAAAGTGAGGATGTCCGCTTCACCCGAAGACGCCATGTTTGCCTTTCTGCAAAGCGCCTATGCGGCCGGCGCCAGGCGGGCGGACTGGGATATTGAGGCCTTGGCCCTCAAGACATCTTGATCAGATGCTGTGGAATATGCGAAGGCATGTTCTGGGCAAGAGCACTCCCCGGGGACCGAAACTGAAAAGTTATTGTTGCATCTTGTCATTTTGAACCAGACCGTGCACCCTCACAGGCTTGCGGCAATAATTGCTCCGTCGACTTCCTCAACGACGGCCGGGCGCATACCCGTCGGCGAAGCCTGCTGACAAGGGATACCTCCAGACCGGACAGATCACCTGTCACGGCGCTGACGGTACAGAGATTCCTTGCGCAGGAAGTGGTCAGGACGCGGAGTTCAGCAGGGGCATTGCCTGGCCGCATCCGCGTATTGAGCGTGCCGGAGACCTGGTACTGGACCGACTCACCGGTTTGTCCTGGCCGCGGGATGCTAACCTCGCCGAGTTCCCGCTCACCTGGCAGGAGGGTCTTGAGTTCATCAAGACGATGAATGCCGGGGCGGCCTTCGCTTACGCCGACTGGCGACTGCCGAACCGCCGCGAGCTGCGCAGTCTGCTGAGTTTTCAAACGGCACGTCCGGCGTTGCCGCACGAGCATCCTTTCGTGGGTGTGTTTGACGGCTGGTATTGGACCTCGACCACGGCTGTGATCAGCCCATCCCATGCGTGGTACGTGCATTTGGGGGGGTGGCCGCATGTTTTTTGGCGGTAAAGACCAGTCTTTCATGGTCTGGCCGGTCCGCGGCAAAGGTTCCGGCGTATTGCCGGTGTCTGGGCAGAGGGCATGTTATGACGATGGAAAGTCAATCGCGTGTCAGGGAACAGGTCACGACGGTGACACGCAACGCGGGGGTCGCTGGCCGGAACCGCGATTCGTGCAACGGGATGCCGTCGTTGTCGACCGGCTGAGCGGACTGGCCTGGCGGCGGGAGGCGTATATTACGGGTGAGCCCGCCATGTGGGCCGAGGCTATCGCCGCCGTCAAGCAACTGGACCGAGGTCAATGGCGCTTGCCCAATATCAACGAACTGGAATCATTGGTGGATTGCAGTGCCCACAGTCCTGCGTTGCCACAAGGCCATCATTTTACCGGAGTCCAGGAGGTCTATTGGTCCTCGACGACCAGCCTGTATGAGCCCGATTGGGCCTGGGCCTTATATCTGGATAAAGGCGCGGTCGGAGTCGGGCACAAACCGTTCGCACGCTTTGGTGTGTGGGCCGTATGTGATTGCGAGGACTATGAATAAACGAACATGGATCGCAGCGGCTGTTCAATCTTTTAGGACCGCCTGAGAAAAGCATGAAATCCTAGCGCAATTATCTCCGTTACGGAGTACGATAAGGCCCTCGAGCTTACTTTCCATTCCCACCATGAGCACCGATACTGAGAAGACCAATAAGGGCCTCGGGTCCGCAATCGAGGCAGCCGCCAACGGGGAGGGACCTCAGTGCCCACTGCCGGCGACACCGGACTTCTCCGGAGTGACAGCGGTTAAACTCAGCCCGCAACCACCGGTAGCGGATTACCGCGAAGCGATGCAACTGGCCAACATGGAAGCCTCGGGCCGCCTGGGCGAGCACATGCTGCTTTCGTGGTATGACCGGGATCGCGACTTCGAGTCCCCGCAGCATGCGAGCGAATGCCATCAGGACAGCGCCGTGCCCGGTTATGTCGACTACGGCCTGCATCATGGGGCGACCTTGCAGGTTGACATAGAAGGCGGGCGTTTTGTGTTCTTCTACAGACCGGTAGACCTCTAGACTCACGTTGCCTCAACCTGGCTTGACGGCGCAGGTGTTCAGGTGGGCACGGGTCCTGCCGAGGCCCCGTGTGCCAATCACCCCACCGATCGTCGCTGACTGTCCGTCGCATTGTCACTGCCACGTTCGGATGCGAGCGTAAGTAAGCGCTAGCTTCAAACATTAACTGACCCGTGGCCCTATGTGTCAAGTATGCGCCATCCATCAAGATCATACTCAACAGGGGTGTTATCGATCGGTGCTGTGGTCTTAATGTTGGTCACCGGCAGCGCCATGCTATTCCTTCTGTCGCGCAAAAGACACCTTCCGACGATAGGGGCAAGAGATCTGATGATATTAAGCATGAAATTAATCAAACTCGCGTACCATGCTCACCGTATCGTATCGATATCTGTCGTATTGATATCTTAAGAATCCCGTCGTGAGACAGATGTCACCACGTAGAAGATGCCTTATGTAGTAGATGCCTTATATGGACGTGATGTTAAAAGACACGGAGGTGGTACTGCATACAAGTTGCGGTGTATACCTCTTTTGGGCCCTCAGCATGATCAAGTAGGGTCCAATCCACTCAGTACTTAACGAAGTTGCAGATTGACAGCTGGGGCGATGCCTTTTCGTTTGCCTGGCGTCGTATTGGACGCACTCATGACCATCAAAAAAGGAGACTGTTATGGAACGAAGTAATCCGTTGTTGACATTGTGGTTTGCGATCGCGTTGTTTGCGGGGCTGACACTGCTGCACACCACCCCGGTGGCGGCAAGAAGTGGAGGAATCACGGGATATTCCGGTAACCCGGCAACCAATGGCGGGGCAATCTGTAGCGCCTGTCATGGCGGCGGAATTGCGCCGAGCGTGACGCTCAGCGGTCCAACGACAGTCCTGCCGGGATCAAGCAGCAGCTATGTCTTGACCCTGTCGGGAGGGCAGCAGAACCAGGGTGGCGTTGATGTATCGGCGAGCGGGGGGACGCTTGTCGATACCAACCCGACCGGAACCACGATCAGCAACGGCGAGCTCATCCATGTCGTTCCGTTCGCGGTCGACAACAACGGTGCCATTTCCTGGACATTTGACTGGCAGGCGCCGACGGCGCCGGGCACCTACACGCTCTACGGGGCCGCCGCATCGACCAACGGATCCGGTACCGGTGGTGATGAGGCCGCCGCGGCGACCCTCGTGGTGACCGTTTCCGCCGTCAATCAACCGCCCACGGCGGACGCGGGTGGACCGTATTCGGGCACCGCCGGTGTGGCCGTGCAGTTCGACGGCTCGGGCTCGAGCGATCCCGACGGTACCATCGCGAGCTACGCCTGGGAGTTTGGTGACGGCAATACGGGCACCGGTGTGAACCCAAGCCATACCTACGCGGCCGCGGGCAGCTACACGGTCACGCTGACGGTGACGGACGATGTCGGGGCAAGCGCGAGCGCGACGACAACCGCCCAGATCGCACCGGCGGGTCAGCCCCAACCGCCTGTCGCGGATGCAGGCGGCACCTACACCGGGACGGTCAATGTTGCGGTGCAGTTCGATGGATCGGGCTCCAGCGACCCGGATGGCATGATCATGTCCTACGCCTGGGATTTCGGTGACGGCGGCACGGGCGCCGGGATCAATCCGATGCATACCTACACCGCGGCCGGTAGCTATACGGTTGTGCTGACTGTGACGGATAACGACAATCTGACCGGCACGGCCTCAGCCGCGGTCACCATCTCGGCCGGTAACCAGCCGCCCACAGCGAATGCGGGCGGACCGTATTCGGGCACAGCCGGTGTTGCCGTGCAGTTCGATGGGTCGGGCTCGAGCGATCCCGACGGCACCATCGCGAGCTACGCGTGGGACTTCGGTGATGGCAACACCGGCATGGGCGAGCGGCCAACCCATACCTACGCCGTCGCCGGCAGTTACACCGTCACGCTGACTGTGACGGATAATGACGCTCTGGTGGCCATGGATCAAACCGCGGCCAGCATCGTCCCGCCGGCGCCCAATGACGGCGCGCAGTTGTATCGTGACTTCTGTGCCGGCTGTCATGGCGACGATGGAAGCGGCGGGACCAGTGATGAGTCTGTCATTGGCGCCTCGGCCAGCGAGATCATGGAGGCGATTGATGAGGAAGAGGAAATGAGATTCCTCCAGGGCCTGCTGAACGAGACGCAAATCAAGGCCATCGCTGACTTTCTCGGTGGTGATGAAGATGATGACGATGATGGGCATGATGATGAAGACGATCATGATGACGATGAGGAAGATGATGAGGAACACGAGGAGGACGAAGACCACGACGATGAGGAAGATGATGTTTGAAAATCAGGAGGAGGAGACGTCTCATCCCGCGTCCGTACGGTGAGCCGTGAGTAGAAGAAGGGGGGGCTTCGCCCCCCTTTTTTTTCTTTGACTCAAAGCACGATGTATTGCATCGCGAGGGAAGAAACCAGAGAAAAATGGCAGGCAGAAGCAGCAAGCAGCAAAAGAAAATACGCCCGCGGCAATCGCGCGGGACCAGCGAGCCCGCGACCAGGAAGTGCACCTATCAATTCCGTGCTATCTATAAGGTTGAGATAAGTAAAAGCGGTACAGAACGATTGACGGCGAGGCCAGGTCTCATTTTGAGATGGTTAACGGTTTGGCCGGAGATCAATATTATGGTTAGTGCAGTAGCTTAAAGGGGAAGACCATGGCGGTCAAACTGGGAGTGCTCATTATTCATGGTATCGGCACACAAAAGAGCGATTTTGCCGACGGAATGATCAATGATCTGGTTGAACAATTGGGCGATCTGGGCTTCGACCGCGGCGATATTGCTTGGCAACCGGTGCATTGGACGCCCGTACTGGAACCAAAGCAGAAGGAGCTGTGGCGCAGGCTGTCGCACAACAGCGAGTTGGGCTTCGTTACGTTAAGACAATTCGTTATCAATGTCTTGGGAGACGCGATTGCCTATCAGCGCGTGCCAGGACAGGGCAGGGAAAACGTCTACGATAGCACCCATAGGGTGATCCACCAGTCGGTGAAGACGTTGCGCCAGCAAATCGGCGGCGATAAACCGCTGGTGATATTGGCGCATTCGCTTGGTTGTTACATGATTTCCAACTACATCTGGGATCGGCAAAAGGGCTTCGGGGAGGCGGGGTATGCGGCCTCGGCGTTTGAACGCATGGAGACCGTTGCGGGAATGGTGACATTCGGCTGTGGTATTCCCTTGTTTATGCTTGCCTATACACGTATTGAGCCGATCGCGTTCCCTTCCACTACGCTGGCCCGGTATTTCCCGGACGGCACCCCACCGGAGGAACTCCGACGCGCCGCACGTTGGCTGAACTTCTACAGCCGCAACGATATCCTGGGTTATCCGCTGCGCCCGCTAAGCCCTGAGTACGCAGAGACGGTCAATGAGGATATTGCCATCAACGTAGGAGGATTACTGACTTCTTGGAATCCCACATCCCATACACAGTACTGGACGGATAGCAATCTGACCAGACCAGCGGCAGAGTTGATTGGCGGCTTGTTGAAGCTGCTGTAGCTGAAAAGCAGGGGGGATGATGTTTCCGGCCTCTGCACCTTGCGTTAGGTGGCGGTTGGCTGCGATTCATCGCGCCGCTCGGCACCGTGGCGCGCCTGGGCGGGTCCCGGACGGGGTGGAACTCCCGAGGGTTTGTCGCCATCTAAAGGTCGGCTGTTACTAGAACCTAACTCAAAGTACCTTCCGCACCCTGGCGCTGTGGAACCAACGCGGAGGTCGCAGAGGGCGCAGAGGCGCAAAGTACGCGAAGAAAGCAAAAACGCTTTATTTTGAAGTATTCTCTGTGCCCTCTGCGCCTTGGCGTGCTTTGCGTTGCTTCCAGGGCGTGAAGGGTTGCTGAGCGTTTGATTTTGAGACAGGTTCTATAAATAATGTGACTTTAGGTGTCAGGGCTAAATCATGAGCTGTTGTTCCCATAGCGGCGCCGCGGGGCGGTTTTTCTCGCGCTTTGCGCGGCATTACCGCAAGCGCTATCTGAAAAAAGGGTTTGAGCCCTCGCAGGTGCAGTTGATTCGCGGGCTGGAACAGGCCGGTATCAACGGTGCGGCTGTGCTTGAAATCGGCTGTGGTGTGGGTTACCTGCATCAGGCATTGCTGGAATCCGGCGCCGGCCGGGCTGCAGGTGTCGATCTGTCGGACAGGATGCTCGACGAGGCGCGCCGGCTCGCGCGCGAACGGGGGCTGGATCAGCGTATCGAGTACAGAGTAGGGGATTTCGTGGAGCTGGCCGATACGCTCGGTGAGGCCGATATCGCGATTCTTGATAAAGTGGTCTGTTGTTATCCCGACGCCGAGGCGCTGCTGCGGCGCTCGCTCGAGAAGACCCGTCGGGTGTACGCGCTGACCTATCCGCGCGAGCGCTGGTTCGTCCGCCTGGGGGTGGCGGTCGGGGCGTTTGCGCTGTGGCTGATCCGCTCGACGTTCCGCAGTTACGTTCATGATCCGGCGCAGATCGAGGCCTGGGTCACCGCGCGCGGGTTTGCCAAGGTCTATCAAGCGCAGACCCCTGTGTGGTTAACCCAGGTCTATGTTCGCGGCTGACCGCCAAAATCGGAACAATCGGGACCCAGCTGACTGGGCGCCTTTCATCGGTGGCCGTTGGGAAATCCCCATGATCGGCCTGCTCCGCTTGCTCGTTCTGGATGCGCGTCACGATGCCAAGAACGCGGAATTTTCCCGGCTTCTGGCCACCATAGAACCGTCGAGCCGGAGCGGCGATGGGACATAAACGTGCAGACATTACACAGAATGAAATCCAGAGCTTTAGAATTTCTTACGCAACCGATTCCGGTATGTGCGAGCGCTGTCTGCTTGTGTATTCTATTGTTCGCTTTACCAGTCAATGCGCGATCATCTGCGGGACAAGTCCCGGAATTTGAGGACCGTCCGCTGGACGAGCCCATTGTTCACCCGGACTGGTTCAAGCTGAGTTTTCTCGATCTTCGCGAAGACCTCAAAGATGCGCTCACCGCAGGCAGGCGCGGGTTGATCGTCTATTTTGGGCAGGAGCGCTGCCCTTATTGCAAGGCCTTGCTCGATATCAATTGGGGGCGCAAGGATATCGTGGCGTATACGCGGAAATATTTTGATGTGGTGGCGATCGACGTGAGAGGCCGCAAGCCGGTCATCGATATCGACGGCGTGGAGTATGACGAGAAGCAGTTCGCGGCAAAATACAAAACCAATTTCACGCCGTCCTTATTGTTTTATGATCGGGACGGCAGCACGGCGCTGAAGCTAACCGGTTATTATCCCCCTTATAAGTTCCGCGCCGCGCTGGAATACGTGGCCGATGGGCATTACCAAAAAGAAAGCTTTCGCACGTACCTGGCGCGCGCGGAGTGGGCCATCAGTTTTGGACGTGATGAGCTCAATCGCCACGAGGCCTTCGCACCGCCGCCCTATGCGCTTGACCGCAGCCGTTTTCCCGCCGGCAGCCCGCTGGTGGTGTTTTTTGAACAGCGCCAATGTCATCCCTGCGACGTGCTGCATGCCGGCCCGCTCAGCGACAGGGAGATCATGCGCTCGCTCAAACGGATGGAAGCCGTGCAGCTGGACATGGGGTCGGATGTTCCGGTGGTGACGCCACGTGGGCGGCGGTTGACCGCAGGACAGTGGGCGGAGGAATTGGGCCTGTTCTATGCGCCCACGCTCATTTTTTTTGACGAGCATGGCAGAGAGATTATTCGCATCGATTCGGTGGTGTGGGTGTACCGCTTAGGCAACGTGTTGCAGTATGTGTTGACCAAAGGTTATCTGGAATATCCCAATTTCCAGCTCTGGCGGCGGGCCAATCGTGAGTAAGGTCGATGCGCAATCGAGCCCGCGCCAAGGGGATCACAAGCTATGCGCTTGGGCATGTCGGGGTTATTTAGCCGGATGTGTCAGGCCGATCCTTCAGTCACGCCGCCGCGCCGTCTTAAGAACATTAGAAAGAGTCCAAAAAATACCCAAGGCGGGGAACGCCTTGGGCTCCAAGATGGATTTTATTCAAAAACCCGCCCGCACAGGGAGGTAGTGCGAACAGGCATTTACCAGTATACGCCGCTGCGGGAAATTAGCCAACCGAGGGCCTGGCGCCGGGTTGGCCGGGTGGCGGACGGCCTCAGGCAAGCCGCCCGCATCGGGCGTGGCCGGCCAGTGGTGCCTTGGCTGCTTTCGCATGGTGAAATTTTCTACAGGCGGGTCTTCACCGGCCGGTTCGGCCGCGGGCATCCGAGTTTCACCCTCATCAGGCCGCGCCCGCCGATATTGTTGTTTCCATCTCACGAACATCTTCATTGAAAAAGCACGGTCTCTAACGTGCCGTAGCCCTCGGGCGCTATACCCTGCGCTTGGCCGGGCTAGCCTCGAGAGCGGGTCACGGTCATCCCGCCGGTTCGGGTGTCAATGATCTTGTCTGCCGCCTGTTGCCGGTTGTCTATAAATCGGCCGGATCATTGTGTCTAGCCGTAGATTAGGCCTCACGGTAATCCTATACTTTAGAATATTCGAATTGTTGGGGCTAAAGCGAGTTCCGTTTCAGTTGGCCGGTGGCTCCGCGAGTTTCCAGTGGGCATCGTGCCAGGGCGCGGGAGCCGCGATACCGGGTCCCCTGGACCCGGGGATGCCAAAGCAAATTGCCCAAAGGCTTGAAAGTATGTTTCTGACACAATTCATGACCAAGGGATGGCGCGCTCTCGCCACGCGCGGCACGGACAAGCCGGATCGCTTTCGCAACGTCAGTCTGATCTGGGCCGCCGTGGCGTTGGCGGCGTTTGGCTGGTCGGTCAGCGCCATGCTGCAGGCGAACCTGTTTGAAAGCGGTCCGCTAGCGGAGCAGCTGTTCAAACCGCACGCGCCCGAATTGTGGTCGCGCCTCGCAATGGTGTGCGCGCTACTGTGTCTCGGAATCATCGGGCAGCGCGTGCTTGCGCGGCGCCGGCGGGTCGAGGCGCAGGCGGCCCATTACGCAAGGATTCTCGATTCGTCCTGGACCGAGATTTATTTTTTTGATGGCAAATCGTTGCGTTACGTCCAGACCAATGAAGTGGCGAGGCGCAATCTCGGCTATTCCACCCAAGCGTTCATGCAGCTCACTCCCTTTGATTTGATGCCGGAGTTGGACGAATTCCAATTCAACACATTGGCCGGTCCGCTACGTCGCGGCGAGCGGGACCAGGTCGTGTTCGAAACCTTTCACCGTCGCGCCGACGGAACCGATTATCCGGTCAAGGGGCGATTGCAGTTGCACACGAAGGAATCGCCGCCGGTCTTTGTCGCGATCGTTCAGGATATCAGCGAACGCAGGGCCCACTTGGCACAGATGCAGCGGCGCAATATGTACGATACCCTGACCGATCTGCCCAACCGCCACCTGTTCGATGATCGCCTGGGGGATGCGATCGCGGCTGCGCGGCGGGAAACAACTCCGCTGGCGCTAATACTGCTGGATGTGTCTCACTTGAGAGACATCAGGGATACGCTCGGGCATCGAAGCGCGGATCGCGTGCTGCAACAGATTGGCAACCGCCTGCAGTACGTGTTGCGCCCCTCGGACACCGTGGCCCGTCTCGGCGGCGGCGAGTTTGCATTGGCCCTGCCGGCGGTCGATTTCGAATATGCGATCGAGGTGGCGCAGCGGGTTCGAAAAGAGCTGGCACCCCCCTTTACGCTAGAGGAGATTCCCATTCATGTCGATGCCCACATCGGTATCGTGCTCTTCCCCGAACACGGCGATGATCCCGATATTCTGTTGCAGCGCGCCGATGTGGCCGTGCGCCAGGCGAAGCGCGAGAAAGCCGACTACGTGATCTATAATCCCGCGCGGGACCCGTACAGCCTGAGGCGGCTGACCTTGTTCGGCGACCTGCGTCATGCGATCAATCAGGGCGATTTCATGCTTTATTATCAGCCCAAGGTCAATATCAAGACCCGTGAGGTCGCCAGCGTTGAAGCGCTGGTGCGCTGGCGGCACCCGAAAGAAGGCGTGATCTCGCCGTCGGAATTCATCCCCCTGGCGGAACACACGGGTTTGATCAAGCCGCTGACTACATGGGTATTAAACGAGGCCATACGTCAATGCCGGGCCTGCAAGCAAGCGGGGCTGAATGTAAAAATGGCAGTGAACTTGTCCGCCGGGGACCTGCAGCAGCTGCATCTGCCTGACGAGATCGCCAAATCGCTGGCGGCCTGGGAAGTCGGCGCCCATGACCTCGTGCTCGAGATCACTGAGAGTGCCATTATGGAGGACCCGGAACGCGCGCTGCGCGTGCTCGCTCGCCTGGACACGATGGGAGTGCAGCTGTCCATCGATGATTTCGGTACGGGCTACTCCTCGCTCGCGTACCTGAAAAAGCTTCCGGCATCCGAGCTAAAGATTGATCAGAGCTTCATCAAAGACATGGCCCATAACAGCGATGACGCGACCATCGTTCATTCGATCATTGCGTTGGCGCACAGCCTCGGCCTGAAGGTCGTTGCCGAAGGCATTGAGACCGCAGAGGTGTTGGAGGTGCTCGGCATCCTTGGTTGTGATACCGCGCAGGGTTCCTACATGAGCCCGCCGCTGCCGAGCGATAAGTTGATTGCCTGGGTCAAGGCCCAGCGTGTCACCCTCGACAAGGTCAGCTACGCAAATTGAGGCTTTTGCCGCAGGCCGTTCGTGCGAGCTATGGCTGTCGCTGCGTCGGCCTTTACCCGGATCCCGCCTATTGTAAGCAGCCGGTGATTAGGAGACACCAACGACGTCGATCAGAGCACCGTCAACGGCATCGGCAACCTGATCATCGGCTACGACAATGCCAAGACCAACGACGACTTAGTTTGCTCGGACGGCCGTTATCTCGAGCAGTGGGAGTGCGAGGCCAATGCCGCGACATGGGCGGTCAGTCACAAGACCGGTTCGCACAATCTGATCGTGGGCGATGAGAGCAACTATTCGAGTTTCGGTGGCGTCGTGCTCGGCTTCCGCAATACCGTCAATCGACGCTACGCGACGGTGACCGGCGGCCGCGACAACACCGCGAGCGGCAGACAGGCGAGCGTCAGCGGCGGGGCTTTTCGCAGCGCCACCGACGTCGATGACTGGGCGGCGGGCAGCCTGCTCGAGGACCGGTAGCGGATCGCGAGTCAGGGGCGCCGGAGGCGGCATCCCAAAGACAATCGAGGTTCGTGCGGCTGGGTCCTATCGCGCGCCGGACCGCGGGGCTGTTGTGGGCCCCGCGTTTCCGGCCTGAGTCCGCTCAAGACCCTGCCGGGGAGCCGTACAGCGCTTTACCACGCTACAACAGAACCTGTTCAATACCTCCGGCGCGTACCTTGGTGATGAAGGCTTTTTGCCAGTCTTTACCGAGCAGCTTGTTGGCCAGCTCCACCACGATATAGTCGGTCTCCACGCCGGTGTCGGCGGCATAGCGCGCCAGACCCTGCTGGCAGGCGGGACAGGAGGTCAACAGCTTGACGTTGCCGTTGAGCGCTTTGTTCCGGCCGGTCAACTGTTGGATGTTCCCGTGCAGCTCTTCTTGCTTGCGGAAACGCACCTGGGTCGCGATGTCGGGGCGTGATACCGCCATGGTGCCGGCCTCGCCACAGCAGCGATCCGACAGCAGCACGTCCTGGCCCATCAGTGCCGAGGTCACCTTAGTCGGGTTGTAGTGCTTCATCGGGGTATGGCAGGGGTCGTGATAGACATAGCGCACGCCCTGGGTGTCCTCGAGGTTGATCTCCTTCTCCATCAAATACTCGTGGATATCGAGCAGGCGGCAGCCGGGAAAGATCCGCTCAAACTGGTATTGCTGCAACTGGTCCATGCAGGTGCCGCAGGACACGATGACGGTTTTGATATCGAGATAGTTGAGCGTATTGGCCACGCGGTGAAACAACACCTGGTTGTTCACCGAGATCTGCCTGCCCTTGGTCTCTTCGCCGCCCGCTGTCTGCGGATAGCCGCAGCACAGGTAACCGGGCGGCAATACGGTCTGTGCGCCGACCTCGTAGAGCATGGCCAGTGTCGCGAGCCCCACCTGACTGAACAGTCGTTCCGAGCCGCAACCGGGGAAATAAAACACGGCGTCGGAGTCCTCGTTCACTTTGGCGGCGTCGCGCAGGATCGGTACCACCTTGTTGTCCTCCAGTCCGAGCATGGCGCGCGTTGTCTGCGCGGGCAGACCGGCGGGCATCGGCTTTTTCACAAAGTGCACCACCTGCGCCCGCAGCGGCGTCTTGCCGGTGGTGGCGCGCGGTGGGTTGCGATTGCCCACCCAGTTCAGTGCCTTGGCGAGTCGGTAGCCGCCGCGTTGAGCGGCATAGCCCCACTGGATCATCACCTTGCGCATCAGTTTGATGGTGGCCGGGTCGGAGATGTTGAGAAAGGCCATGGACAGCCGCGTCACAAGGCTGCCGCGCTTCTTGCCCTGCGCCTTGAGAATGCTGCGCATGCGGATGGAGACATCGCCGAAGTCGATGTCCACCGGACAGGGACTGAGGCATTTATGGCAAACCGTGCAATGATCGGCCACATCGTTCATCTCATCGAAATGACGGATGGAGATGCCGCGCCGTGTCTGTTCCTCGTACAGGAAGGCCTCGATAATAAGGCCGCTGGCCAGGATCTTGTTCCGTGGCGAATACGACAGATTGGCGCGCGGGATATGGGTGTTGCACACCGGCTTGCATTTGCCGCAGCGCAGGCAGTCCTTGACCATGGCGTTCAATTCCCCGAGCTCGCTCGCCTCGAGTATCAGGGCCTCCTGTTCCACCAGTCGCAGCGACGGTGTGTAGGCGCTCTCCAGGCCCGAACCGGCCAGCAGCTTGCCCGGGTTGAAACGGCCGTGCGGATCGACCCGGCGTTTGTACTCGGCAAAGGCATCGACCGTGGCCTGGTCCAGGAACCGCATCTTGGTGATGCCGATGCCGTGCTCGCCGGAGATCACCCCGCCGAGGTTCTCGGCCAGCGTCATCACGCGTTCCACGATGCGGTCCGCCTCGTGCAACATCTGGTAGTCATTGGAGTACACCGGGATGTTGGTGTGCACATTGCCGTCGCCGGCGTGCATGTGGGTGGCGACGAACAGGCGGCTCGCGCGGATCTCGGCGTGGATGGCGTCCAGCCGCTTGCGGACCCCGGCCAGTTCCTGCCCGACAAAGATCTCCTTCAACGGCCGTTCGACACTCTGGCGATAGGAGACGCGCAGCGCCCGACGCTGTAACAGGGAGAACAGGGTCTCACCCGGCTGGAGCTTTTCTTGTAGCGCTTCGTCCAGCAACGCCAGGTGATTCCCGGCCGGCGCGTCCATGTGCGCCAGGATCGCGCCCCAGCAGGCACGAATGGCTTCGAGTTGTGTACGCGCGGCGGCCTTCTTGGCCTCCAGGATCGATGCGCCTTCCTCGCTCTCCTCGAAATCCGGCGCCTGGCCCGCCACCACCTGGTGCAGCTCCGGCATCTCGCCGGTCAGATACGCCAGGACCGCATCGATCATTTTGAGTTTGTTGCGCGTGGAGTACTCGATGTTGATGCGCTCGATGCCGTCGTTGTAATCGGCCAGGCGATCCAAAGGTATCACTACGTCTTCGTTGATCTTGAAGGCGTTGGTATGGGCGGCGATGGCGGCGGTGCGGGCCCGGTCGGCCCAGAAGCGGCGCTGCGCCTCCGGGCTCGCGGCAATGAATCCCTCCGCCTCCCGGGCATTGGCCATGCGTACAACGGCGGAGGCGGCCTCGGCCACGGCGGTTTCCTCATCGCCGACGATATCGATCAGCAGCACCATCTTCGGCAGATCCGGACGCGCCGCCTTGGTGGAGTAATTGACGGCGCGCACATAGCGTTCGTCGAGGTGTTCCATGCCGGCCAGCTGGACCTGCGGCAAGGCATCGAGATAATCCTTGGTTTCCACGATGGCCGGGACCGCGCGGCGCAGGTCGGCGCCAAAGAATTCCAGGCAAACAGTACGAACATGGGCCGGCATGCGGTGCAGCACGAACACCGCCGAGGTGATCAGCCCGTCGCAGCCCTCCTTCTGAATGCCCGGCAGGCCGCCGAGGAATTTATTGGTCACATCCTTGCCCAGGCCCTGTTTGCGCAGCTGCGCTCCGGGAATCTGGAGGTGTTCGGGCGCACCGATGGGCGTTTTGCCGTCGGCCTGATAGCGCCTAATGCGGAACTCGGCCAGCGCCTGCTCGTGGATCTTGCCGAGGTTGTGATTCAGGCGTTCGACTTCCAGCCACTGGGCGTCCGGCGTGACCAGGCGCCAGGACGCCAGATTGTCCAGGGCGGTGCCCCACAGTACGGCCTTCTTGCCGCCGGCGTTCATGGCGATGTTGCCGCCGATGCAGGAGGCGTCCTGGGAAGTGGGGTCGACTGCAAACACCTTGCCCGCGGCCTCGGCGCGCTCGGACACGCGCCGGGTCACCACCCCGGCCTCGGCCCGGATGATCGCGACTTCGTGCGCCACTCCCGGCAGGCGGCGCAGCTCGATGTTCCCGAGGCCTTCGAGCTTTTCGGTATTGATGACGGCGCAGTCAGGTCGCAGCGGCACCGCACCGCCGGTGTAGCCCGTGCCGCCGCCGCGGGGAATGATCGCCAGGCCGAGCTCGTTGCAGGCCCTGACCACGCGCACGACCTCTTGTTCGGTCGCAGGACTGATGACCACAACAGGATATTCGATGCGCCAGTCAGAGGCGTCAGTGACGTGGGAGACGCGCGCCAGCCCGCTGAAATCGACGTTGTCGCGGCGGGTGGCTTTCGATAGCCGGCGCAGCACGCGCTTGCGCAGCAATTCTTGCCGTGGGAACCAGACCTTGAACTCCTGCACCGCGGCGCGTGCCCGCTGCGCGAGTCGCAGCGCCAGGGCGTTGTCCTCGGCGCGGGCCTCGACCTGGTCCAGGCGGTGATGCATGGCCTGAATCAGGGCGCCGCGGCGCTTGCGGTTCTCCATCAGGTCGTCCTGGATGAAGGGGTTGCGGGTGACCACCCACATATCGCCCAGGACCTCGAACAGCATGCGCGCCGAGCGTCCGGTGACCCGTTCGGCGCGCAGCGTCTCCAGCACCTGCCACATCTCTTCGCCCAGGAAACGGATCACGATCTCGCGGTCGGAAAACGAGGTGTAGTTATAAGGGATCTCGCGGATCCGCGCGGTCTGCGTGGTCATGGTCCGGGCACGTTGAAAATCACTATTTCCTGGGAGGCGCTCAGCCCCGGCATTATATCATGGGAATCTAATATACTGCGGTTAGGTTTCTTCCATATTTGTGCCGGTCCGGTCGACACGGAGACCGTAACCGCTAATCATCCAACGCCTTGCCACCCGGGGCGTGCCGGCCGGGCCGGCCGCGGGCGCTGGATTTTCGCAAGCCCTCATCGCGTACTTGTGGCGGGCACTCGATGAGTGTGCGCAATTTCTTGTTTGGCTATACTGGAATCAATACGCGAGCCGGCGATAGCAGACGTTCGGCAGGCCGGCGTGTTGCGCTGATTTGCGGCGGGACGCGCGAATCGGCCTCGGGCGGCGTGACATGCCCGATACGGGATTGCGGCAACAGAACAAAACCTTACGGGCGCTACGTGATCGGCCCGCGCGATTTTTTTTGAGCGAGACGCGCCGTCGTCGGAGTCGACCGCAAGCGAAAAGGGATACGGTCACTGATTGGCAGGCTGCGAACGCAGACCCGCGGCCGTGTAAACAGCTAATCCCACGGGGAAGTCGGAGATGGAGCAAAGGGTAATGCAACGCCTGTTGGCTGGTCGCGTCATGCTGCTGCCGCTTGTCCTCGTCTCGTTGTCCTATATGCCCTCAACCGCGGCGGATGAGCCCGCTGCAAAAGCATCCACGTCTTATTGGTTTGGCGTCTTCCCGTATCTTTCATTGCAACGCATCCGGGACGTATACGGACCCATTGGTGCGGATTTCTCCCGGGTGCTGGCGCGAGAGGTACGGTTGCGGACCACGTCGAGCTTCAGCAGATTTACGCACAATCTCGAGCATGAGCTCTACGATATCGCCCTAATCCAACCATTTGATTATCCCGTGGCCCACGAGCACGGTTATGTGCCGCTCGCCCGGGTCGATGAGCCGCTGCTGACGTATTTCGTGGTCCGTGCGGATAATCCGGCGGCGCGGCTCGAGGACCTGCGCGGCGGCAAGATCGCGCTGCCGCCGCCCCCCGCCGCCACCACCCGTATGGGGCTTTTGGCGCTGGACGAGGCCGGCCTGGTCCCGGGGGACGACGTGCAGATCCAGTATTTTCGATCTCACGACGCCTGCATGCAGGACGTGCTCATCGGCGCCGGCAGCGCCTGTGCCACCGGGCGGGCGGCGGTGGCGATGTTCGAACAGCGGATGCAGACCCGGCTAAGGGTCCTTTTTAAGACCGCCGCCTTGCCGCATATGGTATTCGTCGCCCACGAGCGCCTGCCCGCGCAGGACCGCAAGGCCTTACACGAGGCCATCACCTCCTGGCACACCACGTCCGCAGGCCGGGCGGTCATCGGCGGCACGCGGTTTGAAAAATACACCAGCGCGACGGCCGCCGATTACGCGGCGATGTCGCGATACGCCGCGCAGTCGCCGGCACCCCCGGCGAATGTCGCACCGCGCGAAGGCCTGGTACTCGGTGTTTTTCCCTATCTGGCGCCCAAGCGCCTTTCCGACAGGCTGGCGCCCCTGCCAAAGGCGCTAGGGGCTGCCGCGAGGGGTCCCGTGCACCTGCGCACCACACTGAGCTACGCCAAATTCATGGATCAGTTGCGGGCTGGCCGGTATGACCTCGTGGTGGTGCAACCGTTCGATTTTGAGCTCGCAGTCAAGCACGGTTACGTACCGTTGGCGCGGATGCAGGGCGGGCTGCAGGCGGTGTTTTATGTCGCGGAGAACAGTCCCTTGCAGGCGCTGCCGGACCTTAAGGGCAAAACCGTGGCCATGCCGCCGGCAGAGGCGGCGGTAAGCCGGATGGCGTGTAAGGCGCTGCGCTCGGCGGGCCTGGCACCGGCGCGCGATGTGGAGATCCGATATCGCCGATCGCACGATTCGTGCCTGCAAAGATTGCAGGCCGGTGCCGTCAGTGCCTGTGTCACCACTCCGGTGTTGCGGCGCGTGCTCGCGCCGGAAGAGACCGCCGGATTGCGCGAGCTGACGCGCACGCCGGCCATTCCCCACGTGGTCTTCGCGGCCCACGGGCGCCTGTCACCGGCGATACAGGCGGCGATCGAGCAGGCTGTTCTGTCCTGGGCTCATACGCGGGATGGCCGGGAGCTGCTGCGCACGATCGGTTTTGACGACTTCGTTCCGGTCGACCCGGCGGATTACGCTTCGCTGGGCGGTGACTGGGAGCATAGTTTTTGATTATGTCGCCCCGGCTGTCGCTGAAGTACCGCATCGCACTGGTGATTTTCGCGCTCGAAATGGTAATGATGGCCGCGGTGCTGTGGCGCACGCTCTCGGTCTCGCTCGAATCGACCATCTCGCAGGAGGCCGTGACTCAGGAGATGTTGCTGGAACTGGTCAGCGATTTGGGCAGCACTGCCCTGCTGACGGGCGAATACGCGGATATCCAGATCTACCTGGAACAGGTTGGGAGTAAACCGACGGTCGAGCGGGTGCACCTGGTCGACGTCAATAACACCGTGGTGGCCAGCACTGAGGTGGCTGCCGTCGGCGGCCCACTGACCGCAATAAGCGATTCGGGCGAGCGCTACTGGCGTACCCAGGAAATCGGGACTGCCGCGGGCACACTGGGTTTGCTGGCCATCGAATTCTCCAACGCCACCCTTGTGCAGGCCTACGAGCGCGCGCGTAACCTTGGTATCGTGATCGCCGCAATCGGCATGCTCGTGATCGGCGTCGTTGGCGTGTTGACCGGATTCGCGCTGACCCGGCGGCTGGATCGCATCGCGGAGGCGGCCCGCCGCTTCGCCGACGGGGAGTTGACCGTCACTTCAGGCGTACACGGCGGTGACGAGCTGGGTGCCCTGGGACAGACGATTGACCAGATGGTCGAGCAGGTCGCTCGCGGCCAACAATATCTACGTCAGCAGAGCGAGCAAATCAGGTTGTTGATGGACTCGACGGCGGAGGCCATTTATGGCGTCGACCTCGAAGGCAACTGCATCTTCGCCAATCCCGCCTGCCTGCGGATACTCGGCTATGATCGTGATACCGATCTGATCGGCAGGAATATGCACGAGCTGATCCATCACACACGGCCGGACGGCACGCCTTGCCCGCGAGACGGCTGCCAGATGACGCGGGCCGCGCAACGAGCGGAAAGCGCCCATTCCGGCAAGGAAATCCACTGGCGCGCTGACGGCACGGGCTTTCCCGTGGAGTGCTGGTCGCATCCCATGCGCCGTGACGGCGAGCTGATCGGCGCTGTGGTGACCTTCATCGACATCACCGAGCGCCGGCAGGCCGAGGAGGCACTCAAACAAAACGAGACGACCTTACGAACCCTGCACACGATTACCGCTTCCCAGGAGCTGGGCTTCGAGGGAAAGGTGCGCGCGCTGTTGGCGATGGGAGTGGAGCAGTTCGGACTGCCCATCGGCATCCTGTCCCATGTGCGCGGGCAGGCGTATCATGTGGCCGAGGTCGTGTGCCCGGATGATTCCATTTCCCGGGGGCAGATTTTCGAGTTGGGGCAGACCTATTGCGTGGAAACGCTGCGTGCCAAAGAGCCTTTGGGCTTCGCGCATGCCGGGGAGTCCGAATGGCGCACCCACCCGGCCTACGCCCAGTTCCGGCTGGAGGCCTATCTTGGGATTCCATTGACGGTTTCCGGGATTGTCTACGGCACGCTCAATTTCTCCGGTCCGCAGCCGCGGGAGGAGGCGTTTACCTTCAATGACATCGAAACGTTGAAGCTCATGGCTCAATGGATGGTCGGAGAGCTGGAGCGCAAGCAGGCGAATGAGGCGCTGCAGGAATCCGAGACACGGCTGCGCACCCTGGCGCAGGCCTCGCCGGTGGGAATATACCGTACCGATGCAAACGGAAACTACCTGTATGTCAATGCGCGCTGGTGCAAGATCGCGGGGCTCACCCCAAAGGAGGCCCAGGGGCAGGGCTGGGCGCAGGCGCTGCATCCCGAGGACCGCGAAACCGTTGCGCGCTCTTACCGGGGTCAGCAGCGGTCGGGACCGCACGAGATCGAGTATCGCATTCTGCGCAACGACGGCAGGATTCGTTATGTCCTCGAAACCGGAACCGTCGAGTTCGATGACGAGGGACGAGCCGTGGCCGCGGTCGGCCTGCTGCAGGACATCACCGACCGCAGAATGTATGAACTCGAGCTCGAGCATCGAGACGCGCTGGCGCAACAGGTCGAGGCCATCACCGATATCGGGCATTTCATTTACGACCTGAACACGGAAACCTATGTT
>CAMYII010000015.1 GCA_947258385.1 Acidiferrobacterales bacterium
GTGATCGCGGGGCCGCCACGTCTATGGGCGCCAATCCTAAGATAATTCCTCTCTGGATCAAGATCCCCTACACAATCTTTGTTTGTGTTCTCGTGCCCGTCTATTGGGTGGGTCGTGGTCCCGTCAATTTCCTTTGGATGTCCGATATTGCCCTGTTCCTGATGCTGTTCGCGTTGTGGCAGGAGAACCGGCTGATCGTCAGCATGATGGCAGTGGCGGTCGCCTTGCCGGAGCTTGCCTGGAATGTCGATTTCTTTGCGAGGATTGCCGCTGGAAAAGACGTGTTCGGACTCAATGCGACCGGTTATATGTGGGATCGGGATATCCCTGGCCTAGTGCGGACGTTGTCGTTGTTTCATGTGTTTCTGCCGGCCGTGCTTATCTACGCCGTGTGGCGACTCGGCTACGACCGTCGTGCGCTCGTCGCACAAACAGCGCTCGCCTGGATTGTGCTGCCCGCGAGTTATTTCCTGACCGATCCCGGGCGGAACATCAACTGGGTTTTCGGATTGGGACCTGAGCCGCAGACATGGATGCTGGCTCCGCTTTTCCTGATCCTGCTGATGGTCCTTTTGCCGCTGTTGATTTACTTGCCGACACACTTGGTACTGATGAAACTGTTCAAGAAACTGGAATGAGGGAACGGTCGCTGATGTGGGCGCGTAATGGGATCGCCTTCGGCGGTGTTAACTTCTCTAATAACGGGCTTCCGCGCCCGTACGGGGGCCGGTCCCCGTTATTATTGAAGTTAATATCGCCGAAGGCGATCCATTTGAAGTATTCTCTGCGTCCTCTGCGCCTTGGCGTGCTTTGCGTTGCTTCCAGGGCGTGAAGGATTGCTGAGCAATTCTGAATTTGAGACAGGTTCGTATCAGATATACTGCGTCGGCAGGCCGATTAGCCTGTCTACCAGGGCCGCGGTGGTCGACCACAAGACCGCCAGAATGATTACGGCGGGTATCGCGGCGATTGCCCATTTAACCATAAACACGATCATGGACAAAAACGGCATCCTGACATCGGTTACAATGACTCGTTGCTCGTCGCTGTTCATCCCGTCCCACCTAAGTTGATTCCGGCAGTATTTAAGGGATTTTTGTTCAACTCAGGATTCAGCGATCATAAACGGCCATGATTGCCTTGAGCTCCCGCAGTACTGCCTCGCGTTCCTCGTCGTTGAGCTCCCCGGTTATCCCTGGCGCTGCGCCGGATTCCAGTGCAGTGATAGTGTCCCGCACGGCGTTGCAACCGCGGGCACACAAGGTCTCGATAAATCGGTTGACACGCTCCGCGTCCAGCATCTCGCTGCGGTCAAACGGTCGAACAATTTGTTTGGGCCATGGCAACATGTCAAGAATTGTATTCTCGCACTAAACAAACGATAACGGAAGTGTGCTGTGGCGGGCCGCTGTTGTGTACGGTCTATAGTGGTGGCGTTGTCTTTCCCATAAATTCGTATATTGGCAAAACCTTATTCGTAATTCTGCAGAGCCGAGGTACGCACAAACTCGATCATTTTTTTACCGACAAATGAGTTATCGTGTATGCCGCCAAAGACGCTACTGCCTGGCCCAAAGGCGAAAACAGGCACCATTTCCGCGGTGTGGTAGCTGGTGGCGAAGCGGGTTTTCGTGATTGTTTTCTGCGGCATTGACCCCGCCAGAAGGGCATACCCTCCGCTTTCGTGGTCTGCCGTCACGATTAACAGAGTAGATTTGTCAACTTTCGCGAAGGTGAGTCCGGTTCCGATTGCCAGGTCAAAATCGATCATTTCCCGTACGATCATTTCGCTGTTCCCCCGATGTCCCCCCCAGTCAATTTGCGCGCCCTCGACCATCAGGAAAAAACCATTGTTATTTTTCGACAGGATCTCTATGGCCGTTTGCGTCATCTCGGCCAGTGTGACCGCTCTTTTCTCTGCCGCTGGCAAATGGCCCCACGATAGCAGTCCAACAGCCCGTTTCGCTGTCCCCGATCTTCTGAACTGCTTCGGCGTGGTAACAATCCGATGGGTCTTCTTCAGATAGGCGATCAAATCTTTGTTATCGCTACGTTTGCTCCTGGGATTGGATGCAGGCAAGAAAAAATCACGACCGCCGCCGAACAGCACGTCAACGCCGCTGTCGGCGAGGTGTTCGGCAATGGTGTCCTCTTTGTCACGATGGTCGACATGAGCGGCAAAACACGCCGGGGTCGCATGGGTAATTCGAGATGTGGTGACAAGTCCTGTTGACTTGCCGTGTTCCTGCGCAACCTCGACGATCGTTTTCAGCGGCTTGCCATCGGGTGACATCGAAATCAAAAAATTGGAAGTCTTGACCCCGGTGGCCAAAGCGGTAGCTGCGGCAGCCGACTCGGTAATGTAGGCATTGTGCGAATGCGTCGTCAACAGGCCTGTTGTCCTGAACTGTTCCAGGTGCAATCGACTATTGATTGTCTTAGCGGCGGTAATATGCGCGACGCCCATGCCATCGCCGATAAACAAGATAATGTTTTTCGGTGCGGCGGGCGCGGACGGAGCGCCGGCGACTGAAGTGGGTATGGCTACAAGACATATCAGCACGACGAGAGCCGCGATCGATGATCTACATTTGGTGATCATTATTTTCTGTTCAGCGCTGTGTTGATGCCAAGACGGGCGGTTGGGTGCGGTGCGCCCCGGAGCGATCCAGATCCCCAGAATTGTGATGTGACATCGTGATGTGAGCGAGCAAAGATCATCGGGGCCTATGCGCTTCGGGCCACGTCGCATTGAATCGACTCATTGCCAGCCGTGCCCTGCTTCGTGCATCGTCAGTGCTGTTGCCGTAGGCCAGAGTTACGGTCATTTGATAGTTAGCGGAAGTTGCCGGCTCGTCGAAGCGCCGCAGACTCGTCTGCGGCGCGTATGAAGCAAGCTCCGATTTGGCCGAGGTCTTTTGCGATGTCTCTGCGCCGCTGCGTAGCAGCACGGCGGCACCGCAACGACGCAGCGTAGTGTTTATCGGCAGCCCCAGAATCGCCCTGGCATGCAGTTCGAACTCGCTTTGTGCCTGGCTGATCATGGTCACGATGCCGGTCTTATCAGGCCAAGGGTTAAGCCGGCTGAACCAGACGCGGTCGCCTTTAACGAACAGCTCCATTGCGAAGATGCCGCGCCCCCCCAGGCGCGTGGCCACCGAAGCGGCGAGCTCGTGTGCATGGGTTTTTGCGCGACTGTTGACGTGCTGCGGTTGCCAGGCCTCGATGTCGCCGTTGTCCGCCTGCAGGTGGCCTATCGGTTCGCAAAAGGCGGTGCGAATTTGGCCGTCTTTATCGAGTGCTCGCGCTGTCAGCAGCGTCATCTCGAAATCGAAATCAATGATTTCCTCCACGATGACACCGCCGTGTTGGGCAGGATCTCTGCCCGTGGTATTTTCCCACGCCATTTCTATTTGGTCAGGTCCACGAACGGTTGCGAGGCCCGCGCCAGAGGAGACGCTGAGCGGTTTCACCAGACATGGATAGCCGACACCGCCATCAATAGCCATGTGCAGTTGATTGAGGCTCTTCGCAAAGCCGTAGCGCGGTGTTGGCAGGTCGAGTTGTTCGGCCGCCATACGGCGCATACTCACGCGGTCCATGGCAAGCCGGGCGGCGGGTACTGCAGGAATGACCTCGGCCAGACCGCCTTTTTCGATTTCTTCCAGGGCATGCATACTAATATCCTGCCCTCCCGGCAGGACGATCACTGACGGTTTCTCGGTCTCGACGGTCTTTCGCAGCGTTTTACCGTCGGTCATGTCGATGCAGTGGGTGCGAACAGCGGTCGCTTGTTCCAAGGTCTCAACATCGCTCCCAACCGCAATCACCTCCGCTCCCAGGTCTCGCAGTGCAACCATGAGCTCGGCAGCCAGTCCACCGCCGCCCAGCACCATGATTCTGGCGGAGCCCTGGAGGATAGGGATAGGCGTCTGGGGTTGCATGTGTTTTTTTATTTAGGACAGAAAATCTAATATAGAAACAGCGGCTTCAGCGGCAGCTGCACGTGTGTATACGCATATGGCAGACACTGGCATTCTGCCATTTCTGCCACATTAGCTAAAGAGGCTGGCCTTGAGTCCATCGAGCATGTACTGAACCGCCAGGGCCGCCAGGATCAAGCCAAGCACTCGACTGATGACGTTCGAGCCCGTCTCGCCGAGCAATTGTATTATTCGTGTAGCGAAGAGAAATGACAGCAGTGTCAGGCCCAGCACAAAGAGCAGCACGGCGAGTATTCCGGCAAATACAATTGGCTCCTGGCGCGAGGAGGTCATCAACAACACCGTTGTGAGTGCGCCGGGTCCGGCAATGAGGGGGAACGCCAGTGGAAAAACAGAGACGTCCTGTTTGTGTTCCGCTTCTTCCTGCTCGCGTGTTGTCGTCGACCGTAAGCCGGAATGACGGGCAAACACCATATCGATGGCGAGCAGGAAAAGCAATGCGCCTCCGGCGATCCGGAACGCCGGGATCCCTATACCAAGAATGCTGAGCAGGTCGTCACCAATAAAAAGAAATGCGAGCAGGATTGCAGTGGCAAGGGAGGTTCCCGTCATCGCCATCTTCCGTCGACGTTCCGCGCTCATCCCCTGGGTGAGCGCGACGAACATCGGTGCGAGCCCGATGGGATCGATCACAATGAAGAGCACCACAAAGGTGTTTAGCAGCACATCCACGTGTCGACTGTATCACACATGTTCTGTGACAGGTCGGTGACCGGGCGTACTGAACGCCGGCATCCATCACCCGGGCGGAAACGCGGCGTTAATCCGGTGCGCGTTCGTATAAAGCCAACACCGCCGGCGGCTATTTTCTGCCTGCCTTTTTCTTGCCCGTCTTCTTTTTCGCTACTTTTTTCTTGACTGCCTTCTTCTTCGGCGCTTTCTTCTTCGCCGGCTTTTTTTTCACGGCCTTTTTGGCTGGTTTCTTTTTCGTGGATTTCTTGCCCGCCTTTTTCTTCGCAACTTTTTTCTTTGCGGCCTTTTTTTTCGCCGCGGCTTTCTTTTTGGCAGTCTTCTTTTTCACCGTTTTTGGTTTGGTGGCTTTCTTACCGGAAGCGGGTTTTCTCTTTGCCGCCGCCGCGACGGGTTTTTTGCTTGGCTTGGTCGTGCGGATCTGTTTTATGAGATCCTGCATATGCTGCGCACGCTGCTCCAGCGTCTTCACGGCGCTCTTGGCCGCGTCGGTAGCGGTCTCGTTGGGCGCTAGTGCACGGTAGACCATCTCGATCGGGCCGTCATCCAGTCCGGCGCCGGCGCTTGTACCCGCGATATCGGCGATTTCCATGCACTTGCCGCGCGCCTCAAGATTGATTTCGAGCAGTTCCTTGGCGATCTCTGGTCCGGTCCAGCTCATGAACGAGAGCTCACTACCGGTTTTCCCCGGATTGGCCAGGTAGTTCTGCCAGACCTTGACGGCTGATTTGCAATCCACGGCGACGCCTTCCAGCAGTTTGATAACCCGGTCCCTCGCTTTCTGGTCCATTGCCCACTTGGCGACATGTTCCACAGCATTGTCCAGCATTTTCATGCGTTATTCCTCCAGCCTGTCTTGTTGTTGAGCGATTGACTTACACCTGGGGGCCGTCCTGGCTGTTCCCATGTTGGGGTTTTTGGGGTGCTGTATTGCATTGAGACCTCGGCACCTGACATGCGAATAGTAAAACTCATGACCGAAACTCACAACTGTTTCCGTGCAGCCGATGGATGCCGGTGTCAGATTGAGACTGAATGGGTACGTGGGCGGGCAGGGCGCCGTTTGCGAAATTGCTGAGCGGATCCCTAGGAGTTATACCCGAGTCAGCAGCTCAGCCAACAACACCCATGATGGAGTGGTGTCTGTTCGCTCTGCCGCGGCAGACAGACGGCGGCACGATCCGATTCGACAGCCTACGCCATGGGCCGGCGCTGAAAAATCTGGTAATCGATATCCGGGAACAGGCTGTCGCGGTCCGAGACGGCGCGCAGGTAGTCATGATCATAGTGGCCGTATTCGGCCATGTCAGCGAGGCGATTGAAGCGGTGTAGATGGGTTTTGGTGCGCCGGACCGCGTAATCGACACTGGTGGCGGTCTTCATGATGAAGGCCCAGTCGCTGGATTGTGCCAGCAGAAGCTCCCGCGCCGCCTGGTCCAACGCCCAGGCGCGATCACCGTCGGCGTCCGGAAAACGCTGCACCAGTCCGCTCAAGCGTTCGGCGGCGCTGTGAAGATACGGATAGATCCAGTCGTTGCTGCCGTTGAGCCACACTTCGTGGAAGCCGCCGGCGCCCCAGCTGCATTCCGGGGGCTGCGAGGTCTGCAGGTCGCCGTGCCAGTCGAGGTATTCGCGCGGGGTGATGGCGCGGATATCTTCCTGGTCACACGCCATTTTACGGAAAAGAAAATCGATCCACTGCGGGCCTTCGAACCACCAGTGGCCGAAAAGCTCGGCGTCATAGGGTGCGACGATGATCGGTGGCCGGTCGAGGAAGGATGCCAGCCATTCGACCTGACGTTGGCGATTGAACAGGAAATGCCCCGCGTGCTCGGCGGCCCGTTCCCGCGCCCAGCCGGGATGGTAAGGTTCTTTCCAGTCGCCCTTGCCGGTGATGCGGTGATACTTGAGGCCGGTGAACGTGCGCAGGCCGGCGTGCAGCATCGCGTCGATATGCGGGGCGTGCACATCGAATCCGGCATCGCGGTAGAATTCCCGGTAGACCGAATCGCCCGGATAGCCTTCCTCGGCCGACCAGACCTGCTTGGAGGATTCATAGTCGCGTGCGAACGCCGCCGGACCGCCCGGCGTGCGTACCGGTCGATGCACGCCGTATTTAGGACGTGGATCGGCGTTGAGCACGCCGTGAGAGTCGAGAAAAAAGAAATCAATGCCGAATTCCGCCAGCAGGCGGTCGACTCCGGGTATATACCCGCACTCGGGCAACCAGATGCCGGTGGGCCGGCGGCCCAATATTCTCTGATGCGTGCGCACGGCCATCGAGAGCTGGGCGTACAGGCTTTCTTCCTGCTGGGCAAGCAAGGGAAGGTAGCCATGGGTGGCGCCGCAGGTAATGATCTCGAGGTGACCGGCCTCCATCAGGCGGCGGAAGGCCTGGGTCACGTCCCGCTGGTAACGATCGACGAATTGGTGGCGCAAGCGCTCGAAGAAGTGCGTGTAAAACTCCACCACCGGCTGGAAGTAGGGGTCTCCTTCGGTACGTTTGCGTTCGCCTTCAAGCGCCAGCAGGCGTTCCTTGAGGTAGCGCTCATAGCGTTGCTGTAACAGCGGATCGGTCATCATCGACAGCAACGGCGGTGTCAATGACATGGTCACGCGGAAGTGTATGCCGTCGCGCTCCAGGCCTTCGAAGACCTCGAGCAGCGGCAGATAGGTCTCCGTCAGGGCCTCGAAAAACCAGTCCTCTTCCAGGAACCGGTCATACTCCGGATGACGCACGAACGGAAGATGCGCGTGCAGGACGAGCGCAAAATAACCCTTGGGATTCACTGCCTGTTGTTACCTTCTAGTATTTAATTTTATGTAAGTACTATTTAGTAATTAACGACTTAGTAATTAACGACTTATAAGAAACGGCTGGTAATCGCCCCACCCGGGCTCGAAACCCCTCCCGGCCATGTCAGTTTGTCGCCCCGCAGCAGGCCGCCGCTTCGCAAATACATGCGACGGAAATCCTCGTCGTTGACCCACCAGTTGCGATCGGTAGACGAGGACGCACCCAGGCGCGGGAGCCGCACGGCGCCATGGCGTATCGCCGTAACGAATTCGCCATCCTCGGCGTAATGACCCAGTTGCAGGTAAACCTCGGTGCCCGGCATGGCGGGGTCAACGTGGAAATACCAATGTCCGTAATCCGACGGTAATGGCGCCTCTTCGATGATCGCCGCCGTCTGCTCGGTCACGTAAGACAGTCTGAGTAACAGACCGGGTTGCCGCGCGGTCCGGCCCGGTTCCAATGACCAGTACGCATGCAGCACGCCGGGCTTCTGTGCCAGCAGGGTCAGCTTGGGCCCGTGCACCGGCGGCAGGGCGTCGAGATCCTCGCCGAGGTCACCGGTGAACGCCGTGGCCGGGGCCTGCATGCCCGGCGGTGCGGTCATGAACTTGGCGTCTTCGACCTGTTCCTCTTCACTGGCAAAGTGCTCATCACGCCGCTCGATGTGTTCCGCCGGCGGGATTTCCTCCTCGGCGGCGGGTTTTTTCCTGGCCGCGGCGCCCTTGGGTTTTACCGGCTCTGCCTGTTTGCCCTTGGACGGGGCGGCTTTGGACTTCGCCGCCTCTTTGCGTTGGGCGCTGCGCTCGGCTTTCTTGAGCGCGCTGAGGAGCTCATCCTTGCGCATACGCGAGTAACCCTCGATCCCCATGGATTGGGCGAGGGCCCTCAGTTCCTGTACGGTTTTGCTCTGCATGCTTGTCGTCCTCTTTACTGGTACTTCCGGCCAGTTCACTTGCCAGCTTTGAAGGGCCAATCGTTTCATTATGCGCCGGGATTGTAAAGTCCCCAGGCCGCGTTGCGTGCTTCAGGGGGCGATCCATGAAGGTGCAGCGAATATCTGAAATGCGGCGCCGGTCGAATCGGCATCCTCAAACGGCCTCGGTGGTATCGGCGTCTGGAACGAGTGATCCATAAAGGTGCAGGTAGTGCTTCGCACTGGTGCGCCAGGAAAAAGATTGACGCATACCGGTCACGACGATGCGTTTCCAGGCGGCCGGCTCTTGAAACAGGGCCACGGCCCGCCCAACGGCCGACAGCAGCGCCTTGGGGGTCTCATCATCGAATGTGATCCCGGTCGCCTTGCCGGCCGCGAGCTGTGCCACGTCGGCGTCGATGACGGTGTCGGCCAGTCCTCCGACACGATGGACAATGGGCACCGTGCCGTAGCGCAGGCTGTAGAGCTGATTCAGGCCGCACGGCTCGAAGCGCGACGGCATCAAAAACATGTCGGCGCCGCCCTCGATGCGATGCGCCAGCGTTTCATCGTAACCGATCCGTACCGCCAGGCGGTCGGGGTGCCGGGCGGCGAAACGGGTCAGGGCCCGCTCGTAGTCACGGTTGCCGTTGCCGAGAACGGCGAACTGCAGTGGCATCTTTAACAGCCGCGGCATGGCCGCCAGGACCAAGTCGATGCCTTTCTGGTCCACCAGCCGGCTGATCAGGCCAATGAGCGGCGTGTCGGCGGAGTGCGGCAGTCCGCATTCGCGCTGCAGCGCGCGTTTATTCTCGGCCTTCGCCTCCAGGCGGCGCCAACTGTAGTGGCTCGTGAGGTGCGGGTCCGCCCCGGGGTTCCAGACACGGTCGTTGATGCCGTTCAGGATGCCGGTGAGGTCTCCCGCCCGGTGGCGCAACAGCCCGTCCAGACCGTAGCCAAACGCGGGAGTCTGGATCTCGTTGGCATAGGTGGGACTGACCGTC
This sequence comes from Acidiferrobacterales bacterium, assembly GCA_947258385.1. Taxonomy (GTDB): domain Bacteria; phylum Pseudomonadota; class Gammaproteobacteria; order Acidiferrobacterales; family SZUA-150; genus CAMYII01. Next base: position 9,409 of record CAMYII010000015.1, read on the forward strand.
GTCAGGTGGTCGGCGTAGGCCAGTCCGCCTTTGATGAACGAGACGTGGCCGTGGAACTCCAGGCCGTCGGACGACCACAGCGAGTGCGGCAGGCGCAGCGCCAGGAAGGTCTCGTAGGGAAACATACCCTGGTACGCGAGGTTGTGCACGGTGAAAATCGTGGCCGGCGGCCGCGGCTCCAGCGCCAGCAGCGCCGGTACCAGTCCGGTCTGCCAGTCGTTGCAATGCACGATCTGGGGGCGCCAGGCGAGCCGGCTCTGTTCCAGGGCCATGGCGGCAACGACGCGCGCCAGCAGCGCGAACCGCGGCCCATTGTCGGGCCACGGGTGGCCGTCGGGGCCGAGGTAGGGGTTGCCCGGCCGGTCATAGGCGGGCGGGTAATCCACCAGCCAGATTTTGGCGCGCGTGCCCGGCAGGGTGGTTTCCAGCAATGATACAGTTACATCCATGGTGGGCACACGCAGGTCCAGCAGCCGTTTGAGCCGGCCGGCGCGCGCCACGGCGTCGCGGTAGGCCGGCATGATCACACGCACATCGCAGCCGAGCGCCTTGAGGGCCGGCGGCAGGCTGCCGGCCACGTCGCCGAGACCACCGGTTTTCATCAATGGGTAGGCTTCACTGGTCGCAAATAGAATGCTGTTCATGTTATGAACCCAGGGCGGGATCGTGTGAGGGTCGAATGCGAACGGCTGCGATCATCTAAAGGCCGCGACGCACGATTTTTTGACAACCGTCAACGGTTTGATTGACCATAGGGGTTAGCATGATAATTGATCACTGTGGGGTCCGCAGCCGTTGCGTGAGCCGGTCTAGATAAATACAAACAGGGAATTGAGTTGATGAATGTTGGTCGTCCTTCACGATATGTAAGCCGTCTGACCCGTGATACCCTGGCGCTGATTCTCGCCGGCGGACGCGGTTCACGTCTCAAACAATTGACCGACTGGCGGGCCAAACCGGGTGTGCCTTTCGGCGGCAAGTTTCGCATTATCGATTTTCCGCTATCTAACTGTATTAATTCAGGAATCAGGAGTATCGGGGTCGTCACCCAGTACAAGGCCCATTCACTGATCAAACACATCCAACAGGGCTGGAGTTTCCTGCGTGCTGAAGTCGGTGAGTTCGTGGAACTATTGCCGGCGCAGCAGCGCATCGAGACGGCATCCTGGTATTCGGGCACGGCCGACGCAGTATACCAGAACCTCGATATTCTCCGCAGCCACGAGCTGGAGTTCATCCTGATACTTGCCGGCGATCATATTTACAAAATGGACTATGGACCGATGATCGCGCAGCATGTGGAGCAGGGGGCCGATCTGACGGTCGGTTGCATCGAGGTCCCAGTCAAGGAGGCGGCCGGCGCCTTCGGGATCATGAGTGTGGCGGAGGACGGCCGGATTCTGCACTTTACCGAGAAGCCCGAGCATCCCGAGCCCATACCGGGCAATGAAGACATGGCGCTGGCTTCAATGGGCATCTATGTGTTCAACACACCGTTTCTGTACGAGCAGCTCATCAAGGATGCCGATACCAAGGCCTCGAGCCACGATTTCGGCAAGGACCTCATCCCGTCGGTGATTGGCAAGTACCATGTGGTCGCATATCCGTTTCGCGACGTGCAGAAGGGAAGGCGGGCCTACTGGCGGGATGTGGGTACGATCGACGCGTTCTGGCTGGCCAATCTGGAATTGGTCGAGCCGGTGCCCGAGCTCAATCTCTATGACAAGGAATGGCCGATCTGGACCTACCAGGAGCAGCTGCCGCCGGCCAAGTTCGTGTTCAACGACGATGATCGCCGCGGGATGGCTGTGGACTCCATGGTCTCAGGGGGCTGCATCATCTCCGGGGCGATGATAAAGCACTCCCTGCTTTACTCGAATGTGCGGGTCGATTCCTTCTCTACTGTTATCGACTCGGTGATTCTGCCGGATGTGACCATTGATCCCAATTGTCAGATCCGTAAAGCGATTATCGATAAGGGCTGCCATATTCCGCGGGGGACGATTATCGGCCAGGATCTGGAGGAGGATCAGAAACGGTTTCACGTCAGCCCCGCAGGCGTCGTGCTCGTGACCCCGGAGATGCTAGGCCAAGAAGTCCACCATGTCCGCTGAGGGCGGGCTCAAAGTGGTCCTGTGCTGGCATATGCACCAGCCGCAGTATCGGAACTTGATCAGTGGTGACTACCGCCTGCCGTGGACCTACCTGCACGCCATCAAGGATTATGTCGATATGGCAGGGCACCTGGAAGCGGTGCCCTCCGCACGCGCGGTCGTCAATTTTGCGCCCGTGCTGCTGGACCAGATCCGTGACTACGCGGATCAGGTGCGCGGATGTCTCGAGCGCGGCGCCGCCATCCGCGATTCCGTCCTGGCCGCGCTGGCGGACCCGGCCCTGCCCGCCGCGGCCGGCGAGCGCGCGGCGTTGATGCATGCCTGTTTGCGCGCCAACGAACAGAACATGATTCGCCGGTTTCCCGCCTATCAGCGCCTGGCCGAGCTCGCCGCTTTATTTGACCGGCATGCGCACGCCCTGTACTACGTCGATGACCAGTTTCTGGTCGATCTGCTCGTGTGGTACCACCTCGCCTGGCTCGGAGAAACCGTGCGGCGCCAGGACAGCCGGGTCAAGGCGCTGATGGAAAAAGAGAAAGAATATACCGTCCATGATCGCCGGGAGCTGCTGGCCGTGATAGCGGAGTTGCTCGAGAGTGTGCTGGGCCGCTACGCTGCGCTCGCCGATCGCGGGCAGATCGAGCTTGCCGTGAGCCCCTATGCCCATCCCATCCTGCCGCTGCTGCTCGATCTCGGGTGTGCCAGCGAGGCCATGCCCGATGCGCCGCTTCCCGCCCTGGCGCACTATCCCGGCGGCGAGCAGCGGGCGCGCTGGCACTTGCAAGAGGCGCTTGCTTGTTTCGAGCGCCATTTCGGGCGGGCGCCGACCGGCTGCTGGCCCTCGGAGGGCGGTGTGAGTGATGCCACGCTCAAGCTGCTCGACGAGTTCGGCTTCCGCTGGACCGCCAGCGGCGAAGACGTGTTGCACAACAGTCTGCTCGCCGCCGGCGAGAGTCGCGAGCAGCAGCAGCATTGCCTTTATCATCCCCACCGGGTGGCCGGCGGCAACACGGCTTGTTTCTTCCGCGACGACCGGCTGTCCGACCGGATCGGTTTCGTGTTCTCCGACTGGCACGCGGACGATGCCGTGGCCGACCTGGTGCGCCACCTGGAGCATATCGCCGAGGCCTTCGAAGGCCATGTGGTGTCGATCATTCTCGACGGCGAGAACGCCTGGGAGCACTACCCGGAGAACGGTTATTATTTTCTCAGCGCCTTGTATCGAAGCCTGGCGGCGCATCCACGCATTGAGTTGACCACGTTCTCCGAGTGTCTCGACCAAGGCGTGGCGGTCGAGCCGCTGCCGCACCTGGTTGCGGGGAGTTGGGTCCACGGCACGTTCTCAACCTGGATTGGCGAGACCGACAAGAACCGCGGCTGGGAGATGCTCGGCGACGCCAAGCGCGCCTATGACGCGGCGCTCGCCCGGGGCCTGGCGCAGGATCAGGCCCGGGCCGCGGGCGAGCAGCTCGCCATCTGCGAGGGCTCTGACTGGTTCTGGTGGTTTGGCGGCGACAACCCTGCGGATACGGTCAGCGATTTTGACCAGTTGTATCGCATGCATCTGGCGCACTTGTACCAGCTCCTTGCCCAGGAACCACCGGAATACCTCGCCCATGCATTCACCCACGGGGGGGGTACGCCGCAGCACGGCGGGACCATGCGCCATGGCAAGGCACTAGCATGACATCCAAGGCCGGTCCGCTTGAGTGTCGCTGTGCCGGTATCCTGCTGCATCCCACCTCGCTACCGGGTTCCGGAGGCAACGGCGATCTTGGCCCCGAGGCCTATCACTTCGTGGATTTTCTCACCCATGCCGGCATCTCGGTGTGGCAGACCCTGCCCCATGGTCCGACGCACGAGGACCTGTCGCCGTATCAATGTCTGTCGGTGCACGCGGGCAATCCGCTGTGGATCAGTCTTGAGCGGCTGGCGGAGCAAGGCTGGCTGGAAGCGGCCGGATCGGCGCCGGCGGCGTGGGACGTGGCGTGGCGCGGCGCACAACTGCGGCAGGCGCACCGGGGCTTTGAACAGCGCGCGGGCACGGAGGATCGCGTCGCCTATGAGCGCTTCGTTCGCGATCATGCGCTCTGGCTCGAGGACTTCGCCTTGTACATGGCGTTGCGTGAGGAAAACGCCCAACGGGCCTGGCTCGACTGGCCGGCGCCGCTGCGCGACCGCGAGCGCGCCGTGCTGGAGGCGGCGCGTGAACGCCTGGCGGCGACCATCGAACGGGTCCGATTCGAACAGTTCGTGTTTTTCCAGCAGTGGCTGGCGCTCAAACACTATGCCAATGCACGCGGCATCCTGCTCCTGGGTGACATGCCCATCTACGTTGCCCACGACAGCGCCGAGGTATGGGCCGAGCGCGAGCAGTTTGATGTCGATGTCCACGGCCGGCCGAAAACCGTGGCCGGTGTGCCGCCGGATTATTTTTCCGCCACCGGACAGCTCTGGGGTAATCCCCACTATGACTGGAAGCGCATGAAGGCCGAAGATTTTCGCTGGTGGCGAAAGCGCCTGCGCACCAGCTTTGAGCTCTATGATCTGGTGCGGATCGATCATTTTCGCGGCTTTGAGGCCTACTGGTCGATTCCAGCGGGTGAAGCGACGGCGGTCGCGGGGCGCTGGGTCAAGGCCCCGGGTCGGGCGCTGTTCAAGGCCTTGAAACAGGAGTTCGGCGCGCTGCCACTGGTGGCCGAGGACCTCGGCGTGATCACGCCCGCGGTAGAGGCCTTACGCCGCCAGTTCGACTTGCCGGGAATGAAGATCCTACAGTTTGCCTTCGGCAGCGGGGTCGAGAATCCCTATTTGCCGCACAACCATGAGATCAACTCAGCGGTCTTTACCGGCACGCATGACAATAACACGACCGTTGGCTGGTACGCCGAATTGTCCCATGACGAGCGGCAACAGGTCCTGGACTACCTTGGCGACCCGCAGGAACCCATGCCCTGGCCGCTCATCCGCGCGGCCTTGGCCTCGGTGGCAAGACTGGCGGTTATTCCCCTGCAAGACGCGCTCGGCCTCGATGCCTCCCACCGCATGAACACCCCGGCCACCGCCAAGGGCAACTGGAAGTGGCGGTTTAGTTGGGATCAGTTCCCGACGCATCTTGCCGAGCATCTGCGACAGCTGGTGCGGATGTATGGACGGGAAGTTACAAGTAGCAAGTAGCAAGTTTCAAGAAAAGACGCTCTGATCTTGTTACTTGTTACTTGTTACTTGTTACTTGTTTTTATAACCATATCATCCACCCCGTCTCAAACGGATGGGCGAGCAGGGCGTGGTAGGGGTAAGCACGGAGCTTGTAGTACTGCAGACCCGGGAGCGGAGGATCGAGGTCGAGCGCGAAAATGACCTCACCGTTCTCGTTGGTCTCCGACGGTTCGAGAAACATGCGGTCCTCGATCTGGAAGTCGCCTGCTTCGGATTCCGTCCCCACCAGGCACTCGACCTGAACATCCTCGGCATCCAGGCCATTGAGCTGCATGGCGACATGAATCGGCAGCATCTCGCCGGATTGCTGGGCAATCTTGTTCTTCCACTCCGCGAGCTGGCGCGCCGGCGCGCCGTTGTCTTCGCCAAGCACGTGGCGATGCTGGCTGGCACGCGTGTAATAGCCCTGCACGTAATCCATGACCATGCGCTGTGCGTTGAAGTGGGGCAGAATGGATTTCATCGATGCCTTGGACATCTTGACCCAGCCCTCGGAGTAACCGTGACCCTCGCGCTTGTAATATAGAGGGATGACCTGGGTCTCGAGGATATCCAGCAATGCCTCGGCCTCTTCGCGATCGCGAAACGCGGAATCATATTGCGGGCCGTGGGGCGTGATCGCCCAGCCGTTCTCGCCGTTATAGCCCTCACCCCACCAACCGTCCAGGACGCTGAGATTGACGACGCCGTTGATGCCCGCCTTCTCGCCCGAGGTGCCGCTGGCCTCCAGCGGATACTGCGGGGTATTGAGCCAGACATCGACGCCGGTGACGAGCTTACGGGCCAGCGCGAGATCGTAACCCTCGAGAAGCACGATCTTGCCCTCGAACTCGGGTTGCCGCGAGTATTCATGGATGGTGCGAATGAACTCCTGGCCCGGCAGGTCGTGTGGGTGCGCCTTGCCGGCGAATATCATGAGCACCGGGCGTTCCGGATCATTGAGCAACTGCGCCAGGCGGGCGGGATCGGAAAAAAGCAGGGTCGCGCGTTTATATGTCGCAAATCGGCGGGCAAAGCCGAGCGTCAGGATATCGGTATCTCTCGGGGAGAGATGACGCGTGAGCCTTTCGATGTGCACCTCGCTGCAGCCGGCGCAGCGATGCTGGCGGGAGGCCCGTCGATAGACCTCTTGCAGCAGATCGGCCTTGAGCGTTTGTCTCACGCTCCAGTAGCTCTGTCCCGGGATCTCGTCGATGCGCTCCCAGTAGGCTTCGTTACGCAACTCGTTGCGCCACTCGCGCCCGAAACGCATGTCGAACAGATTGCCCCAGTCACGCGCCAGGAAGGTGGGAACATGTACGCCGTTGGTGACGTAGTTGATGGGGTTTTCCTCGTGTGGGATCTGCGGCCAGATATAGCCTTCCATGCCGGAGGCCACGCCGCCATGGATGCGGCTCACACCGTTGTGGAAACGTGAGCCGCGCAGGGCGAGCGCCGTCATATTGAAGCTACCGTGGTTGCTCGGGCTCGTGCCGAGCTCCACCAGCTGCTCGATGCGGATGCCCAGATGCTCGCTGAAGTCCTTGAAAAAAGTCGTCATGAGCTGTTGATTGAACATGTCATGACCCGCCGGCACCGGGGTATGCGTGGTAAATACGGTACCGGCGGCCACCAACTCCAGGGCGCTGTGGAAGTCGGCTCCGCGCGCCACGTGTTCGCGGCAACGCTCCAGGATCTGGAAGGCGGCGTGCCCCTCGTTGATGTGCCAGACCGTGGGCCGGAGTGCCAGGGCGCGCAGGGCGCGCACCCCGCCGATGCCGAGGACGATCTCCTGCTGCATGCGGGTATTGATATCGCCGCCGTAGAGCTGATAGGTGATGCGACGGTCGTCTTCGCGATTGTCCGGCAGATCACTGTCGAGCAAATACAAGGTAATGTGCCCCGCCTTCGCCTGCCATACCTTGAGCATGACCTCGCGGCCAGCCAGTTCGACCCGGACCTGCAGCTCATTGCCTTCCCCGTTCAGGGCCGGGGCGACCGGGATGTCGCCGAAATCCGTCGGCATGTAATGCGCCACCTGATTGCCCTGTCCATCGATGGTCTGGGTGAAGTAGCCGCGCCGATACAGCAGCCCGACCGCGACAAACGGCAAATCAAGATCGCTCGCCGCCTTGCAGTGATCGCCGGCGAGAATACCGAGGCCGCCCGAGTACAGCGGCACGCTCTCATGAAAACCGAACTCCGCGCAGAAATAGGCCACCAGGTCGTTTTTCGGATGCAGCCGCTTGCCGCTCTCCGGCGCTCGCGGCTCTTGATGATACGTGTCGTAGTCGGAGAGCGCGCGGTTGTAGTCTTCCATGAACAGACGGTCGTCCGCGGCCTCATCGAGCCGCTCCTGGGACACCCGGCGCAGGAACACCTTCGGATTATGGCCGCAAGACTCCCACAGATCCCGATTCAGACGGAAGAACAGGCTGCGCACCTGGCGGTCCCAGCTGTACAGCAGATCGTTGGCCAGTTCCGTCAGCCGCGCCAGACGTTGCGGGATCTTGGGTTGGACTTCGAGTGTAAAACGCGTTCCAGTCATGACTGTCTCTATTCTTAAAAAATATTGCCGTTATTCTGAACTGACCGGATTATACCCCCGCCGGCCGTCACGGACACCGTCTGCACGCAGGCGCTAGCGGGCCGATTCGGTCGGTACCAAAACGCTTGTATCATGTTTCAGACCTCAAGGGGATATCACATTTGGGTAAGAGGTGATAATGATTCTGATTTCGGCGCCGTTCGTCCGGGAAATTTACCAGTAGACGGATCTTTTCCGCACCCGGGCGCAGGCAGGCCCAGGGGGTAAAATTGGAACCTGGCTCAAAATCACCTTCCGCCCCCTGGCGCGGTGGAACAAACGCAGAGGTCGCCTGATGGGATCGCCTGCGGCGACATTCACTTCTATTAACGGGCTTCCGCGCCCGTGCGACGGGTGACTTTTGACTCGGACCATCCCTGGTCCTCGCCCTACGGGCAACCTTCGGTTGTCCAAATTCGATCCTGTCGAATTTGTCTTTGTTTGTCCGAAAACAATTTTGCCGGGAGCAAAATTGGACGCACGTCAGTGCGCCCCGAAGGGGTGAGCCACAGGGATGTGGCGAATCAAAAGTCACCAAAAGAAAGGACCCCCGAGCCCTCGCCGCGCTACCGCGCGGTCCCATGCGTTCCTCGAAAAACCGGGGCGCTCGCTAACTCGGACCCAAACACTCAATTAAAAAATAATTGAGTGTTTGGGCTGCCTCGGCCAAGAGCTCGCGCTGATCCTGGTTTTTCTCCGGTACGCCGTACAGGAAGTACCAGTGCCGCGAGAGCGCAGGGATGCGCGGGGAACCGTCAGCGCCATTTGGTCGGAATCCTCGGGATGCGTTTTTTGGCCGTACCCATAAATTTGAATTTACAGTATTCTCCGCGTCCTCTGCGACTTGGCGTTCTTTGCGTTGCTGCCAGAGCATGAAGGGTTGCTGAGCGTTTGATTCTTAGGCAGGTTCAGCTATCGTCGTCCGCGTCGAGCGAATTGCGCCAGTTTTGATCGTCGCGGTCGAACAGGCGGTTACCCCCCGGCGGACCCCAGCTCCCGGCGGGATAGGTGTGAATGAAATCACGCTCCGTGGCCCAGACCTTGAGGATCGGGTCCACCACCTCCCAGGACCACCTCACCTCGTCGTAGCGCAGAAACAGCGAACGGTCGTCGCTGATGACATCGAGCAGCAGGGCCTCGTAGGCGTCCAGTTGAAGCTCGCTGCTGCTGCAATAGCTGGCATCGAACCTCGTGGTCCCGGCGCTCATCTCCAGACCCGGCTGCTTGACCTGCAGCTCCACGCGCAGACATTCGTTGGGCTGGATGCCGAGCAGGATCCAGTTGGGTTTGATCTCTTCGATCTGGGTCTCGCGAAACAATTGCTGCGGCGGGTGCTTGAAGCGGATGGAGATCAGCGAGCTGTCCTTGGCCATGCGTTTGCCGGTGCGCAAATAAAACGGGACATTGCGCCAGCGCCAGTTGTCGATATAGAGCTTGAGCGTGGCGTAGGTCTCGGTGGTGCTCTGTGCCGGCACGCCTTTTTCTTCCAGATAACCATGGACCTTCTCGGCGTTGACCGTGCCGCGGGCGTATTGGGCGCGGAAGGTGTGGGCGTGCACCGCGTTCGGGGGGATGGGCCGGATCGATCGCAGGACCTTCACCTTCTCATCGCGCAGGGCCTCGGCGTCCAGGCTGGGCGGGGGTTCCATCGCCACCATGGTCAACATTTGCAGCAGGTGGCTTTGGATCATGTCGCGCAGGGCGCCGGCCCCGTCGTAGTACTCTGCGCGTCCGGCGATGCCCTGGCTCTCCGAGTGCGTAATCTGCACGTGGTCGATGTAATTGCGGTTCCACAACGGTTCCAGCATCAGGTTGGCAAAGCGGAACACCAGTACGTTTTGCACCATGCCCTTGCCGAGATAATGATCGATGCGAAAGATCTGTTCTTCGCGGAAGTCCCGGTGCAGACGCTCCTCCAGGATCTGCGCGCTGTCGAGGTCATAGCCGAAGGGCTTTTCCACCACCAGCCGGCGCCAGCCGCCGTCTTCCCGGTTCAGGCCGACTTCGGCCAGCCGCCGGCTGACTATCCCGAAGTCCGCCGGGCGGATCGCCATGTAGAACACCATGTTGTCAGAGAAGGCGTTGGATTCACTCAGAGTCTGCCGGAGGTGCTCGTAGAAGGCTTCGTCATTGTGATCGCCTTGAATGAAATGCAGCCGCTCGCGCAGGCGCGCAAACACCTCAGGTTTCATTTTATACCGGGCGCGGCTGTCCAGCAGCTTGGCCACCTGGTCGCACCACTGATCGTTGTCCCATTCGCGGCGGCCGATGCCGGCGATCACCATGCCCTCAGGCAGGTGTCCCGCCTCTTCCAGGTGATAGAGCGCGGGCAGCAGCTTGTTTTGCGACAAGTTGCCGGTGGCCCCAAAGATCACGAAGGTGCAGGGCTCAGCCATTGCCTTGGTCCTTGGTCTGCACGGCGTGGCCGCCGAATGCCTGGCGCATGGTGGCGAGCAGGCGGTTGCCGTAGTTCGCCTTGCCCTGGCTGGCGAAACGCATATGCAGCGCCAGACTGATGACCGGCGCCGCCACACCCAGATCGATCGCCTCGATAGCGGTCCAGCGGCCCTCGCCGGAGTCGGCCACGTAAGGCGCGATGCTGTCCAGCCGCTGGTCTCCGGCGAGGGCCTCGGCGGTCAGGTCCAGCAGCCAGCTGCGCACGACCGAGCCGTGACGCCAGAGTTCCGCGATCTGGGCGAGATCCAGGTGGAACTCGGTTTTTTCCCGCATGAGCGCGAAGCCTTCGGCGTAGGCCTGCATCATGGCGTACTCGATGCCGTTGTGGGTCATTTTGGTGAAATGGCCGGCGCCGACGGGCCCGACATGGGCCCAGCCGCGGTCGGGGGCGGGGGCCAGGACCTTGAGCGCCGGTTCCAGGGCCTGCACCGCCGCCGTCTCCCCGCCCACCATCAGGCAGTAGCCCTCATCGAGCCCCCAGATGCCGCCCGAGGTGCCGGCATCGACAAAGCGGATACCGTGTTGGGCCAACGACTCACCGCGCCGCACACTGTCGCGGTAGTTGGCGTTGCCGCCGTCGACCAGGATGTCACCGTTGTCGAGCAGCGGGAGCAGCTCGTTGATTACGGCCTCGGTCGGCTCACCGCTGGGCAGCATCAGCCAGACAGCGCGTGGGGTCGTGAGTTGGTCGAGGGCGTGCGGCACCGAGTCGGCCGGCGTCATGCCTTCCTCGGCGGCGAGCCGCTCGATGATCTGCGGCGAGCGGTTGTAGCCCACGACCTCGATGCCGCCGCGGCACAGGCGCCTTGCCATGTTTCCGCCCATCTTTCCCAGGCCGATGAGTGCGATTCTCATGCTTGAATTCTCCTCTCTAACAGACCCCCTGCGGGTTTATGATTGCTTTGGCACACGTTGGTTCAGTCCGTTAACCGCGGCCGCAGCCCTGCTGCTGAGTTGGTCATGTCCCTCGCCAGGCTATTCGGGATTTGACTGTTGTGAATGGCGCCCAGCCGGGCGCCATTTGCCATGAGATGGTACCGAGGGTCGGAGTCGAACCGACACGGTGTTGCCACCACCGGATTTTGAGTCCGGCGCGTCTACCAGTTCCGCCACCCCGGCAATAGGGAAATGCAAGTATAACGACACTATGATACCGATGACAGAGGCACCGGTCACCATTGCCCGCCCTGTGGTACCCTTGCGCGCCATGCGCAAGTCCGAGTTTCACTACGCGCTTCCTCAAGAGCTGATCGCCCAGGTCCCGGCCGAGCCGCGCTCGGCCAGCCGCCTGCTGGTGCTGGACGGTGGCAGCGGTGCGTTGGCCGACCGCGCGTTCCGCGATCTGCCGTCGCTGCTTCGTGCCGGCGATCTGCTGGTGTTCAACGATACGCGCGTGATACCGGCGCGGCTGTATGGCACAAAGGAAACCGGTGGAGGGCTGGAGATCCTGGTCGAACGCATACTGGATGACCAGCGCGTGCTCGCCCAGGTCCGCGCCAGCAAGTCGCCCAGGCCCGGTCAGCGTGTGTTACTGGAGGGCGGTCTCAGCGCCGTCGTGTCGGGAAGGCAGGGCGAGTTTTTCGAGCTGCGCTTTGATGCCGCCGAGCCGGTCATCGAGCTGCTGGAACGCAGTGGGCACATGCCGCTGCCGCCTTATATTGAGCGCGCGGACGAGCGCGCCGACCGCGAGCGCTACCAGACGGTGTATGCGCGCAGACCGGGGGCGGTCGCGGCGCCGACCGCGGGCCTGCACTTCGATGAGCAGATGCTCGCGCGCCTTGAGGCCAGGGGCGTGGAATCGGCGTTCGTCACACTGCACGTGGGCGCGGGCACGTTTCAACCCATGCGGGTCGAGGAGGTGCACGCGCATCGCATGCACAGCGAAACCATCGAGGTGAGTTCACAGGTCTGTGAGCGGGTGGCCGCCGCCAAACGCGCCGGCGGACGGATCATCGCCGTGGGCACGACGGCGGTGCGCGCCCTGGAGACCGCGGCCGGTGCCGATGGTCTGGCGCCCCATAAGGGCGAGACCGATATCTTTATTTATCCCGGGTATCGCTTCCGCGTGATCGACGCGCTGCTGACCAATTTTCATTTGCCGGAATCGACCTTGCTCATGCTGGTCTGCGCCTTCGCCGGCACGGACAATGTGCTCAACGCCTACCGCCACGCCGTCCAACAACGATACCGTTTTTTCAGTTATGGGGATGCGATGTATTTGTTACCGCAGGTACAAGATACAAGATAAAAGCAGATACAAGATCCAAGGGACAAGATACAAGTAAAATCACTGTAAGATGATGTCGTTTCATTCTTGTCCCTTGTATCTTGCATCTTGTATCTGGTTTCATCTTGTATCTGGTTCTAGTCTAATTTATGAAATTCGAACTCCTTAATACTGACGGCGGCGCCCGTCAGGGGCGTATGATTTTCGAACGCGGGGTCGTTGATACCCCGGCGTTCATGCCGGTCGGGACCTATGGCACGGTCAAGGCGATGACGCCGGAGGAGTTGCGCGATCTCGGCAGCCAGATCATCCTCGGCAATACCTTTCACCTCATGCTGCGGCCGGGCACGGACATCATCGCCGCGCACGGCGGCCTGCACGAATTCATGCATTGGAGCGGGCCCATCTTGACCGACTCCGGCGGCTTTCAGGTCTGGAGCCTGGGCAAGCTGCGCAAGATCAGCGAGCAGGGCGTGCATTTCCAATCACCGGTGGACGGCGCCCGGATTTTTCTCGGTCCGGAGGAGGCCATCGACGTCCAGCACGCCCTGGGCGCGGACATCGTCATGGTCTTCGATGAATGCACGCCTTACCCGGCCACGGAGCGCGCGGCGCGCGAGTCCATGGAACTGTCGCTGCGCTGGGCGGAGCGCAGTAAACAGGCCCACGCCGGCCATCCCGGGGCCCTGTTCGGCATCGTTCAGGGCGGCATGTACGAGCACCTGCGGGCGATCTCACTGACCGGCCTCACTCAGATCGGGTTCGACGGTTATGCCATCGGCGGCCTGTCGGTCGGGGAGCCCAAGGCGGAGATGTTCGACGTGGTGTCCGTGCTGGCGCCGCGCATGCCGGCGCACACCCCGCGCTACTTGATGGGCGTGGGCACGCCTGAGGACATCGTCGAGGCGGTGCGCCGCGGGATGGACATGTTCGATTGCGTGCTGCCGACGCGCAACGCCCGCAACGGCTGGCTGTTCACCCATTCCGGGGACGTCAAGATCCGCAACGCCCGCCACGCCCGCGATACCGGGCCGCTCGATCCGGACTGCGAGTGTTATACCTGCCGTCATTACAGCCGCGCCTACCTGCGCCACCTGCACCGCACCAACGAAATTCTGGGCGCGCGTCTGAATACCATACACAATCTTTCCTATTATCAGGGGCTCATGCAGGCGCTGCGCGAGGCCATCGCGACAAAAAGACTGGATGATTTCCTCGAGAAGTTTTATGGTATGCGCCGCAAAGCGGTACCGAAGCTGTTCGCCGAACCGAATTGAGCATAAAATCCACGCTTTCAACAAAGCCAGACACTGTCGACGAAGGATTTGCAATGAATTTCTTGATCTCTGATGCCTGGGCCGAGGGCGCCGCCCAACAACCCGGCCCGGCTGGCAGTCTCCAGCCCCTGATCCTGCTGGGACTGCTCTTTGTAGTTTTCTACTTCCTGCTGATCCGCCCACAGGCCAAGCGGGCCAAGGAGCACCGCGCCATGGTCGCGGCCCTGGCCAAGGGTGATGAAGCGGTCACCACCGGGGGCGTGCTCGGGCGCGTCACTGAGGTCGGCGAGCATTTCCTTACCATGGAGATCGCCGAGGGCGTGTCCGTCAAAGTCCAGCGCAATGCCGTGCAGGCGGTATTGCCCAAGGGCACCATCAAATCGGCCTAAAGACCGTTAGCCCGCGCCATCGATGAATAAATATCCCCTGTGGAAATACCTGCTGATCGTGGCAGTGGTGGGAGTGGGGCTGCTTTATGCCCTGCCCAATCTCTATGGTGAGGACCCCGCCATTCAGGTCTCGGGCTCGCGCGCGGCCACGGTGGACGACGCCACCCTGACGAGGGTCGAGCAGGCGCTGAAAAACGCCGGTGTGGACTACACGGCCCCGGCGCGTGACGAGCTCGGGCTCAAGGTCCGCTTCGCCAATACCGGCGCCCAGCTCAAGGCGCGGGACCTGGTACAGCGCGAGCTCGGCAATGACTATACCGTCGCGCTCAACCTGTTGCCGGCCACGCCCGCGTGGCTGCGGGCGCTGGGCGGCGAGCCCATGTATCTCGGCCTGGATCTGCGCGGCGGCGTGCATTTTCTGATGCAGGTGGACATGAAAGCGGTGCTGGACAAGGCCGAAGACAGTTATGCCGATGACATGCGCCGGGTGATGCGCGAGGAAAAGATCCGCTATGTCACGGTCAAGCGCCGGGCCGGCGGCACCCTGGAAGTGCGCTTCAAGGACGAGGACAACCGCGACAAGGCGTATGCGGAAATCCGCAAGGAACTGCAGGAACTCGAGCTGAGGACGGTCGATCGCGAGGAGGGTTTTTATCTCACCGCGGCCATGGACAAGACGACCCTGCAGGAAAAGCGTCGCTTCGCGCTGGAGCAGAACATGACCTCGCTGCGCAACCGGGTCAACGAGCTGGGGGTGGCCGAGCCGATCGTCCAGCAGCAGGGCCAGGACCGTATCGTGGTGCAGCTGCCCGGTGTGCAGGACACGGCCAAGGCCAAAGAGATCCTGGGGCGTACCGCCACGCTCGAATTCCACATGGTGGACCACGAGCACAACGGCCTGTCTCCGAACGTCAATCGCACACCGCCCGGTTCCAAGCTCTACCGCTTCCGTGACGGCAGGCCGATTCTGCTGAAGAAGCGCGTGATCTATTCGGGCGACAACATCGTGGATGCCTCGCCAAGCTTTGACAGCCGTAACAATTCCCCCATCGTGAGCATCACCCTCGACGCCCGCGGCGCCGCCATCAACCAGCGCGTCACCGGCCAGAATATCCACAAGAACATGGCCGTGGTCTATATCGAGATCCGCTCCGAGCCCAAGCTGGATAAGGACGGCAATCCCGTTTACGACGACAAGGGCCAGCCGGTGCGCGTCAAGAAGCGCATCGAGGAGGTGGTCACCGCGCCGGAAATCCAATCCCAGCTCGGCAAGCGCTTCCAGATCGAGGGCAGTTTCACCCTCCAGGAGGCCAATGATCTGGCGCTGGTGCTGCGCGCCGGCGCGCTGGCGGCCCCGGTGGAGATCATCGAGGAGCGCACCATCGGCCCCAGCCTCGGGCAGGCCAATATCGATCAGGGATTCCGTTCCATCGCCATCGGTTTTGTGGGCGTGCTGGTGTTCATGGTGCTGTATTACCGCGCCTTCGGCTGGGTCGCCAATCTTGCCCTGGCGTTGAATCTGGTGCTGATCGTGGCGGCGCTGTCATTGTTCCAGGCAACGCTGACGCTGCCGGGTATCGCCGGGATTCTGCTCACCGTGGGTATGGCCGTCGATGCCAATGTGTTGATCTTCGAGCGCATCCGCGAGGAGGTGCGTAACGGCAACACGCCGCAGGCCAGCATCCACGCCGGCTACGCCAAGGCCTTGAGCACCATCGCCGATGCGAATATCACCACCCTGATCGCCGCGATCATGTTGTTTAATTTCGGTACTGGGCCGATCAAGGGCTTCGCCATCACGCTCAGTATCGGCATTTTGACCTCGATGTTCACGGCCATCTTTGTGGCCCGCGGCGTGACCAATCTGGCCTTTGGCGGGCGACGGCTGCCCGCATTGTCGATTTGAGTTCTAAGCATGGAATTCTTTAAAAAGCAGACAAAGATTGATTTTCTCGGCGGCAGGCGGGTGCCGATGATCCTGTCCGTCTTCCTGGTGGCGGCGACCATCGTGTCCCTGGTGGTGAACGGGCTTAATTTCGGGCTGGACTTCACCGGCGGCACCCTGGTCGAGATCAATTACAGCGAGCCGGCGGAGATCACGCAGGTGCGCCAGAATCTGGAGGCCAGTGGCATCGGCGATGCCGTGGTGCAGCACTTTGGCACCACCCGCGACGTTCTCGTGCGCCTGCCGGTCACCGAGGACAAAAACAGCGTCGCGCTCTCCAACGAGGTCATCGAGGCACTGCGCCGCGCGGCCGGCGAGCGTTTCGTCAGCGCCGAGGCGGACAAGACCCAGCTTTGCATGATGGAGGGCGGTACCGAGCCGGAGCCCTGCCGGCTGCAGGTGCAGCGTGTGGAGTTCGTCGGTCCGCAGATCGGCGGGGAACTGGCCTACAACGGCGGGCTGGCGCTGCTCTATACCCTCATCGCCATTCTGATTTACGTCATGTTCCGTTTCGAGTGGCGTTTTTCCGTCGGCTCCGTCATCGCCACCGCGCATGACGTGCTGCTGACGTTCGGCTTCTTCTCCTTGACGCAGATGGAGTTTTCCCTGTCGGTGCTGGCAGCGATACTGGCGGTCCTGGGCTATTCCTTGAACGATACCATCGTGATCTTTGACCGTATTCGTGAGAACTTCCGCAAAATGCGCAAGAGCAACGTGATGGAGATCCTCAATACCTCCGTCAATCAAACCATATCGCGCACGATTATCACCTCCGGCACTACGCTGATGGTATTGCTGTCCTTGTTCTTCTTCGGCGGCGAGATCATTCATGGATTCTCCGTCGCCCTGATCGTGGGGATTATCGCCGGTACCTATTCCTCGATTTACATCGCCACGCCCGCGGTGCTGGCGCTCGGTGTTTCGCGTGAGGACATGCTGCCGGTGAAAAAGGAAGGCGCCGAGCAGCAGGATCTGAATCCCTGAACACCCGTGGTTTCTCATAAGCGCACGTCCTAAATGTGATCGCCTTCGGCGATGTCAACTTCAGTATTAACGGGCTTCCGCGCCCGTACGACGGGTGACTTTTCTTTGCTTGTCCAAAGAAAAGTCACCAAAAGAAAGGACCCCCGGAGACTTGCCCGATCACTCATCGCGTGGTCTCCGCTTCTTGCTCCGCTGCTCGGCGGCGTCTAACGGGAGGGAAAACTTGCCTATTGCCATGCCGACGTTTACCAATCCGTCAGCGGCATTTGGCCGGGATCTTGGAATGCGTTTTTTGGCCGTACCCATAAATTTGATCGGGGGCCGGACGTAGATGTAGGGTGGGTTAGGCACGTAGTTTGTGCCGTAACCCACCAGATGTGCCGCTAGGCACTCATCAAAAAATCTGTAAGTGCTATTCGAGTCGGTATGAGTATTTAACCCAAAGACGCAGAGGAAAAACCCACCATGAAACCAGAGGCCTTCGCGCCTCCGCGCCTTTGCGTTGAACATTCATATTGGCCATACGGGAGGTGTCCTCGGACTATAATCCCCGAGCATTAACACCCTGTTAGAACAGGGAAATGGCTGATTTCTAGCTGCTTTTTCGCTCGGGCTTATAGCAGGCGGCTAAGGCGTTTTCAAACCGCAAATCCTCATTCCGTGTACCAGTAATCTCGCAATCCCGGGGGTTCGTCGGACCTGGATTGTCCCACCTTGATCCGTTGTGCTATGGACTATACTTAGACCTACATTCCAGTACGCCACGTAGTATCGAGTCTATATCCGGAGGGGTTCAAGATGGCTGGTGATTGGTGGATGATCGTGCCGGGCAATACCGCATTGTCCGCACTCGTATTAGTTCTGATTTTGATACCGTTTCTGTATGCCGGTCGCAAGCCCATGCATGGCGTTATCATGTCGCTCGCCCGCGCCATCAGCGTTCCGCTGCGCATGGCCGCCCGCTGGCTGATGCTGACCGCCAACGCACTGCAGCAGCGCAACAAAACGGTCCTGATCGCGCACGGGCGCGAGGAAGTGACCCAGGCCATCGACCGCGAATTCTCCCGCGTCTCGGCTCTGGTGCAGCGCGACCTGCGCGGTTATCCCGCGCTGCAGCGCAAGATCATGGACGAGATCACGCGGGTCGAAGAGGACTACCAGAAATGCGGCGAGGTGCCGCCGCCCACGCCCGAATGGACCAAGGCCATCGAGACCATTGCCGGCATCAAACCCTCCGGTGACGGACTGGTCGAGAAGCTGCTCGAAGAGATCGCCCGGTCGATGACCAAGATCTACGACAAGGCGCTGAACGAGTACCGCAAGTCCTATGAAGAACGGCACAACATATTAAAGGGCTTCATGCCGTTCTGGCGTTCACTGGATCAGAGCGTGGGCCGGGTGGACAAGAACCTGAACGGGCTGCAGGAGACGGCCGCCAAGATCGACAGCCAGATGGACAAGTACAAGGAGATCGTCGCCGAGACGGAGAAGGCGGAACAGGCGCTGACCGCTTCGGCCAGCATCCAGTTCGCCATCGCGAGTTTGGTGTTGTTTATCGCCTTCGGCGGCGCCTTCGTCAACTTCAAGCTCATTTCGCTGCCGATGTCAGAGATGGTCGGTGGCGGTGACTATATTACGGAGAACCTGCAGGCCTCGGATATCGCCGCGCTGGTGATTATTTTCGTCGAGGCCACCATGGGCCTGTTCCTGATGGAGTCGCTGCGCGTCACCCATCTGTTCCCGCGCATCAACAACATGAACGACAGGATGCGCTATCGCATGGTCTGGATCTCGTTTACGATCCTGTTCATCCTGGCGGGCGTGGAGGTGGCGCTGGCCCTGATGCGAGACCACATTGTCGCCGCATCGCTCTCGTTGAAGCAGGCGCTCGGCAGTACCAAGGCGGCGGCGGTGGTCGAGACCGGTCTTGTGACCAAGATCCCGACGGCGGGCCAGATGATTCTCGGTTTCATTCTGCCGTTCGCGCTGGCATTCGTCGCCATCCCGCTGGAATATTTCATCTACTCCGCCCGTACGGTGTTCGGGGTCTTACTGGTCCTGGCCATCCGCGCGCTGGCGTTTGGCTTCCGGGCGCTGGGCGGCGTCATCAAGCAGGCCGGGAAGACAGTGGTGATGCTCTACGATGTGCTGGTGTTTATCCCGCTGTTGATCGAGCGTGCGGTTAGGGGGGGAAAGTTGCACAGCGCCGGCGGTGACTCGCACGGGTCGGGGATCACATCATTTTCAAAACGTCGTCGGGCCACGGGGGATCATGTTTTATGAAGCAAGCCGTCAAATTCTTGATTATTCTTTTCGCCGCCGTCACGGTCGGTGCCTGCTCTGACTCGGGCACCAGCACCAGTCCGAGCGGGGAGAAGAGAAACTACAACCGCGCGGTCTACATGATCGTCGATACCTCGGGCACTTATTCCCAAGAGCTGGACAAGGCGCAGATCGTGCTGAGCTTTCTGCTGGGCGCCATGAACCCGGGGGACACGCTGGCCGTTGCGCGGGTGAAAAGCCGCAGCTTCTCGGAGAAGGACATTGTCGCCAAGGCCACCTTTGCCGATGTGCCCTCGCGCATGCACGCGCAAAAACGCGGTTTTCGCGATCAGGTCGACCGCTTCGTCAAGCAAACCAAGAAAACGCGCGGCAGCGCGCATACCGATATTACCGGCGCCATCATCCAGGCCGCGGAATTCCTCAATGAAACCGGATCCCGCAGGATGACCGTCCTGATCTTCTCCGACATGCAGGAAGAGCTGGACAAAAAGACCGTACGCAGCTTCCCCATACAGCTGACCGACATCAGTATCGTCGCGCTCAATGTCACCAAGCTCAATACCGACAACATCGATCCGCGCCGCTACCTGGGGCGGCTGGAATCCTGGCGCGACCGGGTGTTGAAGGCCGGGGCCAAGGACTGGAAGGTGGTCAACGACCTCGAGCACCTGGAGCGTATGTTCTAACGGTCGACAGGTCACCTTAATTTTACACGGAACGCCCGGTCACAGCCGGGCGTTTTGCTTTTCCGTGGCGGTCGATCCTGAGTCCTGCCGGATCTGCCGGATCGCCGTCCCTGATCCGTGTGCACTTATGGGGCATATCGTCCTGACCTTGCACTGGCGTCGTGCGTCGGTGCGTCTATCGCAGCCTTCAGCCCTCATGTTTTTCGCTTTTTTCACTTTACTCTCCGTGTTTCTGTTTTCCCGCGAGCCTGGCATCACAATTGCTATGTCCCTGAGCGAATCTTGTGCACAAGACCCGGCAAAGCGGCGCACGGGCGGGCGAAGACCGACACCGGGACGTCGGTCCGATGGTGAGTTCGCAATACGTTTTTGTGTAAACGGACGGGAAGGAGCAAGGGATGACACCAAGACAGAAACTGCTGGTCCAGGCGACGTTCGAAAAGGCGGAGCTCAACGCCGATCTGGTCGGGGAGCTGTTCTACCGGCAATTATTCAATCTGGATCCCGGCCTGAAGTCAATGTTCAAGACGGATATCGACGAGCAGGGCCGGTGCCTGATGCGCATGATCGCGATGATGGTGAAGGCGCTGGACTACCCGGACGAGTTCCAGCGGCTGGTCGGCGAGCTCGGCCGGCGCCACGCGGGCTACGGTGTTGGGGGCCGGCAGTACGAAACGGTCGGCAAGGCCTTGCTCTGGGCGCTGGAGGCCGGTATCGGCGGCCAGTTCACCCCCGAGGTGAGGGAGGCGTGGACGGCCTTCTATGACGGGCTTGCCGACTCCATGCAACGCGAGCGCGCGGCGGAGGCAGGACAGATTGCGTTGCGGCTGTGAGTGCACCAGATCAGCGCGGCGCGGGTGCAGATCTCCCCACAATGAGGCAGCCCCCACGTTGCAATCGTTCTTACGTGCGCCGACTCGGATGGCTATCTGCCTTAAAAAAAGCCTATGCCATCGCACCGGCGCGGCTGGCACGCGGATTGCTAATACGTAGAGGCATCGTGATGGGTAATGAATTCGAGTGCACCCGGATAGAGCGGTAAACATGCGAGTCCTGCTGATGAGTGACACCAAGCAACGGTCCACGGGACTGGACCGCGCGCTGGAGGAGATTGGGCACACCGTCGTTGCCCGTATCACAACGAGCGACGACCTGGGCGCCTGGGCCGGCGCCTCCCATCCGGAGGTGATCGTCGTCAGCGTGGACGCGCCGAAGCCGGCGATCCTGGATCAGATCGGCCAGGTGAATCGCGAGCGGCCGTGTCCGGTGGTGATGTTTGCCGGCAACAGCGGCAGCGGCGCCACCCGCGCGGCGGTGAAGGCCGGAATCAGCGCCTACATCGTCAACGGCTTCGGCCGCGAACGGCTGCGGCCCATCCTGGAGATCGCGGTGACGCGTTTTGCCGAGCTCCAGGGCTTGAAGCGGGAATTGCACAAGACCAAGAGCGCATTGGCCGAACGCAAGCTCGTCGATCGCGCCAAAGGGATGTTGATGAAACACCACGGCCTGGCCGAAGACGATGCCTATAAGGCCTTGCGCAAGATGGCCATGGACCGGAATTGGAACATGGCCGAGGCGGCCAGAAACGTTATCGCCATGACCGAGCTGTTGCCGCGGCGGTGACGACCGGCGACAGCGGGCCGGATCGATAGTAACGGTTTCATAAAACACGCGGCCCCACGGTGCGGGCCGCGCACATTCAAGCGGCAGCCCAACGGCGGGCTGCGCGGGACAACGGCGTCCGATCCCACGCGGGTGATACATGGCCTGCGTGGTCGGACGCTTTTTTTTGCTTGGGAGAAACAGAACGTGCCCATGCAGGCGCAAACATTGGATCTGCCATTACCGCTCGGCCCGGACGCGGGTCCGGCCCCCATTGTGATCGTGGGCACGGGCCCGGTGGGCATCCGGCTGGCGAACGAGCTCATGCGGCGCGATCCGGCGTGTCCGATCGTGTTGTATGGCGATGAACCCTGGGAGCCCTACAACCGGGTCCGCCTGAGCGCCTTGCTGGCGGGCGAGCTGGGCTGGCCGGCGCTCGCCAATCACCCGCAGGTCCCGCAGGCCGGACGCGTTGCGCACCATCAGAACTGCGCCGTGGTCGCCATCGACAGACAAGCCAGGACGGTGACCGACGTGACGGGCCGCACGCAGCCGTATGCCACCCTGGTGCTGGCCACCGGCTCACGCCCGCA
>CAMYII010000016.1 GCA_947258385.1 Acidiferrobacterales bacterium
TCGGTCATGCCGTAACGCTCCACGATGGTGTGCCCGGTGCGCTGCTGGAAGGCGTGAAAGGTCTGTTCCAGCAGTGGCGCCGACCCGCAGGTAAAGATGCGCATGTTGTGGCAAGTGTGTTTGTCAAAACCGGGGTCTGCCAGCAGCCGTGTGTAATAGGTGGGCACGCCCATGAATACGGTTGCCTGCGGCAGCAGGCGCAGCACCGTCGGGACGTCGAACTTGCGCAGGAAAATCATCTTGCTTCCGGCGAGCAACACGCAATGACAGGCCACGAACAGACCGTGGATATGGAAGATGGGCAGGGCGTGCAGCAGCACATCGTCCTGGGTCCAGCCCCAGGCCTCATGCAGGGCCAGCCCATTGGCCGCCAGGTTGCCATGGGTGGTCATGGCGCCTTTGGGATGTCCCGTGGTCCCGGAGGTATAGAGAATGACCGCGAGGGTATCGCTCGCGCAGGCGACCGTATCGAATTCGGCTGCGAGTTGGCTCGCCTGTTGCGGTAAGCTGCCTTCGCCGCGTTCGTCCAGGGTAAAGACATGGGGGACGTCATTGGCGGCGGCCAGACCCGCGATCATTTCCTGTGCCTGCGGGCGGCAGACCATCACCGCAGGTTCGGCATCGCTAAGAAAATAGGCCAACTCATTATCGGTGTAGGCGGTATTCAGCGGCAGGTAGACGCAGCCGGCGCGCAGGCAGCCCAGATACAGAAACAGGGCCTGGGGCGATTTGTCCACCTGAACCGCCAACCGGTCTCCGGGCTTGATGCCCAGCTGCGTTAGAAAGCCGGCATAGCGGGCGCTTTCGCGCTCGAGATCATCATAGGAATAGCGGCCACCCTCGTCGGTTTCAAGAAAGGTTTTCGCGCGATCTTGCGGAAAACGGCTTTGAAACAGGGTATAGATATTGTTATCCACGTCTTGCTCGGACCCCTGCGCTTGACAGCCAAAAGCGGTCGTCATTAGACTGGCACGGAATTCATAATTATGAATTACCAATCGTAATGGTTCAACACGACGTGACATCTCCATTCGGCGAGCGCATCCGGCACAGTGCCTTGTATGAAGAGGTGGCCGACCGCCTGCGCCAGCGTATCTATAACGATCAGTTACGCCCCGGCGAGGCGATCGATGAAAAGGCGCTCAGTGCGGCCTTCGGAATCAGCCGTACCCCCCTGCGCGAGGCCCTGAAGGTCCTGCACAGCGAGGGGCTGGTGGAATTGGTTCCGCGGCGCGGCTGCTACGTCAAGCGCCTCGATTTTGACGAGCTGGGCGAGCTGTTTCCAGTGATGGCGGTGCTCGAGGGCCTGTGCGCGCGCGAAGCCGTCAAGCGCTGTACCGGTCAGGCGCTGGCTCAACTGGAAGACCTGCATGCCCGCCTGGAGTCCCACGCCGCCGCCGGCGATATTGATGCCTATTATGACGATAATCTCCTCTTCCATCAGGCGGTGCAAAATCTCTCAGGCAACCGCTGGCTGCAGCGGGTGGTCGCGGACCTGCGCAAGGTTCTGCGGCTTGCGCGCCACCGGCAGCTCACTGTGCCCGGCAGACTGCAACGCTCACTCGCAGAGCACCGGCGGATAATAGGTGCGTTCCGCCAGCGCGACGCGGAGCTGGCCGATCGATGCATGCAGCAACATTTGAACGAGCAATGGGAAGCCCTGGTGCAACTGAAGGCTACGGAGAGCGAGATTCAACC
Organism: Acidiferrobacterales bacterium; assembly: GCA_947258385.1. GTDB lineage: Bacteria > Pseudomonadota > Gammaproteobacteria > Acidiferrobacterales > SZUA-150 > CAMYII01. The sequence goes on from CAMYII010000016.1 coordinate 1,699, forward strand.
GATCCAAACACAAGCAAATTGATATATCACCGTAGTCAACAGGAGACCGCCATGATTAAGACAGTAACAATAATTCTTTCCGCAGCGCTCGTTGCAGTGCTTGGTTTCGCACATATCAGCACGGCCGATGCCGACACCGTATTGCGGGCATCGCACCAGTGGCCTGGCGGCAAGGGCGATATCCGCGATGAGATGGTGCAGATCATCGCCCGCGACGTGAACGCGGCCAAGCTCGGCATCAAGATCCAGGTCTATCCCGGCAAGTCCTTGTACAAACCGAAGGAACAGTGGAGCGCCATGGTCAAGGGCAACCTCGATATGACCGCCTTTCCACTCGCCTATGCCGGCGGGCGACATCCGGAGTTTAACCTTACACTGATGCCGGGGCTGGTCAAAAATCATGACCATGCCGCACGCCTCAACAAATCCAAATTCATGCAGCGTATCAAGAAAATCATGGATGAGGCCGGCGTTATCGTCCTGGCCGATACCTGGCTGGCGGGCGGCTTTGTCTCTAAGAAACAATGTATTCTGGAGCCCGGAGACGTCAAGGGTCAGCAGTTCCGCGCCGCCGGTAAGTCCTTCGAACAGATGCTGGCCGGCGCCGGCGCCTCCATCGCCTCAATGCCGAGCTCGGAGATTTACTCCGCCCTGCAGACCGGCGTTTTGGATGGCGCCAATACGAGTTCCGCAAGCCTGGTCTCCTACCGCATTTACGAACAGGTCAGTTGCCTGACCGCCCCGGGTGAGTACGCCCTGTGGGTGATGTATGAACCGATCCTGATGTCCAAGCAGAGCTTCAATAAGCTCAACAAGAAGCAACAGAAAGTGCTGATGAAGGCCGCCAAGAAGGCCGAGCAATACGCTTACAAGGCGGCGAAGGAAACCGACGACAAGCTCGTCGAGATCTATAAGAAGGCAGGGGTGAAAGTGGTCACGATGAGCGCCGAACAGGCCGCGCGCTGGCGCGCGATCGCCGACCGCACCTCCTATGCGGATTTTGCCAAGAGCGTTGAAGGCGGCCGTGAGCTACTCGATCTGGCGTTGTCGGTCAAATAGGCATTGGCGAACTCTTTTCAAATCGACCGTCAAGGGCGTCCCTGATGGTCTTGTTATTTAAGTCAGGGCTTCCTGCGGTCCAGGGACGGACCGTCATCATTTAACCACGTAAGTGTTTGAATAATGGAGCGAGGCGAGCACATGCGCCGCGCCGAAGCGATTCTAGAGGAGCGGGACATGGATCTGCCGCCTGCGGAGCTAAGGATGCAATAAGTCCATGGACGATGAATTCAGAGGTTTCTCAAAAAAACCCAGGAAAAGTCGATGAACGCTTTTATCAAGCTGGTTGCGGCGCTTTCCAAGATCTGCGGTGTTGCGGCGTCGGTCATGGTGCTGTTGGCGGTGTTGGTGGTATGTCAGATGGTGGTGGTGCGTTACGGCCTGCGGCAATCCTCCATATGGCAGACCGAGTTCGTCACCTACCTGTTGATCGCTGCCACGTTTATTGGCAGCCCCTATGTCTTGTTGACCCGCGGGCACGTTAACGTGGACCTTCTGCCGCTGTACCTGGGTCGCCGCGCGCGTTTCTGGCTGGCGCTGGTCGCCTCGGCGATGGCGCTGGCGTTCTGCCTGTTACTGGCCCGGGCCGGTTACGAGCTGTGGCTTGAATCCTGGGAGAAGGACTGGCTGTCCGACACGGTGTGGGAGGTGCGGCTGTGGATCCCCTACCTGGCCATGCCCATCGGTTTTGGCATCCTGTCATTGCAATACGTGGCGGATATCATTAGCGTCGTGACCGGGCGCGAGATGCCCTTTGGCATCGATCAGGAGGACATGATATGAACCCGATGGTGCTGGGGCTTTTGGTCGCCGTGGTTCTGATTGTTGTCCTGTTGCTCGGCACGCCGGTGGCCTTCGCCCTCGGGGCGGTGTCATTGCTGTTCCTGGTGCTGTTCGACGGGTTTGGCGCACTCGACGTGGTCGCCGATACGCTGTTCGGCGGCCTCGATGAGTTCGCCCTGTTGTCCATCCCCATGTTTATCTTGATGGGCGCGGCGGTGGCGTCCTCGCGTGCCGGCGGGGATCTTTATGAGGCGCTGGAGCGCTGGTTTTACCGGGTTCCGGGCGGCTTGTTGATCTCCAATCTGGGGGCCTGCGCCATTTTCGCCGCCTTGAGCGGTTCATCGCCCGCGACCTGCGCGGCCATCGGCAAGATGGGCATCCCGGAGATGCGCAAACGCGGTTACCCGAGCGCGCTTGCCACCGGCGCCATCGCCGCCGGCGGGACGCTGGGTATCCTGATTCCGCCCAGTATTACCATGATCGTGTATGGCATTGCCACGGAGACCTCGATCGGGCGCCTGTTCATCGCGGGCCTACTGCCCGGTTTGATGCTCACCATGCTGTTCATGGCCTGGTCGCTGTATTACGCGTGGCGCAAGGGCTACCGTTTTCGCATCGGCGACACCATCTATTCCTGGCGCGAGAAGATTCAGATCCTGCCCAAGATCATTCCCTTTCTGGCCATCATCGCGCTGGTGTTGTGGGCGCTCTACGGCGGGGTGGCCACGCCATCGGAGGCCGCGGGCGTCGGCGCGTTCTTTTGCATCCTGCTGGTGGTGTTGATCTACCGCATGTGGCATCCGGGGGAGTTGTGGGAGGTCCTGCGCAGCGCCACCCGCGAGTCGGTGATGATTATGATGATCATCGGCACCGCCGCCTTGTTCAGCTACATGATGTCCAGCCTTTACATCACCCAGTCCCTGGCGGAGTGGATCGCGGCCCTGGAGGGCAACCGCTGGGTACTGTTGGTGTGCATTAACCTGTTTCTGCTGGTGGCGGGCCTGTTCCTGCCGCCGGTGGCGGTAATACTGATGGCCGCCCCGACGCTGGTGCCCATCGTCGAGCACGTCGGCTTCGACCCGATCTGGTTCGGTGTGATGCTGACCCTCAATATGGAGATAGGACTTATCACCCCGCCCGTGGGCCTCAATCTGTACGTGATTAACAGCATCGCCCCGGAGGTGAAGCTGCCCACTATTTTATGGGGCGCCCTGCCGTTCATGCTGTGCATGGTACTGGGGATTGTGCTGCTGATCCTGTTTCCGGGGATCGCCACCTGGTTGCCCACTCACTTGATGGGGACTGCGCATTGAGGCAGGGCTGGCTGGAACGCGTGCTCGAAGTCATCGCGGACCGGGGTCGCGAACTGCTTACGTTCCACGCCGAGCAGACGCCCGCCGATCTGTGTGCGGCGCTGGTATCCGGCCGGGGTGAGGCCTCGGGCCTGGCGCTCTCACGGGAATTGCTGCGCGCGTACAAGGCGATGGATCGGGAACAGCGGATCGGGTTTTTCGAAATGCTTTGCCGGGACTACGGGCCCGACCCCGACAAGATCCGCGAGGCCACCGAGAATTACATCCGCTCACAGTCGCTGGAGGATTTTTTGCAGCTCAGCGCCATGGTTGAGCCGCCGCGCCAGGAGCTGTTTCGCCGCCTGAACATGGCGCCGAACGCGACCGCTGCCCTGGTGGCGATGCGCGCGGACCTGCTGGCCGAGCTCGAAGCGCGACCCCACCTCAAGGCGGTGGATGCCGACCTCAAGCACCTGCTGTCATCCTGGTTCAACCGCGGATTTTTGCGCGTCGAGCGCATCGACTGGCACAGCCCGGCGCAGGTGCTGGAGCAGCTGATCAACGACGAGTCGGTGCACGCCATTCGCGGCTGGGACGATCTGCGGCGGCGCCTGGCGCAGGACCGTCGCTGTTTCGCGTTTTTTCACCCGGCGATGCCGGATGATCCTCTGATCTTCGTCGAGGTGGCACTGGTCCAAGGCATGACCGATGCGGTGGGGCCCCTGCTCGACCCAGATGCGCCGCTGCTTGCGCCGGCGCAGGCGGACACCGCCATGTTCTATTCCATTAACAACACCCAGGCCGGGCTGCGCGGCATTTCCTTCGGCAATTTCCTGATCAAGCAGGTGCTCACCGAGCTGCACGAGGAATTCCCCGCGATCATACATTTCGCCACCCTTTCGCCCATGCCGCGTTTTGCGGCGACACTGCAGGCCGCGGTCCATGGTGAGCAGCCCGGGCTCGACCGTGGTGCACTCGATGCCTTGCTTGGGGAGCAGGCAGAATCGCTGTGTGCGGCCGCCGGCCACGAGTCACCCAGCGAGGCCTTGCTGGCCATTCTGGAAGGGGTTTCTGCGGCCCACCGTGAGCTGTTGACCGAACCGCTTCAGCGCCTGGCGCTCGCGTACCTCACATTGCCGCAAGCGCATGGCGACGTCGTCGATCCGGTCGCCCCTTTTCATCTGTCCAACGGCGCGCGGCTCGAGCGCGTCAACCCATACGCGGACACCTCGGTGCACGGTATGCAGGCGTCTTTCGGTGTCATGGTGAACTATCTCTATGATCCCGATGAGGTCGAGGCTAATCATGAGCGTTTCGTTACCGCGGGCGAGATCGCCATGTCCAAGTCACTGACCAAGACCCATAAGCGCGTTGCGGCATTGCGGTCGCCGGCCGAGGCAGCGAGCCATTAAGAGATATCGTGGGCAACGTTAAGAGATGTCGTGAGTAACCTTCGGCTTTGCCGGCGCGGCAGGGTCGTAAAGGAAGGCGCCGTGGCGTGGATATTCTCGTCTTATTGACCATGGGCGCGCTGGCGGGCGCGCTGGCGGGCCTGTTGGGTATCGGCGGCGGTATTGTCATCGTCCCGGTACTGGCGCTGGTGTTTCAGGGCCAGGGTGTGCCGGCCGCGGTGCTGATGCATGTGGCCATCGGCACCTCGCTCGGCACCATCGTGTTTACCTCCTTGTCCTCTATCCGTGCCCACCATCAGCACCGCGCCGTTCACTGGCAGGCGTTTCGCAGCATCACCCCGGGGCTCCTGGTCGGCGCGATGCTGGGTGCCGTCATTGCCGATGTCCTGCCGGGCGAGACGCTGCGCATCGTATTCGCTGTCTTTATGCTCACGGTGGCGCTGCAAATGGTGTTAGGTGGGGCGACCAAGGCGCATCGCCGGCTCCCTGCGACCCCCGGGATGCTGCTGGCAGGCACGGTCATCGGCACCATCGCTGCCCTCATGGGAGTGGGTGGGGGCTCGATGTCGGTCCCGTTTCTCACCTGGTGCAATATCCACATACGCAATGCCGTGGCCACGTCGGCCGCCATCGGCCTGCCCATCGCGCTGGCCGGCGCCGTGGGCTTCATCGTGACCGGCTGGGATGAGGCCGGGCGCCCGGCCTGGAGTCTTGGCTATATCAACGGGCCGGCGTTTATCGGCATCGTTGCCGCCAGCACCCTGTTCGCGCCCCTGGGCGCCCGGCTGGCCCATCGCCTGCCGCCCAGGGCCCTGAAATCGCTGTTCGCCCTGTTCCTGGCGGTGCTCGGTGTGCGCATGCTGCTCGGTTGAGACCAGTGCCGGTAATCCACTCGATCAGGCCGGGAAAACGCCCGGCGCCGTGATCAGCTACCTCCAGACAGGCGGTTGGCGGCGTGACAGCCGGGCCGGGTCTATGTCCAATCGTTTATGAAGATTATGACCATCGGCGTGAGGTGCGGCTCAAACCCTGAAACCACCTGTGTGATCGACGCTGGCCGATCTCAAAAAATATACTATAGATTATATTGAAATAAAAAATGGGGAAATTTTATTCAATCTACATAGTTGTCAGTGACATCTGGCCGGGTATCCGGCATAACCAGGGCGGGTCCTGTTTGATTTGTGGGGATCAAATACGCCGTTTCGACGTCAATGATTCCACCATTCCCTCCGGTCTTGTACCTCAAGGATGATAAACACAAGACGGTCGACCTCGGACCCGCTTGCGCGGTTTTCGCTTGACCTGGCATCTGAGAAGAAACGGCTGCAAAGCAAACGGAACTAGGAGTTGGCGGTCAGGACATGAACGGGGCCCTGCAAACCGGCTTGGGCACCAGACGTAAGGGGGCTTTCATATGAGCAGCAAGAGTTCTGGATTCAGGATGGGTATTTTCCAAAAAATGCTGTTGACCATGCTTATCGTGGCGGTGGTCCCGTTGGGCGCCATCTGGTACATCGATTACAAGAGTTCGATCGGGCGCATATCGAATAATATCACTCAGCAATTGGGTAACATCTCAGACAAACTGGTCACGCATGTGAATGACTGGGTCACGATGAACCTGAAACTGCTCAGGCAGAATGCCGCGCTCGCCGACATGCTATCGATGCAAGCGGAGAAACAAAACCCTATTTTGAGAACCATGCTGAATGAATATGAGTGGAGCTACCTGGTCTTTACCATCGGGCCGGATGGTATGAATGTTGGGAGAAGCGACACCAAGAAACCGAAATTCTACGGGGATCGAGTATATGTTCAGCAGGTGCTCCATGGCGCCAGCATGGGCAAACAGGTGATAATCAGCCGAACCACGGGCAAGCCCGCCATTATCCTTTCCGCCCCTATCCACGGGGCCAGCCAGAATATTGATATCAAAAAGCTGGCCGGTGTCATCGCGATCGGCATGTCCATCGAAGAGATGTCGGAACGTATCACCAATCTGCAGATTGGCAAGACGGGATACGCGTTCCTGCTGGATGAAAACGGCAAGGTCGTGGCCCATCAGAAAGAGGAATACGCCAAAACGAGCGCCGACTTCAGCGACCACCCCGCCTTCCTGGCGCGACCGGCGAGCGGCAAGAAGTTCGTTGCCTATGAATTGGACGGAAAAAAGGTCGTCGCCTTTGTGCAAAAGACCGACCAGGATTGGATCATGATCACCCAGCAGGATTACGCTGAGGCCTATAGCGCCATCGACGAGGCCAACAGGAAGGCGCTGATTCTGCTTGGGGTGACGTTGCTTATAGTGACATTGATCGCGTATATGTTCTCGCAGCGGCTCACCAAGCCGATCCGCAATCTCACCCGTGTCGCAGACGAAATGAGCCGCGGCAAGGCAGTGGTCAAGATACAAGAAATGGGAAGAAGAGACGAAATAGGTTCCCTGGCCGCCGCGATAGACAGAATGGGCACGAGTATCCGGCTCGCGATAGAGCGGCTGAGCGCCAAGATCTGACCCTGACGGGCAGGCTGCCCGACACCCGGCATTCGCTGTGCCAATGTTGCGCAACTGAAGGGACAACGACGATGAGCCCAGACCCATCAATGCTTGATCACAGCGGGCTGATAGATGCGATTCGCAGCCTCTGTCTAAGGAAAAAAACGGGGACGGTATTGATCGCCACCCAGGATAATCAGTTGGCGCGTGTCCTGCTGGAAAACGGCGACGTTATCGCCCTGGCATGTGGCACGAAACACGGCCTGGACGCGGTGCCGCTGATTCAGCAAATCCAGGCCGGGCGTGTCAAATTCTCGGAAAGCAATGTTGGATCGCGTGGAGAGGGGCCGCTTCCGCCAAGTCACGAGCTCATGCAATTGCTCGCCGAGGGGCGGCGCGGCGCGGGCGCGCAAACACCCGAAACGAGGTCGATCAGCAGCAGCCAGATCCCGGCGGCACTCAAAATCATAGAAGCGGAATTGGTTGAGTTCATCGGACCCATGGCCGGCATCGTGTGGCAGGAATACCTCGGTAAGGCCGGCAAACCCTTGGCGGTCAGCGGCGTGGTGGACCTGGTCAACGCGGTGACCAAGGAAATCGGCGATCCGGCAAAGATCAAGCGCTTTAAAGAACAGGTGTGGAAAAAAATCGCGCGCGCCTAGAGACACGGCCGTCCCCCCGACCGCCTGAAGTCTACCGTCGATGGCTAGGGTGGCGTCCACCGGCTGTTGCGCAGCGTCTTTTGGTAAGAGTACCGCGTAACAGCCCGGTCAGGGCTTCGCCTGCCAGAAGCGCACGCGCGGGCTTGTTTTTCGCCCATGCGCATACCGACGACACCGCTCTCCTTAAATCACTCAGGATAAAGCGTTTTTAAACAGATGAAACCGGGAACGGCGTAAGGCCAAGGCGGCATGTTTTTCCTTGAAGCTAAACCCGACTCGGATTGTGTGCTTGTTGGCAATTTCTTACAAACCGCTGGCGCATTTCCTCACTGCAAACGGAAGTCATCTGTGTGATGTTATATGTTCCGGTAGACGCGGCACGCATCACTCAGCGATGGATGAAGCCCCAACAACCGTCTGATCGCGATTCAAAGGGTGCAGGATGAGGGAGTGCGCCCGTAGATGTCGCTTTAAGGAGCAGACATACTGGAATTGTTGTTAAGTCAAGGTACCTGTGAAGCAATGAGTAGGTGCTATATCCATACCTATGCGGACATCGGTTTGAGTAAGCCGGGTCCCGACTGGAGCATAGGGATGTTGAACCGGCATGAGCCTACCCGCGACATAAAGGACATACCAGATGTTAGGGATATGGGGGTGGGTCATGACCGTCGCTAGATTACCAGGGTATACGGTTCGTTATTTCAGCAACAGGATCGTGCTGGATGGTAACGTCGGTGCGATTCATGCGGAAGCCGACAAGATTCTTAAACGCTTTGCCTGCAGCGCGCTGCCGTACTGCGTTGTGACAGACACGTCTCAACATATAGTGCTTAAGGCAAGACACTGATACCAGGGTCCTTAACGCCGAGCATCGTGCAAGTCAGTTTTGCCAACGAACCCCTTGTTTTGCGGTCTATGACACGTTGAAGTACGCGTCGCAGCCTTGTTGCCCGACGAAGCGGGAGAGTCGGCGGGCGCTTTGGTTGACGACACTGCGTGGGGCGGCAGCATTAAGGCACTTTTAATGAGTAACGCCAGATTTTGCCACACAGGCCCTCGCCGCATTCGGTTACCAGCAGCGCCTCCCTGCCGGTGCCCTCAACGGCCAGCGCCGTCACATAGACCCCGCGGCGCAGGATTTCCTGGTAGACCAGTTTTTTGTCCGGGTCGTAGAGCGAGAGCATTACCCGCCTCTTGTAGGCCTGCGCGATCGCCAGGTAGGGTTCATGGTCGCCTATCAGGCGCACGGGTGTCACCTGGCCCAGGTAATGCAGCTCAAGATCGAGCTCATAGACGACCGCACCGCTTGCTGGATCGATCACCTGCAGGCGGTCCTTGTTGTTAATGACGGCGTGCCCGCGGCCGCGCGTGTCCGGCCACTTCATCATGCGTAGCGTAGTGAGATTGTTCGCCCCCCGCCTGGGTTCGACAAGGATCCGCTTCACGACCGCGAGCCGGTTATCGCGTAGGGTCAACGCAAAGCGGGTCTTGCCGCCGTGCCGGGACCAACCCAGGGAGATCAGCTCCGCCTTGCCGTCGCCGTCGATATCGGCGGTTTTGCTGCCCTGGAGGTCATAGTCCAGTTTTTCCATGACGGTGCCGGACTGGCTCAAGACATGGGTTTCCTGCCGCTCGACGATCAAAAGGGGAATCAGGAAATCCAACCGCTGATCGCCGTCGGCGTCGAAGGCAATGATGTCCCGCGGGGAGTGCGCGATGGCGATCAGCGCCTCGTCTTCACGGTCCGACATATTCTTGCCATAGGCCCACATGCGTTTGCCCCGGTGGTCGATGAGGCCGACCGGTGACCAGCCCCCGGCGTTATCGACGTACGCGCAAACGCCATTGCCCTCGACATCGACCGGATAGACATAGAATCCCGCCACGCGCTCGAATTTCGTAAACGACCGCAGGGCGCCGTCCGTCGAGACCGCGGCCGCGCCGCCGCGGCCGGTGACCGTGATCGCGCCGTCGTATTCCGGGTGACACGGTTTCAGCGACAGTGAGGTGATGGCGCCGAGTTGAGGCGGGGCGTCGAAGAAGGATTCCTTGTGGAGCAGGGTGTCCTGGGTGATGGCGCCGACCCGGGCGGGCAGACCGAAGCGTCCGAAATTGCTGGCGTACACATTGAGCACGACATAGAACGCCAGCACGGCGAGTTTGATGCCGATCGCAACTTTATGTGATTGGGTTCGGAGCAGTGCCGCCTGGAGCCGGCCGATGAGCCACCCGAGCCCGTAGCCGGCGGCAATAAAGAACAGTGTGTAGGGCAAATAGAACAAAAAAATCAGGGCCGTGGTTGACGAGGTCGACAGCCAGTAGTGCATGTGCAGATGGATACTTATTGCAAGCAGGCCGAGCAGCCCCCCGGTGACGCCGTAGGCGCGCACAAAACGGCCCGTCGCATCGATGCGTGCCGATGTTCTTAATGCACCCAGCGCCAGCGCGGCGAGCATGAGAAAGGAGGCGAAATTGAACGAGACCAGTATCAGATCGGGCGCATGAGCAAAGACCATCCGGAACCCGGTCAGCTTGGCCCAGACCCAGGTAACAAAGGGCAGCGCCAGGCCAATGGCCAGAATCACAATCGCGAACTGTCGGGCGGTGTGAGCTTGCGGCATGGTATTGAATCGCCTCTGCACGTGACCGGCGCGGTCAGGAAATCAATACTATGGAGTGTAGGCCAGTGAAGCCCGGCTCCGAGCTGGACGCAGGCACCGTCCAGCGATCAGAACTTCTCCACCGACGGCCGCAGGTCCAGCTCCTGGGTCCAGGCCGAGGGGTCCTGCTGGATGAGCTGCAGATAGGTCTGCGCGATCGCGTCCGGTTGCAGACACTTGTCCTCGGTGACGCCGGGAAACCCGCGCGTGCGTTCGGTCCAGATGATCCCGTCGATCACCACATGGGCCACGTGAACGCCCTGCGGCCCGAACTCGCGGGCGAGCGACTGCGCCAGGCCGCGCAAGGCGAACTTGGCCGAGGCAAAGGCCGCGAACCTCGCTCCGCCGCGCAACGCCGCGGTGGCGCCGGTGAACAGCAGCGCGCCGTGTTGCTGTTTGACCATATTCGGCAGCACCCGCTGCGCACCCAGAACGGCAGCGAGGAACGTGATCCGCCACAAGGATTCGAATTCGTCCGGCGCGATCTCCAGAAACGGGTTCATCACCAGCTGGCTCGCGTGGTGCACGTACACCGACACCGGGCCCAGCTCCCGCTCGATGCGCGTGATGCTCTCGTCCAGCGCGCGCGCGTCGGTGAGATCGCAGGCCAGCGGCAGAAAGCGCCCGCCCGCGGCGTTGATTTCGCTCGCCAGTTGCTCGCCATAAGCGGTGCCGCGCGCGAGGCCCGCCACCCGGTAGCCCGCGCCCGTCAGGGTGCGGCACAAGCTCGCCCCCAACCCCGGTCCGACACCGGCGATCACCGCCACCTGGTTTTCATTGCTCATGTGCCGTTCCTCCGTTTGCTCATCAAGCCGGGCTCAACTATCGCCGGGGTCTTGTGGAATCGCAAGCGTCCGGACGCCATCACGGGCCGGTCTGTTCCATGAACGCGCGGAACGTCGGCAAATAACCCCGCTGCTCCACCGTGGCCTCGCCCATTTCGGCGAATACGGCCTCTGGAAGCGCTCGGAATCCGAGCCCGGTCGCGATCATATTGTACAGCCTCTGGATGGCGACGAGCCCAACGACGTCCTCCACGGTTTGCTCACCCCAGCCGGCGTCGAGCACGTCCTGGACGTCGCGCTGGGTGATCATACTCGCGTCCCGGTTGACTTTGAGCGCAAAGGCCAGCACCGGCGCGAGCCTGTCTCGCCTGAGTGAGCTCTCGTCCGCCTTGAGCGCCTGGGTCACGCCTTGGCGAATGCCAAGGCAAAACGCCGAGCGGTTGACCCTGGACACTTCGGCCATGATCAGCTCGCATTCAGCCCAGCCCAGCTCGGACAGCCCCTGGGTCACGTTATCCACGAATTCCACAATGGGCAGATAGCGTTTGGGGTCGCGCAGCAGGACTTCCATGAAATTATCGGACTCTCGGGTGTAGCTTAAATATGACATTGGCGTGGCTCCTATTACGTTACGTTTCGTCACGTAATGTAATAGATTGCGGAGCAAGCTGCAAGGGGGTAGGTTTAGGTCCATGAACCGCGAGCGAAAACCGGGCCGCCCCCGCAGCGAGACCGCCCACCAGGCCATCCTGGAGGCCACCACCCAGCTGATGGAGACGATGCCCATCCGCGAGATCACCATCGAGGGCATCGCCAAGGCGGCCGGGGTCGGCAAACCCACCATTTACCGGTGGTGGGAGGCGAAGTGCTCGCTGGTAATGGACGCCTTCCTGGCCTCGGCTGCGCCGAAGATCCCGTTTCCGAAAACCGGCTCCGCGGTGGAGGCCCTGAAGGAACAGCTCAGGTTGGTGATCAAACTGCTGCGCGGGCCCTCCGGGCGGATTGTCGCGGAAATGGTAGGCGAGGGTCAGGCCGATCCGCACATCCTCGAGGAATTCCGCGAGCGCTTTTTCTCACACCTTCTCGCCCCGGCCCGGGCCGTCATCGAACGGGGCAAGGAGACGGGCGAGCTCGATAAAGGCCTCGATACAGACCTTGCCATCGACCTCATTTATGGACCGATCTATTACCGGCTACTGTTGGGTCACCAACCCCTCAACGAGGACTTTGCACGCGCCCTGCCGGAGCGCGTGCTCGCGGCGCTGAAGGCGGCGGTACCGTCGGACACGTAGAGACTGGGAGGTGAATGGGTTGCACAAACCGCTGGAAGCCAAGCCAGAGTACGATATCTGGTCCGGTTTGGTCGGAAGTCATCTTGCTTGATGTCACACAACGGCGTGGGATTGGTATCGTTAATGCCGTATGGTTGAAGGTGTTGACGGGGTGACCATACAACATTATTTCAGTTATGGCTTGGCTCCTCTCCGGTTGGTTATCATGGTTCAACGAAAACCAGCGCCAAGCGATGCCAAGTTTGTTGATTTAGAGTAAGGACAAATAACAGGGGCCGTTTGTTAAAAACGAATTGTGCCTGACCCCATTGATTAGAGTAAGAGCAATGGATGAATTGTGTTAACAATATCATAATCCAATCATTCAGGAATACCTATTCTTCTAAGACAATTTTATGTTACGCTTAGGAATGAATGCATCGTCACCTTTGATAATCTCACCAGCCTGAGGTTCAAAAGACATGTTGAATTGGCTAGGTTTTGGTTCGATTATACGGTCGCCATCAATCTCATAAAAAGCAATTTGGGCGAGTCTCATTCCTGGATAAAGTGCAATTGGGATTTGGCCAAGGTTAGATAATTCAAGCGTTATAATTCCCGTGTAGCCTGGGCTAATAAACGTAGCAGTAGCTATATTTAGGCCTTCTCTAGCCCAACATGATCGAGCAGTCACGATGCCCTGTATGTCATTTGATAATTTGATCCATTCTAGTGTGGGCACCAGCGTAAGCATTCCCGGGTGAAGTAGCAGTTGCTCATCATATGGGATCTCATGTCTTTCTAGCTTCTGGCGTTTTCCTTGTTCTTGTTGGTAGTCACCATTGCTGTTTTCCGGCAGATAGGCCTGTGGATTTACATGTGA
>CAMYII010000017.1:0-61901 GCA_947258385.1 Acidiferrobacterales bacterium
GAAGCCCGTTCATAGCATTTAATGTCGCCGTAGGCGACCCAAACCGAAAAAGCCCTACTACGATTCCTTTTGTAACCGCTTCAAAAACACCCCCATCTCCTTCGCCGCCTGCTTGTCCCCTTTGGACTCGGCCGCGGCGATTCCTATCTCATAGGCCTCGATCGCTGCTTCCTTGTCCTCGATCGCCGCCAAGGCCTTGCCCAGCAGTTTCCAGGCCGCGGAATAGCCGGCGTCTAGCTCAACGGCGCGGCGCAGGTGCTGCACGGCCTTCGCCGGCTCGTCGATTTTCAGGCATTCATTGCCCAGGCTGAAGCGCAGCAGCACGTTGTCCGGGTCTTTTGCCAGCATCGCTTCAAAGTTGTCGATGATCCCCATCGTCATGCTCCCGCAGGCCGTTAATTTCGCCAGAACGTAGGGGTAAAAAGCACAAGCAAGGTAAAAAGCTCCAGCCGTCCCAGGAGCATGGCCACGCAAAGCACCCATTTGCCGGCGGCGTTGACGCCGGCATAATTGGCGCTGACATCGCCCAATCCCGGGCCCATATTATTCAGGCAGGCGGCAACCGCGGAGAAGGCCGTGACCATGTCCAGACCGGTGGCGCCCATCGCCAAGGACAACATGGTAAAGCTGAACACATAAAGTGAAAAGAATCCCCACACCGCGTTGATCACGCGATCTGGCAACGGTTTGCCGCCTATCTTGATGGGGAACAGCGCATCGGGATGTACCAGGCGGAAGATCTCGCGCTTGCCTTGTTTGTAAAGCAGCAATGTACGTATGACCTTAATACCCCCGGCCGTCGAGCCCGCGCAACCACCGATGAAACTGGCCGTGATGAGCAATAACGGCAAAAATAGCGGCCACCAGTGAAAACCGGTGGTGGTATAGCCGGTGGTGGTGGCGATGGACACCGCCTGAAAGATGCCGTGGTGCAGGGTTTCCTGCCACGTCTCGTAGGTGTCGGTGTAATACAACACGCCGACGCTAATGGCACAGATCGAAACGATGATCGCGACATAGGCCTTGACCTCGGCATCACGGAGGTAAGGCCCGATACTGCGGGCGCGCCAGGACAGAAAATGCAAGGCGAAGTTGACCCCGGCAATCAGCATGAAAACGATCGCCACCAGCTCGATGGTCACGCTATTGAAGTATCCCAGGCTCTGGTCGTGGGTCGAGAATCCCCCGATCGCTATGGTCGAAAAGCTGTGGCCGATGGCATCGATCGGGTCCATGCCGGCCCACCAATAGGCCAGGGCACAGGCCACGGTCAGCCCCACGTAGATATACCACAACGCCTTGGCGGTTTCGGTGATGCGCGGCGTGAGCTTGTTGTCCTTGATTGGCCCCGGGGTCTCGGCGCGGTAAAGCTGCATGCCGCCGACGCCCAACATCGGCATTACCGCAACCGCCAAAACGATAATACCCATTCCGCCCAGCCACTGAAGCTGCTGGCGGTAGTAGCGCACCGCCTCAGGCAGCTCGTCAATGCCGGTCAGGACGGTGGCGCCGGTGGTGCTCAATCCCGACATGGATTCAAAGAAGGCATCGGTGAAGACCATCGTCGGCTGCTCGGATATCGCAAACGGCAGGGCACCCACAAGCGCGAGCATCGACCAGAAAAGCGTGACGATAACGAAACCGTCGCGCAGGCGGATGTCCCTGCGCACCTGGCTCACGGGAAGCCACAAGATCAGGCCGGTGATCAGTGTGATCATATAGGCGGCGGAAAACGCGCGTGTCGTGCCGTCTTGGTAGATCAGGGAGATGGCGATCGGCGGCAGCAGCGTGGTGCTGAAAATGATCAGCAACAGCCCCATCACACGTTGGATAACGACCAGTTGCATGAATCAGAAGAAGCTATAAGCGACCTGGAACAGTTTCTCGACTTCGGGGATGCGCTTCTTGTCGACCACGAACAGGATGATATGGTCGTCAGCCTCGATGACGGTGTCGTGATGCGCCATCAGCACGTCCTTGCCCCGAACGATGGCACCAATCGTCGTGCCGGGCGGCAACTTGATAGCTTCGATCGCCCGTCCGACCACGCGAGAGGTACTGGCATCGCCATGGGCCACGGCCTCGATGGCCTCGGCGGCGCCGCGCCGCAGGGCGTGAACGGCGACCACATCGCCGCGCCTCACGTGTGCCAGCAGGCTGCCTATCGTGGCCTGCTGCGGCGAGATCGCGATATCGATATCCCCGGTGCTCTGCACCAGGTCGACATAGGCGGCGCGGTTGATCAGCGCCATGACCTTCCGTGCGCCCAGCCGTTTGGCGAGCATGGCCGACAGGATATTGGCCTCATCGTCGTTGGTCAGCGCGCAGAACACATCGCTGTCCTCCACGCTCTCGCGTATCAGGAGCTCTTCATCGGCGGCATCGCCCACCAGCACGACGCTCTTGTGCAATGCGTCGGCGACTTCCTGCGCGCGCTCCGGGTTATGCTCAATGATCTTGGTGGAATAATTGCTATTTTCCAAGGCAATGGCGAGCCTGCGCCCGATATTACCGCCACCGGCCAGCATGACACGTTTTACCGGCTTGTCCAGTTTGCGCAGCTCGCTCATAACGGCACGGATGTGCTTCTGGGCGGCGATGAAAAAAACCTCATCATCGGCCTCGATGACGGTGTCGCCCTCCGGAATGATAGCGCGGTCCTGACGGTAGATTGCCGCTACGCGCGTTTCGATGTTCGGCAGATGGTCGCGCAGGGCGCGTAGCTCATGGCCGACCAGCGGACCGCCGTAATAGGCCCTCACCGCTACGAGTTGTACCTGACCACCGGCGAAATCCACAACCTGCAGCGCCGTGGGGTATTCGATCAGACGCTGTACATGATCGGTGACGATCTGTTCCGGGCTGATGATGACATCGATGGGAAAGGCCTCCTGCGTGAAAATCTCGGGGTGAGAAAGGTATTCCACCGCCCGTATGCGCGCAATCTTGGTTGGTGTGTGGAACAGTGTATAGGCGACCTGGCAGGCCACCATGTTGGTTTCATCGCTGTTGGTCACCGCAAGGATCATGTCCGTATCCTCGGCGCCCGCGGCCTGCAGCGTTTCCGGATGAGAACCGCTTCCTTGCACCGTGCGCAGATCGAGCCGATCCTGCAGTTCGTCAAGCCGTTTGGGGTCGGTGTCAATGACGGTAATGTCGTTGGCCTCGGTGACCAGATTGACGGCCACAGATGTCCCGACCTGTCCGGCACCCAAGATAATTATTTTCATTGCTATGGCTCTGAGTGTCTTTCTTCTTTGGCTTGCTTCGTGTTGATGCCCAGCTGTTTTAATTTCCGGTATAGGTGTGTCCGTTCCATGCCCGCGATCGTCGCCAGCTCGCTGACATTGCCACCCGTTCGTTTAAGGTGATACTCGAGGTAAGCCTTCTCGAACCGGTCACGGGCATCGCGCAACGGGATATCGAACATCGGACCGAGGGCGGCGCTGACCTGGTCAGCGGCGTCCTGGGTGGCGCTACTCAACGCCTGCTCCACCTCAGCGACCGGGACCTCCAGATCGTTGCCAGTGATCAGCAGGCGGCGCACGACGTTTTTCAGTTGGCGCGTGTTGCCGGGCCAACTGTAATTTCTGAGCATATTTAGAGCGCCGATAGTAAATTTCCGGTAAGGCAGATTTTCATTTTCCGCAAGCCAGTCCACATAGAAATTCACCAGATCCGGCACGTCTTCACAATGTTCACGCAGCGAGGCGATTCGTAATGGAATTACGTTCAAGCGGTAGTACAAATCTTCACGGAAACGCCCGCCTGCCAGTGCATCCTCCAGGTCGTGGCTGGTCGTGGCCACAATACGAGCGTCCATCTCCATCGGCTCTTGGCCGCCAACACGCAGATAGCGCCTCTCCTCCAACGCATGTAAGAGCGCGGATTGGGCCTCCCAATCGAGGTCGCCGATCTCGTTCAACAGCAGGGTGCCGCCCCTGGCCTGCTCAAAAATACCAGCGATGATGTGTCCTTCGTGCTCGTTGCCGAATAACTGTACAGCAATGCTTTTTGACGGGATTGCCGCCAGGCTGACCTCAACGAACTGGCCTTCTTTGCGGGTACTTTTGTTATGCAGGTAGCGCGCCGCGACCGCCTTGCCGCAGCCTTGCTGGCCGCTGATTAATACCCATGCATCCGTGGCGGCGATACGTTCGATCTGCTCACGCAGTTGCTGCATGGTTGCGCTCTTGCCGGTCAATGCCGAGACCGGTTCGGCGTGGTCACGCAGGCGCAGGTTTTCTTGCTTGAGCTTTTCGCTTTGCAGGGCGCGGTCCACGGTCACCAAAAGCTTGCCCATGGAAACCGGTTTTTCGATATAGTCATAAGCGCCCAGGCGGGTCGCCTCGACCGCCGTTTCGACATTGCCGTGCCCCGACATGATCACGACTGGCACCTTCGGATAATCCGGCCCCGACCATTCCTTCAGCAAGGTGATGCCGTCCGTGTCAGGCATCCATATGTCCAGCAGCACCAGATCAGGCAGATGCTCGTGAAATGCCTTGCGCGCCGTCGCGGCGCTCTCCGCGGTCGTCACGCTGTAGTTCTCGTCTTCCAGTATCTCCTGAAGCAGCCGACGAATATCGGGCTCATCGTCGACGACCAAAATCTCTGCGCGACTCACGCCTTTCGCTCCTTCATTGAGTGTGTGCTTGCCGGTTTGGGGACGGATTCACCTTTACCGGACAGCGCGGCTTCTTCATTGAGCGGTAAGCATATCGTAATGCTTGCACCACCCTGTTTCAGGTTTTCGGCGTACAAGAAACCATTATGCTCCTCAATGATCTTCTTGACGATGGCCAGGCCCAAACCGGTGCCTTTTTCCTTGCTCGTCACATAGGGTTCAAACAGCCTGTCCATTAGACCGTCGGCGAATCCGGGGCCATTATCCAGTATTTGCAGCTCAACATAATGGCCACCGTTGACGGTGCTGCAACGGGTCTTGATGCGCAACAATGGCTTGTTGGTGTTCGCCAGGGCGTCACCGGCGTTCAGCAGGAGGTTGTGCAGCACTTGGCGGAGTCGTCCGGGGTCGGCGGTGATCGCGGGCAGCTCGCCGTCGAGCGTAAGCGTGATGTCCAGGGCGCGCCGCCGGTGCCCGGGACGCAAGGGCTCGTTATTGTAGAGCTCGGTGACATCCTGGATCAATTGGTTGAGATCAACTGGCTGGCGCTGCATTTGCTCTGGTCTTGCATATTCTGAGAACGCGTTGACCATGGATTTCAGCGATTCGACCTGATCGATGATCGTGCGTGTAGACCGGTCCACCGTATTCTGGGCGTTTTTCTCCAGTTGTGCCATGCACTTGTGGCGGATGCGCTCGGCGGATAACTGGATCGGCGTCAGCGGATTTTTGATCTCATGGGCCAGTCTTCTCGCCACCTCACCCCATGCCGCGTCACGCTGCGCCTGAATAAGCGCGGTCACGTCATCGAAAACCACGACATAGCCGCCCGCTCGAGCCCCCGTGGCTGGAAGCAGCGTGCCCCTAATGATGAGCGTCTTTCGGGTTGTCTGGCTTTGCAACAGGACCTGCACCTGCCATTCTGCTTGCCCGTCCTTCATCGCATTGCTGATGGATTCCGCAAATGGCGTGATGTGCGGATAGGAGCGCTCAAGCCAGCGGAGGGACTTCTTTTGACCCGGCTGTAGATCGATGCCCAGGATCTGGGTGGCGACGGAATTGTGGGCTTGCACCCTAAGCTGGGGATCAAATGACATCACGCCGGAGGAAAGGTGTGCCAGTATCGTTTCCAGATACGTGCGTTGGAGCTCGGTCTCTTGTTGGCTTTGTCTGATCTGTGTTTGCGCCCGGTGTATCTTTTGGGTCATTTCGTTGAAGGATTTCACCAGGATGCCGAACTCGTCCTGGCTCGGGATGGGCAGCTGTTTGCGGTAATTTCCCTGGGCGACCGCTTCGGTGCCCTCGGCCAGGTCGCGGATCGGGATGACGAGTCGGCGGGCGGCAAACATGGCGCCGGACACCGCGATCAGCAGGGTCAGCAGCGCGACGAGACTCAACGTCAGGATAAAGCCGAATTTCAAGGGTCCGCGCAGGTAAACCAGCTTTTCGTATTCCGCGAAGGCCGATTGAACGCTCTCGCCGAGCTTGGCGTAGCGGTTAGGGAGTTGTTGCAGAACCTGCAGTATGCGCACCGGCGCGCCGACCTCGAGCGCATACACCGGCACCACCACACGCAGATTCAGCTCGCCGTCACTCAGGGGGTCGAGGTTGGCATAGGTCAGCCCTTGGCGGATCTGTGACAGTATGGCCTCCCCGGGCCGCACGGGCACCAGAGACTCGGTCTCGGGTCCCTCCTGGCCGCTGGAAGCGAGAATCTTCCCGTCTTGCGTAAACAGCGTAATCTCGAAGACGTTATATTTTTCCCTCAGGTAATTTAGGGCGGTGGGCGCCAGCCTGTCCGAGGTTTCCTCGAGCTCGATCGCCATTTCCTGGGCGGTCTGCACAAGGTCTTGTTTTAGCGCATCAAAGGCGGTGCGTCCCAGCATGAGCGCATCATCCATGGCCCGTTCCACCTTCACGTCAAACCAACTGTCTATGCCTTTGTTCAAGGCCTGAATCGAGAAAAAGAACACCATCGTTACCGGAAGGACCGCCAGTACCACGAACATGCCTAGCAGACGCAAGGTCAGCCGCGAGCCCATGACGCGGGCGCGGAACTGAACCACCATGTTGTACAGATTGAGCAGAATCAGCGCCAGCAAGACCACGATGCCGATGATGTTAATGACCAACAGCAAGGAGTACAGATGCCCGAACAGGGCGGAGTTCTGCGTGGCAGCACTCATCATGACGAGCGCAATGAGCAACAGGACGGATAGGATGCTAAGCGGGGTGATGCCCGCGACGTAGCGGCTTACGGAGTTATCTTCCATGTCGTCCAACCGCTGTTCAAATGCCAGGAGGGAGAGGTGTAGGCGACCGGCCTTAAGGGTGCGGGCAGGGTTTCGATGTCGAGATTGGCGCGCATACGCACCAGGTATTTGCCCTGCGCCGCCAGCGCATCCGGGACCGGCAGCGTCAGCTCGTTGACTGCGCCCATGGATTTCAACGCTTCCTGCAGCGCGGTAAAGCTTTCCACTTGGTCCGGATCGGTTTCATGGCCGCTGACCAGATACTGTCCGGACAGCGCGTGGTAGCGTATCTTCTGGCGCAGCACCCAGCCCCCGACTCGCTTGTTCCAGATGATGTTGCGGTGTTTTTGGAGATGGACATGGATCTTGATCTCCAGGGGTATACCCTTGCTGAGCGCTTCCTCGGCCTTGTCGCTGAGATCCAGCTCAAGGGCACCGTTTATCACAAGCGCGCCCTCGGTGAGCTTCGCGTTTATGTCCGTGATGCTGAATTCGGCGCCCACAGCCCCGCTCCAGGCCAGCAGCAGCACGAGCCACAGGCCCTTCCCGCAATTAATCTTTCTCGATACAGGCATAGTAAAATCCGTCCATATCGTGGTCGCCAGGCAGAATCTGCAGCCCGACCGGCCTTGGTCTGCCGAATCTATGGCTCGCCGTCGCGGCACCCCCGATCGCCACTTCTCGTGCGTCAGGATGATGCTCCAGAAAGGCGACCATCTGGCGTTCATTCTCTTCCGGCAACACCGAGCAGGTCACATACAGGAGCTTACCGCCCCGGCGCAGCAAGGGCCATAACCGCGCGAGGATGCGAGACTGCGTCCGCACCGCCGCGCTCACCTGCGCCGGGGACCGGTGCGCCTTGATATCCGGATGCCGGCGGATGACCCCGGTTGCCGAGCAGGGGGCGTCCACCAGGACACGGTCAAACGGCCTGCCGTCCCACCACCCAGGCTTGGCCGCCGCATCGGCCTGAACCAGCGAGGCCTCCAGGCCCAGGCGTTCCAGGGACTCGCGAATCAGTTCGAGTCTCCCCGGATCGATGTCCACGGCGATGAGCTCGGCCAATGCCGGGGTGCGCTCCAGAATATGGGCGGTTTTTCCACCGGGCGCCGCACAGGCGTCGAGTACCCGTTGGCCCGGTAGCGTGTCGAGCCAGATTGCCGCCAGCTGCGCGGCCGTATCCTGGACCGATACGCTGCCGTCGATGAAGCCTGGGAGCGCCGCCACCGGCTGCGGGGCGTCAAGGCGCAGCCCGCAGTCGGTCTCGGGCACGGTCGTGGCGGCGATGCCGGCGGCCTCCAGCGCGGCTTGATACTGCCTGCGGGTGTTTCTGCGCAAATTGACACGCAGGCCCATGGGGGCGTGCTGGTCATTGGCCTGGACGATACGCTCCCACTCGGCCGGCCACGCCTGCCGCAGTTTTTCCAGCAACCACGCGGGATGGTTGTATGCCGTCTCGGGGTCCCGCTGCAGGTTTTCTTCAATGTCAGCACGCCTTCGCAAGTAACCGCGCAGGCAGGCGTTAATGAGATTTTTTGCCCAGGGCTTGCCCAGGGCGTCGGCGGCGGCCACCGTCTCGTTCACGGCCGCGTGTATTTTGACGTCCATGTGCATCAGCTGGTAGAGCCCGACCATGAGCAAAGCGAGCACATCACGGTCCTTTTTGTTAAGCGGGCGGCTCAGCAGCAGATCGGTCACGCCCCGCAGTTTTACCGCCCAGCGCAGCGTGCCGTAACACATCTCCTGGATCAGCGCCGCCCGCCGCCGATCGACCAACCCCGCCAGGGCATCCTCTAACACCCGGTCAAGGAGGCGGCCTCGCCACAGGGTCTCGGCCACAACCTGGGCCGCGATCGCGCGTGGGGGACGGGCGGCACGCGCCGCGCCGGGGGTGCTGCCGGTGTCGTGCTTCGTCGATGTCATGAGTGGATGTTAGCTCTTTTGCGGGGCCTCAGGCGCTACGCTGGCAGCCTACCCCAGCCGATCACCGGGAGACAGTCGATGGCCGTTGAGGAACGCACGTGCGTCGAGCGGCTTGCCGCCCTCGGCCTGCAGCTTGCACACACTGAGGATACCTTTTCCGGTCTGAATTTGAATCCCGCCGGCACCCGTTGCGATCACGGTTCCAGGGGCACAGGGTGCCGGCCGGTCGCTGGAATTCAACGCCTCGGCCGCCCAGATCCGCAGTAACTTGCCCCGCCAGTGGGTGGTGGCCACGGGCCAGGGGTTGAGCGCGCGGATTTTGCGGTCCAAGGCCGGCGCCGGCGCCGACCAGTCGATCGGGGCTTCGCCTTTCCGCAGCTTCGGCGCATAGCAGGCCTCGGCATTGTCTTGAGGTCGCGGCGACAGCGCGGCCTGTCGCAGTTCCTCGAGGGCCTTGACCAGCGCCACGGCCCCCAACTGGGCAAGGCGATCATGCAGTGTCTGCGTGGTGTCGTCACCTTGTATCATGGTTTCAGATTGGACCAGAATGTTGCCGGTATCCAGGCCCTCATCCATCTGCATAATGGTGATGCCTGACACAGCGTCGCCGGCCTCGATGGCCCGCGGGATGGGCGCCGCTCCCCGCCAGCGTGGCAGGAGCGAGGCGTGCACATTGACGCAACCGTGGACAGGGGTGTTCAGAATAGACTTCGGCAGGATCTGGCCATAGGCGACGACCACCATAATGTCCGGGTGGAGAGCGCGCAGAAACGCCGCCTCCCCTTTCAGGCTTTGTGGCTGACGGATTTCCAGCCCGTGGCGTCGCGCGGCCTGTTTCACAGCGCTGGGCTTGAGTTTGCGACCGCGGCCGGCAGGGCGGTCGGGCTGGGTGTAGACAGCGATGATGCGGTGCCCTGCCTGCAACAGCGCTTCTAGACTCGGCACGGCGAAATCCGGGGTGCCGGCAAAGACGATGTTCAACGCTATGGCCCTTTACATGGCTAGCCGCTGTTGCTTGTCCAGCTTTTTCTGGATGCGTTGTTGTTTGAGACGCGACAGGTAATCGACGAAGACCCTGCCTTCCAGGTGATCGATTTCGTGCTGAATACACACCGCCAGCAAACCGTCGGTTTCGAGTTCAAAAGGCGCGCCCGCGCGATCCAGGGCCTTGGCCTTGATGGTCGCCGCACGGGTCACGGGTTCGAAGATTCCGGGCACCGACAGGCAGCCCTCCTCCATCACCTCTTCGCCATCCCGGGCGATGATCTCCGGGTTGATGAACACCCGCAGATCGTTGTGGTCCTGTGAGATATCGATCACGATAATTCTCTTGTGGACGTCGACCTGGGTGGCGGCCAGACCGATCCCGGGCGCGGCGTACATGGTCTCGGCCATATCGTCGATCAGTCGCCGGACATCATCATCGACCTGGGTCACTGCCCCGGCCTTTTTCCGCAGGCGTGGGTCGGGATAATGTAGAATCGTGCGTATCGCCATGGTCTCGTTGACTTCACCGCGCTTCGTTTGTTGCGAAAACGGTTTATTATCCGTTCAAAGGCTACTGAATAAAAACATAATTTTACGGAAAAACCCTTGGTATTGGTATTTAAGATCGACTACACTCAATTTCAAGATTACACGGAAAAACTACGCATGTCGCCTTCCCAAAACCCGCGTTTCCTTGCCGTTATTATGGTGCTGGCCGTGGCGGTCGCGACGCCGGGAGTCGCGGACGTCGTCGAGCTTCAGCCCGATCAGCCCGAGCGCTACGTGGTGCAGAAAGGCGACACGCTTTGGGATATCTCCACCCGTTTCCTTAAGACTCCCTGGCAGTGGGCGAAGATCTGGAAGATCAACGAGCAGATCGCAAACCCGCACCTGATCTACCCCGGGGATATTATCCTGCTGCGCTGGGTCGAAGGTCAGCCTGTCATAACGGTGGAGCGCGGTGAGGTCGTCCCCGGAGTGCCGCGACCCGAAGTCGAAGAGGTCGGGCCTTTGACAGGGCGCGGGCGCGGGGACAAGCTGGTGCCTAGGGTACGCAGCTATGCGCGTGAGAAAGCCATTCCCACCATACCGCCTAGCGCCATCGGGCCGTTTCTGACGCGGCCGCTGGTGGTGGGGCGGCGCGAACTGAAGAAGGCGGGTTATGTCACCATTGGTATGGACGACCGTATCGCCCTTGGAGACCATAGCGTGTTCTACGCCCGCGGGCTCAAAGGACGGTCGGATGAGTTCTACTACATTATCCGGAAAGGAAGGGCGCTGCGCGACCCCGAGAGTCAGAGATTGCTCGGGTACGAGGCCATCTACCTGGGCGATGCCGAGTTGCTCGAGCCGGGCGATCCGGCCAAGTTGGTGGTAACGCGGGTGGCTCAGGAGATCCTGCCCACCGATCGTCTCGTGCCGACGCCGCGAACCCCCCCGTTACCCTACTATCAGCCGCGTGCACCGGAACGCAAGGTCAGCGGCTGGATTATCAATGCCCACGATGCGGTCTCGGAAGTGGGGCCCTACACCGTCGTTGCCATTAGTCTTGGGGAACGCGACGGCATGGAGCGCGGCCATGTGCTGCGCATCTGGCGCCATGTCGGTGCCCGTAAGGATCCCGTGACCCTCAGGCCGTACCGCATCCCCGATGAAGAGACCGGCTTGCTAATGATCTTCCGCACCTTTAATAAGGTCAGTTATGGGCTGGTAATGTCTGCCGTCCGGCCGGTGCACATGCTCGATAAAGTCACAACACCCTAGAGACTTGCAGTTAAGTGTCTTGCGAGGTGGGGTAAGACAAGCGCTCCGAGGGCAGCATTGGGCCGTGGCCTATACCTAGAAAGAAAACTCTTTAAGAGCGGATTCTTAAATCGCTGCCAGAGTCACGACGCAGCAACAGCAGCGGTGCCAGGGGGGTAGCGATGAACACGGACAATTTGGCGTACTGGATCGCGCTGAATCATGCGCCTGGACTTAATGCCCGTGCCCTCAATGCGCTGCTGCAGCGATTTGGTACCGTTGAGAATATCTGCTCTGCTGACCGGAAGGCGCTCAAGCAGGTAGTCGGAGAAAATCCTGAAACGATCCAAGGCATTCTCCGCGGCCCGGACCCGCGGTTATTGGATAATATCTTGCAATGGCTTTCACAACCCGGCCATCGCCTGCTCACCCTGGAAGATGTCGATTATCCCCCTTTTTTGCGCGAGATCCCGGACCCTCCGATCATGTTGTATATTGCCGGGGACAGTAAGCTCCTGAGGGCGCGGCAAGTGGCGATCGTCGGCAGCCGCAACCCAACGCCCGCGGGGCGTGAAAACGCGCTGATGTTCGCCAAGGCATTATCCGGTGCGGGATTGGTCATTACCAGCGGATTGGCGACGGGCATTGACGCGGCTGCCCACCAGGGTGCGCTAGCGGGCGCGGGGCAGACTATTGCCGTGGCCGGGACCGGAGTGGATCGCGTGTATCCGGCGCATCATCGCGAGCTGGCGCACCGTATCGTCGCGCAGGGCGCCATTATTTCCGAATTTCCATTGGGCAGCGCACCGAGGCGCGAGCACTTTCCGCAACGAAATCGCATCATAAGCGGTCTTTCACTTGGCACCCTCGTCGTCGAAGCGGCATTGCAGAGCGGTTCTCTGATTACCGCGCGGCTCGCCGCTGAGCAGGGGCGCGAGGTGTTCGCGATTCCAGGCTCGATACACTCGCCGCTGGCACGCGGGTGCCACGCCCTGATCCGGCAGGGTGCCAAACTGGTGGAGACAGCGCAGGACGTGCTCGAGGAGTTAGGGGCGCTCGTCCAGTGGGCCGGTGAGCTCGATACCAATGCCGAGAATGACTCTGTTTCGCTGGAGCCGGGCATTGGCGAGTTACTGCAACATCTCGGATATGATCCGACAAGCCTGGATACGCTGGTTGAACGCAGCGGATTGACGCCAGAGGTGATTTCCTCCATGCTTTTAGAGATGGAGCTGTGCGGATTGGTTCAACCCTCTCCGGGCGGCAAGTACTTGCGCACGCATAGCCTTAAAGGTCGCTTTTAATGAAAGAGAAAGTTTTTGATGTACTAATGTACCTGTTCGAGAACTACATGGACGATGGTCAGGACTTCAATCCTGACGAGGAAGCGATCGCCGTTGAATTGACGGAGGCCGGATTTCCCCGTGGTGAAATTCACAAGGCATTTACCTGGCTGGAGGAGTTATCGGCGTTGCGCGATCAGAAACCGCAAGGAATGCATGCGGCGAGCTCACAAGGATCTATACGTTGCTATTCTGCAGACGAAAGGGCCAGAATGAACCGGGACTGCCGTGGGCTGCTACTGCGGCTGGAGCAACGGGGAGTGCTGGATTCCTACACCCGGGAGTTGGTGGTCGATCGCGTCATGGCCCTTGAGGCGGGCGAGGTCGATTTGGAGCAGCTCAAATGGATAGCGTTGATGGTGCTTTTCAATCAGCCAGACCAGGACCACACCTATACCGTGCTAGAGGACCATGTATTTGGAGAACGGCACGAGCACCTTCAGTGAATTTCCAGCGAATCCTATAGGGGCCCGGCTTCCAGGATCTTCCGGCAATCACTGGTTTCCCCCCAACAACTTGACAAGCCAAGATTTTCAGCTCTCACTGTATATAATGAAAGAGGAGCCGGAACGCTCGAGGGAAGTCTGGCCTTGCGCGTGCCGATGCTGAACGCCCAGATGACTCCGCAATAGCCTCGGAGACTGCAGGATGTGCATGGGAAACAGGTCATGCCGTCACGAGCACGCGGGCTCCGATATTTAATTCGTGAGCCGAGAGGCGATTTAGAATTTGGAGCCCAAGAAATAGACCTATGTCAAGACACCTGATTGTTGTTGAGTCTCCTGCCAAAGCCAAGTCTATGTCCAAGTATCTTGGCAAGGACTTTGTTGCGCTTGCGTCCTATGGGCATGTGCGCGACTTGATCCCCAAGCAGGGTGCCGTCGATACCGAGCACGATTTCAAGATGAAGTATGACTTGATAGAGAGAAACAAAAAACACGTCGATGCCATCGCCAAGGCAATGAAAAAAGCCGATGCACTGTATCTGGCAACCGATCCGGATCGCGAGGGCGAGGCAATTTCGTGGCATTTGTATGAAATCCTCAAGGAGCGCGGTGCGCTTGATAGCAAACCGGTGCATCGCGTGGAGTTTCATGAAATCACCAAGCAGGCCATTCAAAACGCCATCAAGCATCCACGCCGGCTTTCCAACAATCTGATCGATGCACAACAGGCGCGGCGGGCCCTCGATTACCTGGTCGGTTTCAACCTCTCGCCGTTGTTGTGGAAAAAGGTGCGCCGCGGTCTGTCGGCGGGTCGCGTACAGAGCCCCGCCCTGCGCATGATCGTTGAGCGCGAAGAGGAGATTGAGCGATTCGACGCGCGTGAGTATTGGACGATGGAGGCGGATGTCGCTACCACTGACGGCAGTCCTTTCAGCGCCAGACTTACCCATTTTGAGAACGAGAAACTGGAACAGTTTTCCATTACTGATGAGGCCCGTGCGGTCGAGGTGGAAAAGGTCCTGCTCGAAAACGCAAAGGGAAGGCTGCTCGTCATTAAGGTGGAGAAAAAGAAGCGTAAGCGCAACCCTTCACCACCCTTTACCACCTCCACATTGCAGCAGGAGGCCTCGCGCAAGCTTGGATTCGGTGCCCAGCGCACCATGATGGTGGCCCAGCAGCTCTACGAAGGCATCGAGATCGATGGCGAGGGCGTCGGCCTGATCACCTATATGCGCACGGATTCGGTCAATCTGGCCGCAGAGGCGGTGTCCGAGATCCGGCAGTTGATTGAGCAGCGTTTCGGCCCGAAGAATCTGCCCAAACAGCCACAAACCTATAAGAATAAGTCAAAAAACGCCCAGGAGGCCCATGAAGCCATCCGCCCCACGTCTGCCTTGCGAACGCCGGAGGAGCTAAAGAAGCTCCTCAAGCCTGAGCAGTTCAAGCTCTACGACCTGATCTGGAAGCGGACGGTGGCCTGCCAGATGATTCACGCCACGCTGGATACCGTGGCGATCGATATGCGGGCGGGCGCGGGCAACATCTTCCGCGCAACCGGCTCGACTGTAGTGGTACCTGGATTCATGGCGGTGTACCAGGAAGATATCGATGACAAGAAGGCGGATGAGGGAGAGCAGGGGCTGCTGCCGCCGATAGATGAGGGCGATACGGTGGATTTGCGCGAGCTGCGCAAGGAACAGCACTTCACCGAACCGCCGCCGCGCTTCAGCGAAGCCAGCCTGGTCAAGGCGCTGGAGGCCCACGGGATCGGCCGTCCGTCGACCTATGCCAGCATTATTGCGACCTTGGTGCAGCGTGAATATGTCGTGCTGGACAAGCGCCGCTTTCAGCCCACTGATGTCGGGCGCGTGGTGAACAAGTTCCTGTCGGAACATTTTCACAAATATGTCGATTACGATTTTACCGCCAGGCTGGAGGATGATCTGGACGCGGTGTCGCGCGGCGAGAGGACCTGGAGGCCGCTGCTGGAAGAGTTCTGGACTGAATTCAAGGGACAGGTCGATGCGAAAGCCGATGTCGAGCGGCCTGGTGTGGAGATGTTGGACGAGAAATGTCCCAAGTGCAGCAAGATACTCGCCAAGCGATTGGGGCGTAACGGCTATTTTATCGGCTGCACCGGCTATCCGGAATGCGATTACACTCGCAATGTCGATGAGGAGCCGGGCGCTGTGAACGAACCGCAGATTGTCGAGGGTCGCAAATGTCCCAAGTGTGACTCGGATCTCGTGATCAAGCGTGGGCGGTATGGCAAGTTTATCGGCTGCAGCAATTATCCGAACTGCAGGCACATGGAGCCGCTGGAACCACCCGAGGATACCGGCGTGCCCTGCCCGGAGTGCAAGCAGGGATCGATGCTCAAACGCAAGTCCCGTTACGGGAAGGTGTTTTATTCCTGTGCCCGTTATCCGGATTGCAAGTACGCGGTGTGGAATCTGCCACTGGCCGAAGCCTGTCCCAAATGCGGCCACCCGATGTTGACGATCAAGACCACGAAACGCCGCGGGACGGAAAAAGTCTGCCCGCAAAAGGATTGTGATTTCGCGGAGTCCTATGAAGAGGCGGTGACGCCTTGAGGGCGTGTTGAGATTAACAGGATGCTGAAAAACACGTTTTCAGCATCCCGCTTTAGAACCCTGTGACAGGGCGCTGGAGGCAAGGGATGGCGAGATCGGCGCTGTTATATGCACAACGACTGTTCATTGCGGTAACGCCTATGCGCAACGCGTGTCCTGCAGTACGCTATCGATCCAGGTCTTGCAAACTGCGGATCGAGGTGGCCCGGTGGGGGCTGCGAGGCGGGACCCTGGACCGGGCGCTTGCCTGCCTGGCGCTTCTCTCCTTCTGTCTGCTTGCCTCCTGTGCCTGGCTTGTCCCGCGACCGGCGGGTATTGGCGAGCCGGTTGACTGGTCAAAGTTGCCCGGTTGGCAGCAAGACCGGCATGCCGAGGCCTGGACGGCGTTGTTGCGCAGCTGTGGACGGGTGCAGCAGCGCGACCCGGTCTGGAACAGGATCTGTGCTGACGCCGAATTGATTCCCGACCCCGATGACGCGACGGCACGTGCGTTTTTTGAAGCCCACTTCATTGCCCACAAGATCCATCCCGACGACGGTAAGCCGAACGGGCTGATTACCGGTTATTATGAGCCGCTGTTGTTTGCCAGCCTGAAGAAAACCGCCCGTTTCCGCTATCCGTTGTATGGCCGCCCCCCCGATCTGCTGACGGTGGACCTTGCGGACGTCTACCCTGAGCTCAGGGGCAAACCGGTGCGTGGGCGCGCGCAGGGCAGCCGTATCGTTCCCTACTTCAGTCGGTCCGAGATCGACAATGGCAAAAGCCCGCTTCGCGGCCAGGAGCTGGCCTGGGTTGATGATCCGGTGGACCTGTTTTTTTTGCACATCCAGGGGTCGGGGCGCCTGAGGCTTGCGAACGGGCGGGACCTGCCGGTGGGTTACGCCGACCAGAACGGTCATCCTTACGAAGCCGTTGGCCGGCGTCTGATCCACACGGGCGCGCTCAAGGCGGAAGAGGTCACGCTGGAAACCATCAAGGGTTGGCTGCAAGCCAACCCGGATGCCGTCGACGAGGTGCTCAACAGCAATCCGAGTTATGTCTTTTTTGACGTGCGCGACGAGAATCTCGATGGCCCACTGGGGTCTTTGGGCGTCGCGCTCACGGCCGGGCGCAGTATCGCGGTGGATACGCGTTACATCCCCCTGGGGTCTCCCGTGTGGCTCGACACGACATTGCCGGGCGCGGGTGGTGAGTACCAGAGGTTAGTGATTGCCCAGGATACGGGTGGGGCTATTAAAGGCGCGGTACGCGCCGACGTGTATTTCGGTCATGGTGAAGGCGCTGAGAAACTTGCCGGGGAAATGAAGCAGGCAGGTCGACTTTATGTATTGCGGCCGCTTCAGCCAGTCGACCTTCAGTTTGCGTCCGGCGACGGCGTGGAGGCAAAGCGCTCGCCACAATCCGATAAGCGTATCAGGGGATACAGCTCAAGCTCCCCGTCCGACACCGTGGTAGAGTCCAGCAACTGACCGACGGAAGCGACGTTCGTCCCCTTCGGTGGCAACAGTGTGGTCGGCGGTTCGCTCTTCAGACGCAGGAAATGGGCATAGCCGTACCGGTTATGGGTCTGCCGCATCTGACTCGGGATGACACGACTCAACAGTGGGCCGCCGATGCTCAGCGCGGGGCGTTGCGGGTCGACGGCGATAGCGACAACATAGACCCAGGAATCAAGCGCTGACTCCATCGGCATGGTGTAATACTGGGGGGCGTATTTTGAAATGGGCATGGCATGGATTGCCGGTGCCGCGATCGCGATGCCGTTGAGCACCTGGGCCCTTGCATATCCCGCCGCGATAACCCCCGAAGGATAGCGAGCGGCGAGTCTCCGCCAGATTTGTCCAGCCGTCGCCCCCTTAGCCAGCCGCAAGCGCGTGCGCGGCGTGTGCTCGCGCGGCACAAAGATGAATGCCGAGGCCCGAAAAAAGCGGCCGCGAGCGAGCCCGTAATAGTCCGCTGAGTTACGATCGGTCGGCCGCAACCACAGCTCGCCCGCGGTCGCCAGCGCGTCTCCCAGGCTGTCCCAGCCGCCGATGGCGGCCGTGCCAAATCCGACGCGCACGCGCCGGGCATCAAGGTAGCTGTCTCTGAGCGCATCGGGTACCGTGGCCTGCTCTCGGGCACGAATGTCACCGACGACACAGACATCGGATCGCTTGAGCAGCTCTGCGCCGACGAGCGAAATGGCGGCCACCGCGATGATCACAGCGAGAATGACATGTTTTTCAATACTGACGCGATGTTTGCCTTTCGACATTGATGCACGACTAGCCCCAATAATGTTGCATCAGGATCCGGTGGTTGGCGCAGGGCTGAGGGCGAACGGCTGAATAGGACCGCTCTTGCCCCTCCAGGGGCGTCGCGGCATGGGTACCTCCCTATACGGCACATCGCCGTCGCGATGGTGACAGGCCGTTCGTTCAAGCTGGGCGCTCAGAACCCGCCAAAAACCGGATACGCTTGCCTGGAACATGTTGCGAATCGCTACTATACCCATCACTGAGATATTAAAGATCATTTTTCCCATTTCCCGCTGGCCTGGCGCAACATTGGGGCTAGGACTGCGCGTTGCTAAAAGTATCGTCTACTCGGAGTGTCGGTGAGCTGTAGTGCCTTACCGCTCGTCGGCAACCACATTGTTGTCGTCGCTTGGTGCAGCGGCCGCATTGTTGCGTCGTGCCAGCAAGACCTTGCCGATGAGTTCGTAGCGCCAGCCCTGCAATAAGACGGCGGGCGGATTGCCCAGCACCAATTGTTTGATGTCATTTCTCGAAGCGATTGCAGCGGGGGTCATGCCGAGTTCAGCGGCAACCGTTTCCATCTCATCCAGCGCCTCATCACGCAACCGCTTTTCTTCCGGTGTCATTCTATGGGGTTGTTGCCAAAGCCGTGCCGGTTCCGCTGATTGGCCTCTGGCAATGGCCGCCAGTAACGATACGCCCCATTTCGCGCGTACGGCCTTGTCGAGGCCGGGGATGTGCTGCAGTTGGGCGGTGGTCTGCGGGACCGCTCTCGCCAGCTCAAGCAGTATCGCGTCACGTAACACCCAATTCCTTGGCAGATCGTGTTGCCGGGCCGTCGATTCGCGCCAGGCGGCCAATTCCCGCAACGCCGGTTGTTTGTCCGGGGGCAGGGCATGACCCTTTTTGATGCGCAGATAGGCCAGGTCGGGGTCATTCGCATAAAGCGCCGGATCAGTCAAGCGCTCACAATCCTCTTGCAGCCACTGCTGCCTGCCCAAGGCGGACAGGCTTTGCCGAAAATGTGTATACAGCGCTCGCAGGTGTCTGACATCATCGGCCGCATAGTCAAGCATGCCTGGCGCTAGCGGCCGGGCCGCCCAGTTTGCACGGGTGTGGGCCTTGGGCAAATGAGTTCCGGTAACGCTTTTGACGAGCGCGGCATAACCGATGTTGGTGTCATGTCCGGTGAGCGCGGCAGCGATCTGGGTATCAAACACAGGTGCGAGTGGCTTGCCGGTGAGACCGAAAAATATCTCCTGGTCCTGCCGGGCACTGTGCAGGACCTTCAATAATTGTGGACGATAAAGCGCGGTCATCAGCGGTCTCAGGTCCGACAACGCCAATGGATCGACACAGGCGACGACGTCCGGGGTTGCGAGCTGGATGAGGCACAATTGCGGAAAATAGGTCTTCTCCCGCATAAACTCCGTATCCAGCGCGACCCAGTCCTGGCCGTCAAGGTGCGCGCACAGCTCGATCAGTGTGTCCTGGGTATTGATTAAACCAAGGCCCATCATCGCTTCTTTTCGATACACTTTTTCGCTATTGTCTTGTCTGTGCCACAATGTTGTTTCGGAAGCGGCTGCGGAAAAATGCGGCAGTGTACATTAATATTGAAATGCAGCACTAATTTTTTGTTTGCGTCGAACAACTTGCCACGTGTCCATTGGGTCTGGTTACAGTGGCCCTATTGTTCGGGGACCAACAAGTCTGTCCAGTATGGTTGCTGGTGTCAGCCGTGCGCTTGAGGCCTTGCCCTCAGCTCGTGTGCGGCGCCGGTCGTGCCGGTATTGGCGCACGCGGCGTCAGGTTGCCGGCCTTTGTGCGCTCATGAAGCGAAATTGGCCAAGCAGGCGTTCAGCCGTGGTTTTATTTTGTTGCATCGGTCTGCTGGGGGCCTGTAAGCCTTCCGTGGATGATCTTGATGTACGCGCCATAGAATATATCAAAATAATGGTTGTCTCACCTGGCAATGCCAAAAGACTGGGCGAAATTGCGAAATGTGACGATGTTTCTGCTGACCTCGACGGGCAATCCGCCAAGATCGCGCTACAATACCTATGGGCACTGCACCAACAGGGTGTTGAGCTCAGGTATTTGCTAGCGGAAAAGCGTTTGTTGCAGGGACATTCCCAAGTGATTACTGTTGTTGTATACCAGGGCGACAGAAAGGTCCTCGGTGGAGATGTGTCCAGCTATTTTTTTGACGTGTATTTCGAGCAGAGTAGCACAGGGCTATGGTGTATCGTCCGGGCCCAGATCCGCTCTTGAATGAGGGCATCATGTATTTGCGCTGACGGCGTTGCCGGGTGCTCCTGCGCAGCAGCTGCGGACGGGAGCCGGGTATCCTGTGTGTGGCAACGCGCGAAAATGCCAGTGGCCCTGGAGGCATGTACCGCAGTGCGACGGGTCTAGTGTTTGTCGAGCGGGAGCGTTTGGGGCGGTAGACAAGATGCACATCCATATTCTGGGTATTTGCGGGACGTTCATGGGTGGGCTTGCCGCGATTGCGCGCGAGCTCGGACACCGGGTCACTGGCTCGGACGCCGGCGCCTACCCGCCTATGAGTACGCAGCTGGCCGAAATGGGGATCGAGGTTTTTCGCGGTTACGACCCGGCAAATCTGCAGCCGCAACCCGAGCTTGTCATTATCGGTAATGCGTTGTCGCGCGGGAATCCTGAGGTTGAAGCCGTGCTGGAACGCGGCTTGCGTTATACCTCCGGTGCACAATGGCTGGCCGAACAGGTGCTCTACGCGCGGCGCTGGACATTGGCGGTAGCCGGTACCCACGGCAAGACCACGACCGCCAGTATGCTGGCCTGGATACTGGAATGCGGAGGCCTTAATCCGGGTTTCCTCATTGGTGGTGTTCCGTCCGACTTCAATATCTCGGCCCGGCTTGGCAGCTCTCCTTTTTTTGTCATCGAGGCCGATGAGTACGATACCGCTTTTTTCGACAAGCGCTCGAAGTTCGTGCACTATCATCCGCGCACTTTGGTCCTCAACAACCTGGAATACGATCACGCCGATATCTTCCCCGATCTCGAGGCGATCAAGCGGCAGTTTCATTTTCTAATCCGGACCGTGCCGGCCTCGGGCCTGATCCTGACCAACGGCGCGGACCACCATCTCGTCGACGTGCTAGCGATGGGCGCGTGGACGCCGGTTCAACAGTTCGGCGGCGAGCGGGGCTGGACGGCGGCACCGGTGTGCGAAGACTGCAGCCGCTTTATCATCAGGCGCGATGGTCAGGATGGGGGGGAAGTAAACTGGGACCTGATCGGCCGGCATAATATGCTGAACGGTCTCGCGGCCGTGGCCGCAGCCTGCCACGCCGGGGTGCCGGTGGCAACGGCAACCGGAGCGCTCAACCGATTTGCCGGGGTGAAGCGGCGACTGCAAGTGCGCGGTAGCGAGGGCGGCATTACAGTGTATGACGATTTTGCCCATCACCCAACGGCCATCGACAGCACCTTGAAGGCGCTTCGGGCGCGCGTCGGCAAGGCCCGTATCATCGCGATATTGGAGCCGCGCTCCAATACGATGCGTATGGGTATTCACCGGGACACGCTGGCCGGGTCACTGAGCGAGGCGGACCGGGTCTACCTGGTCAGGCCGGCGGGTATGGATTGGGACCTGGAGGTCGTGGCCAACAGGCTCGACGGGAAGGCCAGTGTCTGTGGCAGTGCCGATGAGGTCGTGGCGGCGCTAAGGAGCGAGCTGCGGCCCCATGATCATGTGCTGATCATGAGTAACGGCGGGTTTGACGATATTCACAACAAGGTACTGGCAGGCCTGCGCGGCTGATGCCGAGACCCCACGGATGATGGATGCGCTTCCCCTGTTTCCGCTCCAGTGTGTGTTGTTTCCCGATGGGCGGCGTGAATTGCGCGTCTTCGAAAAGCGTTACATGGATATGGCTGCCGGTTGCATGAAAGACGAGCAACCGTTCGGTGTGTGCCTGATCAAACAAGGTCACGAGGTGGGGGCGGCGGCAAACCCGCATCGTGTCGGCACCTCGGCGTATATCAAGCAATGGGCCATGCCGCAGTCGGGCATATTAGCCCTGGCGGTGCGTGGCCGGAGACGGTTTCGTGTCCGCGGGATACAGGTGCAGAAGGACCAGTTGATCTTGGCGCATGTGGAGTGGCTGCCGACTGAACTTCCAATGCCGGTGCCTGACAAACAACTTAGCCTGGTCAGATTCCTGCGCCAGATATTGAAGGAGACCGGCGCCGCCCGGTATTTTGCTGCGCCGGCGTGGGACCAGGCGGGCTGGGTAGCCAACCGCCTGGCGGAAGCGCTGCCGATCGCCAACCGGCAGCGGCAGGCGCTGCTCGAGATGGATGATCCGGTGCAGCGTTTGGAGCGTCTGGCAGGGATGCTCAAACATGGCTGACGCAGCGCGGGCGCGATCACCGCGGGTTGCGTCATCGCGCAGTTTTCACTAGGCTTTTGCATGACCATTTGGAGAGTTCCTTGATGAAAAAAATTGTTTTTGCTCTGCTTTTGATGGGATTGGTGCCGCCGTTGGCCGCAGCCGAATATGTGGAGGGCAGGCATTATCTTGAAATCCCCTTCGGCGGTTCTCCCGACACGGGTGACAAGGTCGAGGTGCGCGAATTTTTCTGGTACGGCTGCCAACATTGTCTGACGCTGGAGCCGATCATTGATCACTGGCTCAAGACAAAACCGAAAAAGGCCTTGTTTGTGAGAACGCCGGCATTCTTGCCCCGCAACACCGTGCATGCCAAGGCGTTTTACACGTTCGAGTCCCTTGGCGTGACTGACAAACTGCACGGCGAGTTTTTCGACGCCGTGCAGATCCGCCAACAAAGAATGGCCGATGATGCCAGCGTGATCGGTTTCGCCGTCAAGCACGGGGTCGATGAGAAGGCCTTTACCAAGGCGTACAACTCCTTTGGGGTCGATGTCAAGGTCAGGGAGGCCACGATGCTTGCGCAGAAGTACGGTCTCAGCTCAGTGCCGACGCTGGTCGTGGACGGTAGGTATCTTACGACCGCCACCATGGCAGGCGGCAACGGTGCCGTTATGCAGGTCGTCAATCAGCTGGTCGAAAAAGCGGCCAAAGAGCGTGCGAGCCGGTAGCGTGGCCCTGGCGTGAGCGCGGGGTTTCGCCGGGCGCCGTAGGTCCACTGGCGCAGGCCCCGTGATCTTTGCCGAAAAGGGGCGTGCACTCGCTGCCGCATGGATATCCCCCGGCCTTGCAGGCCGTCCTGCGTGCATGGCCGTTGGTCCGGCCAACGCGATTCTCGTACGTTGTTTGCGATCACGCATTAAACTTTTTACGCGCAAGCGACTCATAAAGATTTTACAGCGAACAGAACAAGACCAGGCCCGTGAACGCAGCACAGCTTTTTGTGAAATGTCTGGAGAACGAAGGCGTTGAAGTGCTGTTCGGGATTCCCGGTGAGGAAAACCTCGATGTCATGGACGCCCTGCTCGATTCTGATATTAAGTTCATTACGACACGTCACGAGCAGGGCGCGGCCTTTATGGCCGATGTCTATGGCCGCCTTACCGGCAAGGCCGGAGTGTGTTTATCGACCCTGGGACCCGGGGCCACCAATCTGGTGACCGGCGTGGCCGATGCCAATATGGATCATGCGCCGTTGGTGGCCATCGCTGGCCAGGCGGGGACGACGCGGTTGCACAAGGAATCCCATCAGGTGCTCGACCTGGTCAACCTGTTCCGGCCGCTGACCAAGTATGCGACCCAGATCCTGGAACCCGAGATCGTGCCGGAGGTAGTGCGCAAGGCCTTCAAACTCGCCCAAGTGGAGAAGCCCGGAGCGTGTTTCATCGACTTTCCCGAAAACATCGCCGCCATGCCGGTGGATGGCGAACCGTTGCACGTGCAGGCGGCGGCCGCGCCCAGTCCGGCGCTGCACAAGGTCAAGCAAGCGGCGAAGCTCATTTCCGGGGCCCGCTTTCCGATTATCATGGCCGGCAACGGGGTGGTCCGCGCGGGCGCCTCGGAGATGTTGATCGCGTTCGCGGAAACGCTAAACATTCCGGTGGCCACCACCTTCATGGCCAAGGGCGCCATCCCGAGTTCCCACCCTCTTAGCCTCGCCACTGTCGGGCTGCAGTCCCATGATTACGTGTCCTGCGGGTTCGACCGCGCCGACGTCATCCTCTGCGTGGGCTACGACATTGTCGAATACCACCCCCACCTCTGGCACAAGACCCGTGACCGCAAGATTGTGCACATCGATACGCTGCCCGCGGAGGTCGATGCGCACTACATCGTGGCCGCGGGCCTCGTCGGGGATATCGGCGCGTCCCTGGCGGCGTTGATGGGCGAGACCACGCCCCACCCGGGTCAGGACTTCCGTGGCTTGCGCGATGTGATAGCGGCCGATCTTGCCTGGCAGGCCGATGCCGGCGATTTCCCGCTCAAGCCACAGCGGATTATTTACGATCTGCGCCAGGCCCTGGATGACGAGGACGTGGCGATCGTTGATGTCGGTGCCCACAAGATGTGGATGGCGCGGATGTACCGGGCCGAACGCCCGAACACCTGCATCATTTCAAACGGATTTGCCAGCATGGGCATCGCCGTGCCGGGCGCAATGGCGGCCGCCTATGCCCTGCCCGGGCGCAAGGTCGTGGCGGTCACCGGCGATGCCGGTTTCCTTATGAACTCTCAGGAAATAGAGACCGCCGTGCGCCTGGGCACGCCCTTCGTTGTACTGGTGTGGAACGATGGTGCCTATGGCTTGATCGAATGGAAACAGATGGTCGAGTTCAAGCGGGCGTCTCATATTACGTTCCGCAACCCGGATCTGGTGAAATATGCGGAGTCGTTCGGTGCCAGCGGCTACCGCATAGAGCGGGCGGAGCAACTACTGCCGATCCTGAAACAGGCCTTGTCCGAAGAGACGGTCAGTATCATCGACTGTCCCGTGGATTACAGCGAGAACCTGAAGCTGACCGAAAAACTCGGAGAGAAGGTCTGTCCCATATAAGCGGGGCTTATGCCCGGCAAAGTCCGGTTGTGCTTGATTCTGAAAACGGCGCCCGCATAATCATTTCAGTGCCGGTGGCGGTTTTGGCGAGGGGCAGGTGGGTGTATTATCCGGTTGTCGCCATGGATGAGAGGCGTAGTCATGGAAAATGGCGCGCCCGAGAGGATTCGAACCTCTGACCTTTGGCTTCGGAGGCCAACACTCTATCCAACTGAGCTACGGGCGCTGGGAGCGCAAGGATACCTGCCAATTCGGACAGCGTCCAATATCCGGCGGGGTAATTCTTTCTTTTTTGAGCCGGTTGGTTATACTACGCGGCCGAAAAATTCGGGTTCCGGCCTTGCGGTGGCCGGGCGGATCAGCAAGCAAAAAAGGATTCGGTTATGAGCAACATGACAGATCGTGATTTCGTTAAGAACTTCTCCCTGATGACCGCGGCCCTGGCCGCGCTGGCAGTCGTGATTTTCATCATTGCCCAGGTCATGGGATCAAAGACCACGGCCATAAGCGCCGCGGACAACCCCGAGGAGCAGCAGACGCTCGCCCAGCGTATCAAGCCGGTCGGTGAGTTCAGCACGGCGAGCGCAGTGATGAATGCGGTGGTCCCGGTGGCGTCGGCAGCGACCGACGGCAAGGCCACCTACAGCACCTCGTGCGCGGCCTGTCACGGCACCGGTGCGGCGGGTGCGCCCAAACTGGGCGACAAGGCCGAGTGGACCGCGCGTATCGCCCAGGGCAAGGACGTATTGTACAAGCATGCGCTTGGCGGCTATCAGGGCAAGAAGGGCTTTATGCCCGCCAAGGGCGGTAATGGCAGCCTGAGCGACGATGCCGTCAAGGCGGCCGTGGATCACATGGTGGCGGCCTCCAAATAGAGACGCAGGGCGGATTTTGAATGAAGCGGAAAGCGGCCCTGAGGGCCGCTTTCTTTTTGGGCGTTTTCCAGGCGGGTAAAGGGGGTCCGGGCGCTGTGTGCCGCGCTCAGTTAGGCAGCTGCCGATCCAGACAGCGGTACTGGATGGCCTCTTTGAGGTGGACGGGCGTAATGTCGTGACTGCCCTCCAGGTCGGCAATCGTGCGCACGACCTTGAGAATACGGTGATAGGCGCGCGCGCTCAGTCCGAAGCGCGCCATGGCGCGCTCCATCAACCGCTGGCATTCCTGGTCTAAGGCGCAGAGCCGCTCGATCGTCCGGTTGCTGAGCGCGCTGTTGGCGCACTGGCTGCGCTTGAGCTGTTGCCGGCGCGCCCGTTCCACCCGCCGTCTCACCACCGCGCTGGATTCCGCCGAGGGCGGGGAGCGTGCGATCAGCAGCTCGCGCGGCACCGCGGGCACCTCGATCTGCATATCGATCCGGTCGAGCAGCGGACCTGAGATCCGGGCGCGGTAAGCGCGCACTTTCTCGGGCGTGCAGTGGCAGCGGCCGGAGGCATCGCCGTAATAGCCGCAGGGGCACGGGTTCATCGCCGCCACCAGTTGAAAGCGCGCCGGATACTCCGCCTGCCGGGCCGCGCGCGAGATGGTGATGGTGCCGGACTCCAGAGGCTCGCGCAGCACCTCCAGCACCCGCCGGTCGAATTCCGGCAGTTCATCGAGAAACAACACGCCGTGATGCGCCAGCGAAATCTCCCCGGGCCGTGGATGGCTGCCGCCGCCGACCAGGGCCACTCCGGAGGCGGTGTGGTGCGGCGCGCGGAACGGACGCTGCTTCCACGTCTTGAGATTGAAATCCTGATCACTGATCGAATGCACCGAGGCCGTCTCCAGCGCCTCCTGGTCTGCCATCGCCGGCAGGATGCCCGGAAGGCGGCTCGCCAGCATGGTTTTGCCGGCACCCGGCGGTCCGATCAACAGCAGGCTGTGGCCGCCGGCCGCGGCGATTTCCAGGGCGCGTTTGGCGTGATGCTGCCCTCTGATCTCCGCCAGATCGGGGGCCGTGGCGTCTGCGGTGATGGGCGCCGCCGCGTGCACCGGCAGCGGGTTCTGGTTCCTGAGGTGAGCGCTGACTTCGAGTAAATGGCGGGCGCCAAGGACCGTGGCGCCGGAGGCAAGCCCGGCCTCGTCCGCGTTCTGCACGGGCACTATCAGCGCGCGGCCGTGCTGCCGGGTCTGCAGGGCCGCGGTCAGCGCGCCCCGGACCGGGCGCAGTTCACCCGTCAGCGACAGCTCACCGAGAAACTCGTGGCCTTCCAGGGCATTCTGCGGCAGCTGGCCGCTGGCGGCGAGGATGCCGACGGCGATGGGCAGGTCGAAACGCCCGCCCTCCTTGGGCAGGTCGGCCGGTGCCAGATTGATGGTGATGCGGCGCGCGGGGAACTCGAAGCGGGTGTTTTGCAGGGCGCTGCGCACCCGGTCCTTGCTCTCGCGCACCGCGGCCTCGGGCAGGCCGACAATCGAGAGATTGGGCAGTCCGTTTGCCAGATGGACCTCGACGGTGACCGGCGGGGCGTCGATGCCCGCTTGCGCCCGGCTATGGATGACCGCAAGCGCCATGGCGTCCATTCCGCATGTGGTAATGCCTCCCTCGTTATTTTTTCAACAGCTGTTTTTCCAGCGCCTCAACGGTCTTCTCCAGTGCATTCAGCCGCTCGCGGGTGCGCGCCAGTACCGCTTCCTGGACTTCGAGTTCCTCGCGTGTCACGAGTCCGAGGCGGTCCAGCGAGGCGTTCAGCGCCGCCCGCACGTTGGTTTCGATCTCTTTGGACAGCCCCGTGGGCAGCACCGCGGTCATCGCGGCCGTGAGCTGGTCCAGGATTTTCTGGTCAATCATGTCGCTTCATTAGTTCGTGTGGCTCACCTTGTCCGGGATGCTGTGCATCGCCGTTGCCGGCATTATGAGGCATCTGTACGAGGAAAAACACGGTCTTGTTTGGATGTTATGCATTGAGTGCACGGGGTTCCTGATCGCATGCCATGGGCAGGTCGGTGTGAAGCGCGTTCGAGTCACCGGCACACCGCCCCGAACGGGTGGCGATCGCAACGTTCTTTGGTTCCTGGCCCGGCGTCGGCACTGT
Source organism: Acidiferrobacterales bacterium (assembly GCA_947258385.1). GTDB lineage: Bacteria > Pseudomonadota > Gammaproteobacteria > Acidiferrobacterales > SZUA-150 > CAMYII01. The sequence goes on from CAMYII010000017.1 coordinate 28,166, forward strand.
TGGTGGGCGCCCGCACAAAAACAGTGCAACAGCCCTTGGAGGCCGTTCCAAGGTGGTGCAAGCAAGGCCATCCATGAGTCGAAAAAACAGGTTAACCGACTGTTTCTATTGCGTAAGGTATTTGTGGCATGGCTTCTGCTATAGAGCGGGGCACAGGAAGGCTTTGGAGTCTCAATTCAGGGAGGACGCATCCCGCAAATTCAATGCTTACGAGGAGCTAACAATGAAACACCTTACGAAAGTCCTGCCCATGCTTGGTCTGGTCGCGACCGTGTCCTACGTCGGGAAGGCCGCGGCCGATTTTACCGCCAACGCGGCGGCGACCAGCGATTATGTCTGGCGCGGCACCACGCAGACCGACGGCAACGCCGCCATTCAGGGTGGCATCGATTACTCGATGCCGTTCGGCGTCTATGTCGGTGCCTGGACATCCAACACCGATTTTGTCGCTGATGAAAACGATGGTAACTACCTCAAGTCCTATGAGCTCGATCTCTACGCCGGCTATGCCTTCGAGCTCGGTCCGGTGGCGATTGACATCGGCTATGTTGGCTACCTGTACCCACAGACCAAAGGTAACCCCACTGACCCTGCAGATGACGGAGATATTGATTTTAACGAGGGCTACCTCGGCGTCGGTTTTGATGTGGGCAAGACCAGCTGGCTGGTCCAGGCCAATTACAGCAGCGATGTCTTTGCGACGGGTCAAGACGGCCTGTATCTGGAGCTCGGCCTCGACATCCCCATCAAGGACGACCTGGTTCTTGCGTTTCATGTCGGCGACTACGATTTCGATGTCGATGACCCGGCTGACCCCGATTTTCCCGGTTTCGAGGACTACATGGACTATAGCGTGAGCCTGACCAAGGGTGATTTCACGTTTACCTATAGCGACACCGACCTTGAGTCAGACGATGCAAAGGGCCTGGACTTCGGCGACAACGACGACGGCAAGGTCTACATCACCTGGTCCAAGGAGTGGGATCTGCTGAAATAGCGCCCGCTGTTTCGCGTCCTGAAAATTCAATAGGAGAGATGTAAATGAAACTAGTCACTGCAATCATCAAGCCCTTCAAGCTCGACGATGTGCGTGATGCCTTGTCGGAGGTGGGCGTGCAGGGCATTACGGTGACCGAAGTCAAGGGCTTCGGTCGGCAAAAAGGCCACACCGAGCTGTATCGCGGGGCGGAGTACGTGGTGGATTTCCTGCCCAAGGTGAAGCTGGAGATCGCCATCGACAGCGCGCTGCTCGACCAGGTGGTCGAGGCCATCATCAAGGCGGCCAAAACCGACAAGATTGGCGATGGCAAGATCTTTGTCTTCGATCTGGAGCAGGTGTACCGCATCCGCACCGGTGAGACGGGCAAAGACGCCCTTTAATCGTGGGAGAACAAATCATGTTGGATAGATTCTTTAAGAAACCATCAATTATCGCCTTGGCCTTATTCTCGGCCGGCCTGCCGGGGGTGGCCCTGGCCGAGGACGCGCTGAGCGCCGGTGACACCGCCTGGATGCTGACCGCCACGGTGCTGGTGCTGTTCATGACCATCCCCGGCCTGTCGCTGTTTTATGCCGGCATGGTGCGCAGCAAGAACGTGCTCTCGGTGCTGATGCAGTGCTTTGCCATCACCGCGCTGATGACGGTGTTGTGGGTGGTGTACGGCTACAGTATCGCCTTTGGCGGCGAGGGTGCCTTCTGGGGCGGGTTGGACAAGATGTTCCTCAAGGGCGTGACCGTCGATTCGCTGAGCGGCACCATCCCCGAGACCGTGTTCATGACCTTCCAGATGACCTTCGCCGTGATTACCCCGGCGCTGATCGTCGGTGCCTTTGCCGAGCGCATGAAGTTCTCCGCAATGTTGATCTTCATGGCCATCTGGCTGACGGTGGTCTATGCGCCGATCACGCACTGGGTATGGGGTGACGGCGGCTGGCTCGCCGGCGACGGTATTCTCGATTTTGCCGGCGGCACCGTGGTGCACATCAATGCCGGGATCGCCGGTCTGGTCGCCGCGATGATGCCCGGTAAGCGCAAGGGTTATCCGCGGACCGCGATGATGCCGCACAATCTCGGTTACACCATCGTCGGCGCCTCCATGCTGTGGGTGGGCTGGTTCGGCTTCAACGCCGGCAGCGCAGGGGCGGCGAACGAGACCGCCGGGATGGCCATGGCCGTGACCCAGATCGCCACCGCCGCCGCGGCCCTGGGCTGGATGCTCAGCGAGTGGCTGAATCACGGCAAGCCCAGCGTGCTCGGTATCGCCTCGGGTGCCGTCGCCGGTCTGGTCGCCATTACGCCGGCCTCCGGCAGCGTGGGGCCGATGGGGGCGCTGGTGATCGGCGCGGTCGCCGGGTTCGGTTGTTTCCTGGCCGCGACCAAGCTCAAGCGCATCCTCGGCTACGACGACTCGCTCGATGTCTTTGGTGTGCATGCGATCGGCGGCATCATCGGCGCCATCCTGACCGGCGTGTTCGCCGCGACGGCCTTGGGCGGTGCTGGTTTTGGTGACGGTATCGACTCCATGGGTCAGCAGGTCGGTGTGCAGATCTACGGCGTGCTCGCGACCATCGCCTACACGGGTATTGTCAGCTTCGTGATCCTGAAGGTCCTCGATCTGGTCATGGGCCTGCGTGTCACCGAGGAGCAGGAGACCGAAGGCCTGGATATCGCCCTGCACGACGAGCGGGGGTATATCCTGTAATCCTGGAGTTCGGCCCGCCCTTGCCCTCCGTGGGCAGGCCGGTTATTCGTGCAAGCAGGCACAAGGAATCACGGGCGCCTTTATGGCGCCCGTTTTTTTGGCTTTATGATCTTCTATGCGGGAAGCGCTGGCCGCCTTAGGCAGCGCCCTCGCCTCGTCGACGGCATCGTCCTAGAGTTTGTCATGGCTGCCGTCACAAAAGGGTTGATCGCCGGTGGTTTTGCACACGCACAGACTGACGGTGCGTTTCTCGGTGATGGCAAATTCCACGGGCGTACTGTCACTGCCCTCATGGGAGCCGTCACAGAAGGGCTGATTCTTTGATTTGCCGCACGCGCACCACCAGTAGGTACCCGCTTCCAGCTCCATGGTAATCGGTGAAATCTTCCCGCTCATAAATACCTCTCCAATGATCAATGGGTTCCAGGCAAATATTATAGAACCTATCTAAAAATACCTTCCCGCCCCGGCGCGGTGGAGCAAACGCAGAGGTCGCGGAGGCGCAAAGTACGCGAAGAAAGCAAAAACGCCTTATTTTGAAGTATTCTCTGCGTCCTCTGCGCCTTGGCGTTCTTCGCGTTGCTTCCAGGGCGTGAGGAGGTGCTGAGCAAGTTTGATTTTGAGACAGATTCTAGTCCCGATGTTTATACGCCTTGCCTTTTTTCGGTTCAACCGTGACACGGTTTAACCCCGGTCCCGGTTTGGCGATGTGGTTGCCCTGCACATAATCGACCCCGATGTCGATCAGGATATCCAGTATCTGCTGTGACTGCACGAATTCCGCGACCGTCTCGAGGCCGAGCTCATGGGCGATCTGCACCATGGAGCGGACGAAGATCTGATCTTCACGGTTCTTGTCGAGGTGGTGGATAAAACTCCCGTCCACTTTGATCTGGTCCACGGGCAGGTGCTTGAGATAAGAGAACGAAGAGTAGCCCGCGCCGAAGTCGTCCAGCGAGAATTTGAACCCCTGTTTTTTCATGCGCGAGAGAAAGCTCTCGGCCTTGGCGATCTCCAATATGGCAGCGGTTTCCGTGATCTCAAACACGATACGCCCGGGGCTTACCCCGCTGTCGACCACCTGTTGCTGAAAGTAATCGCAGTAATCCGGAATTCCAAGCGAGCGGCCCGAGAGATTCACCGAAATACAGCAATTCTCGTTGCCGGGTTGGGCCAGGGTCTTCAGCACATTGCTCAAGACCCATTTGTCGATTTCACACACCTGCCCGGTGTGTTCGGCGGTATCGATGAACTGGCTGGCGCAGTAGATATTGCCCTCGGCGTCTGTCAGCCTGAGAAGGGCCTCGAAATAATACGTTTCCTTATTCTCCGGCAGCGGTGCAATGACCTGGAAATCGAGGAACAGCCGGCCTTTTTCGAGCGCATCCTGTATGACGGTCTGCCAGTTGACGCGCTGCCGCATGGTCTCCAGGACCGTGTCCGAGGCCTGGTACACATGATAGCGGTTGTGGCCCAGGGACTTGGCGTGAATCATGGCGCTGTGGGCATGGGCGAGAAGCGTTTCGTTGTCGAGCCCGCCGTCGGGGTAAGAACAGATACCGATGCCGGCAAATAACCGTACGGCCTTCTCACCGATGGCGAGCGGCGTGGTTTCGATGGTATTGATAATGCGTTTGGCGAGCAATCTCCCGCGGTCCGGCCCACATCCCCTTAAGATCACGCCGAATTCATCGCCGCCCAGTCTTGCGAGCAGCGCGCCCTCATTGAGCTGCGTGAACAGCATGTCGGCGACGAGACGCAACAGGGAGTCGCCGGCAATGTGGCCATGGGTGTCGTTGATCAGCTTGAAGCCGTCGAGATCGATAAACAAAATGGTTGCGGGCGTCCCCGAGTAAGATGAAAGCTTGATTTCATTGTCGAGGAGCTTGATGAATTTCTGACGATCAAATAACCCTGTCAGCGCGTCGCGTTCGGCGAGATAGACCAGCCTTGATTCGTCTTCTTTGCGGCGGGTGATGTCGCGCGTCACGCCGCGATATCCGGTCAGCCGGCCGATCTGGTCAATGATCGGGGTCCCATTGACCTCGAAGGTCACGCCGTTGCCGCCTTTGCGCGAGGCGCGGTATTCGAATCCATAGAATGGCTTGCGTTCCTTTTTGAGTTCCTCGAAGACACCCTGAAGTCGTCTACGGTCGTCCCGCCCCATAAATTCGAATGCCTTTCGCCCGACCACTTCGTCGGGCGAATAACCCAGCAGCGATTCAACCTGCTGTGAGGCATAGGTATAGCGCCCGTCGAGATCAGCCTCCCACAACCAATCGCTGATATTCTCCGCCATGTCCCGAAACCGCCTGTTGCCCCGGTTGAGCTCTTCCAGGTTATGCTGCAGCCGGGAGGCTATTTCATTGACATTTCTTGCCAGCTCCGCGACCTTGTCGCCGCCGGACTCAGGCAGCTTGGCGCCGTAGTCGCCGGCGGCGATGGCCGCTGCTCCCTTTGAAAGCGAACGCAGGTCACGGGTCAGCAGCCACCAGAGCGCGAGCGCCATCAAGGCAAGAAGCATCATTGCCGGAATGACGAAGACGACATCCCATCGCGTCTGGGGCGTTATCGCGGCCAGGGCATCCGTCCGTGAGATCTCCAGCTGCACGTTTCCCGGCAGTTCCTTCGCGGCGTCGATGTCGTGTTCGCCGGCGACGGTCAGGCCGGGATCGGTTCTCCGGCCGGCGGCGGCCAGCACCGATCCATTGGCGTCGGTGATCGAGACGTGGTCGAGGTTGTATTCACCAATGAGCGCATCGGCCAAGGTCTGCAGACGCTCGATATCGAGCGCCGGTAGCGGCTCGATCGCCGAAGCTGCGATCAATTTGGCGGTGGCCGTGGCTTGCGCGGCCAGCGTTTGATCGCTGTGCGTTCGCGCATGGGGCAGATGGGAAATCCATAACAGGCCGAGAAGCAGGATCTCGGCGAGGGCAATGACAATCGCGACCTGATAGCGCTGAGAGATCCTCATCGTCGGGAGCATTGAGCGGAGTTGAGCCCGGCGACGGCGCGGGCGACGGCCGCGGCTGGCCGGGGACCGGCGGCAGGCCGATGAAGTTTGTACACGTTGTCCGCGTGAAACGGGAAACGGCACAAGCGCATTTGTTCTCCTGTTTGCCCGCTTCCCTGCCTGTTGGCTTAGGTCTTGGTGTTGTTGTGCGCCAATCTGTATTGTTGGCAATGGTTCTTATTCACAAACGTCGGCGCGTAATGTATCAGCAATGACGTAATTAGCACAACATATTAGCCTTTTTTCTTACAACATTATCACAACATACTGATTGCTGGTCTTTTACTGCGCCACTTTCAGTCGGTCAGCGCGGTATCACCGGGCGCCGCGCGGCCCACCATTGGTCCGCGTGCGCCATCGGCCGGTCGTTTTTATTGTTTCGCCAGCGCCTCGGCAATCGATTGCGGCAGGACGGCGGCCGCCGCATGGACGGCCGCGTTGTAATAGCGTGTGCTAAACGGCCGTTGGCGCGCCGCGGTCTGGCGAAGACCCTGGGGCGTGGCGTGCTTGCAGGCCATCGTGGTGCTCCACCAGCCGGAAGGGTAGCTGCATTGGGGAAAATGCAGGGTGGTGATGTCGTGGAAGCCGGTCTCGCGCATGGCCGCGTGCATGCGCTTTAAGATGTTGAGATGGAACAGCGGTGATTCGCTCTGGGCCATCAGGATGCCCTCGGCCGTCAGGGCCCGGCGGCAGGCCCCGTAAAATGGCTCGGAAAACAGACCCGCAGCGGGGCCAATCGGGTCGGTGGAGTCGATGATGATGACATCGTAGCTCGCCGGATCGGCCGCGGCGACCCAGCGAATGCCGTCGGTGAAACGAAATCGCGCCCGTGGATCGTTATTCGACTCGCACAACTCGGGAAAGTATTTCTCGGCCGCCCGGGTCACTTGTTCGTCGATCTCCACTTGTTCGGCGAGCTCGACGCCGCCGTGTTTTAGTACTTCGCGCAGGCTGCCGCAATCCCCGCCGCCTATGATGAGCACCCGTTTCGGGTCTGGGTGCGAAAACAGCGCGGGGTGGGTGATCATCTCGTGGTAAATGAAATTGTCCCGGTCCGTCAGCATGATCAGCCCGTCCAGGGTCATCAATGTGCCAAAATGCCTGGTCTCATAGATCTCGAGCAGTTGAAAAGGGGTCCGTTCCTCATGGATTTTGTCCTTGAGCTCCAGGGAAAAGGCGGAGCCGCCTTCAGCACAAATTTCCGTGAACCAATTCTCATTAAGCGCCATAATCATTGCCTCGGATCAACAGGGCCAAACCGACAGGATACAAGGTGGAAGGTACCAAAAAACAAGATCCGGCAGCCAGGGTTCGGGCAAGGCTATTGAATTCTTTCTGATTCTGGTTGTTTCGTAATCTATTTATCATTGTTTGCGCCATGAAGACCGCCGATGACTGATTGGACCATCAAGCAGGCGTACGAGATGTACAATATCGCCCATTGGGGCGGCGGGTATTTTGACATCAACGATGCCGGCCATTTGCTCGTGCGTCCCACCCACGCCGGCGACGGCCCGGGCGTTGATCTGTACCGCTTGACGCATGAGATCAAGGCGCAAGGACTGTCGCTGCCGGTGCTGGTGCGATTTTCCGGGATTCTCCGGGACCGCGTCGACACATTGTGCAGCGCGTTCGAAAAGGCCATGCAGCAGGACGGATACCGCGGCCAATACACCGCCGTCTATCCGATCAAGGTCAATCAGCAGCGCAGCGTGGTCGAAGAGATTCTTGCCGGGGGGGGTGGACGCATCGGTTTGGAGGCCGGCAGCAAGCCCGAGCTGCTCGCGGTTCTGGCCCATATTCATGCCAACGGTATTGTCGTGTGCAATGGCTATAAGGACCGGGAGTACATCCGTCTGGCGCTGATCGGCCAGCGCTTGGGCCACAGGGTCTATATCGTGGTCGAGAAGCCCTCCGAGCTCGAGCTGATTCTCGATGAGGCCGGGAACCTGGGCGTCATGCCTGTGATCGGCGTGCGCGTGCGGCTGGCCTCGATCGGCGCCGGCAAATGGCAGAATACCGGCGGGGAGAAGTCAAAGTTCGGGCTCTCCGCCGCCCAGGTGCTTGCCGTGATCGAGCGGCTGCGCGAGGCGGGCCGGCTCGACATGCTGCGCCTGCTGCATTTCCATCTGGGTTCGCAGATCGCGAATATCCGCGACATCCAGCGCGGTATGCGCGAATGCGCGCGCTACTACGCCGAGTTACGGCGCCTCGGTGTGAGCATAGAGTGCGTGGACGTCGGTGGCGGTCTCGGCATCGATTACGAGGGCACGCGTTCCCGCAGCTTTTGTTCCATGAACTACAGCGTGCAGGAATACGCGAACAATATTGTGCGCGCCATGTGGGAGGTCTGCGAGGCGCAAGGCCTGGACCATCCGGGCATTATCACCGAGTCGGGAAGGGCCATGACCGCCCATCATGCGGTATTGATCGCCAATGTCATCGACACCGAGCAGGCGCCGGACCCGCACGACATCGCCCCACCCCACGACGACGAGCCGATCATTATTTGCGATCTGTGGCAGGGGTACGACACCCTGCGCCACCGGCCTGCCGAGCAGTCGGTGCTCGAGGCCTATCACGACGCGGCCCACTGGTTGGCGGAGGCGCAAAGCGGGTATACCCACGGGGTATTGACGCTGGAGCAACGCGCGCGCATCGAAGAGATCTATTTCGCCACCTGTCATCTGATTCGCCGACGATTGCAGCCCCCGACACGCGCGCACCGGGAATTGCTGGACGAGCTCAATGAAAAGCTCGCGGACAAATACTTCTGCAACTTCTCGCTGTTTCAATCCATGCCCGACGTGTGGGCGATCAAGCAGATTTTTCCGGTGATGCCGCTGCACCGCCTGGGCGAGGCCCCCACGCGGCGGGGCGTGCTCCAGGACATTACCTGTGATTCGGACGGGCGGGTCGATCAGTACGTGGACGGCGAGGGCCTGGAGTCGAGCCTGCCGCTGCACCCGTTTGAGGCCGCGGAGCCGTACCTGCTGGGTATCTTCCTGCTGGGTGCCTACCAGGAAATCCTCGGCGATATGCATAACCTGTTCGGAGACACCGATTCGGTGCACGTGGAGCTCCTGCCGGACGGGGGCTATCGGCTGAGCCAGCCCCTGCGAGGCGACAGCATCGATGCGGTGTTGCGCTACGTGCATTTCGATCCCGAGCACCTGCTCGCGGCCTATCGCCGCAAGATCGAGGCGGCCGACTGGCTCGAGGCCCGGGAGCGCGAGGATTACCTGCGGGCCTTGACATCGGGGCTGGACGGTTACACCTATCTACAGCACTGATCCGACGTCGCGGGCCGAAGCGCTGCGAGCGCGGCTGCTCGGCCCGGATTCTTTCAATTTTGAGCGTCGTCGCCGACCCGGCGGCGCGATGCTCAGTCGTCGGCCGTGTTCCTGACCTGCAGGCGCAGCGCCTTGATGCCGAGCTCCCGCAGCCGCCCGTCGGCCGCGTCGAGTTTTTCGAGTCTCGCATAGGGCCCCAGACGCACGCGGTGGAATTCTCCCCTGCCCTCGATTGCGACCTTCTGAATGCCCGCCTGCAGGCCGCTTAAGGCAAGGCTGGCCTTGAGGCGGTCGGCGTCCTCGAAATTGGCGAACGAACCGGCCTGCAGAACGTAGCGCACATCGCGGCCTTGTTTGCCGAGCTCCCCGTGGGCGCTGGTCCCGGGCTCGGGGACGACGCTCTCAATCTCCGGCAGGATGGTGTAGAAATCGTACGTCGGCTTGCCGGGCGCGACGGGCGGGCTCGCGGGCCCTTTTTGCGGTGGGGGTCTGCTGGCGCTTTTATGCGCGCTGTCGAGCGCGTGGCGCAGGCCGCTGTCCGGGGACGTCGCGCGGCTGATCACGAACTGGACCAGGACCGCCAGCGCCAGTCCGCCCAACAGACCGATGCCGATGAGCCCCCAGTTCGGCAGGCGCTTGGTTTTGCGGCGCCGGGTGGCGGAGGCCTTGCGCTTCTTGCGTTTCTTGGCGGCCACGGCGGCGCTACATGCTTTCCGGCGCCGAGACGCCCATCAGCCCCAATCCGCTGGCGATGACCTGCCGCACCGCCGTGATCAGGTTCAGGCGGGCATCGCGCTGCTCGGCGGTGTCGGCAATAAACGTATGGGCGTTGTAATAGGTGTGAAAATCATTGGCCAGCTCCCGCAGGTAATGCGCGAGCTGATGCGGGTCCTCGTTGAGCGCGGCCGCCTCGACGACCTCCGGGTAACGCGCCAGGGTGGCCATGAGCTCCTGTTCGTGGCTCTCCACGAGCAGCGACAGTTGCCGCTCACCGTTCTCTGGGTCGTGGCGCAGGCCCTTTTCCTGGAGCTGGCGAAACACGCTGCAGATGCGCGCATGGGCGTATTGCACGTAGTACACCGGGTTGTCGTTGCTCTGGGATTTGGCCAGGTCGAGGTCAAAATCCATGTGCTGCTCGCATTTGCGCAGCACATAGAAAAAGCGCGCCGCGTCATTGCCCACCTCCCGCCGCAGCTCACGCAGGGTCACGAACTCGCCGCTGCGGGTGGACATCTGCAGCTTCTTGCCGCCGCGGTAGAGAACGGCGAACTGCACCAGCAAGACATCCAGCTGCTCGGGGTCGTGGCCCATGGCACCGAGCGCCGCCTTCACCCGCGGGACATAGCCGTGATGGTCGGCGCCCCAGATGTCCACCAGGCGCTCGTAGCCGCGTTCCAGCTTGTGCATGTGGTAGGCGATGTCGGAGGCGAAATAGGTATGCTGGCCGTTCTCGCGTACCACTACCCGGTCCTTCTCGTCACCGAAGGCGCTCGATCGAAACCACACCGCGCCGCCCTTCTCGTAGAGCTGCTCGGCGGCGCGCAGCCGGCCGATGGCGCGCTCCACCGCGCCGTCATCGATCAGCGAACGTTCGGAGAACCATTCGTCGTAATGCACGCCGAATTCCTCCAGATCCCGGCGGATGTCCCCGAGGATGGCCTCGAGGCCCGTATCCAGCGCCTGGCGGTAGCCGGTCATGCCCAGCAGCGACTTGGCGCGGGCGATCAAGGCGTCGATGCGCGCCTCCTTGTCGCCGCCGGGCGCGTGCGCATCGGGCGGCAGGTCGGCGAACACCTCCGCCGCCGGGTGCCGCAGGGCGTCGCCGTTGGCGCGGTGCAGGGTGGCGGCGATGTCCCAGATGTAGTCGCCCCGATAGCCATTGGCCGGGAAGGCGACGGTCTCGCCGCACAGCTCCAGGTAGCGCAGCCAGATACTGGTGGCGAGGATGTCCATCTGGCGGCCGGCGTCGTTGACATAGTACTCGCGGTGTACCTGGAAACCGACGGCCTCGAGCAGGTTCGCCAGCGTCGCCCCGTAGGCGGCGCCGCGCCCGTGCCCGACGTGCAGCGGGCCGGTCGGGTTGGCCGAGACGAATTCGAGCTGCACCGCACGGCCCTGGCCGCGATCGCTGCGCCCGTAGGCCGCCCCCTGCGCCAGGACCTGGGTGATCACCGCCTGATAGGCGCCGCGCGTCAGGAAAAAATTAATGAACCCCGGGCCGGCGATCTCGACCTTGGCCACCCACTCGGAGGCCGGCAGCGCGGCGACGATGCGCTCGGCCAGCGCGCGCGGTTGCACGCCCGCGGCCTTGGCGAGCGGCATGGCGATGTTGCAGGCGAAATCCCCGTGGGCCTTTTGCCGGGTGTGCTCAAGCTCAATCGGGACCTTAAGCCCATCTGACAACTCGCCACTGGCCCGCAGCGCGGCAACGGCTTCGCCAAGCAGTTCTGCAAGATGTGGTTTCAAGCGTCCGTCTCACACGATGAATTGCTAAAAAAACGTCAGGCCATTCTACTAAGCCTTTTACTCCGCGAGAAGGCGCTCGAAGGTCAACATTTGGGTATTCATTAGCCTTGACGGAACGCCCTATGTGCGGTAGCGACGATCGCTGGCGTGAGACAATGCAGTTTCGGATTTTGTTGAGCTGCTTCTCACCGAAGCGGAACATAGCATGGGCGTCCCCAAGCGCCGTCTTGGCAGCAGCATTTCAGCCGCAGGCCCCGTTACCAGTGATTTGGTGTCGTTGTGCAGTTGAGCACTAAGGCCAAGGGCTGGGTTAGGAATGCGCGAATGGTGATCACTTTTGACGTTACCGAGGGCAGATGGCCATCGACTGTATCGAGGCCGTATTCTTTGCTGCCAGCTAAGCGGGTTTTAAGCCCCCGGGCATTTACTGGTTCATTTCGAATTCTAGTAGTGCACTGACAGCGCCGCTGTGTACGGTCACATTCGTTACGAACGGACAATTGCCGTCTGAGAGTATCCACAAGGACTTGGTGCCCGATTGGCCCGTATTCGTCACATAGCCGGTGGCATCGAGGTTCGTGCTCACAAGTTCAGCATCCTGAAGCAGGGTCGGTGATGCGGGGTCTTGGATTGAGCCGTCCTGGTTTCCGATGTCATCGTCAAACAGCCATACGATTTCGTCACTCGAGGAACTGCCCGTAAATGACAACGTGACCTCGATCTCGGTGCCGCGGCGCAAAATGCCGTTGGCGTCAAGCACGCTGATCGTAATTAACTGGATATCGGCATGCACATCGTTTGGATCGACACGAATAAACGGTGAATAGCCGGCCGCAGGCGGGCAGGCACCCGTGAGCGGATATGCGATCTCAATCGCAGACGGGTTGATAATAATGGAATCACCGGGCAGGGCCGTTTCCTGGTCACCGCAGGACGTGATTACGGATGCGAGCACGAGAACTATCGGCGGAAGCCAAAGAAGCCACAATTTAGCGCATTTGTGATGCCGTTGGCGCATGATAACTGGTTCCCTTTACATAAAATAGAACAGCTGCGTCGTGTACTTAATAAACAGGATGAGCTATGAAATCTAATTATCTATATTTGTTATAGATATCTTTTTCCATGTTGTCAATGACATCGACGCGCAACGATGCTCTGGCGCAACGCCCGGGCGTTGGGGAGAGATCAGCAAGGCTCCGCTATCCGGTAGCCGGAGGTTTAGTCAGGTCGTATTAACCCCGATAGCAATGTGCTGACCTCTTTGAGGTCTCCGCGTTGCTCAGGTTTGCCGGTGACAGGGCTATAAGGGCGCTCACGGACGGTTTTTTTCGTGAACACACAAATCTCTATAGTGGAAGTGTCTGCCAGGAAACGAAAAGCGGGCAGATTTTCATAGCGCTCACCGCCAAAGCGCAGGCGACGTTCCGTTTCCTCGTAAGCAATGTTGTGCTCAGTCAAGTACCAGCCGATTTCCTCGGCCGTCTCGGCGGTGACATGCAGTTGAATTTCCGACCAGGGGGTGACGGTGCCGTGCAGCACGGGTCCCACGAGATAAGGATCGAATCTGGCCAGGAAGCGCATGGCCTCCAGTGCCAGTCGGCGCAGGTGACTCAGCGTCTCGCGCAGGCGGTCGCGGTGGAACAGTTGCAGGTACTCTGCCAAGGCAGCCTCGATTTCCTGATTGCTTGGCAGCGACTTGCTGGGCGTGAGCCCGAGCCGTTCAGCCGCCTTGCGTTTGGCGCTCAAATGGTCCTTGACCCCCTCCTCCGCCATGATGCGCGCCGCCTCGGCGCACAGTCGCTGGCGCTGAACGGCGTCGTTGCGCCCGGGTGTCTTGCGGGGTCGGGCAGCGGCGGGTGAACGGCGCGGACCGGATTTGCCGGGCATGCTCAGAACAGATCCTGGGGGATGTTTTCCGGCGCGGGTTGCGCGCCCGGCGTGCTCACGGCCGCGGGCGTATCCGGGCCCGGCGGCCCCTCTGCCGGCGTGCCGCTCCCGGCAAGGGCTTTTTCGTGGGCGAGGATAAAATATTCCTCCAGCACCTCAGGCTGCTCGGCGATCTGTTCGTCGCCGGGTTGCTGTGCCAGGTCGTCGTCCGAGGCTTCAGCGACCGACGGCTGCTCCTGCCCCTGCGCTACACCGTCGCCCAGCTCGTCGGTGGATTCCGCCGGCGGCTCATCGACCACCTCCCCGGTCTCGCTGTTGATGAAGCGCGTGACCACCCCTTCGGGTTGAACCAGCGGCGTCTCGTCGGTGCCTTCCAGGGCCACCCGCATGTAGTCGATCCAGATCGGCAACGCCGCGCGCGCGCCGGCCTCGCCGCGGCCGAGCGAGGCGGGTTGATCGAAGCCGACCCAGGCGGTGGTCACGATAGCGCTGTTGAATCCGGAAAACCAGGCGTCGCGGTAATCGTTGGTGGTGCCGGTTTTGCCGGCGAGGTCCTCGCGCTTTAGCACCAGGGCGCGCCGGCCGGTGCCCTCTTTAATGATGTCCTGCATGATGCTGCGTATCACAAAGGCGTTCTCAGGGGGGATGACGCGTGGCGCGAACCGCGGCGTGCCCGGCGCGGGCGCCGCCTCCTCCGTGGCGACGACCGCAGTGGCACCGGCGGCCGACTTTTCCGGCGCCTCAGTCCCAGCATCCGCCTCGTTCGCCTGCAGGTCCACGACCGTTTCGCTGCCCGGGCACTCCTGGCAGACCAGCATGGGATTGGCCTGCTCCAGGATATTGTGGTTGCCGTCTTCGATGCGGGTAATGAAATAGGGTTCGATGCGGAAGCCGCCGTTGGAAAAGACCGCGAAGGCCGAGGCCATGGTGAGCGGTGTCACCGAGGCCGAGCCCAGGGCCAGGGACAGGTTGCGCGGCAGCGCCTCGGGATCGAAACCAAAACGGCCCAGGTACTCCGCGGCGTAGCTGGCGCCGATCGCCCGCAGCAAGCGCACGGAAACGAGGTTGAGCGACAGCACCAGCGCCTTGCGCAGGCGTGTCGGGCCGTAGAAGCGCCCGCTGTAGTTTTCCGGCCGCCACACGCCCTCCAGGGCCTCGTCTTCGATGGCGATGGGGGCGCCACTGACGGTGCTGGCGGCGGTAAAGCCTTTTTCCAGGGCGGCCGAGTAGATGAAGGGTTTGACGTTGGAGCCGGCCTGGCGCTCGGCCTGGGTCACGCGGTTGAATTTGCTCTCAAAGAAGTCAAAGCCGCCGCTCAGTGCCAGGATGGCGCCGTCATTCGGGCGCAGCGAGACGATGGCGGCCGCGGCCTCGGGCACCTGCGCCAGCCGCCACGCACCGTCGGCGAGGCCCTGCAGGTAGACGATGTCACCCAGCTTCAGGATCTGGGCGGCGCGCTTGGGTGGCCGGCCGATGGTGTCCTCGTTGATATATTTGCGGGCCCAGGACAGGCCCTCCCAACCGATTTCGGCCACATAACCGTCCTGGGTGTAGACGGTAGCGGATTGTTCGTCGACCAGCAGCACAATGCCGGGCAGCAGATTACCCACCGAACGGTAGTCCTTGAGTATCTCATCAAGATCGGCCCTGTCGATGTCGGCCTTGATTTTGACGTGTCCGGCCGGTCCCCGGTAACCGTGCCGCTGGTCATATTCCAGCAGTCCTGCGCGCAGGGCGGCGTTGGCCGCCTGCTGATAGCTGGAGTGAATCGTGGTGTAGACGTGAAATCCCCCGGCGTAGGTCTGCTCATCGTAAGTCTCGATCATGTGCTGGCGGACCATCTCGGCGATGTAGGGCGCCTCCACGTCGTATTCCAGGGCATGCTTGCGGGCGACCAGCGGCGCATCGATCGCCTCACGATAGACCGCCTCATCGATGTAGCCCAACTTGTGCATGCGGCCGAGCGCGTAATTGCGCCGCTCGAGCGCGGTTTTGGGGTTGCTCACCGGATTGTTGCTCGATGGCGCCTTGGGCAGGCCCGCGAGCATGGCCATCTCCGGCAAGGTCAGTTCGGCCAGGTTTTTGCCGTAATAGATACGGGCCGCCGCGCCGAAGCCGTAGGCACGGTGACCAAGAAAAATCTTGTTCACATAGAGCTCGAGGATCTGCTCCTTGCCAAGCTCGTGCTCGAGCTTGAAAGACAGCAGGATCTCCTTGAGCTTGCGGGTATAGGTCTTCTCGGGACTGAGGAAGAAGTTGCGCGCGACCTGCATGGTGATGGTGCTCGCGCCCTGGCTGTGGGTGCCCGAACGGAAATTGATCCAGGCGGCGCGCGCGATGCCCATGAAATCCACACCGTGATGCCGATAAAAGCTGTCATCCTCTGTTGCCAGGATCGCCTCGATCAGCAACGCCGGAACGTCGGCGGTTTTCACCGGGATCCTGCGCTCCTCGCCGAATTCGCCGATGAGCACCCCGTCCGCGGTATAGACCCGCATCGGGACTTTCAGCCGGTCCTCGCCGAGCGTGTCCAACGGCGGCAGCGTCGGGGTCAGTATCAGCGTCAGCGCGGTGAGCAGGATAACGCCGCCCGCCAACAGCGCAATCGCCACGATCAGGGCGATGTGCCAGTGCCTAGGGGGCGGACGGTGGTTAAAACTGTCACTCAGGGTCGGCCTGAAGTCGGTCATGAGGTTCGGCAGCTGGGCGTCAGTGTGCTAAACGTATCTTCAGGGCCGGGCAGTATAAAGCCAAAGCCCTTGTAAACCAACGAATATTTGTCATTTCCATTCGCCATGGTCTATAGTTGGGTATAGTACTTAATGCATATTTGCACAAACCACCCGTAACTGGCGGAAGATAAGGGGAAAATTGTGCCAGGTTTGGCCACATTATTCGCTAAAAAGAGCCAGCCCCTGATCGGGATCGATATCAGCTCGTCCGCTGTGAAGGTGCTGGAATTAAGTAAATCCGGCAACCACTATCGGGTCGAGCGCTATGCGGTTGAGCCCTTGCCGCAGAATGCCGTGGTGGAGCACTCCATTACCGAGGTCGAGCAGGTCTCCGAGATGGTCGAGCGGGCTGTCAGGCGTTCCGGTAGCAAATGCAAGAACGTGGCGATCGCGGTGGCCGGTACCCATGTGATCACCAAGAGCATCCGGATGCCCGCCAATCTCGGCGAACAGGAGCTGCAGGCCCAGATCGAGATGGAGGCCGACCATTACATCCCCTACCCGCTGGATGAAGTGAACCTCGATTACGAGATCATCGGCCCCTCGGAAGACAACCCTGAGGAGAACAATCTACTGCTCGCGGCCTGCCGCAAGGAGATCGTGGATGATTATGTGGCGGTAATTGAGGGCCCCGGCCTCATCCCCAAGGTGGTCGATATTGAAACCTACGCCATGGAAAACGCCTTTTCCCTGATCGCCCAGAACATGGCGGGCGGGGGCATGGAACAAACCGTGGCGATCCTCGATATCGGCGCCACCGCGACAAACATCAATGTTATTCATAACAATCATTCCGTTTATACCCGCGACCACACCTTCGGCGGACGTCAATTGACGGAAGAAATTCAGCGCCGCTATGGACTGTCCTATGAAGAGGCGGGTCTCGCCAAGAAGCAGGGCGGCTTGCCGGACAATTATCAAACTGATGTATTACGCCCCTTTATGGAGGCCATGTGCCAGGAGATCATGCGGGCGCTGCAGTTCTTCTATTCATCCAGCCCCTTCAACAGTGTAGACCAGTTATTGCTGGCGGGTGGGTGCGCCCAGATTGCCGGCATAGACGAACTGGTCGCGGCGCGCATCGGTGCCCCGTCACTGGTCGCGAATCCATTCACCAGCATGTCACTGGCCTCGCGTATCAAGCCCCAAATCCTGGCCAATGACGCGCCTTCGCTCATGATCGCCTGCGGCCTGGCGATTCGGAGCTTCGATGGCTGACCATGACTAAGCTGAATCTATTGCCATGGCGCGAGCTGCGCCGCAAGGAACAGGACCGCCAGTTAGTGAGCGCTGGCGGTTTCACCTGGGTGCTGATGGCCCTGATCGTGTTCTATGGCCACCTGCACGTGAGCGCCCTGATCGATAACCAGAAGAAGCGCAATGAGTTCCTGAAGGAAGAGATCGCCAAGGTCGACAAGCAGATCGCGGAAATCAGGGAGCTAAAGAAACAGCGCCAGGCCCTGATTGCACGCATGAATATCATTCATCAGCTCCAGGGCGATCGCACCCAGATCGTTCACGTTTTCGATGAGCTGGTACAGCAGTTGCCCGAGGGTATCTATTTCAGGAAGCTGAAGCAGAAAGGCAAGGTCTTCAGTGTTGACGGAACGGCCCAGTCGAATGCACGGGTATCGGCGCTGATGAGAAATCTGGACTCGTCAGACTGGTTTACCAACCCGGTCCTGCAGGTGATTAACGTCAAGGACTCGGGTGGAGACCGAGTGAGCAATTTCAAGCTTAAGGTGACGCAAGCGGATACGCAACCGAAAGACAAAGACCAGAAATGAATCTGGAAGACCTGAAAAACATCGATATTAACGATATCGCCTCGTGGCCGATTCCGATAAAGCTCGGTGCGATCATGGTGCTATCCGTGGTGATCCTGTTTGCCGGTTATTGGTTTGTCATTAAGGGCGAACTCGAGCAACTTGACCGCGCAGAGAGGGAAGAACAGGATCTGCGTACGACTTTTCTGAATAAAAAGGCGCTGGCCATTAATCTCCCGGCCTATAAACAGCAAATGGAGGAGATGCAGCTCACCTTCGGCAGTCTCTTGCGCCAGCTGCCGGATTCTACGGAAGTGCCCGATCTTCTGGTGGATATAACGCAGGCGGGTTTGGGCCGGGGGCTCGAGTTTGTGTTGTTCAAGCCGGAAAAGGAGCGGCCGGCTGAGTTTTATGCCGAATTGCCGATAAGCATCAAAGTGATGGGCACATATCACGAGCTGGCGTTGTTCGTCAGCGACGTAGCTGCCCTGCCGCGGATCGTAACCTTTGGCAATATCGACATTACCAGCGCCAGCAACACCAAGGATGACAAATTGACGATGTCCGCCAAGGCCAAGACTTATCGATATCTCGATCAGGGCGAAATGGCGGCGCAGACGAAGAAGCCAACCGGCAGGAGGGGGCGCAGGGGCAGATGATAAGGTCCGCGAGCATACGACTGCGTAGCGCGGCTTTTATGCTCCCGATACTGCTGATAAGCGGCTGCGGGACCGACGGCATGGGAGATCTGCGGCAGTTTGTCAAAAACGCGCACGCGGACCGCAAGCCTCGTGTGGAACCACTCCCCGAGATACAGACGCACGAGACCTTTGCGTATGCGTCGGAGAAAGGCGTTGACCCGTTCGCCGCGTTTAATCTGAAACCGACCGGGACGGCGGCGGTCAGCGGACCGAGGCCGGACCTGAATCGCCGCAAGGATCCGCTGGAAGAGTATCCACTGGATTCCCTGAAGATGGTGGGCACCTTAAGTCGGGGCACCGATGTCTGGGTCGTCATCCAGGCGGCGGATGGCACGGTACACCGTGCGATGGTGGGCGACCATATGGGGCAGAATTTTGGCATGATCACCAAGATCACGGAGGAGAAGGTCGAGCTGGTCGAGCTTATCCAGGGCCCAACCGGGCAATGGATAGAACGCGATGGTAGTATCGCGATTGAGGAATAAGCAATGTACAAGAAACAGCCACTAGCCTGTCCGGGAAAAGTGATGGGTACGCGAGTGCCGGCGGGATCCTGTCTGGGGGCACTGTTGATTGTACCGCTGATGTTCGCCCAGGGCATGCTCGCGACGACGGCCGCTGCCGAGGGACAGCATGTCATCGAGGACATTGCTTTTACGCGGCTCCCGGGAAGCCGGGTGCAGTTGTCGGTGAAAATGTCCGGCAAACCCATCAAACCCCACGCCTTTTCGATTTCCGATCCGGCAAGAATCGCGCTCGATTTCCCCAATACGACATTGGCGATGAAGGAGAAAACGCTGCGCGTCGGTGAGGGTGCGCTCGTCAGCATCAAGGCGATTCAGGCCGAAACACGCACTCGGATCGTGTTGAACCTGGTCAGGCCAGTCGGGTACAAAACCGACTTTGTGGATAACACGCTGGTACTCACCCTGGACAGCCCGGTTTCGGCCATCGGCGGGGCGGTGGATACGACAACAACCCGTTTCGCCAGGGAAGGAAGGCCGGGCAAGTTCAGCATTCAAGATATTGACTTTCGAAGAGGAACGCTAGCGGATGCCAAGCTGATTATCACGCTCTCGGACCCCAGTGTGGGCATCGATATCAGGGAACGGGCGGGAGACATTATTCTTGATTTTATGGACACCTCGCTGCCGGAACGGCTCGAACGGCGCCTCGATGTGATCGACTTCGCTACGCCGGTGCAAACGATCGATGTGTTCACCAGGGACCGGAACACGCGCATCGTCGTGTCTGCGCAGGGTAATTATGAGCACCTCGCCTATCAGGCAGGCAATGTTTTTACGCTGAATGTCAAACCCATCCCGGAAGAGGAAGTCAAGGAGCGTGAGAAAGACGAATTCGGCTATAGCGGTGAGAAGCTGTCACTGAACTTTCAAAACATCGAGGTCCGCGCGGCGCTGCAGGTGCTCGCCGATTTCACGGGATTGAATTTCGTCGTCAGCGATACCGTCACGGGCAACCTGACATTGCGCCTGAAAGATGTCCCCTGGGACCAGGCATTGGACATTATCCTTGATGCCAAGGGCCTGGCGAAGCGGGAGAAGGGCAATGTGGTCGTAGTGGCGCCGGCCGATGAGGTGGCAGCCAAAGAGAAGGCGGCGCTGGAGGCGATCAAACAGGTCCATGAGTTGGAACCGTTGATCACGGAGTTGATTCAGATTAACTATGCCAAGGCGTTGGACATCGCGAATCTGTTGAAGTCGATCAAGTCCTTGACGACATTCGCAGGGGAACATCCGGTGTTCAGTCAGCCGGTGGCGGTCACCAAAGAAGGCACGGAGTCTAATTCCTTATTGTCGGAGCGCGGTCAGGTGACAGTCGATGAGCGCACCAATTCCGTGTTGATCCAGGATACGGCGAACAAAGTCCGGGAGGTGCGCAAGCTGATCGCCAAGCTCGACCAACCGGTGCGGCAGGTCATGATCGAAACGCGCCTGGTGGAGGCAACCGACAGCTTCAGCAAATCATTGGGTTCCAAGTTTGGTGTCAAAACCAACCAGAGCAGTGGCAACTACCATGTCGATCAAGGGGCATCGATCGGTGTCGAAGGAAACCTGGTTACCGACGATGGGTTGAACGTGAACCTGCCCTCCGGGGGCATCGGCGAGGGCAACCCGGCGGGCTCCATTGCCATGACCATCGCCAAGCTGGGCACAGGCTCGTTGCTGAGTCTCGAGCTCACAGCGCTGGAGCAGGAAGGCAAAGGCAAGATCATCTCCAGTCCGCGTCTGATCACCGCGAACCAGCAAAGGGCGTCGATTGAGCAGGGTCAGGAGCTTGTATTTACCACCAGCGTATTGGGTGTTGGAACCGTGGTGACGAAAAAAGCCACTTTAAAGATGGATGTGACACCGCAGATCACCCCCGATGACCGTGTGATTCTGGATGTGATAATAACTAAGGATAATTTCTCTGATGCGGACCTGGGTTTGCTTAATGTCAAGCAAATCGAAACCCAGGTATTGCTGGATAACGGAGAAACCGTGGTGATCGGTGGCATCTATGAGCTGGACAAGACCAATACCACCACGAAGGTACCTTTTTTTGGCGACCTTCCCCTGCTCGGTTGGTTATTCAAGAGCAAGGAGATCCGTGATAGTAAGACCGAGCTGTTGATTTTTCTGACACCCAGAATCCTGTCGGAACTCACCACGCTGCGCTGAACGATAAAGGTGAACCATCCGACGACCGCCGCTTGATTTCTTTTGCGGTTGCTGGCATACCTGCCTGTGATGAAAATACCGGGTCGCATTTTCCTGATCGGGCCGATGGGCGTTGGCAAGTCCACCATCGGACGTCATCTTGCGGAAATACTACAGAAAAATTTTCTCGATGCCGACCAGGAGCTGGAAAAGCGCACCGGCGCCAACATTTCGCTGATTTTTGAGATCGAAGGCGAAGACGGGTTTCGCAAGCGGGAACGTGACCTCATCGCCGAGTTGTCCGCGAAGGAGAATCTGGTCTTGGCCACGGGCGGCGGTGCCGTGTTAAACGAAGAAAACCGCAAGCGCCTGCGCGGCCGCGGCTACGTGGTTTATCTGCATGCGGATATCGATACCCTGGTGAAGCGCACACATCGGGACCGCAAACGCCCCTTGTTGCAGAATGTGGATAAAAGGCAGAAGCTGGAGGAGCTCATGAAGGAGCGTGAGCCCTTGTACCGGCAGGAGGCCGACCTCGTCGTCACCACGGACGAGCGTCCCGCCTCAGCGGTCGCCAAGGAAATCGTGGAACAGATCAAAGCCGAGAAGAGCTGACCGGCCTGTTGGTGACCCATGAAAACTCTGAACCTCGATTTGGGAGAACGCAGCTACCTGATCCACATCGGGGCGGACCTGCTCGACAAGATTGAGCTGCTCCAGCCGCATATCCCGGGGGAGCGCGTGGCGATCATCAGCAACGAGACGGTGGCGCCGCTATATCTGGAACGGGTGCAGCGATTGCTGGCGGCCTATGATCCGCTCGCCGTCGTGCTTCCGGACGGCGAGCAGTACAAAACGCTCGAGTACCTGAACCGCATATTCGACGCCCTGCTCGAAGCCCGCTGCGACCGCAGCACGACCCTGGTCGCATTGGGCGGCGGGGTGATCGGTGATATGACCGGTTTTGCCGCCGCCTGTTATTTGCGGGGCGTGCCGTTCATCCAGATACCGACCACGCTGCTGGCGCAGGTTGATTCCTCGGTGGGCGGCAAGACGGGCGTCAATCACCCACTCGGAAAGAATATGATCGGTGCGTTTTACCAGCCACGGTGCGTGATCATCGATACCGATACGCTCAAGACCTTGCCCGACAAGGAACTGTCGGCTGGCCTCGCCGAGGTCATCAAATACGGCCTGATCCGCGATCTCGCCTTGTTTGAATGGCTGGAGCAGAACCTGGACAGGCTGTTGGCGCGGGAACCCGAGGCCCTGGGCGAGGCGATCTACCGTTCGTGCGAAAACAAGGCTGATGTCGTTGCCGCCGACGAACGCGAGGGGGGTATTCGCGCCCTGCTCAATCTTGGTCACACCTTTGGCCACGCCATTGAAGCGGGCATGGGTTATGGCGCCTGGCTGCACGGCGAGGCGGTGGCGGCCGGCATGGCCATGGCCGCCGACCTGTCGCGCCGCATGGACTGGCTCACGCGCTCGGAATGTGACCGCATTGAGGATCTGCTGCGCCGTGCCCGTCTACCGATACGGCCCCCGGAGGCGCTACCGGCCGAACGGATGTTGGAGCTCATGGCGGTCGACAAAAAAGTCACCGCAGGGCGCTTGCGCCTGGTGCTGCTGGAAGGAATCGGCAAAGCGCTGATCACGGCCGAGGCGCCGGAGGCGTTACTCAATGAGACCCTGGAACAATGCAGGGCGGGAGCATGAAGTTGGCCTCCTACGCGGCACGCGATGAGACCTCCCGCGGTCGCCACTACCCGGAGCCGGCCCCGGCCTATCGCAGCCAGTATCAGCGCGACCGCGACCGCATCATCCACTGCGCCGCGTTTCGGCGTCTGGAATACAAGACCCAGGTCTTCGTCAATCACGAGGGCGATTTGTTTCGTACCCGCCTGACCCACTCCATCGAGGTGGCGCAGATCGGCCGCTCTATCGCCAGGGCGATGGGGCTCAATGAAGACCTGGTGGAGGCCATCGCCCTGGCCCATGATCTCGGCCACACCCCGTTCGGGCACGCGGGCCAGGACGCGCTCAATGCCTGCATGAAAGCCTTCGGCGGTTTCGAGCACAACCTGCAATCCCTGCGCGTCGTCGAGTTGCTGGAGGAGCGTTATGCCGATTTCCCGGGGTTGAACCTGAGCTACGAGACGCGGGAGGGCATACTGAAGCACTGTTCCCGGAAACATGCCCAGGCGCTGGGGGAATTGGGGCGCCGTTTTCTGGAACAAAAACAGCCCAGCCTGGAGGCGCAGCTCGCCAATCTTGCCGATGAGATCGCCTACAACAATCACGATGTCGACGACGGGTTGCGCTACGGCCTGATCGCTGTTGACCAGCTCAACGACATCGCGCTCTTCGCCACGCAGTACAAGGAGGTCACCCGCCTCTACCCCGAGCTGCCGCCGCGCAGGCAAATCCATGAGATCATTCGCCGCATGATCAATTTCATGGTCGTGGACCTGATCGAGAACAGCGCCGCGTCGATCAAACGGGCGGCGGTGGAGACAATCGAAGATGTCAGAAATGCCGGCGGCCCGCTGATCGCCTACAGCGATTCGCTCAGAGAAATGACCCTCGCGCTCAAGCGCTTCCTGCGCCAGCGCCTGTACACCCACTATCGGGTGCGACGCATGAGCCAGAAATCGGCCAAGATCATCTCCGATTTATTCCTCGCGTTTATGGAGGATCAGTATCTGCTGCCCCCCCAGTATCAAGAGAAGCTGCGTTTGTGCGCCGAATCCGAACCCCCCGACTGCCGGGCGCGTATCGTCGCGGATTACATTGCCGGCATGACCGACCGTTACGCGATTCGCGAGCACGAGCGCCTGTTCAACCCCTCGGCGCTGACGTAAAAAACCCCTTGCGCCGCCATGGACCGGGCTTATTACCCCCACACCGGCGGGGCGATCATTTGAACCGCCTGGATGCGGGCTGTATACTGTTTCGCCCTTTGCGCACTGCAAACGGGTGGGGTCTGTACGGCCCCGTGGGGGGTGTTCTGGTACTGGCTTTAGGTGAATCCCGTGAGTAGAGACAGCAAACAGCCGGACGGCGGCCTGTACCGGCCGGCCTTCGAAAAAGACAGTTGTGGCTTTGGCCTGATCGCGCAGATGGACGGCACGCCCAGCCATTGGCTGGTTGGCACCGCGATTAATTCGCTTGCCTGTCTGACGCACCGCGGGGCCATTGCCGCCGACGGCAAGACCGGCGACGGCTGCGGTCTATTGCTGAAAAAACCCGACGCGTTCCTGCGCACCCTTGCGGGCGAGCGCGGCTGGGCGCTTGCCGAGACCTACGCGGTGGGCATGGTGTTCCTCAGCCAGGACAGCGCCCGGGCCGCGCGCGCGAAAGCGCAACTCCAAGGCGAGCTTGAGCGGCAAGCCTTACAGGTACTCGGGTGGCGCCCGGTGCCCGTCGACACCGCGGCCTGCGGCGAGGAGGCGCTGAAGACGCTCCCGGTCATTGAGCAGGTGTTTGTCAACGCGCCGCCGGAGATCGATGAGGCCACGATGGAGCGGCGGTTGTATATCGCGCGGCGACGTACCGAAAAGGCCATCGAGCCGCAGGACGAGGCCTTCTATGTCCCGAGCCTGTCGGCCCGCGTGATCTCCTACAAGGGCCTGGTCATGCCCCGCAATCTGCCGGTGTTCTACGCCGATTTGAACGATGAGCGTCTGGCATCCTCGCTGTGCGTGTTTCATCAGCGCTTCTCGACCAATACCTGGCCGCAATGGCGCCTGGCGCAGCCGTTCCGTTTCCTGGCCCACAACGGCGAGATCAACACGGTTCAGGGCAACCGCAACTGGTCGGTGGCCCGGGGACACAAGTTTGCCACGCCGCTGATTCCGGACATGGCCGATGTGCGCCCGCTGGTGTCCATGACCGATTCGGATTCCTTTAGCCTCGACAACATGCTCGAGGCCCTGCTCGCGGGCGGCATGGACATTTTCCGTGCGATGCGGCTGCTGATCCCGCCCGCCTGGCAGAACGTGAAGACCATGGACAGCGACCTGCACGCCTTTTACGAATACCAGTCCATGCACATGGAGCCCTGGGACGGGCCCGCCGGCATCGTGCTCACCGACGGGCGCCACGCGGCCTGCGTCATGGATCGAAACGGCCTGCGTCCGGCCCGCTATGTCGTGACGCGCGACCGGCATATCACCGTGGCATCGGAGATCGGGGTCTACGGCTATGCGCCCGAGGACGTGGTCGCCAAGGGCCGGCTCATGCCCGGGCAGATGATCGCCGCGGATACCGAGACCGGCGAGTTGCTGCTGCCGCAGGAGATCGACGAGCGCCTGAAGCGGCGCCAGCCCTATAAACAATGGCTGAAGCAAAATACATTTCGCCTGAAATCGCACCTGGGCGAGGAGGAGGCCTGCAGCGTGGCGGTCGAGCCGGCGGTGTTGCGGGCCTATCAGAAGATGTTTCAGGTGACGCTCGAGGAGCGCGAACAGGTGATGCGCGTGCTGGCCGAGGCCGGCCTGGAAGCGGTCGGTTCCATGGGGGATGACACGCCGTTTCCCGTGCTCTCCAGGCGCGAGCGCTCGCTTTACGATTATTTCCGCCAACAGTTTGCGCAGGTCACGAACCCGCCGATCGATCCGCTGCGCGAACAGATCGTGATGTCGCTGGAGACCTGCTTCGGGCGGGAACAGAATCTATTCGAGGAGACGCCGGAGCACGCCGCGCGTGTGGTCGTCGACTCCCCGGTGTTGTCGGTGAGCAAGTTCAATCGCCTGCTGGCGCTCGAGGACCCACGGTACGCCCATGAGCGGATCGATCTCAATTACGCCGAGCAAACCGGCCTGCGCCAGGCGATCAATACCGTGTGCGATCAGGCGGTCGCGGCCGTGCGAGCCGGCAAGACCATACTGGTGCTGAGCGATCGCAACATCGCCCAGGGCAAACTGCCGATTCATGCCCTCCTCGCCACCGGGGCCGTGCACCACCGCCTGATCGACGACGGCCTGCGCTGCGACGCCAATATCGTGGTGGAGACCGGCACCGCCCGGGATCCGCATCACTTCGCCTGCCTGCTCGGCTACGGGGCGACCGCGATCTATCCTTATCTTGCCTACGATTGCCTGTGCGATATGCTGCGCACCGGCGAGACCGGCGGTAGGACCCCGGTGGAGCTGGTCGAGAATTACCGCAAGGGCATCAACAAGGGCCTGTACAAGATCACCTCCAAGATGGGTATTTCCGCCATCGCCAGTTATCGCGGGGCGCAGCTCTACGAGGCCGTTGGCCTGCACGACGAGGTGGTCGAGCTGTGCTTCAAGGGCACGACCTGCCGCATCCAGGGCAGCCATTTTGACGACCTGGAGGGCGATCAGCGCCGCTTGGCCCGCGAGGCCTGGAACGTGCGCAGGCCCGTCGCCGCGGGCGGCTTATTAAAGTATATCCATGACGGCGAGTACCACGCCTACAACCCGGATGTCATTACCACCTTTCACGCGGCGGTGCAGACGGGCGACTACGAGAAGTACCGCGAATACGCCGCGCTGGTCAACGAGCGGCCGGTGACCGTGTTGCGCGACCTGCTCGCCCCGCGCGAGGACGTTACACCGATCCCGATCGAGGAGGTCGAGCCCATCGAGGCCATACTGCCGCGCTTCGATACCGCTGCCATGTCGCTCGGCGCGCTCTCGCCCGAGGCCCACGAGGCCCTGGCGACCGCCATGAATACCCTCGGCGGGCGCTCCAATTCCGGCGAGGGCGGCGAGGACCCGGTGCGCTACGGCACCGTCAAGCGCTCGAAAATCAAGCAAGTGGCCTCGGGCCGCTTCGGCGTCACCCCGCACTACCTGGTCAGCGCCGAGGTGCTGCAGATCAAGATCGCCCAGGGCGCCAAGCCCGGGGAGGGGGGGCAGCTGCCCGGGCACAAGGTCAACGACATGATCGCCAGGCTGCGTTATTCCAAGCCGGGTGTGGCCCTGATCTCGCCGCCGCCGCACCACGATATCTATTCCATCGAGGACCTCGCGCAGCTGATCTTTGATCTCAAACAGGTCAACCCGCAGGCGCTGGTGTCGGTCAAGCTGGTGGCCGAGCCGGGGGTGGGCACCATCGCCGCCGGCGTGGCCAAGGGGTATGCCGATCTGATTACCATTTCCGGCTACGACGGGGGCACCGGGGCCAGCCCCCTGACCTCAGTCAAGTATGCCGGCACGCCCTGGGAGCTGGGGCTGACCGAGACCCACCAGGTGCTGCGCGCCAACAATCTGCGCGAGAAGGTGCGGCTGCAGACCGACGGTGGGCTCAAGACCGGCCTGGATGTGATCAAGGCGGCGATCCTGGGGGCCGAGAGCTTCGGTTTCGGGACCGCGCCGATGGTGGCGCTGGGCTGCAAGTATTTGCGCATCTGTCATCTCAACAACTGCGCCACCGGGGTGGCGACCCAGGACAACGTGCTGCGGAAGCACTTCATGGGCGAAGCAGAGATGGTGATGAATTATTTCCGCTTCGTGGCCCAGGAGTCGCGCGAGTGGCTGGCGCGGCTGGGGGTGAAGACCCTGGCAGAGGTCATCGGCCGCACCGACCTGCTCAGGATTCTGCCGGGGGAGACGGCCAAGCAGCAACGCCTGGACCTGCGCCCGGTGCTCTCCGACGGCGGGGTCCCGCGCGACAAGCCGCAGTATTGCCAATTGCCCTCCAACGCCCCCTTCGACAAGGGCGAGCTCGCCGAGCAGATGGTCACGGACGCCCTGCCGGCGATCGAGGCCAAGCGCGGCGGCGAGTTCCGCTACGCCGTGCGCAATGTCAACCGCTCGATCGGCGCGCGGCTCTCCGGTGAGATCGCCAGGCGCTATGGCAATCTGGGCATGGTCGATGCGCCTGTCACGGTGCGGCTCACGGGCACCGCGGGCCAGAGCTTCGGCGTGTGGAATGCCGGCGGACTGCACCTGTATCTGGAAGGCGACGCCAACGACTATGTCGGCAAGGGCATGGCCGGCGGCAAGATCGTCATCCGTCCGCCGGAGGCGAGCCGTTTTAAGAGCCATGAGACCACCATCATCGGCAACACCTGTCTGTATGGGGCGACCGGTGGCAAGCTGTTTGCCTCCGGGCTTGCCGGCGAGCGCTTTGGCGTTCGCAACTCCGGTGCCTATGCCGTGGTCGAAGGTGTCGGCGATCATGGCTGTGAGTATATGACAGGCGGTGTCGTGACAGTACTCGGATCGACGGGCATCAACTTCGGTGCCGGCATGACCGGTGGTTTTGCCTTCGTGCTTGACCTCGAGAACACCTTTGCGGATCGCGTCAACGAGGAACTGGTCGATTTCCACCGGATTACAGCGGAAAGCATGGAGGCGCATCGCGGCTATATGCTGGCCATGATCGAGGAATTCGTCGCCGAGACGCAGAGCGCATGGGGATGTTATATCGTCGAGAATTTCGACGACGTGATCGGAAAATTCTGGTTGATCAAGCCCAAGGCCGCCGATCTGGAAACCTTGCTGGATTCGCTGCGCGCGGCCGCATAAACACAGCAGCATTGAAACGCGTTTAGAACGGGATTTGAGAGCCAGTCATGGGCAAATTCAACGTCATGCAGTTTGTCGAGGTGCCGCGCCAGGATCCGGCCAAGAAAGCGGCCAACGAACGCGTCCACGATTTCAAGGAGATCTACGGCCAGTATGACGCCGACACCGCCGCTATTCAGAGCGCGCGCTGTCTGCACTGTGGTAATCCCTACTGCGAGTGGAAATGCCCGGTGCACAACTACATTCCAAACTGGCTGAAGCTGGTCGCTGAAGGCAATCTGCTGGAGGCGGCGGAATTGTCGAATCGCACCAATACCCTGCCGGAGATCTGCGGGCGCGTCTGTCCTCAGGACCGGCTGTGCGAGGGGGCGTGCACGCTCGATGACGGGTTCGGGGCGGTCACCATCGGCTCGGTGGAAAAATACATCACCGATGAGGCGCTCAAGGCCGGCTGGCGACCGGATCTGTCAGCGGTCAAGGCGACCGGCAAGCGGGTCGCCGTGGTCGGCGCGGGACCGGCCGGCTTGGGCTGCGCCGACGTGCTCGTGCGCCATGGCGTCAAAGCGGTGGTCTTTGACCGTTATCCTGAGATTGGGGGACTGCTGACGTTCGGTATCCCGGCCTTCAAGCTGGAAAAAGAGGTGGTCATGCGCCGGCGCGCGGTGCTCGAAGAGATGGGTGTGGAGTTCGTGCTCAACACGGACGTGGGCAGGGACCTGCCGTTTCAACAATTGCTCGATGACTATGACGCCGTCTTCCTCGGCATGGGGACCTACACGTCCATGAAGGGCGGGTTTCCGGGTGAGGAGTTGCCGGGCGTGCATGAGGCCCTGCCCTATCTCATTTCCAATATCAATCGTATCCTGGGGCTGGAAACAGATCCGGGTGATTTTATCGATATGAAGGGCCAGCGTGTGGTGGTGCTGGGCGGCGGTGACACCGCCATGGACTGCAACCGCACCGCCATCCGTCAGGGGGCGGCGAGCGTGAGCTGTGCCTACCGCCGTGACGAGGCCAATATGCCGGGCTCCAGGCGTGAAGTCGCCAATGCCAAGGAGGAAGGCGTGAAGTTCGTGTGGAACGCGCAACCGGTTGAAATCGTCGGCGACGGACGGGTGGAAGGCATCAAGATCATCAAGACGGCGCTGGGCGCGCCGGACGAGCGCGGCCGGCGGCGGCCGGAACCGGTTGCCGGCAGCGAGGAGATTATCCCCGCCGACCGGGTGATCATCGCCTTCGGGTTTCGCCCCAGCCCGCTGCCGTGGTTCGAGGAATTTGATATCGGCCTGGACGATCGCGGCCGCGTGCGGGCACCTGCTGATCATGAGTTCAAGTTTCAGACCACGAATCCCAAGGTGTTCGCGGGCGGGGACATGGTGCGCGGCTCCGATCTCGTGGTGACCGCCGTGTTTGAAGGGCGCCTGGCGGCGGAGGGCATTCTGGATTACCTGAATGTCTGAGGACCGGTGTCAGCGCCGCAGGGCACGCGGACGTGGAGACGTAAAACAGGTCGGGTCGATCTTACTCGCCATTCCCTTGCGGCCCATTCCATCACCCCAAAATTGATTCCAAACATGCAGGCATTGAAAAACGACCGATTGCTACGGGCGCTTTTGCGCCAAAAAGTGGACCTGACGCCGATCTGGATCATGCGCCAGGCGGGCCGTTATCTGCCGGAGTATCGCGCGACTCGGGAGAGAGCGGGCGATTTCATGACCCTGTGCAAGACGCCGGAGCTTGCCTGCGAGGTCACGTTGCAGCCACTTGAGCGCTTTCCGCTCGATGCCGCGATTCTGTTTTCCGACATCCTGACCATTCCCGATGCCATGGGCTTGGGGTTGCATTTCGCGCAAGGCGAAGGCCCGCAATTTCGCAAGCCGGTGCGCAGCGCCGCGGACGTGCAGGCGCTGGGGGTGCCCGACCCGGAACAGGATTTGCGGTATGTGATGGATGCGGTGCGTCTCATCCGCCGGGAGCTCAACGGTCAGGTGCCGCTGATCGGATTCGCCGGTAGCCCCTGGACCCTGGCGACTTATATGGTCGAAGGTAGCAGCAGCAAGGACTTTGGTTGCGTCAAATGCATGATGTTTGATCAGCCGGCGCTGATGCGGCAGCTGCTCGATGTGTTGGCCCGCTCGGTGACGGCCTATCTCAATGCCCAGATCGCGGCCGGGGTGCAGGCCGTCATGATCTTTGATACCTGGGGTGGCGTGTTATCGCCGCGGGACTACCAGGAATTCTCCCTGCGCTACATGGAGCAGATACTCGGCGGACTGACGCGCGAGAGCGAGGGCCGCCAGGTCCCGGTCATTTTATTCACCAAAAACGGCGGGCAGTGGCTGGAACTGATAGCGCAAAGCGGTTGCGATGCCTTGGGTGTTGACTGGACAACCAACATCGGTGAGGCCCGTGCCCGGGTCGGTGACCAGGTTGCCTTGCAGGGCAATATGGATCCCTCGGTGCTTTACGCGTCCCCGGCGCGCATCCGGCAGGAGGTCACAGCGATACTGAAAGACTACGGGCGTTCGACCGGACTAGTGTTCAATCTCGGCCATGGCATACATCAGCGCATAGACCCGGACCACGTCGCGGTGCTGGTCGACGCCGTACATGAGCTAAGCGCTCCCTATCACCGCTAATCGCAGGT
Organism: Acidiferrobacterales bacterium; assembly: GCA_947258385.1. GTDB lineage: Bacteria > Pseudomonadota > Gammaproteobacteria > Acidiferrobacterales > SZUA-150 > CAMYII01. The sequence goes on from CAMYII010000017.1 coordinate 59,544, forward strand.
GTTCTAATCGGGCACCCTTGCCCCGGATTCAGGAAGCGCCGCCGCCGTTCCGGGTTCCGACCGCAGCCCATACGGATCTATGCACCAGGCATTGTGCCCGTTTGAAAAGACGATTCTAAGCACCAAGTTCTCGTGTGAGAATGCCGAACGCGCTCAATTCGGGGAGCGCGTCGCGGTGCTGTGCCGCTCCCACCTGGCGCAGGCCAACTGCACCACGGTGCTTGGGTTGATGCAGGAAAAGGCCCGGTTTGTGTTCAGGAGAAAGGACACCCAAGGACCCCTGCCCTTCGGTCAGAAGATGAAAGTGATGCAGGGCGGTCTCATGGGACTTCGGGGTACGGTTAAGGCCGACACCCGGGCGGATGCGGCGACCCGAAATGTTCATGCACTGATTGTGCAGGCAAAGCAAACCTATGGCACATTACATGATCTGCCTTATGAGAAAATCGTCAAATCGATTGCTTCCTATCAGACGACTCGCAGGCGCTCAAAACGGCACTAGCTCAATGGTGAAAGGCCAGCAGGCCAATGTCGCGGGAAGAAATCCCACGTGTGCGGATAGATCATGATCATCCCCATGTTTTGCCAGACCGGCGGCTTTGCAGTTGGGGTTCGCGTTGTGGTATAGGTGTGCGCCAAAGTGCAAATTGGTTTGCACCCCAAGCGATATGATGGTCAACTCGCTTTAACCTGAAAGAATAATGTGGAGCCGTTTATGCGTATTCTCGTTATATTGATGCTGCTCGGCGCGAATTCGATTGTTCACGCGGACGCTATCGATTTGAATCTTAATGATGAAAGCGTTTATTTCGCTTACGTAATCGACTATGGCACGGCGGCGCTCGATATCGGCGCGCTCTACAAGGAACAGGACAATGACGATGAGGATTGGATCGCGCACCTCGGACTGGAGGCGGTCGGTGAGGAGTACTCGGGCGCCTCAACCTTGGAGGGCGGGCTAGGAGGAAGGATCTATGCCGCCTCGATCGGCGATGACGATGTGCTGGCCCTGGCCTTGGGCGGTCATGTGGGTATTTTTCCCGGCAGCGGGATGATCGGTTTTCGCCTCTACGGGTATTATGCGCCGGATATCCTGACCGGCGCCGATGCCGAGCGCTTCTGGGAGGCAGGCGCTCGGATCGATTTCAAGCTATTCGAGAATGCCAGGCTCTATGTCGGTTATCGCGAGATCGAAATGCGGCCCGAGGACAGCCGCAGATCCATCGAAGTGGACGATGAGGTGCACGTGGGCATCCACATTCGTTTCTGATGTCTCATGGGCCGGGCCGCACGCAGGCCGCGTGTACCTTTATCACAAGGGAGACGCGCCATCGCTTAGCGGGCGCTTGCACCGTTGCCGAGCCCGCGCATCCACGATGCCCGTCCGCTATTGACCGCCTACTTACGCCAATTGCGCACGACAAACGCGAGCGATATCAGGAATACGCCGATGGCGATGCCGTATTGAGCATCATCTCTGTAGTAGTAGAAGCCGCTTTTAGTAAGATTGAAGTTGAACACGTTGAAGGCCACCAGAGCCGGGCCCAGTGTGAAGCCCGCGGCTTCGCCGATCTTAGTGAGTAGCTTGAAATTTATGTTATTCGCACTCATCGTGAAAATCCCCCTTGGTTTTCTCTGAACGTTAGTTGCACTCATGATCTGGATCACCTTTACCTTTGGTCTGTTGTGCGTCTACTGTAGCGAAAAAACGGCGCTTGTCATGGGCCCAAGTTTGCGGGCGGCCGTAAATCACCGACAAACGGTGCCGGTGGATTTGTTGTGTGGTGAGTGTGACGGGCCGCGTGGCTGTGGCGTTGCCGGGGTCGGTGTCGTTCCGGATCCGCATCTTGCACGCATTGTCGATCGGCCCGCCGCGACGCCCTTTATGCAACTGCAAAAACCGGGGAAATCACATGGCATACCCCGCTGGCAATCCCTGTATTGTTCCTGGTTGGACTGTGTTTTTCCGGACCGGCTATCGCGATGAACGCTTTTGCGCCGAGCTATGATTTTTTAATTACTATGTGACGCTGGTTCTTACTCCCATGTTTATCCTGTGCGGGGTTTTCTATCCCATCAGTTCGCTTCCCGGCGTGCGGCAGAGCGTTGTGCAGGCGCTGCCACTGACTCATGCTCTCGCCCTGGCGCGGCCACTGGCGGCCGGCCAGCCGTTGACCGATGTGTCGTTACACCTCAGTGTGTTGGTGGCCTACGCCGCGCTCGGTTATTACCTGGCGGTCATCCTCGTTCGGCGGCGACTGATTGTGTGAGCTTGAAATTGGGTTTCGACAGAGTCCGGCTCATCGGCTCGCGCTGGCGCCATGCCACGTTCAACGCCGGTACTGGACCGGCCCCGGC
>CAMYII010000017.1:61977-124374 GCA_947258385.1 Acidiferrobacterales bacterium
CGCATGGTGCACTGCGCCAGGGTAATGCCATCGAGGTATTGGACAAGCTGGTTGCTTAGCCTGTCCCACAGCACAGCCGCCGGATAATTGTCGTCGGCCAGGGTTTTGCTGCTCAGGGCCGCGTGATCGCCCCCGTTGACGGCGGCAATGATGTCGGAGACCGTAATCTCATCAGGCGACATCCCCAGTCGGTAGCCCCCGCCCGGACCGCGACGGCCTTTTACCAGACCGCGTTGTCGCAGTTTGGCAAACAGCTGTTCCAGGTAGGAAATCGAGATACCCTGCACTTTGGAGATCTCGTTGAGATTAAGCGACCCCTCCTCACCGCGCATTGCCAATTCCATCATGGCCATCACGGCATAACGGCTTTTTGTAGAAATTTTCATATCGATCCCTCGCTCCTTACCACCTAGTGGAAGTATTGTCCTTAATATCAATACGGAAAGTAAACCTACTCCTTCCTCAAAATCAACGAGATTTGTGAATTTTTGTGAATTCTAATAACAAAGGCGGTATGAGTCACGTCACTCAGCCCGCAGTGCATCGACCGATTCCAGGCGCGCGGCGCCGGCAGCACGCCCGTCCCCAGTCCTATGCTAGCAGCCAGGGCTTCGCTGAACAACGCGTAATCCCTGGGCGTATGGAACCTCGCCCGGCACTCGTGAGGGGCCGTGCCCGGGGCGCCGAGGAAACGGCGTGCCCTACCCGTTCGAGGCACGGCGACTGGCCTCAGTGTCGATCTGTCGACCTACCCGTGAATTTCGCTTAACAGGGAGTCCATCATGTGTTCCGCCTGCGAGCCATAACCGCCCCCGAACAGATTCAAGTGATTGAGGACATGATAAAGGTTATACAGTGTCTTGCGCACCGTGTAGCCGTTGTCCAAGGGATAGGCATCCTGGTAAGCCGCATAGAAACCCGCGGAAAAGCCTCCGAATAACTCGGTCATCGCGAGATCCGTTTCCCGGTCGCCGTAATACACGGCCGGGTCGAAGATCACCGGTTCCCCGGAAGCCTCGATCGAATAATTGCCGGACCAAAGATCGCCGTGCAGCAGCGAGGCAGGTGGATGATAATCGCGAAAAAATACCGCCAAGTCAGCCTGCAGCCGCTCGCCCTTGTCCTGCAGCCTTCCGCGGTAGCCGTTGCGGGCGGCCAGCTTGAGCTGAAACCCGATGCGCTGGTTTTGAAAAAATCCGATCCAGTCATCGCAGTAGGTATTGATCTGCGGGGTGGAGCCGATGGTGTTGTCGATGTGCCAGCCATATTTCGACGATGTCGCTTGGTGCATCGCGGCGAGCTGCCGCCCAAGCTGTGCGAGCGCGTCTTTACCGCTGCCGCCCATCGACAGGTATTCCATCACGATATACGCGCTGCTGCCTTCCGATCCCCAACACACCGGGCGGGGCACCCGTATCGTACGGGTCCGGGCAATCTCGTTGAGGCCTTCTGCCTCGGCCTGGAACATGTCGGCCTTGGAGGCATCATTGAGCTTGACAAAATAGCTACGTCCACCCGCGTCCAGGCGATAGGCGGAATTAATACAACCCCCGCCAACGCCCCGGCGGGTGCTTGCCTCGAATACGTCCCCGGTCGCAGCGCCGATCGCGGCCTCAATAGCCGCCCATAAAGCCATTTTTCGCAGTCCTCGTGTTGGACGTGTAAGCAGAGAAGCGTCAGCCGTTTTGGTAACGGTGGTTCCGCTTGCCGACATGCGCCAGGTGGCAGCCCCGGCGGTGATCGGCTAATTTAAAACAGTAGCTATCGTTTTGACAAATCGAGAGCCCCGACCCATTACCTCAGGTGCCCGCCATGGCGTCCGAAACAGCCCCACTGTATTTCCCATCCAGGTCTGGCACCCCCCGGCAACCGCTATTCATGGTGCCCCGGTAATGTTTGGCAGAAGGCTCTCGCTGCGCACGGGGCTGCTGATTGCCGCCGTCATGATGGGCTATCTGGCGATGGTGCTGGTCTACATCACTGGGCACATTTACCGCGCTACGGCAGTGGAGCAACAGCGTGCCGCGCTGGTCGAACTGCTCGCGCTCAAACTCGGCGATGCCCTGGGCAGGCTGGAATGGCAGTCGCGGGTACTCGTCATGGCAGGGAGCGGGGGTCGGCCGCTTGCCGATGCGTTTGCGCAAAAAGACATCGCGGCGATTACCCGGACGCTGAATGAACGCACAAGACACCACCTGATTACAGTTGGTGAGATCAAGGTCAAGGGCATTTATGCCTACAGCGACGAGGGCGCATTCCTGGCGCAGTCTGCGGAGGCCGAGCAAGAGGCTGATCTCAGCCCCGAGACGTGTGTGCGTTACCGCCCGCTGGCGGGCCGCGTCGTAGCAGATCAAGACCCCTCCGGGGCCATGTCCGGCTTCTGCGCACGGGACAAATATCCGTACTATGTGACTGTTGTGCCGGTCGGGGTCGGTTATGTCCATGTGATTGTGGATCCCCTGCCGCACCTGGCCGCCGCCGAGCGGGACCTTGGCATGCCTCTGAAAATCACACTCGCTGACGGCACCCTGCTTTATACGTCGTCTTCCTGGCGCGATCATGGACGACAAGGGCAGTCCCTCGCGGTGGATTATCGTCTGAACGAAGATGGGCGCGAGGCGTTCATGACCATCTCCGCGGTGAAGCAGATTCCAGCGCTCTACGACGCATTAAGTGAAACGGGATACCGCGTGATGATCGTCGCCGCCGGCATCACGGTAATTGTAATTTTTGCTGCGCTATGGATTGCGCAAAAAACTGTTGTCACCCCTTTGCAGACCCTGGTCACGCAGCTTCGCCGGCTGAGGCGGGATGAGAGCCAGTACGGCAAGCAGATAGCGACGAAGGGAAGCGCCGAAGTCTACGAGTTGGCCAAGGGGTTCAATAAAATGACGAGGCGAGTCGGAGAGCTCTATGCCAACCTCGAGCACGTCGCATACACCGATCCCCTGACCCGGCTGCCGAATCGGGCGCTGTTTCACGACCGGCTGGAGCAGGCCATCGTCGAGGCGCGTCGCACGGGAAAGCCCTTCACACTTTTTATTCTCGATCTCGATCGCTTCAAAGAGATCAATTACACCCTCGGCCATCATGTCGGCGACAGGCTGTTGCGCCAGATTGGGACCAGATTGACCCAGCATATAGGTGCCGGCGACGTCGCGGCGCGTTTAGGTGGGGATGAGTTCGCGCTCATGCTGCAGCGCGCGGATCCCCAGGCCGCCGCGCAATTTGCCCGGTCTCTGCTCGATGCGCTCGGCAGGCCCTTCGATATCGACGGACAGAGTCTGTATCTCGGCGCGAGCCTAGGCATTGTCAATTACCCCGACCATGGCGAGACCAGGAATATACTGATCCAGCATGCGGAGGTGGCCAGATATGCGGCCAAGAACGCTAAAAGCGGATATATGCTTTACGCCACCGAGCTGGACAACAACAGCCCCGAGCGCCTGGCGCTGATCGGCGATCTTCGTAACGCCGTAGAGAACGAGGAATTCATCTTGTACTACCAGCCGAAAGTGAACCTGCGCAGCAGGCAACTCGACGGCGTGGAGGCCCTTGTCCGGTGGAACCGGCTGCGGGGTGAAAGGCCTTCGCCGGATCTGTTTATCCCGATAATGGAGCAGACCGGGCAGATAAGGGGTCTGACCCACTGGGTCCTGCACGAAGCGATGCGGCAGTGCCGTCAATGGATGGAGGCTGGCCTCGGGTTGAAGGTGGCGGTCAATTTATCGACAGGTGATCTGCAGGATGCTGGCCTTGCGACCAGGATCTCGAGCCTGATGGCAGAACAGGGGGTATTACCCCGGCAGCTTGAGGTCGAGATAACGGAGAGCTCGATCATGGTGGATCCGGCGCGTTCCCTGGATACGCTAAAGCACCTTGCGGCGATGGGCATAAGCGTGGCGATTGATGATTTTGGAACCGGTTATGCCTCTCTGACCTATCTGAAACGATTACCGGCCAGATCGATCAAGATCGATAAGTCTTTCGTCTTGGGGATGGAGCGAGACCAAAATGACGATGCCATTGTGCGGGCCAGCATCGAGCTCGCCCACAACATGGGGCTTAAAGTGACTGCCGAGGGCGTTGAGAGTGAGGGCCTGCTCAAGCTGTTGGCCGATCATGGCTGCGATTTCGCGCAAGGCTTTTTCATCAGCAAACCGCTGCCGGCAGATTTGTTCAGCGACTGGGTACAGGCCTCGACATGGGCCTTGGCGCAACGCGCATGATCATTCCGGTCGGTGCATAGCCGGCCAGGGCAGGTGTCGTGCGAATCCCCTCATTAGCCCAAGCGGTCCCGGTCATGGGTTTCATTGAAATCGATGATCGGGCCCTTGGGTACAATGCCGGTGGGGTTGATCATCGTATGGCTTTCGTAATAATGACGTTTGATGTGATCGAAGTTACAGGTGTTGGCGACACCGGGCAGCTGATAGAGCTCTTTGACGTAGCCCCACAAGTGAGGGTAGTCGACCAGGCGCCGCAGATTGCACTTGAAATGCCCGACGTAGACCGCATCGAATCTGACCAGCGTGGTGAACAGGCACCAATCGGCCTCGGTGATGACATCGCCGCAGAGAAAGCGTTGCTTCGCCAGCACGCCCTCGCAGTCATCGAGCGCGTCGAACAGCTCGGTGACTGCATTTTCGTAGGCGGATTGGGCGGTTGCGAAACCTGCGCGGTACACGCCGTTGTTGATCGGTGCATAGATCCGTTCAATCGTGGCGTCAATCCGCCGTTGTAACGCAGTCGGATAAAAATCAACGCTGTCATCGCCGACGGCATTGAACTGGGTATCAAGCATACGCATGATTTCCAGCGATTCATTGTTGACAATCGTCGCGGTGCGCCTGTCCCAGAGCACCGGCACGGTCACCCGGCCGGTGTAATCCGTCTGCGCCTTGAGGTAAATGTCGCGCAGGAATTCTGCTCCATTAATGCTGTCAGGCACGCATCCCGGGCCGTTGCTGAAGCGCCAGCCGTCCTCGCCCATAATGGGGTCGACAATGGAGACCGAAACCGCCGCTTCGAGTCTCTTTAGCTTGCGCATAATCAGGGTGCGGTGGGCCCACGGGCAGGCGAGTGAGACGTACAGGTGATAGCGCCCGCTTTCGGCCTTGAAGCCGGATGAGCCGTCCGCCGTCACCCGCTTGCGAAACTGTGTCTCGGGACGAACGAAGCGGCCCCGGAGATCGGATTTGTACCAGTCGGCAGACCACTCGCCGTTGATAAGCAGACCCATGACTGTTCCTCTCATCAATTTGCCATTACCGAAAAACCGGGTGCGGGCCGGCGTCGCCGGCCCGCACGCCACGACGCGTTATTTTCCGCAATGGTCTCTCCCCAGGCTGTAAGGCCCCGGGCCGAAGGCCACGATCATCAGCATGCCGCCCATGATGGAGAGATTTTTCATGAACTGGATCATTTGCATCTGCTGCTGCGCGGCGTCAACCGCCCAGTAGTTGTGGAACACCAGCGTGACCGGGATCAGGAACAGAAAGATGGCCGCGGCGGCCCACCGTGCCTGCCAGCCCAGCATGATCAGCAGCCCGCCGCCGAGCTCGATGATGATGGTGAGCACCAGCAGTACCTCGGCCATGGGCAGGCCTTTGCTGGCCATGTAGCCGGCCGTGCCGGCGAAGCCCCCGATCTTGTTAAAACCGGATAAGACAAAGATCAATGCCAGCAGCGCCCGGCCGGTGACCGGCGCGAACTGTTTTGCCAAATTGCACAAGGTATCCATGTTGTTATCTCCTGTTTGGGTAGGTAGATCCTGCAGCCCGCGATGCCTGCTCTTTGATGCTCAAGCCGTTCACGAGAACTGAAAGTCCATAGCCAGGATATCCTTGAGAACCGGGGATAGAAAGTGAATAATTGTGGGCAAATCGTTCAAAGCCATTGAATATGCGCTTGACGCTAGATGCCATCGCCGTGCTTGACGCCATCGACCGAATGGGAAGCTTTGCCACGGCCGCCGAGGAGCTCCACCGCGTGCCGTCAGCGCTGACTTACACCGTGCAGAAGCTGGAGCAGGATCTCGGCGTGGTGTTGTTCGATCGCAGCGGCCACCGCGCCCGCTTGACCGAGGCGGGACGGGAACTTTTACAGGAGGGCCGGCACTTGCTGCGGGCCGCCGGTGAGCTGGAACAGCGGGTCAAACGGGTCGCCACCGGCTGGGAGGCGGAGTTGCGCCTCGTGGTCTCGGACCTGATTCCGATCGATCGCCTGTTCCCGCTGCTCACCGCGTTCTACCAGCAGCAAAGCGGGACCCGACTGCGCCTCATGACCGAAGTCTACGGCGGCTGCTGGGATGCGCTGGTCTCGGGACGTGCCGACCTGGCGGTCGGCGCTCCCGGCGAGGGACCACCGGGGGGCGGCTACGCCACGCGGGTCATGGGCGATGTGAGCTTCGTGTTCGTGGTGGCGCCGGACCACCCCCTGGCGCAGGCGCGTGAGCCCTTGAGAAACAGCGAAATCATTCAATACCGGTCGGTAACGGCCGCGGACAGCTCACGCTCTCTGCCGCCGCGCACTTCCGGCCTGATATCGGGCCAGGATGTGTTGACGGTTCCTGACAGCCACGCCAAGCGGATGGCGCACGAGCGGGGGCTGGGTGTCGGTTACCTCCCGCGGCACCTGGCGCAGGCCGCGATCGCCGCCGGGCGGCTGGTGACGAGAGAGGTGGCAGAGAGCAAGCCGGATATCCAGCTGGTGCTCGCCTGGCGGACTCAACACGCCGCCAGGGCGTTGCGCTGGTTCCTGCGCGAATTGCAGGATCCCAGGGTCATTTCCGGATTGCTCGAATGATCTATCGATTATTTTTTGTCGCAGGCACGGCCCAGGGGTTGACAGCCGTGTGATTTATTGCTCCGTCGTGGATTTATACACAGAAGATCATGGTATACGCGATCTCCATGCGGTTACCACCGGGTCCTCAGACATGTTCTCGAATTCCGGCTTAACTTGTTGATAGTACTGCTCTATTCAATCCGCTCAATTTTTGGTCAATTTAACGGTACGGTAACATATAGGCCCAGATTCGCTGATGCCTGACAATTCATTAACAATGTTATCCACAGGGTCGGTGAGTAACTGCGGATTCCTTTTTTTACAGTCAGTTAGCGTTTTTTGTTGCCGCGCGCTTGAACGTGAAACCTCGGCGTTCCACGGGCGGGTTGGTACGGCTGTGATAAAGTCGCGGCCATGACCGGGTCGTATCGCATTGTCCGTATCGCCGTCCCCACACCCTTGCGTCGCAGCTTTGACTACCTGGCACCCGATGTCGGGCCGCCGCCCAAGCCTGGCGTGCGCGTGCGTGTGCCCTTTGGCCAGCGTGAAGCCATGGGGGTTCTGCTGGAGCTCCCGGAACGCAGCGACTACCCTCGGGAAAAGCTCAAATCCACACTCGGCTTGCTGGACAGTGAACCGCTGCTGTCGGCCAGGCTCCTGGAACTTTTGCGGTGGGCGGCCGGGTATTATCACCATCCAATCGGCGAGGTCATGCAGACGGCATTGCCTACGGCCTTGCGGCGCGGGCAGGCGGCCACGGTTGCGGGCACGAAGGGTTGGCGATTGACCGCCTCCGGTCGCAGCGTTGATGCGTCCGCCCTGCGGCGCGCCCCCTTGCAGCGCAGGCTCCTGCAGGCCTTGGAGGGTCACGCTCAAGGGGTCGTCGGCGAGGAGCTGGCGAGCGTATCGCCGGGCTGGCGCGGCGGCCTCGGGTCGCTGGCACGCAAGGGGTGGGTCGAATGCGTGGAACAACAGCGCTGCCCGATCCCGGTGCGCCTCGCTGGGCAGACGGACTCGCCCCCGCGACTCAATGCGGCCCAGCAGGCGGCGGTCGAGGCGGTGACCGCCTCTCTTCGGCGTTTTCAAGCCCTGTTGCTGTTGGGCGTCACTGGCAGCGGCAAGACAGAGGTGTATTTGCATGCCATCGAGGAGATTACCCGCCAGGGCCGGCAGGCGCTGGTGCTGGTGCCTGAAATCTCGTTAACGCCGCAGCTGGCGGCGCGCTTCCAGCGGCGCCTGCAGGTCCCCGTGGCCTTGCTGCACTCGGGGCTCAGTGATCAGGAACGGTTGCTTGCGTGGCTGACGGCGCGCGAAAACACACCCTTGGTGATTCTGGGCACGCGATCGGCGGTGTTCGTGCCGCTGCCGCGCCTGGGCCTGATTGTGGTCGATGAGGAGCACGACCAGTCTTACAAGCAGCAGGACGGGTTCCGTTACCACGGCCGCGACGTTGCCGTGATGCGTGCCAGCCTCGAAGGCATCCCCGTTGTGCTGGGCTCCGCCACCCCCTCGTTGGCGAGCCTGAACCGTGTCAAACAGGGTGACTACACGCTATTGCCGTTGCCGGAGCGCACGGGCAGCGCCTCGCTGCCCGAGGTCAGGTTGTTGGATATGCGTTACCTGGCGGTCACCGACGGGGTTTCACCGCCGCTGCGACAGGCGCTGCAGCAACGCTTGGACCGGGGCGAGCAAAGCCTGTTGTTTCTCAACCGCCGTGGCTTCGCGCCCGTGTATCGCTGTTACAGCTGCGGCTGGCTCGCGCCCTGCGAGCGCTGCGACGCCAGGCTCATCGTGCACCAGCGCACGCAGCGCCTGCGCTGCCACCACTGTGGCGCCGACCGGCCCATCCCGGTCTCCTGCCCTCAGTGTGCCGGGCAGGACCTGCGCCCCTTGGGAGCAGGTACCCAGAGGCTGGAGGCGGCCCTGTCGCGGGCGTTCCCCCAGGCGCGTCTGCTGCGCCTCGACCGCGACAGCACCCGTCTCAAGGGGGCGCTGGAGACGCTGTTACACCGTATCCATGCCGGCGAGGCCGATATCCTGGTGGGCACGCAGATGCTGTCCAAAGGGCATGATTTTCCCGATGTCACGCTGGTTGGGGTCATCGACGCCGATCAGGGCTTATATAACGTTGATTTCCGGGCAAGCGAGCACTTGTTCCAGCAGGTGATGCAGGTCAGCGGCCGCGCCGGCCGCGCCAGCAAGGGGGGACTGGTATTGGTGCAGACCTACTATCCGGACAATCCGGTGTTCCGCGCGCTGCAGCACCACGACTATATGGCGTTTGCCGAGCACGCCCTGGAGGAACGCCGGCAGACGGATTACCCGCCATTTACGCATCTTGCGCTGCTGCGTGCCGAGTCGCCGCAACAGCCCATGGCCTGGCAGTTCATCGAGCTCGCCCATGGCCTGGCAGCGCAATGTGTGGCCGGTGCCGATGTGCAGATCATGGAGCCGGTGCCGGCACCCATGGAGCGGCGCGCCGGACGCTATCGGGTGCAGCTATTGGTGCAGGCGGCGACGCGCCGCGCGCTGCATCCATTTCTGGATCGCTGGCTGGCCTTGCTGGATGGTTCCCGGCCCGGCAAACGCGTGCGCTGGTCGCTCGATGTGGACCCGATGGATCTGTACTAGTCGTGAGTCATTGACATGTATGCTCACCGGATCGGTGGTCATGGTATCTGGGAGATGCGGATATCGCAGCTTTGTTGACAACCGGGGTCTTCGTAATTTGGATCGAGCCGCTGGGTATAGTTTTATGCCGGAAGGATCACCGGCATACGCTCATGGACGAATCGAAGAAGTTCGTTAGCCGCAGTGACGATGATCGCAGCGGTGGGTTGGGGCTCAAGGCACCCCGGCTGGAGCCGGCATCCGTATATCGTGCATATCGGCGACTGCCGGATATCACGCATTAGCACATCCTTAAATGCCAATGCGGAACTCCTGTTAATCAAGGACTTAATAGGCCAATATACCGTTATAGGGCCGGATGTTATCCGGCGGCGTCCGTATATTCATATGTTAGGTGTATGGAATGAAATCAGGCATTTCATCCAAGATACCGGCCACGATAGATGGCGCACAGGTTCTTCTATACTCGCCCGTAGACGAACGCCATCGTCACACGGGCCAGACAAAGCACTATCGTGGGTCTGGTCAACTTGAGCCTGCGCGTTGGCTGGCGATCTGTAAATATGAGGCTTCAGAGGGGTTCTACTTGTTCTATGGTGTTGAGCCCGGCGTAACGCAAACCGATACGTTTCATGACACCATTGAGGGCGCCAAGAGGCAAGCCGAGTTTGAGTATGAAGGAGTAAGCAGAACGTGGGAAACTCCCACCTAACCATCAATTCCACTCGGACGCCAAACCCGCCGCTTCGCTCTGGGTTTGGCGCCGGTGAATTGAGCCGTTGGGCGGCAACTTACCAAGGGAGAGCTCAATGAACCTATTTGATCGGCTGTTGGCGATGTTTGGCGTTGAACGGATGCCATGGGTAATCCGCGTCTATCTTCTGCTATTCCTCATCGTCCTAGGCATGCTGATCTACTCTGCCACAAACGTACCCGCCGAGTTTGCGGAAAATGCGCGCCATCCGTTGCAGCGGTTGTTTGAGTTTAGTCTCGATCTTCTGAAAATCATCCTAGGTGCATTACTCGGCTCCTTATCACTTGCGGCGACCCACCTCTGGGGTAAACTCCCACGCTCGCCCGCCCAAACAAGCGAATCTGAGGGTTCTGAATGAGCCGCCCAACCTCGCATTCCAGCCGACCGCCTTCGGCGGCGGCTGAATTTTAACGTGTGTGCCGGGCATGGCACAGTACTAGTCAGGTGCAAGTCCTGATACCAGGTGTTCGCAAAGCCGAAGGTTAGCAGAAGGGCAAGGTTAACATCGCGGAGGTGTGGTACATCCGGGACGAGTGGGCACGTGACCACGAAGTCCTCCATTTGCGAGCGGGGTGTGCTTTATAAATTGGGCGTCTACGCAGGGAAAGTGCTGTGTCTTACCCCGGGAGATCTCCTATGTGCCCTGGGATTCCGCGTGCGGAAGAAACTGGCTGAGTCAAAGGTGACTTTGGTTGACCGCATAGGAGAAGTCAGCAGAGGGAGTAGTAGTGTCGGCAGCAGGCGAAGCTATTTAGGCACTCGAACCGAAAGGACGAGCAACAGATAAGCCAAGCCGCGACGCTGCCAACATGAAGGCCTGAACGGTACCCGAGAGGGTTTAATAGAAGCGAGTAGTCATTGATTGTATGAGACAGCGTAACGCATCAGAAAAGCAACGCGAGTTGTCCCTAGCAATAGGGGATGAAACGCTGTCTGGATCGATTGAAGAAGACGCTCCGGTAACCGACGATCCACTGATGGAACGCATAGTGAGTCGAGACAATCTACTCAACGCGTATCATCGGGTCAAACGCAATAAAGGATGCGCAGGGATAGACGGTAAGAGCGTTGACGACCTGTCGACTTTATTAAAGCAGCACTGGCCGTCGATTAAAGATCAACTGTTGCAGGGAAGCTATCAACCGCAAGCGGTCAAACGGGTAATCATCCCCAAAGCCGATGGCGGCCAAAGACAGTTGGGTATCCCGACGGTAGTAGATCGACTGATCCAACAAGCCGTATTACAAGTCTTACAACCGCAGTGGGACCGAAGCTTCTCCCATTGCAGCTATGGCTTTAGGCCCAACCGCTCTGCCCACCAGGCGCTAGCCAAGTCGCAAGAATACATTAACGGCGGCTACCAATGGGTGGTAGACATGGATCTAGAGAAGTTCTTTGATCGCGTGAATCACGACAAGCTGATGCACAGAATCAAAGGGCGGATCAACGATACCAGGGTGCTCAAGCTCATCAACAGGTATCTGAAAAGTGGCATCGTGCTCGACGCGCAATGGGAACCTTCCTTAGAAGGCACCCCGCAAGGCGGGCCACTGTCGCCACTGCTCGCCAACCTGATGTTGGATGACTTAGACAAGGAGTTGGAGAGGCGAGGCCATAAGTTTGTTCGTTACGCCGATGACTGCAACATCTACGTCAAGAGCCGACGAGCGGGCCAGCGTGTTCTGGATAGCATAACCTGCTATTTATCACGCCATCTAAAACTTACAGTAAACGCACGCAAAAGCGCGGTCGATCGACCGTGGAAACGCACCTTCCTGGGGTTTACCTTCACCCGCAGCGGTAAGGTTAAGCGCCGGAAAGTAAGCAACGGTTCGCTCAGGCGTTTCAAGCAGACCATCAGGCAACTCACGCGACGAACCCGAGGCCGAACCATCCAGCGCATCATTGCGGATCTGCGCACTTATATACGCGGATGGAGAAGCTACTTCGGTTTTAACGAAGTTCCCAGTCCGCTTAAAGACCTGGAGAAATGGGTTCGCCGTAAGCTACGATGTTACCTATGGAAGCAATGGGGTCGGTCAGGCTATCGCCAATTGCGTAAACGCGGCGTCAGCAGAGATTTGGCATGGAACACCAGCAAGTCTGCCCATGGCCCGTGGCGTCTGAGCCAAAGTCCGGCCCTTGTCATAGCGCTCCCGTGGCGCTATTTTAACGAACTTGGATTACCGAACTTAGTGGATCGTTAATGGTTACTCAATCTACCGAACCGCCGTGGTACGTGATCCGTATGCCCGGTGGTGTGGGAGGAGGCGCACCGTGAGGTGCGCCCCTATCCCGATTATGCCTCAACAAAGAAATGAAATGCTCGTTCTGTGACACCGAAGTAGAAAAAGCGGTCCGTGGTCCCGGGATGCTTTTCGTATGCCTCGAATGTGTAGAGGATCTCTCGGTGGCGGAGGAAAAAGACATTGAGGGAAAGTGTTCGTTTTGCGGCACTGAAATCGGAACGGTTAAGGGGTTCTTTCGTTCCCGAAAAATAAAGGCCGTGGCGCTGCACCCGATCAACGGAACCATTCTTTGTAATGAGTGTGGGAAGTTGTGCCGTGATATCGTTAAGTATCAAGTCGAGGCATAACACGTCTTTCGCACCGACGCCGGGGACGACGTACCGTTTCTTGATGTCGCTGTGGCGGCGCGACGCAACTCAGCGTTGGACGTCAAAACATGGGAGAAACATAATGCGCTGGGACCGCAAGACAGGGTCAGAGAGCAATATTCTCTAACATTAGAATTAATTGCTCTCTGACCCCTGATCCCGATTATTCTCTGCGAGCTGCGTGATTATCGCCCTAAGGACGACGCGCTTATTGAGCTGTTGCCGCCTCCCCGCGTCGTGCCCACATGAAATAGACCAGCGGGATCACCAGCAGGGTCGGCGCCGTCGAGGCGAAGGTGCCGAAGATCAGCGAAATCGCCAGCCCGCCGAAGACTAAAATAATCCGGGTCAGAGAGCAATGTTTCCTAATATTAGCAACAATTGCTCTCTGACCCGGATTTTCACGGATTTTCCCAGGTGGACTACACCTGTCTGAGCTGCCACAAGGACAAGGACAAGGCATGGGCGATCGAAGTTGGCAAGAAGGTCCACGGCGACTAGCCCGGCAGAAAAAAGACACTCATAAAAAGATGGGAATCTCATTAGATAAAATGAAATGTTTTCGCTGTCACGATATCCATAAACTGCAGCGCAAGAAATAACAAAAGATCATCATCAGTTTATTTGTAAGACAATAAAACGGGTGCGACACTACTTACATTAAGTATCAGAAAAAAATATGCGGACCGTATTATCGCGACGAGTCTGCAAACGCGTCACATGGCGGTAAGTTACCTAAATTAAGATGAGGTAGCGCAATTTAACAGGAGGACTTCACCATGTCCGTCGCCACATCCGATCGTAACCATTGAGGTGAAACAACTAATATACATAGGAGTTACCAGCATGGCTAAGAAGATCCCGGTCACGAGCATTGAACACGAAGCCGTAAGAACTGGTTCGAGCGTGGAATCCCTGAAACAGGCCTTTTTAGATAATCTTTTTATGTCCAGGGTAAATTCCGTGATGTCGCAACCCCTCATGATATTTATATGGCGGTGGCCTATAGTGTTCGCGACCGGGTAATGGAGCGTTGGATAGCGCTTTGGCTCACGGGAGAAGATTGATCCAATAACATGGAGGTATTGAAGCGCACGATTGATCACCACACCATATGTTGTCAGGCAGCGTTATTTAACATGGCCGGCTCCCGTATGCCTATCACGGTAGCTCATGGCGAGGGCAGGGCGGAATTCTCCCGCACCGGTTCGGCACAAACGCTGTTGGCGTTGGCGTTGACGGTGCTGGGTCTGTTCACTATTCCCAGCAACGTACGTGCGATGGAAAGCGTGGCGTTGGAGAGTACGGCGCCCGACAGCGCCGTCGAGAGCCTCACCCCCCTCGATGATGCCCTCTCGCTCCCAGAAGCCAAGGAGCCCGTGCTCTTTAAAGAGCTGCCACGCCGGCTTGAAGATATGCCCCCTGTCCTGCGCGACGCCACCTTCAAGATCAACCTTCGCGCCTATCGCTTTGACCGGGAAGCAGCAAACGATCAGCGAGACTACGCAAATGCCCTGGGTGGTGAGATCTTTTTCGAAACCGGTCAGTTCCTGGACATCGCTCAGGTTGGCGTGTCCTATTACAGCTCAAACCTGTTCGGCGACTCGGAAAACCCGGGCCGAACCGGGCTAGTCGCGTCCAACGGTGATGACCTCAACGTACTGGGGCAGGCTTATCTACTGCTTGGCGACGCCGACGGCTGGCAGGCCTCATTTTACCGCCGCGGCATCAAAGCCCCGTATCTCGATACCAACGATAGCCGTATGATTCCGCAAACGCAGGAAAGCTATTTCATCGCGCGTTACGGCGAGCAAAGCGATTTTGCCTTTGGCCACATCACCCGCACCAAACTAAAAAATAGTGAGAGCTTCATACCTATGTCAGAAGCCGCCGGTGCGCTCGACACCGACAAGGGCGTATCGGTAGCGGGTGGGAAACTCGAGATTCTCGATGATGCCAACGTCGGTCTGTTCAACTACTATGGCTGGGACACCTTCAACACACTGTACGCCGAGGCCAACTGGTCGTCTTACTTTCTCCGGTCAACCGGCGCCAAGGTCGGCTTACAGTACACCGATCAGCGTAGCGTCGGTGACCAACTCGTCGGAGATTTTAACACCTGGCATGCAGGCATCAAAGGATCTGGCAGCGTGAAGAGTGTGATGTTGACGCTGGCGTACACTCAGGTTAGCGATGAAGCGTCAATACGTTTTCCGTGGGGCGGGTTTCCTAGCTATAACTGGGGCATGCTTGAAGACTTCAATCGCCCGGGCGAGCGAGCCTGGCGACTCGGGATCTCATTTTCCGGGTCAGGGTGGGGTCGCCCCGCATGGAGCGGTTTTGTAAACTTCACCCATGGCTACGACGCCCGCCTCGCAAGTTCCGGCGCTGCCGCGCCAGACGTGACCGAGTCTGCCTTTACAATCGACCACAAACCTGAGTCGGGTAGCGTTAAAGGTCTATGGGTGCGATTTAGAGCGGGGCGCGCCGAGTTCGACGACGGCAGCGACGAATCGAATATTCGCCTCATCGTTAATTATGCTTTACCGATTCTATGATATGCGAACAGGTCTGCGGCGCGCAGGTGGGAAAGTGAGGAAGGTGTCGTGTTTGTCTTCTACTGCTATTTATATAAGCAAATGAGTAAATGGTTATTGGTTGTCAGAAAAAGGATAAACGAAACAAGAAGGCTTCTTGAATCTCCATAGAAACAATCAATAGTTGACATAGTTGAGGAATGATAAATGGAAGAATTTACTAATTTCACCAGGCTTCTCGAATTATTACGCGCGCAACCTGTGCTTACCCTGTTTTTAATTCTGGGCATGGGGTATTTAATTGGTGCAATCCGCATAGGTAGTTTTTCCCTGGGGCCTGTGGCCGGGGTGTTGTTTGCAGGTTTGTTCCTGGGTCATTTTGATTTTCGAATGTCACCTGGCGCTCAGTCGGTAGGTTTCGCTTTGTTTATTTTTTCCGTAGGTTACCAGGCCGGCCCCAGGTTTTTAGAAGTATTGAAAGCCGACGGTCTCAAATATTTCATGCTTGCTTTGGTGATTGCTGTTACGGGATTTAGTATTGCTGTAATAGCCACCAAGCTTTTGTCACTAACACCAGGTACCTCAGCGGGTTTGCTGTCTGGCGGCTTAACCAGTTCGCCCACTCTTGCGGCCGCTCAGGAAGCATTGCGCAGTGGACAGGTTGCGCCTCCACAAGGTATCACTGCAGATGAAATGATCGGCAACGTCGCCACCGGTTATGCGATTACTTACATCTTTGGTCTGGCTGGTTTAATTGCCATTATCAAGTTACTGCCACAGATACTCGGTATTGATCTGGCAAAGGAAGCAAAGCTTCTGGAATCTGAAGACGCATCGGCGGGTATAAAAACAGGGAATGTTGCTGCCCGTGCTTATCGAGTGACTAATGAAGAAATTACCAAAATTCCGGCCAAGCAACTAAAGGAACAATATTGGGATAAGACATCAGTCGCCAGGATAAAAAGAGGTGAAAAAGTTATTCGTCTGGATCTTGATGATTTCCTTCAGTTAGGTGATGAAGTATACATACTGGGCCCAATCGAATTTTTCACCGAGACCTTGTCAAAAATTAATCTTGGTGAAGAATTGGCGCCGGAGTTAAGTACGGATCTGTTCACACAATCTGCACAAATTGTTGTGATGAACAAAAACGTCATGGGTAAAACGTTACAGGAACTGGAGATCACCAGACGGTTTGCGGTTGTTGTTACGCGTATTACCCGTATGCGGTTGGAGATACCTCAAATCATTGATTACAAGCTTACTAGAGGTGACATTCTTACCGTTGTTGGTCCAACCGAGCAAGTTGATTTGCTAGGCCAAGAGATAGGGCATGTAGAACGGGATGTTGCTGAAACGGATATGGTCACTTTTGCTTTTGGTATTGCATTCGGGGTGGTGATTGGCTTGTTTGCGATTAGTATTGGCCAATTATCTATTGGTCTCGGTTCGGCTGGGGGATTGCTTGCATCCGGTCTTGCAATTGGTTATCTGCGTAGTGTTCATCCCACATTCGGACGCTTGCCCGATGCGGCACGCTGGATACTCATGGAGTTTGGCCTACTGATATTCATGGCTGGTGTTGGTCTGCGTGCAGGAGGTGACATTATTGAAACCTTTGTAAGCGCTGGGCCGGTGTTAGTGATGGCGGGTATTGTGGTTACCACAACCCCTATCTTAGTGGGATATCTTTTCGGCAGAAAAATATTAAAAATCAATCCGGTTTTATTATTCGGTGGCATTACCGGGTCCATGACCAGTGGTGCATCGCTCAGCGTAGTAACTAAAGCGGCAAATAGTAATATTCCATCACTGGGTTATACCGGCGCTTATGCATTTGCCAATGTGTTATTAACCATCGCTGGCAGTATTATTTTGTACTTTTAAATAGGTGACGTGATACTAACACAGTGAATAATCCGTGAATAATCCGGGTCAGAGAGCAATATTTCCTAATATTAGCAACAATTGCTCTCTGACCCGGATTTTCCTAGCGAGATGCTCCTGGCCCCAGGCCTCGCGCGCGAGCCGGTGCTCGACCGCGGTGGTGCCAAACTTGGGGACGTCCACCCAGTGGGCCTCGGCAGCCGGGTAATAGCTGGCGCTGATCTTTGCCAGCAGCCCGGCGTCGGACGCGGGTGTGTCGGGGACCTCGCGGCGCCACAGGCTGACGTAGGCGATGTCGTAGCGCTCCGCCTGGTTCACCACCAGCATCCAGTTAAAGGGGGAGAGCGGTTGCGGCAAGGCGTGGATCGCGGCCGCATCCAGATTGCGGGTTTGCACATAGTCCCTGGCCAGGGTGAGCGCCTGTTGGTGCAGCAGCGCCTGGAATCCCACGTAGGCGGCCAGCACCGCCAGGTCCCGCGGCGGCCGGGACTCGGCTCTGTCTCCACAGGCGGGAGGCGATGAGGCCGGCGGCGAGGACAGCGGTGAAGTACGGATCGATGATGAATGTCGTGGGCAGGGAGAGGCGCAGATCGCTCAACGGGGCCAGTATCATGGTGCCGAAGGCGGTGATCACATCACCCACGATATGGATGCCGATACCGAGGGCGCACACGCCGACGAATGCCCGCCAGTTACACTTGCCTCGCGACAGCCACATGAACAGGATGCCAGGGCCAGCGCCCACAGCGGCAGCAGGAGGATGGAATGCGTGATCCCGCGATGGGTCGTGAGGTAGGTGAGCGGATCGATCCAGCGGGCGATGAAATCGCTGTCAGGAAAGGCGGCCGCCACGAAACCGATGGCCATACGTCCGTTGGTCGTGAGCTGGTCCGGGCGCGGCGCGGCCGGTGCGGTGGCGCGCGCGAGCAGCGCGCCGCTCAAGGCGTGTGTCAGGGTATCCATCGCAATTCGTTGGTCTGCGGCCGAGGCGCTGATATCCCTGTGTGACAGGTGACGTTTGGGGAGGTTCGTTGCGGGCGAGAGTTGGCCCGCGAATTGCGTGATTATCGCCCTAAGGACGACGCGCTTATTGAGCTGTTGCCGCCTCCCCGCGTCGTGCCCACATGAAATAGACCAGCGGAATCACCAGCAGGGTCAGCGCCGTCGAGGCGAAGGTGCCGAAGATCAGCGAAATCGCCAGCCCGCCGAAGACAGGATCGACGATGATCACCAGCGTGCCCAGGATAATCGCGAACGCGGTCAGCAGGATGGGCCGCAGACGGGTCTGCCCCGCTTGCAGCACGGCCTCTTCCAGATTGTGGCCGGCGCGCCGGTATTCGAGAATGAAATCGATCAGCAGCAGCGAGTTGCGCACCACGATCCCGGCCAGGGCGATAACGCCGATCATGGACGTGGCGGTGAAGTGCTGGCCCATGACGGCGTGACCCGGCAGCACGCCGACAATGGTCAGGGGGATCGCGCCCATGACGATCATGGGGATCACAAACGAGCGGTAATACCCGACCAGCACCAGATAGATCAGCACCATGGCCACGGCAAAGGCCGAGCCCAGATCACGGAACACATCCAGGGTCAGGCGCATCTCCCCGTCCCAGCGCAGGCCGTAGCCGATGGTGTCGGGGTCGGCCATGAAGTACTGTTTGAGCCGCACTCCGCCCGGTAAGGGGTGCTCGCGCAAGTAGCTCCACATGCGCAGCACGGCGTAGACCTGGCTGGTCTTGGCCAGCTCGCCGGTGACATAGACGATGGGCCGCTGATCCTTGTGCAGGATCGGTTTGGGCGCGGTCTGCAGCTGCACGTCGGCGATGTCGGTCAGCGCCACCTGCGTGCCCTGGGGGTTGGTGAAAAATATTTTCTTGAAGCCTTCCGGCGTGATGCGGTCGACCACCGGAATCTGAAAGCGGATCGGGACCGGCTCCTTTTCGAGCTCCATGTGCACGGTGCCGATGTCATAGCCGGCCAGGAAGGCGTGCAGCGTCTCCGCAACTTGTACCGGCATGATCCCGGCGAGCGCCGCCTTCTCGCGGTCGACCACGATCTTATACTGCCGTGTGTCGTCGGTGACCGAGTCGTCGATGTCCACTACGTCCTCGGTGGCAGCGAAGACCTGCTCGCGCAGCTCCTTTGCAAGCTGCCGCAGCTGGCTGTAATCCGGACCGTAGAGCTCGGCCAGGATGGTGGCGCGGACCGGCGGGCCGGGCGGGTCCTCGACCAGCTTGATGTTGGCGCCGGTCTCCTCAGCGAGCCGGGCCAGCGGTTCGCGCAGCGCCAGCACGATGTCGATCGAGCTTGAGTCGCGGTCGTGTTTGTTGCGCAGGTTGACCCGGACCTCGGCGATCTCGGGACCGCGTTTCAGACCGCTGCCGCGCAGCAGGCCGTTGAAATCGATGACGCCCGGTTCGCCGACCGTGGTCTCATAGGTCTCGACGTCGGGGTGTTGGCGCACGATGTCGCCGACGCGGCGGGCCACGTAATCGGTGTGCTCAAGCGCCGTGCCCTCCGGCATATCGATGGTGATATTGAAGGTATTGGTATTGTTCTTGGGCAGCATCTTGAACAACACCAGATCGAACACCGGCAGGACCAGCACCGCCAGAATCAGGGCGTTTACGCCGAGGAAGAACAGGACGCGGCTGGAGCGGCTGGCGAGCAGCCGGCCCATGATGGTGGTATAGCCTCGCTCCAGCAAGCCGTGGTGGACGTCGTGGTGCCCCTCGTGGCCGCGCACCTTGAGCCAGCGGTAGGCGGCCCAGGGCGCGACCGTGTAGGCGATCACCAGCGAGACGAGCATGGCCACCGGCACGTTGAACGGGATTGGCGCCATGTAGGGCCCCATCATGCCCGTGACCCACAGCATGGGCAGGAACGCCAGGACCACGGTAAAGGTGGCGAGGTTGGTGGGTTTGCCGATCTCGTTGACAGCGTGCACCGCCGCCTGCAGCCGGTCGACGCCTTTTCTGGCGTAATGCCGGAAGATATTCTCGATCACCACGATGGAGTCATCGACCAGTAGCCCCAGCGACAGGATGAGTGAGAACAGGGTGATGCGGTTGATGGTCTGGCCGGCGATATAGCCCACGGTCAGGACGATGAACAGAATCAACGGGATGGTGATAGTGACGATACCCGCCGCCCGCCAGCCAAGGAAAAAGACCAGCAGCAACACCACCGTGGCGATGGCGATGGCCAGGTGTTCGACCAGGGTGTTGACCGCGTCGGTGGCGCGCTCCCCGTCGTTGCGGGTGATGTTGACGTCGACGCCCTCGAGGATGACCGCATCGCGAATATACTCGAGCTCGGCCAGCACGTTGCGGGCGACGGTGACGGCGTTGGTGCCGGTGCGTTTGGCGAGCGCGATGGTCACCGCCGGGATCTCATAGTCTTGCGGCCGCTCGCCGCTATAGGCGGGCCCGAAGCCGATGCGGTGGGTGCGGTTGATTTCGCCGGGACCGTCGGTGACGGTGGCGACGTCCTTGAGGTAGACCGGGCGGAAGGCCTGCAGCGCGATCACGAGATTGCGCACGTCCTCGGCGTTGCCCAGCATGCCGCCCGCGTGCACGGTGGTGACCACATTCCGGTTAACCAGGGTGCCCGCGGGGATATCGACATTGGTCGCCTCCAGCACCCGGCGGATGTCCAGCAGGGTGACGTTGTACCGCTTCATGCGATCCAGGTCGAGGTGCACATTGATCTGGCGCTTGCGTCCGCCGTGGATGAAAGACACCGAGACGTCCTCCACCCGGCGCAGGTGGTGCAGCACATTGTTGGCCACCGCGCGCAGCTCGCGGTCATCGAGCCAGTCGGAGGAGAGCGAGACGGTAAGGATCGCCACGTCATCGACATCCACTGGTTTGACCAGCGGCTGCTGCGTGCCGGGCGGCATGCGGTCGAGATTGCTCATGATGCGGTCATAGAGTTTGACCAGTGAGTCTTCCTTGTCTTCGCCCACATAGAACTGCACGCTGACCACGCCCACGGAATGCATGGCCATGCCATAGGTGTGCTCCACGCCGTTCATGCCCTGCAGAATGGCCTCCAGGGGTTTGACGATGAGCTCCTCGACCTCTTTGGGACTGGCCCCCGGCTTGGAGACGATAATGTTGGCCGCCGGCACCACGATCTGCGGGTTCTCCTCCACCGGCGTGACGAGGAAAGCGAATATCCCGGCGAGCAGGGCGAAGACAATGATCAGCAGTGTGAGCTTGTTGTCGATAAAATAGCGCGTCACCCGCCCCGCGATATTGAGCGCTTCGCCTTCCGGCGTGCGGGGGTGTTTGTCTGCTGCCATGCGTGGATCCCTTATTTTTATCTCTATGGTTTATTTGGCTTGCTTTATTTGACTTGAATGGGGCTGCCGTCGTGCACGGGCTGTAGATCGCCGAGGATCAGGGTTTCATCGCCCATCAGGCCGCTCAATATCTCGATCCTATCGCCGACCGTGCGCCCGCTCTTGATCATCCGCAGACGCGCCTGCCCCTCGCGCAGCACGAACACCGCCGGCACCCCGCCGCGTTTGACCAGGGCCGTCTTTGGCACCAGGATGCGCTGGTCTTCGGGGACGCTGAGCGCAAACGCGGGCCGTTCAAGCGCGGGCAGGGCGACCGGAGCGGCGGGGGATTCATGGCGGCCGCAGCCGCCGACTGACACAAAAAAAACGAGCAGCGCCCCAAAGCAGGGCCTCAGTTGTTTCACGCGCCCGATCCTTTGCGCTTGCCTAGGTCTCATCGCCGAGCTCGCCGGTCGCCAGTCGCAGGGCGATGATGCTGGTCTCATAGTCCAGTGCGGCCGAGAGCGCCTCATTGCGCGTTTCCACCAGGGCGCGCTCGGCCTGCAGCAGATCGAGCAGGATGGTGCGCCCCTGCCCGTAGCGCGTATTGATCAGGCGCACGCTGCGCCGGGCCTTGGCCACGTTGTCGCTGGCGATCTTCAGCCGCGCGCGTGCCTCCTGCCAGCGGCTGCGGGCGTCGTGTACCTCGTTCTGAATCCGCAGGCGCAGGGCGTGCAACTGGTCCTCATGCTCGGCCGCGCGATGCCGTTCTGCCTTGACCTGCTGCTGTACCCGGCCGCCGGCAAACAGGTTGATGCTGGCCATGCCCATGACGCTCCAGGAATGGCTGTCGGTGCCGAGGTCCTCGTCATACCAGTTGCTGCTGGCGATGACGTTCAGGTTCGGTTTGTGCCCGGCGCGGGCCGCATCCACCTGGGCGTGGGCGGCGCCCAGCCGTTGTTGCATCGCCTGCAGGTCCAGGCGCGCGCTCAGTGCGCGCCCCTCGAGGTCTGCCAGCGCCGGGGGGCTGAAGGCCGTGCGCGCCTCTCGCCACGGGGAAAGCGCGAGCACAGCGCCGGCGGGCAGGCCCATGACGCGCCTGAGCTGGTGCAGCGCCAGTCGCGCGGTCGTGCGCGCCTTCTCGCGCATGGCCTGGACCGCGGCCAGGTTGACATCGGCGGAGAGCTTGTCGGAGACGATGATGCGCCCCTCGCGCACCAGGCGGGCGGTGGTATTGGCGTGGGCCTGGGCCGCCCGCACCGCGTCATTGGTGATCGCGAGGCCCTCGGCCCCGCTTTGCGCCGCCAGGTAGGCGCGGGTCGCCTGGTAGCGGATCAACTGCTGCGCCCGCGACGCCTCCAGCCGGGCCGCCTCTGCCTGGGCGCTGGCCCCGCGCACGCGCGCCGTCAGGCTGCCGCCGGTGTAGAGCGGGACCTGGAGTAACAATTCCGTCGCATGCAGGGTGCTGGGATCGGGCTCATTGAGGTTGTCCGGCTCGAAGTCTAAAGGATCGACGCTGCGGGTATTGAGCTTGTCGGCGAAGGCGTCCAGCGGATTGTCGCTGCGGCGCACGCGGTAATTGAGATCGAGTTGCGGCAGGCGCGCGCCCTCCGCCACCCGCCGTTCGGCGCCGGCCGCCCGCGCCTGTTCCCTGAAGGCGGCCAGCTGCGGGTTGTGGGCGAGGGCATAGCCGACCGCCTGCTCCAGCGTGTAGAGCTCGGCGCGTGCGGGCAGGGCAAGGGCCAGGCCCAGCCCGATCGCGCTGCCAAGCAATCGTTTTGTGTCCATCACGCGACTCTCCTGGGTTCTTGTCTAGCAAGATGCTGAAAAAGTCCTTCCGTGGACTTCTTCAGCTCGCTTCGCCGCGGCGCAGGTCCGCGGCTCGCTCCGAGAATCAAACACTGACATGTTTGATTCTCGGTGCGCCACATCCTGTGACGCCTGGCAGGTTGCTGTAAAACTTTTTTCAGCAACCTGCCAGGGTCTCCCCTCCTGATGGTGAGTCTGAGTGGACTGTTACCATCGGCCGGTATGATACTTTTTTTTTCGTGGGATTATCATGCGATAAATCAAGCCGCCGCGATAGGGCAGCGGGTATGAGCCCCCGTTTGTCGGATAGGACGGCATTGGTCGCCAACGGGTCAGGGCACCTGCTATTTCAGCAGTCGTTCAATCCTGTCTCTCAGGCCATTCAACTCGAGCTCGCCGTGATGGCGCATGGCGACCGTGCCGTCGGGCGCGATCAGAAACCAGGCCGGTGTCCCGCGAACACCGCCGAAGGCGCGTAATGCATTGCCGTTGATGTCCAGGGCCACCGGATAGGGAAGCTGTCGCTGTTTGGCATAGGCCGCGACCCGCACCGGGGGGTCATAAGGCATGGCAATGGCGATGATTTCCAGGCCCGCCGGTTCGAGTTCCGCGTAGAGCTCAGCCAGCCGCGGCATCTCACGCACGCAGATCTCACAGGTGGTGGACCAGAAATTGACCAGCACCGGCCGGCCCCGAAGCGCCGCCAGCGAGACATGGCTGCCGTCGATCAGCGTGAGCGTGATGTCCGGGGCCGGGGGCGGGTGTTCCAAATACACCAGCACCGCGGCCGCGCCGAGCGCAAGCGCGAGCAGCAGCGCGTAGACGGCGCGTCTGATATGACCGTTCAGGCACATTGCCTTAGAGGGCGGAGTGGGCGTCGCATATTAGAACCTGTCTCAAAATCAAGCGCTCAGCGATCCTTCGCGCCCTGGAAACAACGCAAAGCACGCCAAGGCGCAGAGGACGCAGAGAATACTCCAAAACACCATAAAGTGATTTTGCTTTCTTCGCGTGCTTTGCGCCTCCGCGACCCCACAGCGCCAGGGGGCGGAAGGGTTTTTGAGATAGACTCAAGTCAGTCAGGGACAAAGAGTTGCAATAAATCATTGAGGAAGCGTTTTCCGGTCGTCGTCGGCTTGATGCAATGGACATCCCACGCGAGCAGGCCGCGGGCCTCCGCCGCCTGTAAGGGTCTCAGGATGGTGTTGATCGGCAGCCCGGTACGCTCCGGGAACAGCGCGGCCGGCACGCCATCGCTCAGGCGCAGCGCGTTCATCATGAATTCCAGCCCTGCGTCCTGCGGTGTCAGGCGATGCTCGCCGCCGATGCCCTGCGCGGTGCCGGCGGCGTCCAGGTAGGCCTTGGGGTGTTTTTGCTTCCATAGCCGGGTGATGCCCTGATGGTCGCTGAGCTTGCCGTGGGCGCCGGCGCCGATGCCGAGATAGTCGCCGAAGTGCCAGTAATTCAGATTATGCCGGCACTGGTGATGATCACCCTGGGCGCCGGTCTGGGCGTACGCTGATATCTCGTATTGCCGATAACCGCTGTCGGCCAACAGCGCCTGTAAGCGCGACTGCATGGCCCACACGGCCTCGTCATCCGGGAGCGTGGGCGGTTCGGCATGGAAGCGGGTGTTGGGTTCGATCGTCAGTTGGTACAGCGACACGTGACTCGGCTGTAAGGCAATGGCCGCGCGCAGATCCGCCACCGCCTGCTCGGGCGTCTGGGCCGGCAGGCCGAACATGAGATCGAGATTGAGATTGTCAAAGCCGGCCGCGCGGGCGGCGGCCACGGCACGCACGGCCTGCTCGCGGTCGTGGATGCGCCCCAGCCGTCGCAGGTGCGCGTCATTCAGGCTTTGGATGCCGAGCGACAGGCGGTTGATGCCGGCCTCGCGGAATCCGCGGAAGCGCGCCGCGTCCACGGTGCCGGGATTGGCTTCCAGGGTGACCTCGGCCTCGGGCTGCACGGCGAGCCGCGCGCGTACGGCGGACAGGAGCGCGGCGATGTGCTCGGGCGCGAACAGGCTGGGGGTGCCGCCGCCGATATAGATCGCGTGCACCCGCCGCCCCCACACCCGCGGCAAATCCTGCTCAAGGTCGCGCACCAGCGCATCCACGTAGGCCTGCTGCGGAATGTCTTCGCGGGGCTCGTGCGAGTTGAAGTCGCAATAGGGACATTTACGCACGCACCACGGCATGTGGATATAGAGCGTCAGCGGCGGCGGGGTGCTGAAGTGGAACACCTATGTAGGCTCGGGTGGGAGTGGTTGAAGCCCAGGCATTATAGCGGGTCTTGTCGCTTAATGGGCGCGCGCGCGGTGCCGGGACATGGTTCTCATACGTCCTTTCGCCTTCGGGTTCACGCGGAGCGGTCCGCGCCCAGGGCCGTGACCAGTTGGCGCAATGCCTGCCCCCGGTGGCTCAATTGATTCTTGAGCTCGGGCGGCAGCTCGGCGGCCGAACACCCGTGGGTCGGGACATAGAACACCGGGTCATAACCGAAGCCGCTGGTGCCGCGTGGGGCGAACAGCATCCGGCCTTCCCAGGTGCCCTGGCAGATCAGGGGTGTCGGGTCGCGCTCGTGCCGCATATAGACCATCAGGCACTGGAAGCGGGCGCCGCGGCCAACTTCAGGTACGTCCTTGAGATCTTCAAGCAGCTTTTGCAGGTTGGCCTCGTCACTCGCGCCGGGGCCGGCATAGCGTGCGGAGTAGATGCCTGGCGCACCGCGCAGGGCATCGACCTCGATGCCCGAGTCATCGGCGATCGCCGGCAGGCCCGCGTGGCGGGTGGCGTTCCTGGCCTTGAGTATGGCGTTTTCCACGAAGCTCAGGCCCGTTTCTTCGATGTCCGGCACGCCGAAATCCGATTGCGGGACGACCGTCAACTGCTGGTCGGTGAGCAGCGCGGCGATTTCACGGACCTTGCCCGGATTGTTGCTGGCGAGAACGATCTTGTGGTTCATGCCGTCAAACCCAGGGCCTGGCGCTGTTGCGCGATGAGCTGCCCGATGCCCTGTTCGGCCAGTTCGGTCATGGCGAGCATCTGCGCCTTGGTGAAAGGCTCGCGCTCCGCGGTGCCCTGGATCTCGATAAAGTCGCCGGTGTCATCCATGACGAAATTCATGTCGGTCTCGGCGTTGGAGTCTTCTTCATAGTCGAGGTCTAGAATCGCCTCACCGCGATAGATCCCCGCAGAGACCGACGCCACCAAATGCGTCAAGGGGTCGGTCTGCAGCAGGCCTTCGCTGCGCAGGTGGGTAAGGGCATCGGCCAGCGCCACGCAGCCGCCGGTGATCGACGCGGTGCGGGTGCCGCCGTCGGCCTGGATGACGTCGCAATCGACCGTGATGGTGCGCTCGCCGAGCCGGGCGAGGTCGACGGCCGCGCGCAGCGAGCGGCCGATGAGGCGCTGAATCTCCAGGGTGCGCCCGCCCTGTTTGCCCCGGGCCGCCTCGCGTTGCATGCGCTGGCCGGTGGAACGGGGCAGCATGCCGTATTCCGCCGTCACCCAGCCTTGCCCTTTGCCCTTCAAAAAGGCCGGCACCCGATCTTCCACCGTGGCGTTGCACAGCACCCGCGTGCGGCCGAACTCAATCAGGACCGAGCCCTCGGCATGATAGGTGTAATAACGCGAGATTTGAATGGGGCGCAATTCGTTCGCCGCACGTTTGCTGGTTCTCATGGCACCTCAAGAATCGATTGGATGGGAGTTGCGCGATTTTACCCGAAATGCGCTCTGGCGACCGCATCCGCGATGGTGCCCGATGACCCCTTATGACCAACAGCCGTGTTCCCGCAAGCCGCGCGTCGCCGCAGACCCCGCCGGGGACAATCACCGTGATCCGTTTGCGGCTGGAATGCGGAATGTTCCCCAGTGCGGTATCGTCGCGCGCCCTCAGGCTCACTGCTTTCGTGGAAAGCGGGCCAGGTAGTTTTCGAGCTCCTCTATCGTGCTCTTTATCTGTTTCTTATCGGTCTTTTCTTCCACGTTCTTCGGCGACGGCGACGGCGACGGCGACGGCTGCGGCGCGTGCGTTGCCGGCTTGCGTGTGTTTTGGGTAATCGCTTTGTTGTTGGCTTTCTCCCACAGGGTTTGCCAGTCCACCGTGGCGTCGAGCTTGGACTGCAGGGGCGGGCTGTCAGTGATGTCGTCTTCCCAGCGGAAACAGACGGCGCTGATGTTGTCGCAGGCATCCTGCATTTTGGCCTCGGCGTCGTGCAGCAGCTCCTCGATGCTTTCATCCAGGGACTGGCGTTGTAGATACACGGACAGCTCTTCCGGCGAGAAGGCGTCCCACACGCCGTCGCTGCACAACAGCAGGGCGTCA
Source organism: Acidiferrobacterales bacterium (assembly GCA_947258385.1). GTDB lineage: Bacteria > Pseudomonadota > Gammaproteobacteria > Acidiferrobacterales > SZUA-150 > CAMYII01. Next base: position 89,622 of record CAMYII010000017.1, read on the forward strand.
CCGGTGTGCAGAACGGCCTCCTCGCCCAGGCTGATGGTGGGCGGCTTGGGCCCGCCGACACATTTCAAGATGGCGCTCTTTTGCGGATGGGTCAGCATCTCATCCTCGCTGATGACGCCTGATTGGTGCAGTCTCTCTATCGTACTGTGGTCCACGGTGCGCTTGAGCAGCCTGTTTTCGCGATAGTGATACAGACGGCTGTCGCCGACGTGGGCCCAATAGGCATAGCCGTTTTGTACGAGTGACAGCACGCAGGTGGTGCGCGGTTTGATGGGCGGGTGTTGTTCCTGGCCGTAGGCGGTGATCTGGTCGTGCGCCTGCAGGATGGTGAACGCCAGAAACGCGGATGGCTGACTGATGACCGGTTGCTTGATGTTACGGAAGGCCCGCACGGCCCATTGCGTCATGAGCTCGGCCGCGATGGCGCCCCCCTTGTGCCCGCCGAGGCCGTCGGCCACGACCATGAGCACGGCGTTTTCGCGCTCGGCCACGGCCACGCGGTCCTGGTTGCTTCTACGTGCGCCTTGCAGCGAGTAGTGCGCCAGCTCGTATTTCATGACGATGCTCTATTTCTTCGACCATGGCAGGCTAATGGGTGTCAGGTACCACGGCGTGCGCAACTCCAGGGCTAAACCCGAACTTTCGTCGTTGAGAAAATCGAGCAGCTGCGGCACATTCTGCGGGCGGTCGCGGGGATCAAGCTGCAGACACCAGTCCACCGCCTCCAGCAGTTGGACCGAATACAGGCGACCGAAGGAGGTGCGTGTGGTCGGCTTGAGTTCATCCTTGATGATTCGCTTGGTGGCCGCGGGGGGCGCCTTGGCGCACATGCAGGCATACATGGAGGCGCCGATGGCATAGAGATCGGTCCAGGGACCCAGCGTTTTATGCTGGTGCTGCTCGATCGGCGCGAACCCGCGGGTCAGGGTGTTCGGCCCGGTCAGCTTGCTGCCGATCATGGCCTCGCGCACAGCGCCGAAATCGAGCAGCAGCGGTTTACCGCCCGGCCGCAGTAAGATGTTGGCCGGTTTAATATCCATGTGCAGCAGGTTGCGCCGGTGCAGTTCCTGCAGGCCGAGCAGCAGCTCGGGGAAAACGGTGCGGATGAATTTCTCGGAGAGATTGCCCTCGTGGCGCTTGATGTAGTAGCGCAGATCCTTGCCTTTTTCGTAGTCCATGACCATGTAGGCGGTGTTGTTGGCGCGGAACACGTCCCGCACATGGACGATATTCGGGTGATTGACTCTGGCCAGGGCGGCGGCCTCGTCAAAGAAGCGACTGAATCCGAGCCGGAACGCGCTGGCGTTTTCCTCGGAGATGCACTGGACGGCGGCGTTCTTCAGGCGCGTGGCGTGGTGGCAGGGCAGGTATTCCTTGATGGCCACCCGAAGCTGGGTGGTGTTGTCGGTTGCGAGATACACCATGCTGAAGCCGCCGCCGCCGATGGTTTTCTCTATGCGGTAGTGCTTCAGCGGATAGCCCCGTGGGAGGGCATTGTTGGGATTGACTTTGCTCATCACCTGCTGCTGGTAGTGAAAATAGCCCGGTTGTGGCTTGGGGCCCTTGTATTTGGAAGCAAATGGGTTATAAAGTGCCACGCTCAAGAAGTCACATTAATTAGCCTAACTTTAAATATAGCGCAAGATCGGTGCCAGTTTGCGTGGTGCTGACAGATTTCCAGTGCGCGCCGCCGGGCGGTCGTGCGGCCTCGCGATTGGGTGTCCAAAATAGCCTGCCAGGCGGGAAATTTCGTATACTTATTGGCCGGGAGTAGCTAATTCATATGCCGCAGAGTATGACTGCTTTTGCCCGTTGCGACAGCGACACGCAATGGGGCACCCTGAGCTGGGAACTGCGTTCCGTCAATCACCGCTACCTGGAGCTCTCGCCACGGGCACCGGAGACCCTGCGCGCGCTCGAGCCCCAGGTGCGTGAGCTGGCGGGCAAGCGCCTGGGCCGCGGCAAGGTCGATATGTTCCTGCGGTTCCAGCCGAAGGAGCTGGATGCCGCCGAGTTCGAGCTGAACGGGGCGCTGGTCACGAGACTGCTGGCCGTGGCGCGTCAGGCCGGTGAGGTCGCCGGAGAGACCGCGTCATTGCGCGCGATTGACATCCTGCGCTGGCCGGGGGCGTTGAAGACCCCGGAGGTGGATTACGAGGCCCTGGGGCAGACCACCATGGCCCTGTTATCCCAGGCGCTGGACGAGCTGGTGGCCATGCGGCAGCGCGAAGGCCAGCGTCTGGGTGAGCTCATCGTGCAGCGCCTGGCGTCGATGCGGAAGGTAATCGCCAGCGTCAGAGGGTTTCTTCCGGAAGTCGTGCAGCAGTTCCGGCAGCGCCTCACGGAGCGCTTGAGCCAGGTCCGCGAGGAGCTGGATCCCGAGCGGATCGAGCAGGAGATTGTCTTGTTTGCCCAGAAGGCCGATATCGACGAGGAGCTGGACCGGCTGGAATCGCACCTGGAGGAGGTCGGCCGGGCGCTGGCGCGTCCCGGGCCCATCGGCCGGCGCCTGGATTTCCTGATGCAGGAGTTGAACCGCGAGGCCAACACCCTGGCGTCTAAGGCCGGGGACATTCGCCTCACCAATGGCGCGGTGGAGCTCAAGGTGCTGATCGAGCAGGTTCGCGAACAGGTCCAGAATATAGAATAAAAAAGCAGTGGCAAGTGGCAAGTGGCAAGTCGTACGGGTCTAGGCTCAAGCACGTTATTAATTTTCACCTGAGGTGTCATGCCGAAAAAACAAGGCAAGCTGTTTATTCTTTCCGCGCCGTCGGGAGGCGGAAAGTCCAGCCTGGCCAAGGCGCTGGTGGAGTCGATGCCGGATGTGGCGGTATCCGTGTCCCACACCACGCGCCCGCCCCGGCCTGGCGAGCAGGAAGGGGTACACTATTATTTCGTTGATCCGGAGACCTTCCGGGCCATGGTGGCCGCAGACCGCTTTCTGGAGCACGCCGAGGTCTTTGGCAACCATTACGGGACCTCCCGGGAGGTGGTTGAGCGGCTGCTTGCCCAAGGCAGGCAGGTGTTGCTGGACATCGACTGGCAGGGCATGCGCAGCATCAAGGCCAAAATGCCTGGGGCTGTGAGCGTATTTATCCTGCCGCCCTCGCGTGAGGTTTTGGAAGAGCGCCTGCGGGGGCGTGGCCAGGACTCCGCGGAGGTGATCGCCCGGCGCATGCGCGAGGCCACCGCCGAGATGCGCCATTACAAGGAGTTTGGTCACGTCGTGGTCAATGATGATTTCAACGCGGCGCTCGAGGATCTGCAAGCGATTATCGAAGATGCGCCCGAGCGCGCCCGCCCGGTCACTGTCGACCTCGAGGCACTGTTGCACGATTGAAAACGCAGCAGGTACCGACCTAATCCCTTATCAGCGGTACCAGAATCCGCGTGGCGGCACCCGGGTCTGCGGTCTTGATAGCGCCCTCGCCCGGGGCCCAGTATAGGTTTCATGACTTTTCGATGCGATTTCAGTATGTTTTTCGTTTACACTTATATTTTAGGATCGACTTAACAAGAGGTTTTAGGAATGGCTCGTGTTACCGTAGAAGATTGTCTGGATCATGTGGAGAACCGCTTTCAGCTGGTTCTGGTCGCCAGTAAACGTGCCCGTCAGCTCAATTCCGGCGTGCATCCCCTGGTCGAGCGCGAGAACGACAAGGCGACAGTGATGGCGCTGCGCGAAATCGCCGAAGGCCGTGTCACCGCGGAGATATTAAACCAGGAGGCGCCGCAGCCCGAACCTGAGGTAGTTGATGAAACAGCAGACGCAACAGAAAGCGGAATCGGAGCTGCCGCGTCGGGCGAAAAAGAGGCCGACGAAGAGGTCTGATTCCGCGAACCCCGGGCAGCCCGCACGCAGGTTGCTCATCAGCGATCTCAGCGAGATGCTCGAGGGCTACCTCGACCCCGCTGCGGTCGCTGATGTCTATCGCGCCTACCTGTTCGGTGCCGAGGCCCATGAGGGCCAGCATCGCCGCAGTGGCGAACCCTATATCCATCACCCGCTGGAGGTCGCTCATTTGCTGGCCAAGATGCACATGGACAGCAAGAGCATCATGGCGGCCATCCTGCACGATGTGATCGAGGACACGGCGACTGCCAAGGAGCAGCTGGCCGCGGAATTCGGTGAAGACGTGGCCGAGCTGGTCGACGGTGTCAGCAAGATCAGCCAGATCAAGTTCTCCTCCAAGGAAGACGAGCAGGCGGAGAACTTTCGCAAGATGCTGCTGGCGATGTCACGCGACATCAGGGTTATTCTCATCAAGCTCGCCGATCGGACCCACAATATGCGCACCCTGGGTGCCTTGCCCAGGGCCAAACAGCGCGCTATTGCCCGGGAGACCCTGGAAATCTACGCCCCGATCGCCAATCGCCTTGGCGTGCGCCAATGGGCGCACGAGCTCGAGCACCTGGGTTTTTCGACGCTTTATCCTATGCGTTACCGCGTCTTGCAAGAGGCGATGCGCAAGCGTCATGGCAACCGCAAGGCGATAGTGGAGAAGGTCAGGAGCGCCATCGTCAATCAACTGGAGAAAGAGGGATTGGACGCGCAGGTGACCGGCAGGGAAAAACATCTGTTCAGTATTTACCGGAAGATGAGAGAAAAATCCCTGTCGTTCGAGCAGGTTTATGATGTCTACGCCTTTCGCATCGTCGTGGATAAGGCTGATACCTGTTACCGCGTGCTGGGCGTGATACACAATCTTTACAAGCCGATACCGGGAAGATTCAAGGACTATCTCGCCATACCCAAGGCCAACGGCTACCAGTCCCTGCATACGGTGGTCTTTGGGCCCTTCGGCCTGTCCATCGAGGTACAGATCCGCACCGAAGAGATGCATCATGTCTCAGAAGTGGGCGTCGCGTCACACTGGCTGTATAAAAGCGGAGACGATGCCAGCGCCCAGGTGCAGCAGCGCGCCCTGCGCTGGTTGAAGGACCTGCTGGATATTCAGCAAAAGGCGGGTAATCCGCGCGAGTTTCTGGAACACCTGAAGGTTGACCTGTTCCCGGACGAGATCTATGTCTTCACGCCCAACGGGGAAATCAAGAAACTGCCCGCCGGCACGACCGTCGTCGATTTCGCCTATGATGTGCACAGCGACGTCGGAAATCACTGCGTGGGCGCCCGCGTGAACCACCAGATGGTCCCGCTGCGTACCCAGTTGCGCAATGGCGACCACGTGGAAATTATCACCTCGGAGCTCGGCCGCCCCAATCCCTCGTGGTTGAACTACGTCATGACCAGCCGCGCGCGGGCGCATATCCGCAGTTATCTCAAGAACCAGAAGCACGATGAATCCATCATGCTGGGTGAACGTTTGTTGGACCGGGCACTGATCGACCTGGGAGCCGACCGTCGCAGTATTAGCGACACACAAAAGAGCAATCTCCTGGAGGCGTTGAAAATCGAAAGCTGGAACCACTTGTTGGTGGAGATCGGGCTGGGCACGCGCGTCGCCGACGTTGTGGCGCGACAACTGCTGCCGGGAGCGAGCAGCGGCGACGATACGCAAGCGAGGAAGCCCGTTGTCGCGATCAGCGGTACCGAGGGCGTGGTCGTGACCTATGCACGCTGTTGCCGGCCGATACCGGGCGACCCCATTCTTGGTTTTCTGTCCGCCGGTCGCGGCATCGTCGTGCATACCGAGGACTGCCGGAATGTCGCCAGCTTCCGCAAGCGCCCGGAGAAATGGATCGACGTGCAGTGGGAAAAAGTGGTCAAGGGCGTATTTCCGGTCAATGTCCGTGTCATTGTCAATAATCAGCGTGGCGTGCTGGCCTCCGTGGCGAGCGCGATTGCGGACATGGAGTCGAACATCGATTCAGTGGCGATCGACGACCGCGATGGCCAGTGTACGGCCATGAGTTTCACCATAGAAGTGCGCGACCGGTCTCATCTGGCGAAAATCATGCGCCGGGTGCGGGCACAAGACTCGGTCATGCGCATCATGCGCAGGAAAGGTTAAGGGCACCTGCAATCATTGGCTTTTCTGCGATTGCCATGCCGCCTCCCTAAGGGCGCCTCACCTTAAGGGTATACTTAGCGCAGCACCTTCGGGGCGTCTTCGAAAAGAAATCTCTGATTTTCCCAGGCACGCTTTTAGTTAGCTGAGCAATAACATAGAGAGGGCAGGATGGAGAAACAGATTATTAAGACCGACCTCGCGCCGCAGGCGATCGGCACGTATTCGCAGGCGGTCAAAATCGATTCGACGGTCTATCTCTCGGGTCAGATCCCGTTGGTGCCGGCGACCATGGAACTGGTCGAAGGCGATATGCGCGCGCAGATCACACAGGTATTTGATAATTTGAGCGCCGTGGCCAGGGCGGCCGGCGGCAATCTTGACGATGTCGTTAAATTGAATGTTTTTCTCACGGATCTGGCCCATTTCCCCCTCGTTAACGAAGTCATGGCCCACTACTTCAGCGAACCCTACCCCGCGCGCGCCGCCATCGGCGTGGCCTCCCTGCCCAAGGCGGCGGCGGTGGAGATGGATGCGGTTATGGTATTGAAGTAACAAGATACAAGATACAAGATACAAGAGACAAGAGACAAGAGACAAGAGACAAGAGACAAGAGACAAGAGACAAGAGACAAGAGACAAGATACAAGATACAAGATACAAGTAGTAGGGCAGCATGAGGCCATCGATGGGGCAGCGCAACCGATTTATCGTATTTTCTTGTAACTTGTAACTTGTAACTTGTACCTGAATTAAAATGGACATCGATGCTCTGCCGGTGACCGCGCTGAAAGGTGTTGGTCCAAGGCTCGCAGAAAAGTTGCAGCGCCTGGATCTGTATACCGTGCAGGACGTGCTGTTTCATCTGCCCTACCGCTATCAGGATCGCACCCGTATCGTGGAGCTGGGTGGTTTGCGCCCGGGGATGGAGGCGGTCGTGGTCGGTACCATCGAAGTCGCGGATGTCGCGTTCCGGGGCAAACGCAGCCTGCTGTGCCGTATCAGCGACGGCACCGGCTTTCTGACGCTGCGCTTCTTCCACTTCTCCGCCGCCCAGCAGTCCCGCTTGCAACGCGGATGCAGGGTGCGCGCCTATGGCGAGGTCCGCCTGACCCGCTCAGGTCTTGAGATGATTCATCCGGAATACACCGTAGTCAGTGAACACGATGCCCCGTCCGCGGCCGAAGACCATCTGACACCGGTGTACCCCACTACCGAAGGGGTCCATCAGCTCAGCCTGAGAAGGCTGGCGGCGCAGGCACTGGACCGGCACCTGGACGATATTCGCGAATGGCTGCCGCAAGCTGTCTTGGCCGCGCTCGACTTTCCTGTCCTCAAAGAGGCCCTGCTCTGCGTCCACCGTCCGGCACCCGATGCGGAAGTCGTTCTGTTGTTGGAGGGCCGGCACCCCTTGCAGCAGCGATTGGCTTTTGAGGAGTTGCTGGCCTATCAGTTGAGTCTCTTGCGTGCGCGCACCACCAAACAACGGCAGCAGGCCCCGAGCCTGGGCAGCCAGGGCCGATTGCATCAGCGCTTGCTGGAGCAATTGCCCTTTGGCCTGACCGACGCGCAGCGACGTGTCATCGATGAAGTGCGCCGGGATCTCGAGCAGGAATGCCCCATGCAGCGCCTGGTACAGGGTGACGTGGGGTCGGGCAAGACCCTGGTGGCAGCCGCTGTTGCAACTTTTGCCGTGGAGGCGGCGTACCAGGTGGCCATCATGGCGCCCACCGAGTTGCTGGCCGAGCAGCATGCGAAAAATTTCCAGCACTGGTTTGAGCCGCTGGGTGTCGAGGTGGCGCGCCTGTCGGGCAAACAGGGTGTCCGGAGCCGCGCGGCCGCGTTGGCGGCCATTGCCAGCGGCGAGGCGGCGGTCGTTGTTGGTACCCACGCCTTGTTCCAGCAGGGTGTGGAGTTCGCCGGGCTCGGTCTGGTAGTCGTTGACGAGCAGCACCGTTTCGGTGTCCACCAACGTCTGGCGTTGCGCGAAAAAGGCAACCGCGACGGACGGTATCCCCATCAGCTGATCATGACAGCCACACCGATTCCGCGCACCCTCGCGCAGGCCATCTATGCCGATCTCAATGTCTCGGTCGTCGACGAGCTGCCGCCGAATCGCACACCGGTGAAGACCGTGGTCATTCCCGATTCGCGTAGGGCGGAGGTGGTCGAGCGCGTCCTGCACGCGGGCCGACAGGGCCAGCAGGTCTACTGGGTCTGTCCGTTGATCGAGGAGTCGGAGGCCTTGGAATTGCAGACCGCAACCGACACCGAGACCGCACTGGCCGAAGCGCTGCCGCAATTGCGCGTGGCCCTCGTCCATGGGCGCATGCGACCGGCGGAAAAGGAGCGGGTGATGGCGGCCTTCATGGGTGGCGAGGTAGATCTCCTCGTGGCAACCACTGTTATTGAGGTCGGGATGGATGTGCCCAATGCAAGCCTGATGATCATTGAGAATGCCGAGCGCTTGGGCCTGTCGCAGCTGCATCAATTGCGCGGCCGTGTCGGGCGCGGCACTACCGACAGCAGCTGTGTGCTACTCTATCAACCCCCTTTATCCGAGTTGGCGCGCAAGCGCCTGTCGGCCATGCGTGAGACAAACGATGGCTTTGAGATCGCCCGGCGCGACCTGGAACTTCGGGGGCCCGGCGAGATGCTAGGCACCCGACAGACCGGTATGCCGAGATTCCGGATCGCCGATATCATGCGCGATCAGGTGCTATTGCCTTCCGTTCAGCGGACAGCTGCATTGCTCCTTGAAAAGTATCCTGAGCGGATCGATCCGCTGGTGCGGCGCTGGTTGGGCCAGGGGGAGAAGTACTGCGACATCTAGCGGGCCGGGACCGCGCCGACGGGGTTTGAGCTTTATGGTGATCACCGACAAACAACGATTGATACCCTATAATGCCGGTGTCCTCGACCCCCGCTGAGATAAAAGCCTATTCAGCGCCCGGCGGATTCGGCGGCAACGCGTATGAGGCTGGAATGAAGCAAAATTCGTATTGCCCGGGCCCGGTGTGGTATCCGCGTCAACGGCTTAGGCGTACGCTGGTGCCGGCTGGCTACTGGGACTGGCTGTTCGACACGGCATCGCTGACCCGGCGCATTACGGACCTGTGTCCGGATCGCTTTCGGGTACATGTCCTGGCGCAAGCGTGGATGCGCCCCATCGCCAGCGAAGTCCAGGCATTGGATTTGAGGTTGGGACGCTACGCGCTGGTTCGCCAGGTCTATCTGGTATGCGACGATACCCCCTGGGTCTTCGCGCGCACCGTGATCCCGCGCCAGACCATGATGGGCCCGCGCCGCCGCCTTGCCTACCTGAAGTCGCGTTCCCTGGGCGCAATGTTGTTCGCCGACCCCAGCATGCGGCGCGGGGAGGTGGAGATATCGAAATTGACCCCCTGCGACAAATTACATGCAGTGGCGACGCAGTGGATACCGGAGACCGACGCAGAGATCTGGGGACGGCGCTCGGTGTTCCATCTAAACGGCAGGCCGTTGCTCGTGAGCGAATTTTTTTTACCGGCGATCGGGAGGCTGGGCCTGTGAGCCTGGTGGGGCGGCTGCGCGAATATGCCCTGTTGATGCGGCTGAACCGCCCGATCGGCATATTGCTGTTATTGTGGCCGACGCTTTGGGGGCTGTGGGTGGCGGGAACGGGCCGCCCGGACCCCGACGTGCTGACGGTATTCATACTGGGTGTCGTGATCATGCGTTCCGCCGGCTGCGTGATCAATGACTACGCGGACCGCCATTTTGATCCTCACGTCGCCCGCACGCGCGAGCGTCCGCTGGCCGCCGGGCGGGTCTCAACCGCCGAGGCCCTGGGCTTGTTCATCGGGCTTTGCCTGATCGCGTTTCTGCTCGTATTGCGGCTGAACACCTTGACGGTCATGCTCGCGGTGGTGGGGGCGTTTCTGGCGGCCAGTTATCCGTTCTTGAAGCGCCATACCCATCTGCCGCAGTTCTATCTGGGTGTCGCCTTCGGTTGGGGAATACCGATGGGTTTCGCGGCGCAGATCGGCATGGTACCGGCCGTTGCCTGGGTGATGTTTCTCGCCAACATGTTCTGGTCAGTGGCCTATGATACGCAGTACGCCATGGTTGACCGAGATGATGACCTCAGGATCGGGGTGAAATCGACCGCCATCCTGTTTGGTGATTATGACCGCTTTATGATCGGTGTGAGTCACACCGCCACCCTCGGACTTCTGCTCGTCACCGGTGTCATTGCCAGGCTCGGACTCTGGTACTATGTTGGTCTGGTCGCGGCGGCAGGGTTCGCAGTGTATCAGCAGTTTCTGATACGCAATCGGGACCCCGGCAAGTGCTTTCGCGCGTTTTTGAATAACAACTGGTTCGGACTCGCAATTTTCGCCGGTCTGGCGCTCAATTACCTGGTGATCACGCCATGAAACTGTACGGATCGTTGACCTCGCCCTATGTACGCAAGGCGCGTATTTTGTTGGACGAAAAGTCCATTGCCTGTGAATTCGTGGTGGAAGATCCCTGGGACGCGAAGACCGCCATCGCCAGGCTCAATCCACTGGGGAAGGTGCCGGTGCTCGAGCTGGATAGCGGCGAGGCGCTGTTCGATTCGGCTGTGATTCTGGAATATCTGGACCGCCTGCAAGGCGAGCCCATGATTCCCGCCAGCGGGGACGCTCGCTGGCAGGTGCAGCGCTGGCATGCGCTGGCGGACGGCGTCCTGGATGCGGTGGTCACCCGCCTGTGGGAGACGCGGCGCTCCGAGGAGCAGCAGTCCGAGGAGACCATCGCGCGCCAGGAGCTGAAGATCGCCCGCGCCCTGGCCCACGCCGAGAGCGCCATCAGCCATCAGTCCTATCTGGTCGGTGAGCGCTTCTCGCTGGCCGATCTCGCGCTGGCTGTGGCGCTGGAGTACATCGATTTTCGCTACCCCCATGACTGGCGCGTCGAGGCCCCGCGGCTGGCGTTCTGGGTGGCGGGCATCCGCACCCGCCCCGCCTTCTCAAAGACGGCGCCGCCCGGCATGGAGCCCGTCCTAAATGCCTCGCATTAGCCCCAATGTTGCACCAGGCCAGCGGGAGATAGGAAAAATCATCTTTAAGTTGAGTCAGTGATGGGTATAGTAGCGATTCACGACATGTTCCAGACAAGCTTTTCCGGTTTTTGGCGGGTACTGAGCGCCCATTTTGAACGAACGGCCAGTCACCATCGCTACGGCTATGTGCTGTACAGGGAAGTACCAATGCCGCGACGCCCCTGGAGGGGCAAGAGCGGCGCTTTTCGGCCGTTCGTCCAACCTGGTCGGCTCAGCCGTCCGCCAAAATCCCGGATCCTGATGCAACATTGGGGCTAGCCCGCGATGAACGAAACCGAGACGGTTGCCGGGCATTTTGCCGTCATGGGCCACCCGGTGGCCCACAGCAAGTCGCCGTGGATTCATGCGCGGTTTGCCGAACAGTTCGGCCTGCACATGGACTACACCGCCATCGATGTGATGCCGGGTACTTTCGCCCAGGCAGCGCGCACATTTCAAAAAATGGGCGGCAAGGGGCTTAACATCACCGTGCCCTACAAGCTCGAGGCCTGGGAGCTGGTCGATCAGCGCAGCGCGCGCGCGGAGCTCGCCGGCGCCGTCAATACCGTTAGATGCGAGGAGGACGGGTCGCTGTACGGCGACAATACCGATGGCCAGGGCCTGCTCAACGATCTCCTCGGTAATCTCGGCATCACGCTCGCGGGGCAACGCCTGCTGCTGCTCGGCGCCGGCGGCGCCGTGCGCGGCGTGCTGGGGCCGCTGCTCGGCCAGCAGCCCGCGGAGTGTGTGATCGCCAATCGCACCATTGCGCGGGCGGAAGACCTGGCGCAGTTGTTCGCCGCACTCGGGGACATTGAGCCCTGTGGGTTTGCCGAGCTCGCCGGCAGGCGTTTCGATGTGGTGGTCAACGGCACGGCGGCGAGCCTGGCCGGCGAGGTCCCGCCGCTGCCCGAGGAATTGTTCAGGCCAGGGGCGCTCGCCTATGACATGATGTACGCCGAGCGGCCAACGGCGTTCCTGCAGTGGGCCCAGCGGCACGGCGCGGACCGGGTCTGCGACGGGCTCGGGATGTTGGTGGAGCAGGCCGCGGAGTCGTTTTTTGTCTGGTGGGACAAGAGACCGGACACAGGACCGGTGATCGCAGGCCTGCGCGAAGCGGCCTGAGAGAATCCCGCGGCATATAAACAGCGTTTGCACCGTCAGCACCTGCCTCGTGCTCGCTGTTGACTTCGGCTAATGGACATCTACGTTCGCTACCTGACCACCATTTTGCTTTGTGCGGCGGTGGTGGCATTGGCGATGGCGGGCTATTACTGGGCGCAGACGGTCAGGCACGTCCGCCCGGAGCTCAAGGGCAAGGTTGTTTTCCGCGGCATCCTGGACAGTATCCATCCCAGGTATTACGCGGAGGCAGGACTGCGCTATCGCCGGAAGACCCTCATCGCTTACATCACAATGATCGTGCTGGCGCTCGCCGCGATTGTGTCCGACTTCATTGTCGGGTCGTTAGTATCGGTATAGCTGCCCTCGCCTGTTTTCAGCCGGTACTGGCGCGATGGTCCTTGTCCTCCGCGGCGCGTATCTCCGCATCGGTTTTGGGTATGCCCTCACAGGCCTCGATGACCGCGGCACACTCACAGGCAAAAGACCGGCCCTCGTCCTCTTCCAGCAAGCGGTAGTGCAGCTTGATCGCCTCCCTGACCATGGCGCGCATCCGCCGGTTATAGCTGCCCTTGCCGGTATTCTGACAGGACTGCTCGAATTCCTTGACGGCATCGAGCAGGGCCTCCCTGGCCACCAGCGAGCACTCCCCGCTGCCGGGCGGGAACGCGACGTCGACATAGTTTCTGACCGCCAGGGCGATAATATCGTTGATCCGGGGAGGGCAGTTCACTGCAATTGACTTTGCCATAACGTGCTCCTGCCGCCACGTTCCACTAAACCGTATTTTATTCTAATCCTGAGAGCGGCCGCGCGATAGTGTACGAAATAACGCACTGCCTGTGTGTTATTGCGGCGTATTAGAGCCCGTGCGTGCTACAGCCATTTCTTCCTTCTGAAGTAAACAAGCAATACTATCGCTACCGCGAGGAAAGTCCCCCACAGCGCCGGATAGGCCCACTTCCATTTGAGCTCGGGCATATATTCGAAATTCATGCCGTAGACCCCGGCGATGAAGGTGAGCGGTATGAAAATCGCGGCGAAGATGGTGAGGACCTTCATGATCTCGTTCAGCCTGTTGCTGACGCTGGAGAGATAGATATCGACCATACCGGAGATCATGTCACGAAACGATTCGATGGACTCATTCACACGTATGGCATGATCGTAAACATCACGCAGATATACTTCCGTATGTTCCTGAATCAGCGGTGACTCGCCGCGCAGCATTCCCGCCAGCAGCTCCCGCACCGGGGAGATCGATCGGCGCAGCGAGATCATGTTTTTCTTCAGGCCCTGGATCGCGTGCATGGTGGCGGGCGTGGGATTCTCCAATAACTCCTCTTCCAGTTCATCGATTCGTCTGTCTATTGCATCTTGGAGAACGAAATAATGGTCTATCACCGAATCGATGATCTCGTAGGCAAGATAGTCCGCGCCCAATTTTCTAAGCCTGCCTTTAGCGCCTTTTATCCTGGCCTTTAACGGCACAAAGGGATCATTTCTTGTTTCTTGAAATGTTATGACGATGTTCTTGCCCAATATTATGCTGAGTTGCTCCTCGTCGATCGCATTGTCCGCTTCGTTATAGGCGACCATCTTCAGCACGATAAATAGATAACTCTCATAGTCCTCCATCTTGGGGCGTTGGCGTGTGTTCAGGATGTCCTCCTGGACCAGCGGGTGGATGCCAAAGTGATCGCAGAGCCGCTGGACGATATTGACCTGGTGCAGTCCGCTCACGTTGATCCAGGTCACCGTGGGTTCGTCTTTGAAGGGCAGGGCCTCCTCGATTGACGCAAGTACTTTATCCTGATAATGCGTGCTGTCGTAGTCGATGAGTGTGATTTCAACTTCCGTCTCTTTGGATTCGCCGACATGCACGAGGGTACCCGGGGAAAGCCCCGTCTTTTTGGAAACCTCGGAAACTGTATTGGCCATGGCAGGACTCTTCGTTCTTTAAGATAGATCTCGCCTTAATGTTTGGAATGACTCATCTTTGCGAGCGACTGCAACACGGGCCGACCGCACATTGCGAATGTCAGATCGGCACCGTTGACACCAGATGGTGCGCCATGTGTCTCATAAATGCATAACCTCAGTCCCGCTTCGATGCGACCACGACCTCCGAGGGGATAGTGAGGGCGATAACTGTCTTATGGAAGTCGACACGCCATTGGTCCTCCTTGAGAAAGTTCGTCAATTCGACGGGACGGCAACCTCCGACGAGCGAGGGTCTTAGATTATGCAGACCCGTCCACGCCTTTATGGCGAGCCGTGAGGCCCGGGTCTCACCGTGGGTCAGGCTGATCAGGCACAATCGCCCGCCCGCGCGCAGCAAACGGTGCGCGTCTTCCAGGGCTTCGACGATATCCTGTGGGGGCAACAAGTCGAGCACGTAATTGGCGACAAAGCGATCGAACGACTCGTCTTCGACATCGAAGCGCAGTGAACCATCGCTTTGGGAGACCTGCGCGCGTGCACCGAACCCGGAAAGCCGCTGGCGGGTGAGCGCGGTCATCGTCGCACTGATATCGACGCCAGTATATGAAGCGCCTTGCGGCAGGTGCGTGTCCAGCAATGTCGCAGCAAAGGAACCGGTGCCGCAACCCAGCTCGAAGACGCGATGGGCCGTGTTGAAGTCACTGTGCGCGATCAATTCACGGATCGCGGGGCCTTCGTAGAATCGCTGCCAGTCCTGCCGGCGGCCGAGGCGGTCGTAGAACGCCCTCGCCTGCTCTGTGCTCAAGAATCGCGCTGACATCCGGGAGCTCAACGGGGTGGCTGCCGCCGGCGCGCCGCGGCTATTTATAAATAATCATTCTTAAGTGCCATATAGTGTCTGGCCGAGTAATCAAACCAGCTCAGCTCTTCCTCGGTCAGCTCGCGTATCTTTCGGGCCGGTGCCCCGAGCCACAGATAGCCCCCGTGCAGCTCCTTGCCTTCGGTCACCAGGCTGCCGGCGCCGAGCATCACCTGCGAGTGGATCACGGCGCCGTCGAGGATGGTGGAGCCGATGCCGATCAGGCAGTGATGCTCGATGGTGCAGCCGTGCACCGTGACGTTATGCCCGATGGTCACATCGTCACCGATCGACACGGGATGGCCCTGGGGGTTGTCCGCATATTTGCGGGTCACATGAATCACGCTGCCGTCCTGGATGTTGCTGCGCGCGCCGATGCGGATGTGGTTCACGTCGCCGCGGATCACGGCCATGGGCCACACCGAGCTGTCCTCGCCGATGACGACATCGCCGATCACGGCGGCCTGTTCGTCGACATAGACCCGAGGGCCGAGGGTGGGGGTGGTGCCTTTGTACGCGCGTATGGCCATGGCAGTTACCTCATCGTGACCAGTTCTTCGGCGGCGGTGGGATGGATCGCCACGGTGTTGTCGAAATCCTTCTTCAGCGCGCCCATTTTGACGGCGACGGCGAAGCCCTGGATGATCTCGTCGGCCTGGTCGCCGATGATATGGCAGCCGACGATTTTTTCCTGCTCGCCGATGGTGACCAGTTTCATCACCGTCGCCGGCTTGCGCTCGGTGATGGCGTGGAGCATATTGGTGAAGCGCGACTGATACACCTTGACCATGCCCTCGCCGTACAGTTCATGGGCCTCATCCTCGGTCATGCCGATCGTGCCGATCGGCGGATGGCTGAACACCACGCTCGGTATATTCTCGTAATCCAGCTTCGCTTCGTTCTGGCCGTCGAACAGGCGGTCGGCGAGGCGGCGGCCGGCGGCGATGGCGACGGGCGTCAGGGCCTTGCGGCCGGTGACATCGCCCACGGCGTAGATCCCCGCGACATTGGTGTTCTGGTAGGCGTCGGTGATGATGTGGCCGTTTGCATCGGTCTCGACGTCGGCCGTGTCCAGCCGCAGCCGGTCGGTGTTCGCCCGGCGCCCGGTGGCCCAGATTACGGTATCGAAGCCGCTGATCGTCTCACCGGTCTGGCAGTGCAGGGTAATGTTGCCATCGCCGGCCTTGACCAGTCGCTCGAGATGGATGCGCGTCAGGACGCTGACGCCGGCGCGCTGCATCTCCTCCATCAGGGTCTCGCGCAGCGTCGCATCGAAGTCCCGCAGAAACGTCTCGCCCCTGAGCAGCATGGTGACGTCCGAGCCCAACGCCTTTAGCAGGCCGGCAAACTCGACCGCGATATAACCACCGCCGACCACGAGGACCTGTCCCGGTTGGGTGTTGAGCTCGAAAAAGCCGTCGCTGGTGATGCCGAGCGCGGCCCCGGGCAGCTCCGGCACCACCGGCGTGCTGCCGACCGCGATCAGGATGTGCTCGGCGGTATAGGTTTGGTCGTCGACCCGGACGGTCTTGCCGTCCTCGAGGCTGGCGATGCCCTGGATCTCTTCGACGTTGGAGGCCTCGAGGCCGCGGTGATAAATCCCGTTCAGGCGCTCGATGTAGGCGTCCCGGGCTTGCTTGATTCTGGACCAGCTGAATGATTTCAGCGCGACGTCGAAGCCATAATCCGGTGCCGCGTGTAGGACCTCGGCGATGCCGGCGGTGTTCCACATCACCTTTTTCGGCACACAGCCGACGTTGACACAGGTGCCGCCGATACGCGCGCCCTCGATCAGCGCGGTCCTGGCGCCGTAAGAGGCGGCGCGTTTGGCGGAGGCGATGCCGCCGCTGCCGCCGCCGATCACGAGATAGTCATAATGTTTCGGCATGGTTGGAGGTGCTGCGCCTCATACGAACCTTGTTGACTCCAATCATCGTTTCTCTGCTCGCGCCTGAGTTTACCATTTAACGTGCCCGGACCAAGGGCCCCGTCAGTTTTGCCAGGCGAGCGGCGGCTCATTCAGCAGGGCCGCCTGCTCCCTCAATGCGAGCGTCTGCTCTTCCCAGTAGCGCTGGGTATTGAACCACGGAAAGTTGCGCGGGAAGGCCGGGTCCTCCCAGCGCCGCGCGAGCCAGGCGCTATAATGAAGCATGCGCAGGGTGCGCAACGGTTCGAGCAGATAAAGTTCCCGCGCGTCGAACCCGGCGAACTGGGTATAGCCGTCCAGGATATCCGCCAACTGCGGTTCCATTTCCTCGCGGTCGCCGGAGAGCAGCATCCATAGATCTTGGACCGCCGGTCCCATGCGGCAATCGTCGAAGTCGACGATATGCGGGCCGGTGTCGGTCCACAGGATGTTGCCCAGATGGCAGTCGCCGTGCAGGCGGATCACGGCGTAATTGCCTGCGGTCGCAAAGGCCGATTCGACCTGCTGCAACAGCTGCCCCGTCAGGCTCTCGTAGGGCTGGCGCAGATAATCGGGCAGGAAATCGTTTTCCAACAAATAGGCAGCCGATTCATGGCCAAAGGACTGGATATCCATCACGGGGCGGTGCGCAAACGGTCGCACCGCGCCGAGTCGATGCAGTCGCCCGAGGTAGCGGCCGAGCATGCGCCGGTCTTCGGCGCTTTGCAGCTCCGGCGCGCGCCCCGGCTGCCAGGGAAACAGCGCGAAGTGGAAATCATGGTAGCAGGCGAGTGTGCCGCCGTCGGCGCGGGCCAGCGGGGCCACCGCCGGGATCTCGTGCTCGGCCAGCTCGCGGGTGAAGTCATGCTCCTCGAGGATGGCCGCATCCGGCCAGCGGCCGGGGCGGTAGAATTTGCCGACCAGCGGCCCTTGTTCTTCGGTGTCAATACGGTATACACGGTTCTCGTAGCTGTTCAATGCCAGCAAGCCCCCGGTGCAGCGAACCCCGTAGGTCTCGACCGCGGCAAGGATCACGTCGGGTGTCAGGCGGTCGTAGGGATGCGGCTGGTCCATTTCAGTTTTAGTGCCTTTGTTAGTAGCGTTTTCCTGGGACATGATAGATTATGCGCCGGTTAAATTACGGATGACAGGTTGTTATAGGCAATGAGTGTGCAGGGTCTCCCGACCAACCCCTTGTTGGATTTCACCGGTCTGCCGAAATTCAGTGCCATCCGGCCCGAGCATGTGGAGCCGGCGCTGAACCAGGTGCTCGCCGAGAACCGCGCGCGGGTGGAGCATCTGCTCGCCGTGACCAGGGAGTTCACCTGGGACGATTTCGTACAGCCGCTCGAGGACATGGACGAGCGCCTGGGTCGCATGTGGTCACCGGTCACGCACTTGAATTCGGTGATGGATAACGAGGCCCTGCGCGAGGTCTACGACCGCTGTCTGCCGAAGCTCAGCGAGTACCAGACCGAGCTGGCCCAGGACGAGCGCCTGTACCGCGGCTACAAGGCGGTTGCTGACCACCCCGATTACGGCCATCTGACCCAGGCTCAGAGGAAGATCGTCGAAAACACGCTGCGTGACTTCCGCCTGAGCGGCGCGGAACTGAGCGCTTCCGACAAGCAACGATTCAAGGCGATCCAACAGGAGCTTGCCGCTTTGAACAACCGTTTCTCGCAGAACGTGCTCGATGCCACTCAGGCCTGGGCGCTATGGATCACCGGGGAAGAGGACCTCGCGGGTCTGCCCGAGTCCGCGCGCGCGGTTGCGCGCCAGGCCGCGCAAGAAGACGGCAAACGCGGCTGGAAGTTCACCCTGGATGGCCCCGCCTTTGTGGCCTTCATGAGCTACGCCGATAACCGGGAGCTGCGCAGGCAAATGTATGAGGCCTATTACACCCGCGCCAGTGATCAGGGGCCGCATGCCGGGCGCTGGGATAACGGCGAGATCATTGTGCGCGTGCTCACCTTGCGGCAGGAGGCCGCGCGCCTGCTCGGGTTCGAGAACTATGCCGCGTACTCGCTGGCGCCCAAGATGGCGCAAAGCGTCGAACAGGTGTTGGGTTTTCTGCGCGATCTGGTCGCGCGCGCGAAGCCGGTGGCGGAGAAGGAACTGGATGAGCTGCGGCAGTTCGCGCGCGACGAGGCGGGCTTGCAATCGCTCGAGGCCTGGGACATACCCTATTATTCCGAGAAGTTGCGCGAGGCGCGTTACGCGATTTCACAACAAGACCTGCGGCCGTACTTCCCGGTGCCGCACGTCGTGCATGGCATGTTCCGGGCGGTCAAACGACTCTACGGGGTGGAGATTCGCGAGATCATCGGCATCGATACCTGGCACCCCGATGTCAGCTTCTACGAGATTCGTGACGAGAACGGCCAGCTGCGTGGCAGGTTTTATCTCGATCTTTATACGCGCGCGCACAAGCGTGGCGGTGCCTGGATGGACCAATGCGTGCCGCGCAAGCGCAGCGCAGCCGGCGTGCAGACGCCGGTCGCCTACCTGACTTGTAACTTTTCTCCGCCCGTCGATGCGCGCGTATCCCTGTTGACCCATAGCGAGGTAATCACCTTATTTCATGAATTCGGCCATGGCCTGCATCATCTCTTGACCACGGTGGATCACGTCGGCGTGGCGGGCATCAACGGCGTGGAGTGGGATGCGGTGGAGCTGCCCAGCCAGTTTATGGAGAACTGGTGCTGGCAGCGCGAGGCGCTGGATCTGTTCGCCCGCCATTACGAGACAAACGAGTGCCTGCCCGGGCAACTCTATGAAAAAATGATCGCCGCCAAAAACTTCCAGTCCGCCATGCAGATGGTGCGCCAGATCGAATTTGCACTGTTCGACATGCGGCTGCACGGCGAGTTCGAGGCTGAAGCGGACCGGACCGTGCAGGACTATCTGGACGAGGTTCGGCGGGAGGTGGCAGTCGTGGTGCATCCACCCTTCAACCGTTTTCAGAACAGCTTCAACCACATCTTCGCCGGCGGCTATGCGGCGGGTTATTACAGCTACAAATGGGCGGAGGTGTTGGCGGCCGATGCCTTCAGCCTGTTTGAAGAGAGAGGTGTGTTCGATCGTGAGACCGGGCAGGCATTTTTCCATAAGATCCTCGAACAGGGCGGTTCGCGGGAGGCGATGCGCCTGTTTGTGGATTTTCGCGGCCGCGAGCCGAAAATCGATGCCTTGCTGCGACATTCGGGATTGGCGGCCGAGGGAGGATAGCGATGAAGCGTATTTTGGTTCTGGTTCTTGCTCTGTTGCCACTCTGCGTGTATGCGGAGACGGCCTACGTCACCGACCGGTTCAGCGTGGGGATGCATGCCGACGCCGCGGGTGCGGGGCCGGTAATCAAGCAGCTCACCAGCGGAACCGCCATCGAGGTCCTGGAGCGCAGCATTGGCTATGCGCGCGTGCGTGACAGCTCGGGCGCCGAAGGGTGGATGGAAGAGAGTTATTTGAGCACCGAACCGCCCGCGCGACTGCTGCTCGAGGGCGCCCGCCGTGAGCTCGGCAAAACCCGCTCCCAGGTGACGACGTTCACAAACGAGCTGGAGCAGGCCAGGCAGGCGTTGGCCGCCAGGGAAAACGAGCTGGCGCAGGAGAAAGACAAATCCGCGGCGGCGACGAGGAAATGGGAGGAGACTGCCGCGGTGGCGGCCGCTGAGCGTGGCCGAGATGCTTCCATCGGGTTCAGCTTCGTGTGGCTTGGCATATCCTTTGCTATGCTTATTATAGGGTTTGTCGGCGGCATCATCTGGCTGCGCGAGCAAACCCGTCGAAAACTCGGGGGCAGGTATTTGAGGATATGAGAGCATGAGCAAGTCCATCATATTGTTGATCAGCTTATTTTTCAGCCTTTCGCATATGTCTGCGAATGCCGAGCGGCTTTACAAGTGGGTCGATGACAGCGGGCGGGTCAGTTACCATGACCGCCCACCGCCCGCGGGGTCTGGTTACCGGGTGGAACAGAAGATTTTCAAGACGCTTGTGGGTGGCGAGAAAACCTCCAACGCCATGCGCAGAGCCGCAAGGAAATATCCAGTCACACTTTACTCCGTCCCGGTATGCAGTTCCTGCGATCAGGCCCGCTCCTATCTGCAGTCAAAAAAAATCCCGTTCACGGAAAAGGATGTTCAAGCCGATGTCGAGAGTAAGCAGGAGTTGGCGGACCTGACCGGACGGGTCGCGGTACCCATTATCATGGTTGGTGAAAAAATTGTCAGGGGTTACGTAAAGGAGTGGATTGAAGGCGAGCTGATGGATGCAGGCTATCTCCAGGACTCTGAAGCCCGTTCATCCCGGTAGCGCTTATTTGGTTTTGCGTGTTACGTCCAGGGGGTGTAACGTTTGTAGTGACATGATGCGCATCATACCCCCGGCAGTTCTGCCGTGAAAATCGCCACCTGGAACGTCAATTCCCTGCGGGTGCGGCTCCCGCAGGTACTCGACTGGCTGCGGCGCCAGCGCCCCGATGTACTCTGCGTGCAGGAAACCAAAATCGAGGACAAGGACTTTCCGCGGGCGGAAATCAATGCGGCCGGTTACGAGACGGCTTACTGCGGGCAGAAGACCTACAACGGCGTCGCCATCCTCAGCCGGGGAACCCCCGATGCGGTGGTAACGGCCCTGCCCGGCGCGGACGATGCGCAGAAGCGCCTGATCGCGGCCACCATCGGCGGTGTGCGTATCGTCAATGTCTACGTGCCCAATGGCGCCGCCGTCGGTTCGGAGAAATACGCCTACAAGCTGGACTGGCTGCAGCGCCTCACCGATTATCTGGCGGTCGAGCTCGAGCGGTACGAGCGTCTGGCCGTGCTCGGGGATTACAACATCGCCCCGCAGGACCGCGACGTGCATGATCCGGTCGCCTGGGAGGGTTCGGTGCTCGTCAGCGACAAGGAGCGCGAGGCCTGGCGCGGCGTGCTCGCCCTGGGCCTGGTGGACGTGTTCCGCCAGTTCGAGCAGCCCGCGGGCAGTTACAGCTGGTGGGATTATCGCGCCGCCGCCTTCCGCCGCAACATGGGGCTGCGCATCGATCATATCCTGTGCAACGCGCCCATGGCGCAGCGCTGTCAGGCCTGTTATATCGACACCGAGCCGCGCCGCCTGCCGCGGCCCTCGGACCACACCCCGGTCGTCGCCGAGCTGGATTAACCTCGCCGTCGATTTCCGCCTCCTGCGGGCACTTCCCCTTATCCGCCCATAAATAATATTGATTCTTATTAGTAAATGAGAATCAATTGCATTTCCATTCTCATTTAGGCATAATACGCCCCGTTTGGTGAGGAAGAGCAACCCTGTTTTGAGGTGATAAATCATGAGAAAAGCCCTTTTTTGTTGTACCGGTGGCCTGTTGGGCTGCCTTGGCGTCATGTCGCCGGTGATGGCGCAGACCGCGGTGGAAGACTTGCAAGACCGTATCACGGAGCAGCAAAAGGAAATCGAGCGTTTAAAGAAGAAGGACCGGCAACTGGAGCAACAACTCGAGTCCACGACCAATTATGTGGAAAAGACCGCCGCCGGCGCCGGCGGCCGCAGCAGGACCACCGTCGGGGGGTATGGAGAGCTGCATTACAACAACTACGAGAACAAGAAGGACGACAGCGATTTCAAAGAAATCGACTTCCATCGTTTCGTGCTGTTTTTCGGGTATGAGTTCACCGACCGGATACGGTTTCACTCGGAGCTGGAGCTGGAGCACGCCCTGGTGAAGGACACGCAGTGCTCCGGTGTCGACGGCGTGGATACTGCCGGTGATCCCAGTCTTCCGGACCAGGACATCGAGTTGAACTGCGGCGACAAGGGCCCGGGTGAAGTGGAGCTGGAGCAGGCCTACATCGAATTCGATATTCTGGACAGCCTGAGCGCCAAGGGCGGGTTGTTCCTGGTCCCGGTCGGGATTCTCAACGAGACCCACGAGCCGCCGACCTTCTACGGCGTCGAGCGCAATCCGGTGGAGAAGAATATTATTCCGACCACCTGGTGGGAGTCCGGTGCCGGGATCAGCGGGCGCTTCGGCGGGGCCTGGAGTTATGATCTGGCCTATCATTCCGGCCTGGAGGTGCCGACCAGCGGCAGTAAGGCCTATAAGATCCGCGACGGCCGCCAGAAGTCGGCCTCGGCCAATGCCGAGGACTGGGCCACCACCGGCAAGCTCAAATGGACCGGGGTGCCGGGTCTGGAATTGGCGGTCACGGCGCAGTATCAACAAGATATCACCCAGGGCCAGGACAGCACCGCCGGCGACGCGACCCTGCTGGAGGGCCACGTGGTATTCAGCCAGGGGCCCTTTGGCCTGAAGGCCCTGTATGCCACCTGGGATCTGGACGGCGATGGCCCCAAGGCCGTCGGCCGCGATGAGCAGACCGGCTATTACATCGAGCCCGCGATCAAGTTCGGCTCCAAGATCGGCCTGTTTGCGCGTTACAATGTCTGGGACAACAACGCCGGGAATTCGATCGATACCGAGTACAAGCAGACGGACGTCGGCGTCAACTACTGGCCCCATGAAAATGTAGTCGTCAAACTGGACTACCAGGACCAGGATGCGCCCGATAACAAGGATGAGTTTGACGGTTTTAATCTCGGAATCGGTTATATGTTCTAAACCGCCTGGCAACACGAGGTAAAGGCAGGCAAGGGCGCGTGGCACGCGCCCTTGTTGTCGGTTAAAGCATATGCAATTTAGAGTTATTGTTCTCCTGCCGGTCCTGCTGATGGTCGCCGTGCAGACGCTCGCCCGCGGCACCTATCAGGAGCCGCAGGCGTTTGTGCAACAGGCCTTCCAGGGCGATGTCCCGTCGGCCACGATGTTATGGCTGACCGAAGACCTGCAGGCGTCCATTGGCAAGATACTGGGCCATCCCTATGACGGGCTGCGCCTGCGTTATTGGCGGCGTGATGGGCGTACGGTCTGGATCCTCGAGGAAATCGGTAAAGAAAAAGCGATCACGACCGGCATCATTGTGAACCAGAACAGGATTGAAGAGGTCAAGGTGCTGATCTTTCGCGAAAGTCGCGGCTGGGAAGTGCGCAATGCCTTTTTTACCGATCAATTCAAGAATGCCGCTCTTAAAGCAGACACGCGTCTGGATCGCCACATCGACGGGATTTCCGGGGCGACCTTGTCGGTGCGGGCGCTGACAAAGCTGGCGCGCCTGGCGCTGTTTTTACACCAGCATACCGAGGCAGACCATGTCCCGTCGTAGAAAGAAACACGGTATTAAATGGCGCTCCTTATATCAGTGGCACCGCATGTTGGGGATCGCCGCGGGCGTGTTTGTGATGCTGTTGGCCATCACCGGGTTGATGATTAACCACACCGAGTCTCTGGAGCTCGATGAGCGCTACGCCCGGGCCGACTGGCTGCTGGACTGGTACGGGATTGCGCCGCCCGGCGATGCCGTGAGTTACCGATTGGGCGAGCGTTGGATCAGCCAGCTGGGCAACCGGCTATACCTCAACGGCGAGGAAATCCCGGGCAGCTATGGCCGGTTGCTGGGCGTGGCGGGCCCCCGGCAATTGCTGGTGATAGCAGTCGAAGGCGAGATCGTATTGCTGACCCCTACGGGCAGGCTGGTGGAGAGGCTGGGTCATGCCCAAGGCGTGCCCGCCGGCATGCAGTCGGTGGGCTCGAGCGAGGCGGGCGATATCGTGGTTGCGGCGGCCCACGGCTATTACGTCGCGGACGAGGCGCTAGTGAGCTGGCGCGAACGTGACTCGGTCCAGGCGCATTGGGCCAGACAGGAAAATACGCCGCCGGCCTTGCACACCAGGCTGGTCAGCGCCTACCGTGGCAAGGGGCTCACCATGGAGCGGGTGTTGCTTGATTTGCACAGTGGCCGCATTCTTGGCAGCCGCGGCGAGTTATTCATGGACGGGATCGCGATATTGTTCATGTTACTGGCCAGTACCGGGATCTGGCTATGGGCCAAACGCAAACGCTAGACAAACAATAGATCGGAGAATTGGATGGGCCTGAAAAAGAGCTTGATTGCCTTATCGCTGGTGTTAGCGCCGTTGTACGCCGTTGCCGACGAGGGTGATGAAATCCGAGGCGGTGATTGGCGCACACGGGCGAGCACGACCGATAAGGTGGAAAATCTTGTCAAGACGATTCCCGGCGCGGCGGACATCATGATCGTCGTCGGGGAGCGCTACCAGAACTTGTATTGGGCCGCCAAGCAAGGTAAATGGGAGTTCGCCGAATACCAGGCCGAGGAGCTTAAGGACTTGATCGAGAAGCTGCAGATCACGCGCCCCAAAAGGGCCAAGACTGCCCAGGAGTTTCTCGATGCCGTGTTCCCGGACATCATTCAGGCCAGCGGGTCAGGCGATTGGAAGCGTTTTTCATCGAGTTTCGAGCGCATGCGCGAGCGTTGCATGCAGTGCCATGTGAAAAACGACCACGGATTTATCGTGCTGGAAATACCCAAGACGGCCAGCAGTCCGGTACTGAACATGAAGCAATGACAGCCGTATCGCCGGGATCGGTATGGGCGCAGGTCACGCCGCAGAGCATGCCCGTGGACCTGGCCGCCGAGCGATGACGTGGCGCATCGGGTGTGTTCAATCTGTGTGTTATGGTGCATTCGCCCGCTCGTTGCGACTGGTACGCAGACGGCGCCAGGACCGGTTGCGTAACCGTGAGCCTGCTCCGCCGCGAGTCTGTTTGAAGGCGGAGCGCGAACACGCGCGAGTGGGGTTGTGGACCGCTTTCAACACCAGCCCTTGCTTTTTGTCTTAACCTTTTGGCATTCATTATGAAAATGGAATTCATAGGAAAAATCATGCCTGAGCACCCCCTTCCATCGATGGCCGTTGGTGCCGTGATCTCGGGCCTCTGTCTTACGCCTTCTGTTGCCGCCGCCGGCATCACCGTCTACCAGGAAGGCGACAAATTCGTGAAGATCGGCGGCCGCATCCAGCTGCAGTACCACTACGAGGACCCGGATCACGCGGACCCTTTGGTCAGTGACGATTCCAGCGACGATCTCTTTTTCCGCCGCTTCCGGGTCTATGTCGAGGGCGGCCTGTACAAGGACTGGAGCGGCAAGTTCCAGTGGGAGATGGGCAAGGCCAAGGACGACGACGAGCTCCAGGTCAAGGACGCCTTCATGCAATACACCGGCGTGCGCAATCTCAAGATCCGGCTGGGCAACAACGATTTCGCGTTCTCGCGCGAGTATCTGACCTCGACCAAGCGACTGCAGCTGGTGGAGCGCCCCTTCACCGGCGATCACAATTACGGCGTGCCCGACAAGAATCTGGGGCTGCACTTCATTGGCCATGCCGCCGGCAAGAAAATCACTTACGGCGCCTCGGCGGCCAGCGCCTCGATTGATCCTGATGTCAAGAAGCTCGATTTCGACACCCCGGTCAACCGCGACGACGATTTCAACGAGGGCTGGATGGCCGGCGGCCGCGTGGAGTTCCATCCCCTGGGCGAGATCAAGTATGCGCAGGGCGATTTCGATCGGGACGTGAAGTTCGCGGTCGGCGCCGGCGCCTATCGCTGGAGCAATGATGACGATAACAATACCTATACCAAGGACGACGGCACGCTGGAAGGCGAAGCCTTCGAGGATGGCAATCTGGTAAAAGTCGACGTCGACGACGTGACCGGTGCGGAGGCCAGCGCCTCGTTCCGTGGTTATGGATTGTCGATTGACGGGCAGTACAACAGCTATGAGGCCGATTCCGTTGTCTCCAACGTCACCGCCGGGATCTTCGAGAACGGTGAGGCCGATCTTGAGAGCTACTCCGTCAAGGGCGGATACATGGTCATCCCGAGCAGGCTCGAGCTGGCGGCGGGCTACCAGGTGCTGGACGCCGATACCTATGCCGAGGAATGGACGCGGACCTCCTTCGGTCTCAACTGGTTCATCAAGAAACACGACATCAAGCTGCAGCTCACCCACCGTGTGGGTGAGAACGTGGATGGCGTCAAGGACGAGGACCTGGATGAGGCCTTTCTGCAGGCGCAGTATATATTTTAGATAAGCCGTAAATCGTAATGAGGCAAGCGAAGCACATGAAAACCAATCGAATTCTCAGTTTACTACTCATAACCTTGCTCGGTCTGGGCGGCGCCGTTGCGCAGGCCGCCGATCAACTGGTGGTGTATTCGGCCCGTAACGAGCAATTGATCAAGCCGCTGTTCGATGCCTACCGCGCCGAGACCGGCACCGAGATCCGCTTCGTGACCGACAAGGCCGGCCCGCTGCTCGCGCGCCTGAAGGCGGAGGGCAAGAACACGCCGGCCGATCTTCTGATCACGGTCGATGCCGGGAACCTGTGGAAGGCGGCCCAGGACGGCATGCTGGCCAAGGTCGATTCCAGGACCCTGCAACAAAATATCCCTGTGAGCCTGAGGGACCCGGACAACCGCTGGTTCGGGCTCTCGGTACGGGCGCGCACCATTGTTTACAGCACCGCGCGCGTCAAGCCGTCCGAGCTCAGCACCTACGAGGCCCTGGGCGATAAGCAGGGGAAGGGGCGGCTGTGCCTGCGCACCTCGAAGAAGGTCTACAACCAGTCGCTGGTGGCGATGATGATCGCGCAGCTCGGCGAGGAAAAAACCGAGGCGATTGTGCGCGCCTGGGTCGGCAATCTGGCGACGGATGTGTTCGCCAACGACACCGCGGTGATGGAGGCGATCATGGCCGGGCAGTGTGACGTGGGCATCGTCAATACGTATTATTTCGGGCGCTTGCAAAAGAAAAATCCCAAGCTGCCACTGGCCCTGTTCTGGCCCAACCAGCAGGACCGTGGGGTGCACGTCAATGTCTCCGGGGCAGGCGTCACGCGTTACGCCAAACACAAAGCGGCCGCGGTCAAGTTTCTGGAATGGCTCTCCGGCGACAAGGCACAGCGCCTGTTCGCCGACGCCAATATGGAGTATCCAGCCAATCCGAAGGTGAAGCCGCATCCAAACGTCAGCGCCTGGGGCGATTTCAAGCAGGACACCACCAACCTCGCCAAGGCCGGGGAGCTTCAGGTCAAGGCGGTGATGCTGATGGACCGTTCCGGCTATAAATAGTCGCGCCGGGACCGGGTAGACCCGCGGGCGTGATACGCACGATGCCCAACGGCCGCCTTATGCGCGATCATTTTTTGAAATATGGATTCATCGAGCCCAGCGCCGGCGCCTTTTGTCAGTAGCGGCATCTCCGCCTGGCTGAACGTCAACGTTCACTACTGGCGGCTGTCCAGCTTGGCTCTGGCGGCGCTGGTAGTGGTGCCGGTCGTCATCATCTTCGCCGCCTGGCTGCAGCCGGCCAGTGAGGTCTGGCGCCATCTGGCCGACACCGTGCTGGCCGGCCTGGTGCGCAACACCGTGGTGCTCATACTGGGCGTGGGTGCCGGCGTGCTGGTGGGCGCTGATGCTGCCGCTCGCGGTCCCCGCCTACGTACTGGCCTTCGTCATGCTGGGACTCCTGGACTACAGCGGGCCGCTGCAAAGCGGCTTGCGGCGGCTCCTCGGGGTGCAAGGCGATTGGCTGCCGGCGTTTCGTTCCGAAGGCGGGGTCATCACCGTCATGGTGCTGGCGTTTTATCCCTACGTCTACATGCTGGCGCGCGTGGCCTTCCTGGGTCAGGGCCGCAACCTGCTCGACAGCGCCCGCGTCCTGGGCCTCGGCGCCTGGGGCGCCTTTTACCGCGTGGCACTGCCCATGGCCCGGCCCGCCGTCGCCGCCGGCGTGTCCCTGGCCCTGATGGAGACGCTGGCGGACTTCGGCGCCGTGTCCATTTTCAACTATGACACCTTCACCACCGCGATCTACAAGGCCTGGCTGGGCCTGTTCAGCCTGAGCGCGGCGGCGCAGCTGGCCTCCCTGCTGCTGTTGTTCGTGTTTATCGCGTTGTTCACCGAAAAAAGGCTGCGGCGAAAGGCACGCTACGAGTCCAGCGGCAAGCTGCGCATGGAACGCTATCGCCTGCGCGGCCTGCAGGCGGCGGGCGCCGCCGCCGCCGCCGCGCTGGTGTTGCTGCTCGCCTTCATTATTCCGGTGACGCAACTGCTGGTGTGGGTCTGGCAGGCGGCGCTGCAGGACCTCGATGTCCGTTACCTGCGCTTCTTTTTCAACACCCTGGCGCTGGGCGCCGCCGCGGCCCTGTTGACCACCTTCGGCGCCTTGATGCTCGCTTATACCTACCGCCTGCGTCCGGACCGGCTGATGCGGGCCACGGTCGGCGTGTCCACCCTCGGCTATGCGCTGCCAGGCTCGGTACTGGCCGTCGGCGTCATGCTCAGCTTCGTGTGGCTGGACAGGCAGGTCGCGCTCGCGCTGGAGGTGTTGTTTGGCCTGAGCGTCGGCCAGCTCTTGACCGGCAGCCTGATCGCGCTCATCGTCGCCTACATCGTGCGCTTTCTGGCCGTGGGCTACGGGCCGGTCGACAGCGCCTTCGAGCGCATCAGGCCGTCGATTCTGCAGGCCGCGCGCACGCTCGGCGCCAGCAACTGGGAGATCCTCTGGCGGGTATCCATCCCCATGCTGCGCACCGGTCTGATGAGCGCGGTCCTGCTGGTGTTTGTCGAGGTCATGAAAGAGATGCCCGCGACCTTGCTGCTGCGCCCCTTCGGCTGGGACACCCTGGCGACACGTATTTTCGAGATGACCTCCGAGGGCGAATGGGAGCGGGCGGCGCTGCCGGCCATTACCCTGGTGATCGCCGGGTTAATTCCGGTCATGCTGCTGGTGAAGCGCAGCGCCGCCCGATAAGCGTGCCGTCGCGTCGCGCCGGCCGTGCGTCGCCACATGTCACCGTATCGCGCAAAACCGGGCCCGGGTTGGCTTGGTCTGGTGTTGCGGGTATAGTGGCGGCTCGATCAGAGGCCCGTGGGAGAGACCCGGCTGCATGAATAGCCGGGCGCCGAAGGCGCAACTCCGCCCGGAATCGCTCAGGCAAAAGGACCGCAGGCACTATTCTGATGACGATCGACTCTGGAGAGAGGCCGGCCCGCACGGGCCGCCCACCGAAGGGGCTAAAGCTCTCAGGTAACCGGACAGAGGGGCGATGGATGGCGGGGTCATCCATCGCCTTTTTGTTTTTCGGGGCTTTTACATGTCACGTCAATTAACGCGCAACAGCACGCCAAGCGCATCGCCGACGGCCGCGGGGCCGAACGTCAGCCGCATGCCGGTGTGGATCCGGCAGCCGCTCGGAGACGGCGGGCGCTATGGCAAGACCGCAAGCGCGGTGAGCGAGCAGCGGTTGCACACCGTCTGCGAAGAGGCGCGTTGCCCCAACCGCGGGGAGTGCTGGGGCCGGGGTACCGCCACCTTCATGTTGCTCGGGGATACCTGCACCCGTGCCTGCGGTTTCTGTTCGGTGAAGACCGGACGGCCGGGCGCGACCGACCGGGATGAACCGGCGCGGGTGCGCGCGGCGGTGGCGCGTCTGGACCTGCGCTACGTGGTGTTGACCTCGGTCAACCGCGACGATCTGCCCGACGGCGGCGCCGGGATCTTCGCCGAGACCGTGCGCCAACTCCACGTGCTTGATCCGCGCATCGGCGTGGAATTACTGACCCCCGACTTTCACCGCTGCCAGACAGAGGCGATAGAGACGGTGATGGCGGCGCTGGTGCCGGACGCCGCCGGCCCCCTGCCCTCACCGCGGCTGGTGTGGGGCCACAACGTGGAGACCGTGCCGCGGCTGTACCGGCTGGCGCGCAGGGGCTCGGACTACGCGCGCAGCCTGCGGCTGCTCGCGCTGGTGGCGCGACAGCCGGGCGTGGAGGCCAAATCGGCCCTCATGCTGGGGTTGGGTGAGACCGAAGCGGAAGTGCTGGACGTGCTCAGCGACCTGCGCACCGCCGGTGTCGAGCGTCTGGCGCTCGGTCAGTATCTGCGTCCGACCGCGGGCCACCTGCCGGTGCAGGCCTACATCCACCCGGATCAGTTCACCGCCTACGCGCAGCAGGCGCGTGCCTTGGGCTTCACCTGGGTCAAGGCCGGGCCGTTCGTACGGTCCTCGTATCATGCTGAGGAAGTAGCAAGTAACAAGTAGCAAGTGACAAGTAAAAAGTGGCAAGTAAATATAAAGCGTGACCGTTTTATCGAATGCTCTTGTCACTTGTCACTTGTCACTTGTCACTTGCTACTTGCAACTTAAAACGTTAAAGATTTGTACGGACTAACAAAGGTTTAAGATGGGAAACAGGACACCGTTATACGACAGCCACGTCGCGATGGGCGCGAAGATCGTGGACTTCGGCGGCTGGGACATGCCGCTGCACTACGGCTCGCAGCTCGCCGAGCACCACCAGGTGCGCGAGGACGTCGGCATGTTCGATGTGTCCCATATGACCGTCACGGATGTCAAGGGCGCGCGTACGCGCGAGCTGCTGCGGCTGCTGCTGGCCAACAATGTCGACAAACTGAAGACCCCCGGCAAGGCGCTGTATTCCTGCATGCTCAATGCCAAGGGCGGGGTGATGGACGATCTCATCGTCTATTTCATGGATGAGGAATGGTTTCGCGTGGTCTCGA
Organism: Acidiferrobacterales bacterium; assembly: GCA_947258385.1. Lineage (GTDB taxonomy): Bacteria > Pseudomonadota > Gammaproteobacteria > Acidiferrobacterales > SZUA-150 > CAMYII01. The sequence goes on from CAMYII010000017.1 coordinate 120,994, forward strand.
ACGCGGCCACCCGCGAAAAGGACCTTGCCTGGATCAGCAGCGCCGCGCGCGAGCTCGGTGGCATCACCGTGAACGAGCGCGAGGACCTGGCCATGATCGCGGTGCAGGGACCCAATGCGCGCGAGAAGGTGATCGAGGTCCTGGGCGAGAACCTGCGCGAGACCGCCGGTCCGCTGAAACCGTTTCAGGCCATTCATATCGGCGAGCTGTTCATCGCCACCACCGGCTACACCGGTGAAGACGGCTATGAAATCATCATGCCCGGCCAGGCCGCGCCTTTCGCCTGGCAGCGGCTCGCCGAGGCCGGGGTGGCGCCCATCGGGCTCGGCGCGCGCGACACCCTGCGCCTGGAGGCCGGGATGTGTTTGTACGGCTCCGATATGGACGAGACCACCAGCCCGCTGGAGTCGGGTCTCGCCTGGACGGTGGCGCTCGAGCCCGCCGAGCGTAAGTTCATCGGCCGCGAGGCGTTGGAGACGCTGAAGGCCGGGGGCGTCAAGCGTAAACTGGTGGGGTTGGTGCTGGAAGACAAGGGCGTGCTGCGCGGCGGGCAGAAACTCGTCTGCGAGGCCGCGGGCGCGGGTACGATCACGAGCGGCAGCGTCGCGCCCACGTTGAACAAGTCCATTGCGCTGGCGCGGGTGCCGGCGCAGGTCGAGCTCGGCGGGCGCTGCCAGGTCGAGATCCGCGGTCGGCCCACGGCGGCGCGCGTGGTCAAGTTTCCTTTTGTGCGTCATGGCAAGAGTTGTTTCGATTAAGGGGAGAAAAAACGATGAGTCAGATCCCGCAGGAGCTCAAATACACCAAGTCCCACGAATGGGCGCGGATGAACGATGACGGCAGCATCACGGTCGGGATTACCGACCACGCGCAGGACCTGATGGGTGACATGGTCTATCTCGAATTGCCGGAGGTCGGTAGCACCCTGGAGGCCGGCAAGGACTGCGCGGTGGTGGAGTCGGTGAAGGCGGCCTCCGATGTCTATGCGCCGCTGAGCGGCGAGGTGCTCGAGGTCAACGCGGGCATCACCGACAGTCCCGAGACCGTGAACAAGGACCCCTACGGCGAAGGCTGGATGCTGCGCCTGCAGCCGGCCGATAAGTCCCAGTGGGAAGCGCTGATGGATGCTTCGGCTTACCAGGCGCTGATCGCCGAGGAGTCTTAGGGTCTGAGGTGACGAATTACCCCGTGCGGTAGACGAACCGTTCGGGCCGGTCATTGAAGCTGAGGTTGAAGAGTCAGGCGCTATGCCATTTATACCGCATACGGAAGAAGAAATTCATGAAATGCTCGCGGCCATTGGGGCCGGGTCCATCGATGCGCTGTTCGACGAGATCCCGGAGACGCTGCGCGCCGGCAGGCTGACGCAGGTCCCCGAGGCCGCGAGCGAAATGCAGGTCTCGCGGCTCATGGCCGAGCGCGCCGAGGTCGACGGGCGCTATCTCAACTTCATCGGCGCCGGGGCCTATGAGCACCACATCCCGGCGGCGGTGTGGGAGATCACCACCCGCGGCGAGTTCTATTCGGCCTATACGCCCTACCAGGCGGAGGCCAGTCAGGGCACCCTGCAGCTCATCTATGAATACCAGAGCATGATGGCGGGCCTGACCGGGATGGACGTGGCCAATGCCTCGCTGTACGACGGCGCCTCGGCGCTGGCCGAGGCGGTGCTGATGGCGGTGCGCGCGCACAAGCGATCGCGCCGCATCCTGATGCCGGCCACCGTGCATCCCGTCTATCGCCAGGTGGTCGAGGCCATCGTCAAGAACCAGGACATCGAGCTGGTCGAGGTGGCGTTTTGTACCGAAGGTGGGAATACGCTTCCCGGGGCGTTAAAGCCCTTCGAGGGCCAGGGGTTCGCGGCGCTGGTGGTGCCGCAGCCGAACTTCTTTGGCGTGCTCGAAGAGGTCGATGCGTTGACCGACTGGGCCCATGACCAGGGCATGATGGTCGTCGCGCTCGTCAATCCCACGGCGCTCGCGCTGCTGACGCCGCCGGGCGCGTGGGGCCGGCAGGGCGCGGACATCGTGATCGGCGAGGGCCAGCCCCTGGGTGTGCCGCTGTCGTCCGGCGGGCCGTACTTCGGCTTCATGTGCTGCAAGCAAAAATACATGCGCCAGATGCCCGGGCGGCTGGTCGGCCGCACCGTCGATCTCGATGGCAGGCCCGGTTTTACCTTGACCCTGCAGGCGCGCGAACAGCACATCCGCCGCTCCAAGGCGACCTCCAATATCTGCACCAATCAGGGCCTGCTGGTCACGGCCGCCACCATTTATATGGCCTTGCTCGGCCCGCGGGGATTGAAGCGGGTGGCGGCGCGCTGCCATGCCAATACACGCGCGCTGCTGGAGAAGCTCACGGCCATCGACGGCGTCGAGCGGGTCTTCGCGCGGCCGTTTTTCCATGAGGCCGTACTGCGGCTCAATGCCCCGGCGGGCGACGTCATGCAGGCCTTGGAGGCGCAGGGGGTCATCGGCGGGTATGTACTGGGTGAGCGCTACCCGGCGCTCAAGGATTGCATCCTTGTGTGCGCGACCGAGACCCGCACGGAAGAGGACATGGAGCAATACGCCTTTCAGATGCAACGCATTATCAGTAAACGCAGACTCGATCCGCCCTGCGCGGTGAAGGCGCGGCCCAACACTTAGATTAGGAGGAGAACAACATGGCAAAGACCGCATTGGGCGGAGATCCCGTCACCACCAATGGCGAGCTGCCGGCCGTCGGCAGCCAGGCGCCGGATTTCAACCTGACCGGCGCCGACTTGAACGACGTCACGCTGGCGGACTTCAAGGGCAAGAAAAAACTCTTGAGCATCGTGCCCAGTCTCGACACGCCGGTGTGTGCCACCAGCACCAAGAAATTCAACGACCATGCCGAGGGGCGCGACGACGTCGTCATGCTGATCGTCTCCGCCGACCTGCCGTTCTCGATGTCGCGTTTCTGCGGCGCCGAGAACACCAAGGCGGTCAAGACCTTGTCCATGATGCGCGACCGCAACTTCGCCAAGGACTACGGCGTTCTGATCCAGGACGGCCCGCTCAAGGGCATCACCGCCCGCGCCGTGGTCGTGCTCGATGCGAACGACAAGGTGGTTTACAGCGAGCTGGTGCCGGATATCAAGAACGAGCCGGATTATGACAAGGCTTTGGCGGCATTGAAGTGATGGTGGGTAGTTTTCTTTTTTGTATCGCCTTCGGCGATGATTGGTTTTGACCGGGGTTCCGCCCCCGTACGACGGGTGACTTTCTCTTGCTTGTCCAAGAGAAAGTCACCAAAGAGAAGGACACCCGGAGACTTGCCCCGCACCAATTGAAATGCAATTGGTGCGGGGTACCCTGCGCTGCTCACAAGAAGCGGCGCTCGCTAACTCGGAATGCG
>CAMYII010000018.1:0-11236 GCA_947258385.1 Acidiferrobacterales bacterium
CGTCGCAGAGCAGCACGTCGTAGCGCTCCTCGGAGGCCTCGATGGCTTTTTTCAGGCGGTCCGGGGCCTCGTACTGGGTCCAGTCCTCGCGCTGACCCTTTGGCCGAAGAACTTGGCCAACAACCCATGCTTTGCCTGAAAAAACTCAATCGCCGGGCCGAGGACTTGGCCGTGTACCGGCGTTATCAGGACAGTCTCGCCACGATCCTGGGCATCGAACCTTCACCGCATACACAGGCTATCGATAAGTCCATAAGACGATGATTTCAATATCTTTCTACAATTTATCTCATTTTTTCCTTATCTCAAAAACCCTATTTGAGTTTACCGCAGATGTTTTTGGCTTGAATCAACCCCCAACCGTAGACCGGATCCTTACCCGGTATTCCCAGGTCGCGCACATCCTTGACTAAATACTGTCTCAATTTTGTCCAGGTCATCGCCGGATGCGTCAATTTCGTGGCGGCTAGAGAGGCCGTAACAAAAGGTGTTGCATAGGAAGTACCGGTAACGTAGACGCCTTTTCCACCGGATTTCGCCGTCCAGACATCCACTCCCGGTGCGGCAAAGCTGATATAACTACCCCGATTCGCACGCCGATACGACTTAAGTTTTGCATCCACGGCGGTAACTGCTATCACACCCTCCTGGGCCGCAGGGTATACTGGCGCCGCCGTGGGACCGTTGTTACCTGCGGATGCAATGACAATGAAACCTCTTGCCTGTAAACGAGCGATTGCCGCCTCCACCAGGAGGTTACGCGAACCCCCCAGACTAAGATTGATAATGTGCGTGCGTTGACTGGCCAGCCAATCCAACGCCAATACAATCCACTCTGCCGTTGTGTTTATCTGTTTCTTGCCCTGTTTACGAAAAATGCTCGCTACGTAAAGTTTGGCGCCAGGGAGGAGTCCCGCCATGTCTTTGTATTCATTATTTCCTAAGAGTAAGGTTGTAATAGCCGTTCCGTGGTCGACGCCGGCCTTTGGGATACCGGTGGTTACAAACGAGCGCGTGACAATGGCTTGCCCCTTTAATGCCGGATGGGTCTTGTCGATGCCGGTATCGACTAATCCAATTCGTATTCCGGTTCTACAGGGTTTTGCGCGAGCGTAGTCCCACCCAATCAGTTTTGCACCGTAGCGCCTTGACTCGCTACCGTGCAATTGAAATAGATTATTGGTGTCGGCCCAGGCTGTCCGATCTGCTTGTGTTAGACTGCTTAACGCACGATTGACGGGAACACCTTTTGGCACTCTCAGGACCGTCATCACCAGACCCAAAGACGACAGCTTATGCCGACGTTTTAAACCAATGCCTAGATTTTCCGCCGTGCGAGCCAGAGCCTTCGCCTGATTCATATTGGCGCTGATTACAATAATCTCGCCCGGCTCAATGCCTCGGTTTCTTTTTTTTGAAACCTTTGGCACATCTTTGGGGGGCGGCGGCAGTTCAGCGTCCCACAAACTCCCCGTACTTATCTGTCCTGTAATTACTTGACTGCGAGTTGTTTCACTTTCAAATTCATAAACCGGTTTGGCCGGGGGTATGCCAGGAGCAACTGGAACGGCGGGTATGCCAGGAGCAACCGGAACGGCGGGTATGCCAGGAGCAATTGGAACGGCTTGCACCGGCGCACATATAGAAAAGCTTTTATTGGTATTACTGAGCCATGCGTGGGCCTTGTTTTCTATACCAATATAATAACTTTTCCCGCCCTGAACAGTCCCACTATTGGGAATGGTGACGCTAATTTGCGTAGCGCTCCAGGATCTTATGGTTAAATCAAGATGTGTCCCGCTCCCGCCGCCTAAGGCCACACGTCCCTTTTGCGACCCGAAATTCGTGCCCTTAACGGTAATAACTGTTCCTTTTTTTACACAGGCACCGGAATAACCATAACCAGTAACGGTCGGGCGCAACTTAATTGTTGTAGTGGTGGTAATGTTGCCGGGTGATAACGTGCTCACAGCATGTGCACGGTGGTTGTACAGCAGGCCCGATGCCAGCACGAAACTCAGACAAACAATCTCTGCTAAGCGCATACCTTATTCCTTAGATACATGTGTGACAATTTGCCGCTCTTGCCTCAAACGCGTAACTATCCTGTCTATCTCCCTCTCGTCTACCGGATCCATCGCTAAGCGAACACGATAAACGCCAATGGCGCCCGGCCCGTCTATGATGGTGCCTTGAATACGTTCAAGCAACTTCTGAATCTGGGCAATGGTACTATCCGGGGTAAATGTTATCTGCAATACCGCTCCGTCATGGTCAACTCCCAACGGTGTCATGGGTTTGGGCCCGGGCCACAGATTCACCAATAACGCACTTTGAACCAGGATAACGACCACCGCGGCTGCCAGGGCGGGACGCCACCAGGCAGGTGGCACAGAATGCACCCGCTGCTCCTGGTTTACAGCCCGCTGCAAACGCTTAAAACCAAATTCACCGGGGCTTGGTATTTCTTCTTTTTGCACCTGTTCGCGCAGACGCTTCAATAAGGCCACTTCATTGCGGCATTGTTCACATTGCGCCAGATGTTGTTCCACATCAGCTTTTTCCTCCGGCGATAAGGTTTCATTGGCGTACCAAGGCAATAATTGCTCGGGATGACCGTCTCTGGTATTCATTTCATAATACTCGTTCGTCGAACGCGCTAGTTGTTCAGCCTGTGTTCAGCTTCCATATAGAGTAAGTCGAGTCGGAATAACATTGGTTCAATGCGTTGCACCCAGCCTTATAATAATGCTGATAAACAACGTTTCAGCGATCGCTTGGCATAGTACATACGGGTCTTTACGGTGCCTTCCGGGACGTCCGCAATTCGTGCGATATCACTGTAAGGCAAATCTTCAAAAAAAGCCAAATGAACAACCATTTTATGGGCATCGGAAAGCTGCTCGATACACTCTCGTACCCGCCCGGCGTCTTCAGCACCGGCCAAGGCATCTAATGCCGTGGGAAGATCGTCATCGGCCGGATCGAAATCAAGTTCCTCTACAATATGGCGATTGCGCTTGCGCAATACGTCGATGATCTTATGGTTGGCGATGCCCAGCAGCCAGGTCGTCACCTTGGATCGGCCTTCAAAACGCGAAGCGTTGCGCCAGACCTCCAGCATCACCTCATTGAGCACGTCCGCTGCTTCGTTGGGATTATTTAATCGCTTTAGGGCAAAAGCGTACACGCGTCCATGATGAGCGTCATAGAAACCGCGCAACGCCGGTTCGCTGCCTCGCGCGATGGTCTTTAGTAGAGCTGCACTATCGTCTGACAATGGCGTTTAATTCAGGCAAATGCATGCATTGCTAAAAGTTTAAGGCACCCGTAACTCTCGATAGTCACTTGCGCCGATAAGGTGTCCTTCTTCATCGACAGCCAATATGCGCCATAGGTAGTCTCCGCTTTTTAAGCGTAGTCGTACAAGCCGTGATAACACGATCTGTGTATCTTTCCCGGATATCAACATGCCTGTTACAGGCGGCCCTTCTGGCGCCTGCTGTGCGCCTGCTTTGGTATCGCTTCCCAACGCGGGTAAAGCCGATTCCAGCGTGGGCCGCGGTTTATTGTAAAACTCCAGTTGATAAGCCCGTGTACCCTTGATGCGTTCCCAGGTAAAGCGGCTATCGGGTTTCAATATGGCAAATGCTGACGGCGCGGTGAGCCCTATGGATGCCGGGGACCGGGGTTTCAACCCGTCTCGACTGACGAAATAACGAATGACGGGAACATCAAACCCAGGCTCGGGATCGGTAATACGCAGCCGAACCAAATACAGCCCCACGGCGTCCGTCGGTAGCGGTGGGCTTTTGAAGATATACCGATCCGCTGCGACGAGCTGTTGTTGGACACGCCCTAAGGGGCGGAAGATTGGCTGACCGGAGGTGCTCATAGGACCTGCGAGCTCCCAAACACCTCGAAGCAATCCGTTGCCGTTGTATTCGATTTCCGCCCGAGCGCCAAGCGGTTTTTTAATTGCGAGTATACGTACCGGAGCACCGTCATCGAACTGCAACGCCATGCGAGAGATTCCGAAGTCTGAGGCACCTGCGCTGCCTATAGCGAGTGTAATACTGCCGCCACCACTTCCTATTGCACCGTCTGAGAAATTCCTTTCATAGAACACAACATTAAATCCCAGTTTATGGGCTTGAAACATCACGCTGGCCGGCACCAGGACCGCCTCAAACAGATCGGCTGGAACAGGAGCGGCAGCCGCAGAGTTAACGGATTGTGAGAGAGTTTTAGAAACCGTTCCAAGCACAGGGCCGTCGATCGGATTGTTTACCCTGAATCGACCTCCCGTGGAAGTAATAGTTATCAGGCCTGACAGATCGGATTGCACGCGCCAGGTTAATGAGATCGACGTAGACCGGTTAACAGGTACGTTCTTGGTTGCCGGTAATGTCGTTACCGAAGTAATACCCGCATGGGCATTAGCCGTCAATACTGCTAATAATGGCAATAGAAAAACCTTAATCACTTGCCGCGCAAGAGCTCTCATTTTACACCTGCACTGACATAGTATCGTGCCTCGGGATATTCGAACGCCATTGCTGGATCTCGAATCGTTAACCGTACAATATATGATCCAGGTATTATGGTTGGCAATATCGGGCCGATCAGGGTTACCGGTTCGCTTCCCGCTAACACCTGCTGGACCGTTTGCAATGGCCCAAACACTGGCTCTCCTGCTGTCGTGCTTGGGTCGGCGAGTTCCCAGGTTGCGATAAGCAAACCGGCGCCGAAAAATGAGACAACGGCCCGGGGCCGTAGCAACGCCCCTTTCGTCACCACCTGCAGCGACGATCCGTCATCAAGCTGAAGTTCCAACCGGGAAATACCAAATGCCTCCGCGTGTGAGACTGTGTGTAAAACACGTGCTGCTGGTGTTCGCGTGTCACCCTCGGCTGCGCCAATAGCCATCATACCAGCGCCATGAGTGGTCACCGCCCAATCCCAGCTTGCCGGCGTACTGCAACCCAAAGGCACGCCGGTAGCGCCTGACGACGTATTCACGTTAGTGATGGCGCCCTGTGCTACACTACACAGGGATAACAAGGCCCAGTAACTTAACAAGTGCGCTGATCTTGCCATTGCCGCTCTCAATTTATTGATTTCAGCCTTAGAACCCTGGCGCCCAGGACACGCCGATCTTGAAAAATACTTGATAAGCCTCTTGTGTGTCATTGATCAGCCTATCCTCAACTGTTTGGCGGTGCCCATCCAGTGAAAGCGCCACCCCCGGTTTTTTCCCCCGTGCATGCCGCACGGTCCAAACCAGATTCGCGGTAACATCTGTTATCTCGATGTCGACCGGCAGCACCGGGTTTACCGGTGATGTCGGATCACCCGGTTGACTGTCCCGGTTCGTGCTGTAACCAATACCGCTATAGAGTTTGTCGGTAAACGCGTATCCCAGGTTCAATCCCAGGGCGCGGCCGTCATCCTCGTCGTCTGTGGCACGATTCTTGGCCTTGAGCCATTGGACATAGGCGGATACGGTCAATTTTTCACCAATGTGAATATTATTAGACAATTCAGTCAGGATGCTTTCGGTGTCCGGTTGCAATCCCGCATCATCCTCCAGCTCGCCTCGCGTGTGACCTATAGCCCAGTCCCAGGAATCATAAACAAACGTTGCGGAAAAACTCAGTGATTGCGTATCTAGCAAGCTGTCACTTAATGGCGCGGTACAGGTATCACACTGCAATTCACGATCAGCGCGTTGCCATGAGAGCGCGTAGGTGGGAAGGCCGAGAAAACGGTTTTTCTTGTCTTCTTCCGCCGATGCCGGGCTCAAGTCGTACAGACCCGGGGAATATGATGCGGTGACGACGTTACGATCGGTTTTTGTGGAGACCAGGATATCCAGATTATTGACGTTGTCCTCCTCTTGTCCATAGGCGAGGTCAATATTCAATCCTGCCCACGTGAGTTTCGCAGTCCCCCGGATCAGGTCCCGATCCGAAATCCCCGCTGGATTCGCGAGACTGCGAAAAAAGGTGCCCACGCGTGTCTTTTCCAATCCAAATTGCATGGATAAAGGTAGATCGTTTACCAATTTGTCTTGCCAGGGTAAATAGACCGCCGCTAATGAGTAGGCATTATCTTCTTCAGCATCAAACCCCGTATTAACCCCATCAAAATCAAAATCAGTGCGTGCATATTCGCCCTTTAGCCGCAGACGTCGAGCAAAGAAATAACTATCCAGCACCAGACCGGCGGCCGACCCCGCGCTTGCAGTAGGATCACCGCTAATACCGGCACCCAATTGATCCTGGCCCTCTCCGTCAAGATAAGTCGTACTCACCAACAGCTCGCTAGCCTGATTCCTGACAGGGCGAGAGGTCAATGTGACACCTTGAACGCGTTTATCGGGGTCACCGATACCCAAACCCTGTTGGAAACCATAGATATCCCGCGTGCTCATGGCAAACCCGGTCAGATCTGTACTTCCGGGTGCGGCGTGGTAAGTCGTAGAGGCACCGCGACGCGTGAAATTACGCATGAGCAGACTATTCGGTTCGATCGTGTGGTGGCCCGCTTTCAGGTCTACCACTTCATTAGACCCGGTAAACAAAAACCCCCCGACATCGGTCGATGTTTCCCGCGGCATCAGGATTTCCTGGCTGTTGTACAAAAGGTCCGCTGCACCATTAAAACGCCATGACTCTCCCACCAACTTGCCATCCAATCTAGCACCACCGTCAGCTTGATTCTTATCGGGCGGATCGGCCAAATTATCGTCGGCTACGCGCCGGGTAAGATTCAGCGTCATGTTAGTCTGTAACGAGGCCTCTCGAAAACGATGGGTCTGGCGTACCTCAAAGGTCCAGTTTCCACGCTCCACAATACTGCCGTCTTCCGCGTTTTCCACCACTCGGAGCTGATGACGCCCCCAGGCCAGGGGCTGCGGAGAGCTGAAGGTGGCGGTGTGTCGGTGCCACGTGACCAGCTCCGTGACGTCTACATCATCTACCTCAAAACTCAAGCGAGTGCGGGTCTTTGCCGGTAACCCTGGAAGACGAACAACAATGGAATCATTAGGCTTGTAGATTGCCTCCTTGTTAGGCGCCTCCAAGACCGGCTGCCCTGCCGGCGCCGCCCGCAGCGGGACGTGCAGCACCACCCCCACAACAAAGCCGACGCCGAGCAGTGAAACCTTACACAGGCCTCCCCCCATTAAGGTCCTCCCCAAGACCAATGCTCACCAAATATTGCAGTTAGATAACCCATATAGGCGAATTTGTTCGAAACCGAGGCCGGGCATTATCTCCACTGCCACTCACCGCTGACTCACCGATTCGGGCAAAGAAATAATCTCTATAAAAATCAATAACCTGTGACTCAAGCCTCAGGCTATTGCGAGCTCCACCGTGCGGCAGAACGAGCGAATGCGATACTGTCAACGGTACAAGGTGTACTGTCACCCTGAACGGTGACGGAGTGGTCACAGCCAACGGCTAGGATGTAGGTTTATATCCCTGTCGTGGCGAGTACAGAAGACTGTTTCGGGCAGCAGGACGAAGGTGGAACACCAGAATCCGGGCACGGATGCCCTGCCGCACAGACCGTAGTCCCGGCAGCCGCCGTAAGGCGGCTGCTTGTTTCAGTCTCACGAGCTATTCAAAGATTCATCCCGACGGAGGCCATCTATAGACCCATAAGACAATGATTCTAAATACTTGTTTATCACTGATCGCCACATTTCCCGCCCCGAAAAGTCCGGCCTGCCTAACTCCTGTACCGCAAGTTCGGTCCATGCTTGGGGGCGATATCAGCATCATCGGCACGCTGGTAAGCTATGTGCCGTCGACTGGGGTTTCCGGCACGACAGATACCTTCGTCTATGTCGTTTCTGAAACTGGCGGCGGCCGCAGTTATCATGTGGTGACAGTCACGATTAATTAGCGATCCAGCGCATCTAGCCGCAGGGATTGCGAAAGCGATGATCGCGTTCGCGCCTGCCATTGCGAGCAATTCCGATACCTGTCACGACACCGCCCTCACCGTCCATCACCATGTGTGAAACGGCGATCACCTCTCGCCTCCAGTAACGCACCGAAAAGCCAAGTCTTGTCCAACGACTCCGTGCGTGAGTCAGCGGCGAGGTGCCGGGTGCGCAGTCGGTCGCTCGGAGACCCTGGGTCGGGAGGCATTTCTCGGTCATTGGGAAGTTCCGCGGCGTCTGAGTTGAACCCTAACCCGGAAGGGTCCGACTCAAGGGTAAAAAAAGACTCAGACCCGTCCACCATAGAGGTGGACGCCATATGTTCCGACGAAGGTGAACTGCGGGGTACGAGAAAGATAAATATTTGAATATCTACCCCAAAGATAAATATTTACAGAAAATGGGTTCATCACACTTTTTTCTTTAACTTAAGCAGTCATGGATACAAGCAATGAACGCGACCACAAGTGAATCAAGGGGTCAGTATCGTTGGCCTCTGCTCTAACTCAAGACCACCCCGCGGGTGTGGGCGAGGCACTTGTGAATATAGTGCAAATCGGCTTTACTAGCGTTGCCGTGTAGTGAAGTCAGCCTCGTGGCCCAAATGATATGACTACAGACTCGGTATCCGGCATCGCCAAAATTACCCGGCCCCGGCCAGCCAAAGTCGTAGCCCGCACCCGCCTGTTTGCGCTATTAGATACCCAACGTGATGTTCCCGTTATCTGGATAGCCGGTCCGCCTGGTGCCGGCAAAACCACCTTGGTCACCAGCTACATAGGACAGAATCACTTGCCCTGTTTGTGGTATCAAATAGACGAAGGGGATGACGATATTGCCTCGTTTTTCTACTACATGGCCCAGGCAGGAAAACGGATTGCACCCCGCCGGCGCAAATCCCTGCCCCTGCTCACGCCGGAGTATCTAGCCGGTGCACCCACCTTTGCACGCAATTTTTTTCGTGATCTCTACAGCCGCATTAAATCCCCAGGTATCTTGGTCTTCGACGATTATCAAGAGGCCTCGGCGAGCTCCCCCTTGCACGAAGTGGTGCAATATGCATTGAGCGAAATTCCAAAGGGAATAAATGTGATCGTCATCAGCCGGACCGATCCACCGGCAAACCTGGCCCGCCTACGTGCCTCGGGGATCATAGCGCAGCTATCGTGGGAAGAGTTGCGCCTAACAGAAGAAGAATGCGCCAATATTTGCAAACTGCGAGGCACAAAGAAATGCGATGCGCAAAAGAGCCAAAAGTTGCATGAGCTGACCCGGGGGTGGGTAACAGGACTGGTATTGCTCCTGGAGCAAGCGAAAATCGCGGACACCCCTAAATTGCCTTTGGATTTGTCCGATCAGGCAATTATTTTTGACTATTTCGCCAACGAGATATTCAAGCGCAGCGAACATAAGGTGCAAGACTTTTTACTCAAAACCGCATTCATACCTAAAATATCCATAAAGATTGCACAAGATATGACCGGCAACCCACAGGCGGAGTCCATCCTCGTAGACCTGACACGCAGGAATTATTTCACCGTTAAACATGGGAGCCCAGCCCCAATCTATGAATATCACCCGCTGTTTCGCCAGTTCCTGCTGACCCATGCCAAAGAGACACTGGGCGGAGAACAGTTGACACAACTGCAGCGCCTGTCAGCAGGCAGCTTGATTGGTGACGGTCAGATCGAAGAAGCGGTGGTTCTGCTGCAGCAGACACAGGATTGGCAGGCGCTCGGCGCACTGATATTGGAATATGCCCAAGCGATGATGGGGCAAGGACGTCATGTGGTGCTCGAACGTTGGCTCTGTGGCTTACCACAAGAGCTGCTTGAACAGATCCCCTGGTTACAGTACTGGCTCGGTGTGTCCCGATTGCCGATCAATCCCGAACAAAGCCTTATCCATTTCACTAGTGCCTTCACTATGTTTGAGGCGAGCGACGATGATCGGATCGGGTCACTGCTGTCCTGGTCCGGCGCGATCGATTCCATCATGTTTGAATGGTCTAATTTCACGCAGATGGACCCGTGGATCGAATGGTTCGACGAAAACCTTGATACTACGAGCGAATTTCCGTCGCCCGAGATCGGGGCGCGAGTGGCGATCAGCGTTGCCGCGGCCTTGATTTATCGTCGCCCTCAGCACCCCGAGGTTCAACGCTGGGTGGACCGCGCGATGTCGTTGTCCGCGTCGATCGGCGACAGCAATCTGATTGTCCTCGCGCACACCTTTGCCGCGATCTACTATTGCTGGGTCGGCAACCCATCGAAGACCGCATTGGTCGCGGAATCGATTAGCAATGCGGCGAAGCTCAAGAATGCGTCTCCGTTTCTGCAGTTGGCGTGGCGCTGGATCGAGGCCGGCCTGAGTTGGTACACGGGGACACCGAAACTTGCTATCGAGACTGCCGAAAGCGGCCTAAAGACCGCGGATGCGAGCGGCGTGCACCTGTGGGACCACATGACGTGTGCCGGAGGCGTCAATGGCTGCCTAATGAGCGGGCAGCTAAAGCTGGCGGAAGAGTGGTTGCGAGCGATGCAACAACGCTCGGATATGCGCAAGCCCTTCGTCGCCTGTCATTATTATGATCTGATTGCATTGCAGGCGCTGTTGGCCGGTGATTTACATCGTGCCCGCTCGCACGCCGAAAAGGCGGTAGCGCTCGTGGTCGAAAGCGGGACACCCTATCCGGAGGCTATCTGCCGTTTGACCTTGGCGCAGGTACTGTTTGAACTGGAACGCCACGAGCTCGCGCACAGTCAAATGATTTTGGTCAATGGCATTATTGCTCGTTTGGGGAGTCCGCTATTCGAATACATGTACCTTATTACCGCGGCGTACATCGCGTATATGCGAAACGATAACGCGCAGGCACTGTCTTCGTTACGCAAGGCGATGGCTATCGGTAGTGAGCACAATTACGTCGCCACGTTTACTTGGGATCCGAAGGTGATGACCTATTTGTGCGCCAAGGCATTGGAGCATCATATTGAAATCGAATACGTCCAGCGACTGATACGAAAATACAATCTATCTCCCATCGAGTCTTCCGCGGTGCTCGAGAATTGGCCCTGGGCGATGCAGGTCTACACCCTGGGCCAGTTTGCGGTATTGTGCGATGGCAGGCCCCTGAGCACCACCGGGCGCGCCGGGGGCAAACCTTTAAATCTACTCAAGGCCTTGATCGCCTTCGGCGGCAAGGCCGTGACCGAAGAGAAACTCACCGATGCCCTGTGGCCCGAGGCCGATGGCGATGCCGCGCACCATGCCTTCGAA
>CAMYII010000018.1:11244-33656 GCA_947258385.1 Acidiferrobacterales bacterium
GACCGAAGAGAAACTCACCGATGCCCTGTGGCCCGAGGCCGATGGCGATGCCGCGCACCATGCCTTCGAAACCACTCTGTACCGCTTGCGCAAACTCATCGGCAACGACAAGGCCCTGGTGTTCCAGGACGGCCTGTTGGGTCTGGATCCGCACTACTGCTGGGTCGATGTCTGGGCCTTTGAGCACGAGGCCAGCCGGCTGGAGGCAAGACTCAGCGAAAAGGCCGACCCGGCGCAGATAGCCACGCTCGCCGACCGACTCACCACGCTGTACCGCGGACCGTTTCTGCAGGCCTCGAGCACGCAACCCTGGGCCCGATCGACCTTCGAGCGCCTGCACCACCGCCGGCTCCAGTTGCTCATCGGTTTGGGTCAATATGAGGAGCGAGCTCAGCAGTGGCAGGCGGCGACCGTCCATTATCGCCAGGGCCTTGAACTGGACCCCCTGGTCGAGGAACTGTATCAGCGCCAGATGGTGTGTCACCGCGAGTTAGGGCAACGCGCCGAGGCCCTGGTTGTGTATGAGCGCTGCCGCCGGGCGCTGGCGGAGGCGTTGGCGGTGGAACCTTCGGCGCAGACGCAGGCACTCCTTCAAACGCTGCAGACGTGACGCACCAATGTGATGCCTGCTTAGACATCGATTGGACCAAGCAACTAGCCTCGCGCCAGCGGCGCTGGCCACAACCCAGCCAAGGGTTTCGGCCCCATTAACCCATTAACAACTCGCGATAAACTGACAAGTTTTGCCTAAGGGTATACACGTGAGCCAGCTGTGAGTCGCGCGTGACACGATGCGACCAATGACCAACAAGCTTGAAAGGACGCAACAACATGGATGCTTATATTATCAAGATTTACCGACGCAGCACGGATGATCCGCACTCTCTCGTAGGACAAATAGAAAATGTTGATAAAGGACACAAACACGCCTTCCACAACACGCAGGAACTGGTAAATCTTCTGAGCCTACCCAGCGAGCCCGACAATCAAACCCGGGCGGCGCAAATCACGATCAAGACAGAAACCAAAGATTCGAAATAAGCGTAGCGCACGTACCCAGCCTGCCCAGCCGCGGCACCTAAAGGGTGATGTGATCTTAGGGTGCACCGCCGCCGCCCGCCACCCCTCGTTACCCGCCGCCCGCCGTTGAAATCCGGCCCGACCCGGTCGGGCCGGGGCAAATGCTAAGTGATTATTTAATCGAACCTTTCTCTTGGTTTACCGCCCCCTTTTCGCTCCGGGACCCATCGGTGAGTCAGCGGTGAGTCAGCGGTGAGTCTGGCTGTGTAGGGTACAGGCCTATTGCAAACCACTCCCCGGACCCCGGCGCTGCGCGTACCGGGACCGAGCCCGCGTCAGACGCTACGCCCGGGAGTGCATGCGTAATGTTGAACCGAACGGACGCGCACTACGACTTACCCAGGGATTGAACACACGAGCCAGACCGAAGAGGGGCACCAACATGAATGGCATGACTCGTTTTAGACCCATCGCTGTCCTGATCAGCCTGTTGTCCCTGACCGCCTGCGGCGGCGGGGGGGGTGGAGGCGGCGGGAGTCCCGCGCCACGCCCGGGCGATCTCGATCCTAGCTTTGGCTCTAACGGCAAGGTCGTGACGGAATTCTTTTCCGGCAGGGATGCCGTGAGCCAGGCTATGGCCATCCAAGCCGACGGCAAGATCGTCGTGGCGGGCTATGCCGACGATGGCGTAAGCGATGACTTCGCCCTGGCTCGTTACCTTCCCGACGGCAACCTGGACACCAGCAGCTTTGGGTTCGGCACGGGCAAGGTCACGACCGATTTTGCCGGCTTTAGCGATCACGCTTATGCCCTGGCCATCGACGACAACGACAGGATCGTGGTGGCAGGAAGGGCATGGAACGGTACCGACTATGACTTTGCCCTAGCCCGTTACAATGCCAGCGGCAGCCTCGATACCAACTTTGGAAGCGCCGGCACGGGCAAAATCACCACACCCTTCTATAGCGGCGAGCATGATTGGGCTCTTGCCCTCGCCCTGGATGCCGACGACAAGATCGTCGTGGCCGGGTATGCCGATAATGGTACAGACGTTGACTTCGCCCTGGCCCGTTATAATTCCGATGGCACCCCGGATACAAGCTTTAACTTCTCGCCCTCTTGTGCCCCTGGCGCCATCTGCAACGGCAAACTGGTCACGGATTTCAGTGGCGGCGGGGATCAAGCTTCTGCCCTGGCCATCGACGGCAACGGCAAGATCGTCGTGGCGGGCTATGCCGACAATGGCGTAAGCGATGACTTCGCCCTGGTCCGTTACAATGCCGACGGCAGCCTGGACAGCAGCTTTGCCGGGGGCACGGTCACGACCGATTTTGGCAGCGACGACGATCAGGCTTATGCCCTGGCCATCGACGGCAACGGCAAAATCGTGGTGGCGGGATACGATACGGATTCGGACTTCGCCCTGGCCCGTTACCTTCCCGACGGCAGCCTGGACACCAGCGGCTTTGGGTCCGGCACGGGCAAGGTCACGACCGATTTTGCCGGCTTTAGCGATCACGCTTATGCCCTGGCCATCGACGGCAACGACAGGATCGTGGTGGCAGGAAGGGCATGGAACGGTACCGACTATGACTTTGCCGTGGCCCGCTACCTTCCCGACGGCAGCCTGGACACCAGCTTTGCCGGTGGCAAGGTCACGACCGATTTTGCGGGCTTTCCTGATCACGCTTATGCCCTGGCCATCGACGACAACGACAGGATCGTGGTGGCGGGCCAGGCGCACAACGGCACGAACACTACCTTCACCCTGGCGCGCTATCTGCCGTGATCCGGCCAGCACGCGGTGAATCCCCCGCCGGCCGCGTCGACGGCCGGAGGGAGAGTCGGGGCAGACCCGCATTATTGTTCACTTCACTGTGGCGTCTAAAGTTGCGCGACGCCGTCAGAAAAGGAGGCACGATGAAAACCAAAACAGTATTTTTCTTAACATTGCTTAGCTGTTTGATCCTGGTTTCACCATCGTATGCGGATTTTACGATTACCTATCAGCAACCCGGCACATCCAGGACCAGCACCATCGCTATCAGCAAGGGCAAGGTGCGCGTCACTAACAAAAAAGGCAAGAAGGAAGGCCGCCATTACATGATCTACGACAGCAAACGTAAAGCCATCACCACGGTGGATAAACGTAAGCGTAAATACATCGTAATGACCGAAAAGCAGATCACCCAGATGTATAATGATATGCCCACCGCCGAAGACATCGCCACCCATGGGATACAAAACCGGATTCCTTATTCCAAGATTCCGTTGGCGGGCTGGATCCCGGGCCGCACCAAGCGAAAGATGACGGATAAACCTGCGCGTGCAGGCGCAAAAAAAGTGGTCAAGGCGACAGAAAAACATGCGCCGAAAGTGTGGCCCTACGAAAAACGCCGGGTCGTGAAAACGAATACGCGACAGAAGATTGGGGGCTTTAGCTGTAGAACCTATCGGGTTTCCCGTGAAAAAAAACAATTGGGAGAACTCTGTGTCGCGAGCCGAAGCGCGATAGGGATGTCGTCTGCGGACTATAAGGCGTTAAAAGCTTACTACCAGCATGCCATGAAAATATCGGCTTTAAACCAAAAGGCCGCCGGCCCTTTTGCTTATCGTATTGAGGACTTCATCATGACCAACGTCCAAGGCGTGCCGCTCGCCAGCAAGGAGTCTACAAAAGATAAAGGACTGAAGATGAAGGACGTCACCAGAAAAAGATTACCAAGCAGTCTGTTCAGTATCCCTAAAGGGTATAAGCAAGAAAAGATTAAGGTAAAGGAGTCAGGTTGAACATCCTCCAATCCAGAGGGCATAAACCTACCTTTGAACCCAATGGGGGGTTGGAACGACTCAGTCGGGTAGTTTGCAAGATATCGCGAAATCGATAAGTACTTTATCGAACCACACAATGAAGGAGTCGAATCATGAGAACGAACTATTTTAAATCTGTTTGCACGCTCACCAATGCTCTGGCCCTGCTAACCATCATAGGGTCTTCAGCCGTATTGCTTGCCCCCGCAACCGCCTGGGCAGGAAAAAATACCGGGGGCAGCGGCCCTACTGAGATTGGCACTACTAAACAACCAGTTTGCGGCACCCCGGAGGCAAAAAATGCCAAAGGGCCATGCGAAATTGATGGCAGTGTCCAACAACCAGCTTGCGGTTCTGCGGAGGCAAAAAATTCCAAAGGACCGTGCGAAAGAGTTGGGGCAAGAATACAAAGACCCATGAGTACAACTCCGGGCAAGATCGGGTATACCCAACCTAAACGTACGATATTGCCCGATATTTCAACGAAGCTTACGGGTTCATTTGGTAAAAAGACCTTCCGCCACGGGCAAACACTTGTCGTGACGAAACGGGATGCCACTTCACTGAGTAATAATGTCTGCAAATTTAGATTGGGTTATGGAGTACGCACGTCGTCGAATACGGGGAGGAGTTTCTTAAACAAAGTGAAAAGATACTCCAATACTTTTCCAGGAAATCATTCATACATGCACGACCGTATTCCACAAATGATGGCGGTTGCTAACTTTTATAACATGGAGCTAAAACCCGCCCGGCAAGTACCTGGTGAACCGGCGCTACCCATAAAATATGGCATCTCCATTGGGTCCAATCTTGCAGTTAAAGGAAGAAGATACGTCAAAGAATCAAACTATAATAATAATGTAGTCAAGTTCCAGGTCGTCCTGAACGGCGACTGCAAAAGCGGTGGCAATAGCGTTAAGCCTGATCCCATTCGACGTCAGCTGAAATGATCTCCAAAAGACATAGCAATACAATAGGGACTGCAAAGCCCCTTGGTGATTCAAGGCAAGGGACAGACGATTTATGCTAGCCAGGGTAATACCGAGATGGTGTTGAATATTTGATGGAGAAAGAATTGTAACTATACATGGGAACCGATATGGCTGATAGCAAAATTTCGAGAGCTTGGGTTGTTGCGATAGGTTTAATCAGTGTAGCGACTGTAATATCTTTAATACTGACCTTAATTAAAGATACTCCAACGGCAACAGCTGATACCACCCCAAAGACAGATGCGATTAGTGTGACAAAATCCGATATCACTATTGAAGGAATGGATGAAAGTGAGATCGGGGGTGATTGTGGTTGTTATTTTTATTATTCTAGAAAGCCCTTTAACCATAAAGATAATAAATTCGTGTTTTACTACCCGTTCGAACATAGGGCAGTGATGAAGATTAACGGCAAGCTAATCCATATGAAGAACCATAAATACCGTGATCAACAGCCCGAGATAGATAAGACAGGTGAGCTGGAATTTACCAGTAAAACCACACAGGTGAAGGCTCAGTTCAGGCTGGTTGCGGAATGTCCAGCAAACAGTGACTCATGTGAAGGCGCTGATTATGACGGGACCCTGGATGTCAAACATAATGACAAGGACATCTCTTTACCGATTTGGGGTTATTGCGGATGTTGAGTAGTGGGCGCAAAAAGCCCGAGGTGACAAATCAAGCGGGAAACAGGAGTAGAAATGGGGGTAGTTCAGACTCGTTGACTCCTTGAATGGAACGGCAATAACCTCTGACCGCGATTTGCTTGCAATTGTTCCTAGGTCCTTTTTCCTGCCCCTCCCCATGGACCTTTGACCGAGCTCTTTCTTCCCTTCCTCTCGGGGCTCGGTCATTTTATTAGGCCCTGCCGGCATGACAAGGGATCGACAGGTCGGACTGCGCGCACCGTGTTGCCCCTGCACGCCCCATGCCTTGGGAGCCAAAGGGTGATGGGTGCGCCGCCGGCCTCTTGCCGGCCGATGCCGCCTTGCCGAGTCGCCCCGGACGTCTTTACAAGCCGCGCCGCGGTTAAACCCAGCCTGACCCGCCCCTGCCGGGGCCGGGTCAAACTGCAAGTGATTATTTTCTAAAGCTTTTCTCTTTGTTTCCCGCCGATTTCCGCTCTGAGGCCCATTGGTGAGTCAGCGGTGAGTCCTGCTGTGTAGGGTAGGGGCCAATCGGAATTCGCCCCCCCGGAACCTGGAGCTTCTCGTACAGGGGCCAAGCCAGCGTCAGGCTCACCACCGGGAGCGCATGAGCGATGTTGAACCGAACGGACGCGCACCACGACTTACCAGGGGATTGAACACGTCACCCGGACCGAAGAGGGGCACCATCATGAATGGCATGACTAGTTATAGACACATCGTTGTACTGATCACCATATTGACCCTGACCGCCTGCGGGGGTGGGGGTGGAGGTGGTGGCGGCAGCGGTGGTGGAGGTGGTGGCACCCCTGTTTTTCCTCGCTTCGCCTATGTCGCCAATAAGGCGGATGACACTGTTTCCATGTACGTCGTAAAAGGGGATAGCGGCCAATTGAAACACAATGGCTATGTGTTGGCTGGCGACACCCCCTTTTCCGTCGCAGTCGATCCGTCGGTTCGGTTCGCGTACGTCGCCAACCTGGCGTCCAACGATATTTCCGCCTACACCATCGATCCCGATACCGGTCGATTGATCTCAGTCGGTCCAACCGTGGCAGCGGGAACTGAACCATGGAAAGTAGTGGTCGATCCTACGGGTCGATTCGTTTACGTGGTCAGCAGGGTCTCCAAAGATATCCATGCCTTTAGCATTGATGATGCCACCGGGGCATTGACACCCATTGGCACGCCAAAAAACGCGGGCACTGAGCCCGTGTCAATTGTGGTTCATACTTCTGGCAAATTTATTTTCTTCGTGAGCCGTACCGGAAGTGTTGGTGGTTATGCGATTGATACCAGCACGGGGGAGTTCGGGGCGCCGGTTACCGACAATACGGCTGGCATGGATCCTTTTTCTATCACGATGCATCCGTCCGGCCGATTTTTATACGTGGTCAACATCAACTCTTCGGATATTTCGGCTTACGCTATCAATACAACCACAGGACTTCTCACGCCTGTCGGTACTAACGCACCCACGGGCGCGGGCGCCAAACACCTCGCGATCCATCCCCACGGCAAATACGCATACGTCGCCAACTCTTTGGGGAATTCAGTTAATTATTACTCCATTAACACAACCACTGGTGAACTGACCAATAACGGACATAGGGGGACGGATGATGGCCCTAATTCAATTGCGGTGGACCCAAGTGGTCGATATGCCTATATAACCCACGCAAATTGGGTGCACAAGTATGAAATTAATGACAGTAGCGGGGCATTGACTATATTTTCCGATCTGGGCGGTGCACTGACACGTGGTGGTCCCACAGGGCTTGCGCTGACTGGCGGCAATTCGGCGGTGCAACATAGGCCTAAATACGCCTATGTTTCGAATCGAATGAGCGAAAACATTTCGCGGTTCAGCATAGATACAAACGGTGCACCGACTCACATATCAGGGAGCACAACAACCGGTTCTTCACCAACTGCGATTGCCACCGATCCACTTGGCAAATTTGCCTATGTAACCAATTATGGTTCCAGCGATATCTTTGCTTACAATATTGATGCCATGACGGGTGCGTTGTCTCATGTGGCGCAGATATTCCCAGTTGCCTATAACCCGGAGCATCTAGTGGTAGAGCCCTCTGGCCGCTTTGTTTACGTGGCAAACAATACCTCTACGGCGGACGTGACCTATTATTCAATCAACGCATCAACCGGTGCGTTAACCGCACAAGGCAACGTCAGCGCCGGTATAGGTACTAAATTCCTCGCCATGGATCCTACCGGCAAGTTTTTATATGCCGTGAATAATACTTCAAATGACATTTCTGTGTTTCGCATGAACCCAGTTACCGGTGCGTTAACGTCAGTAGGTACTTCGGCGGCCTTTGCAGGTGCGGGGCCACTCTCTATCACTATCTCCCCAAGCGGAATATATGCCTATGTCACACTGGCTACACCTGCTAGCGGTTATCTTATTTACACCATTGATCGCACGACCGGGGCATTAAGTCCTAATGGAACGGATACTGTGACGGGTGCAGTGACATCGATTGCCACAGATCCCTATAGTCGATTCATCCACTTCGTCGGCGAACAAATTACAGTGCACGCAGTTAATGTTTTCGGTGACCCTGAGTTGTCCAGCTACACTCAGGGGCCGACAAATAAGTTCAGTATTTTGGGGCCGTCGGGTCGGTTTCTATTTACCCTCGCAGATGATGACGACATATACACATATGAAGTCAGCGATTCCGGTGTCATCAGTTTAGTGGATTGGGATGAACCGGGTTTTAATTCCAGTGGGATCGCACTGCTGAACAGAATTGAGTAGGCATTGTTCTGGGCGAGGTCAACGTAACTGTAATGTATGGCGTGGTTATTTTAAAACGAATCGTTCTGTTGATTGCACTCTTCGCCCTGACTGCCTGTGGTGGCGGCGGAGATTCCGTGCCTCCGGGCATGGATGTCACTGGAACCTGGAAAGGCGACCTGCCCATCGGCAGTACTTCGCGCAGCTTTACCTTTCAATTGCATCGCCGAAGCGATGGTAATGTCATGGGCTATGTGGTCGGGGGCACGGCTTATCGTACCGTCATAGCCGGCTTCATGTCCGGCACGGCGCTTATGTTGGAAGTGGAGCTCAAGGACCCCAAGCTCACCCGCACCTTTGCCATCGAGGGTACGATCACGGGTAATAATTTTGACGGCGCCGCCGATGACGGTTCCGGGACCCAAGCCATTAGCTGGCAGCGCGTGCGACAGGTGTTGCACGAACGCCGCTTCTTGTTTGCCAGTCCCCCGGTGGGCAACGGTGAACCTACCGGTGTCACCGAACTCTCCGTGGTCCTTAAAGGAAATGGAGACTTTGTCAGCGGTGGCTTTGTCGGTGAGGAAGAGTGTGATCTGTTTGCCTGCGGCGGCGGCCTGACTTCATTCACGGAGACCATCGACGGTGGCGGCAATGAGGTGATTGAAATCGGGCTGGAGAGCGGGGGCAGTTGTGTCGGAACCGGCCTATTGCAGGCCACCTTCGACAGCAGCACCAAGCTTTACACCGGCAGCTACAGCATGAGCCATTGCCTGGGGACCACCGCCGGTGATTTGATTGGTGTTAAAACCACGCGGACCCAAACGGATCACGTCGCCAGCATCCTGACCACGTTCGGGCAGCTCGCCGATGACCTGGAGGCCCTAATCCATTTTACGGCGCCGTACCCCCCGTTCTCCCCCGATTATTTACACAAGAGTTTGACTTTGGGTGACCGGCTCGACGAGCTGAATAACCAGACGTCGATTTATGCCTCTATCGACGTGGATTTCACTCGCTTTCGCAATATTTACACCGTCGAGGAACCAGACATATTTCCGGAAATGGCGACAGTGTTCCAGGTGGATTTTCATGATCAACGCACCGGTACCTCTGGCGGCGTGCCTGAAATCTACCGAGATGTGGACAGCCGGTCAAATAACGATGAATTGAAATATATCGCCGAAGAAGGCGGTGTGTGGGTAATCTACGGCAATCACATTAGTCACGATCTTCCTTTTGCCAGCTATTCATTAGCCGACGACCATGTGGTCATTCCAACCTCAGGAGGAAATATCTATTTGTCCATCGGCACCTGGGGTGCCCATTCCGGCCCACACACGGGACACCTGGAAGGCAACGCCAAGGCCGATTGGGGAGGTCAATATGCCTGGACCCTGGATCAGTTGACTGAACTGCTGGGTGATAACGACGGTGTATGTGAATCAGGTGAAACCTGTGGCATCACCCAGGCGGATCTTGAAGCCCGGATTGTCGATTATGTCGCACCTACTGATGAATTTCAGATCACCGGCGTGACACTGGAGTGGCTTACTGCACCAGACGAATACTATGGCAGTAATGAATACTGGCGAGTGGAGGCCAATGTTGGCCAGTATCATTATGGTTTCATTCACCTTCGGGACATCTCCAACGACCTGCGCAATGCCATGATCGCCGCGGGTTATACCGATCCCTGGACCGTGCACACAGCTTCCAACGATCTCATCACCGGTGGTCCCGTCACCCTCGGTAAAGGACAGACCATTGCCCGTCCGCAAACGGTTGCCGTACCGGTTCCCGGTCATCCTGGTTACTACACCGGTAAATGGACCACCCCGGAAACACCGTGGCAACAAATCGAGTTTTTTACTTACAATAATGATACGAGGAGAGAAGAGTCGTTCTACACCTGGTTAGCCCCCTCTCTGGAAGACCAGTTGGCTGCCATCTTTCAGGCACAGGGACTGAGTCCCACTGCATTTCGTTTTAACCAGGGCTTCCTTACCGGAACGGAATGGATGTGGAAGGGGGAAATGGCGCTGTCCAATCAAACATGGTCCGACCGCGATGATTATTCCGGCCTGTTCTCTGCTTTGGGCGCCTGGTGGGAAACCATGGGCGGGCCCTGCGACGGCATCTCCAATCAATGCGACGAAATGTTTTCCATTTTCCCAATTCGTAAAGACACGGTGTTTTACGACCCCGGCCTTTATCACCATCCTGATGTGTCTTATCTCGCAGGCTGGCGGATTCGCGGCGGGGTGCAACCGACGCGTTACGGCGAGGTCATCGCCCCGGCAGAGCCGGACCCCATCAACGGTACGCTGATCATCAGGTGGACGTTACAAAGCGGCGCCTTGATAGGCTACCAGGGGGCCAGCTACCGGCTCGACACCACAGGTCGAATCCTGCGCATCGCCTGGGGCAACGTCGTATCCACCGAGACAGAGGTGATTATACCCCCGATTCCCACCAATACCGATGTTTGCACCGGCACTACCTTAACCTGTCACGACCATGAGTGGAACGGCGATAACGTCTGACCGTGATTGACGTGCAATCGTTTCCAGGGAGCCTCTGATTTATTCCGTCATATAAGAGACCTGTAGCCCTGGGTAGGGCTATGCTGGCGTGACGAGGAGAGACGACCTCGTCAAGGGTGGTCGAACCCCACGGGGTGCCATCGTCTCTCCTCATGCCAGGGCTTTGTCAAACCTCATTGAACGGGTTGTGTGTGACAACACCTTTAACGGATATGAAAAGGTCGACAAAGCAAACGTCAACTGACGCTACGAGAGGATAGCGAAGCACGAGGAAAAACCATCCACCATTGACTATTCGAAAGGGGTTGCGCTGGGGATCGACGTATCGAAAAAGACGCTGCAGGTGGCGTTGATCGATCGGGACCATGAGATGCATCACGTCTGCCTGACCAATATTCGCTTGCCCATCTCCGCCTCCAGGGAGTATTGTCCCATTTTAGAGGTGTCCACTAAACCTGGGCTATCTCAATCTGGCCCCAATTATCTCTCCTTTATATTTTGTTCAAAAATAAAGGAATCGAAGTTTCGTCCGCCGCTACTCTATTATTCTTCTGCTGGTGATTCTGGGCGACATGTATATGTATAGATATGTATACATGACTATAGTCATATTTTGGATCTGTCGAGAAAATCCAGGCTATCTCAGATCTTAGGTTTCCCGAAAACCAGCAGTAGCTAGATCCTGAGACCATTTGTTAGCTTTTGTCGCACTGCCTTACAAAAATTCCAACTTTGAGCTATAACGATAGTTGAAATATCGCCGCCCGCCGATCATAAGCAAATCAGCGGCTTCTGGCCATATACGATGGACAGCGATATGCACCCAAAAAGCGTTAGCAGCATCCCCAAACTACTGCCGCCTAAAATAACCGATGTCTATCAGCGTGAGCGTCTGTTCGACGTGCTTGACGAAAAAAAAGATCAGCGCGTAGTCTGGATATCGTCGCCGGCAGGTTCAGGGAAAACTACATTGATTGCCAGTTATCTGGCGGAACGAGACGTACCCGCGATGTGGTATCAGATCGACGAGGGCGACACGGATGTGGCATCGTTTTTCCACTATCTCGGAATATCTGAGCAGAAGTTCAATGCGGAAAAATTCACGATCTTACGTAACTTAACGCCCGAATATCAGCAAAGCCTATCCGTATTCGCGCGAAATTACTTTCGTGAATTCTTCAGCCGAATAGATGGCTCATCGGTCCTCGTATTTGACAACTACCAGGATGCACCTGATGACTGCCTGCTTCATACGGTCATCGATATATTGATTGATGAAACACCGGATCAAGTTCAGATAGTAGTAATAAGTCGAGTTAACCCCCCGGCGAAACTTAGCCGCAGAAGTCTCTCTCCCGATTTCTCCATATTGAATTGGGGGCAAGTAAAACTGACTGACGACGAATGCCTTGGTGTAATCAAAAAAAAGTCCGGAACCGGTCTGCCAAAAACGAAGCTGGATGCGATCACAAAAATCTCGCAAGGCTGGATGGCAGGATTAATTCTGCTTTTAAAGCAGAACGAGGCCGATGCTTCATCATTTGAGTCTCAGCATATCTCTTCTCAGTCGGACATATTTGGCTATTTCACAAATGAAATATTTAACGTTCTCGGTAAGGATTCACAACAGGCCCTGTTATTAACATCACTGTTTCCCTCATTCACCATGGATATGGCCAGGGCGCTGACAAATCAGGGCAATGTCGACAAGATAATCACCGATCTGGTGAGAAATCAGTTTTTTATATCTCAGCATGCCTACCTTACGGATAGTTTTGAATACCATCCGTTGTTTCGCGCGTTTCTACGAAACAAATTTAAAACAGATTTCGATCAGGGTGCAAAAGACGAGAAGCAGAGACATGCGGCCCATCTCTTGCTCGATAACGAACAGCATGAAGATGCCGCGAATTTACTTATTAATGTCAAAGATTGGAAGTCACTGTCTACATTAATAAGAAATCATGCGCCCAGCCTGATATCACAGGGTCGATACCAAACGTTGCAGTTGTGGATAAATTGCATTCCGAGCGATATTCGTAGCAACGATCCCTGGGTGCTCTACTGGCTCGGTAACAGCTATCTGGCGTTTGACCCTGGAGTGGCGCGTGAACACTTTGATCGGGCTTTCAACATATTCAAAGATACAAAGATACAGGCAGGTCAACTGTTGTCCTGGTCAGGCGTCATCAATACTTTTCTGTACGAGTGGGGTAATTTTCGCGATGCCGACAAGTGGATAGAATCCTTTGACGAGTTATATTCGAACGATCCGAGCTTTCCGACGCCGGATATCGAGGCTCACGTTGCGGCAAGCATATTCAGTATATTGATGTGGCGTCAGCCACGACGGCAGGACCTGTCATATTGGGCAGAGCGCGTAAAATCAATTGTTCTCAAGATGGGAGACGGTCAACTCCGTGTCCTACTGGGCAACAATCTTGTCATTTACCATTTGTGGATGGGCCATTTACCTTCTGCGACGCTGATCATCGAGGCGCTGCGCGAAGCCGGCACTTCTCAGCAAAGTGATCCGCTGACACGGTTGAACTGGCGTGTGATGGAGGCTATGCACGCCTGGTTCACAGCCAACCACAAGACCTGTCTTGCAGCCATGTCGGCGGGCAACGATCTGGCGGAGTCCAGCGGCGTGCATCTATTGGATTTGTATCTCTATGCTCAAGGTGTCTATAGCGGACTGTCACAGGGCGATATACCGTTGGCTAGCCGTTTGCTTGAAAAGATGTCGCAGCTCAGCGTGGGACGGGTGATGGATAAATCCCTTTTGCATTATCAGCTGGGCTGTCTTTCCTGGCGCCAAGGGGACTTACACCAGGCGGTAGAAAACTATCAGGCGGCAGTGGAGTTGGCAGAAAAGACAGGCACTGCCCTGCCGGAGGCGTTGTGCCGCTTCGAGCTGGCAGCAACGCAATATGCACAAGGCCAATTCGACCCGGCCATGCGGCAGATCGCCAAGGCAGCGAAACTTGGACAGGGAATGAATCATATCGAGTTCATGACTTTGCTGCATAGCGCCTATTTTTCCCTGGAACAAAACGATGAGCAAGAGGGATTGAAGCACTTGCGCAAGGCGATGACATTGGGGGCGAAACAGGGTTATGTCAATTACCCGCGCTGGGACAACACTGTGATGGCCAAGCTATGCGGGATTGCCATAGAAAGTGATATCGAAACCGAATATGCACGCAGCCTGATACAGAAACGCGGTCTTGCTCCTTCGGAAACGGCGTTTTGCAACGATACTTGGCCCTGGCCCATCAAACTCTACACCTTGGGTCGGTTCGCGCTTGAGGTCGACGGCATGGCGCTGGCGCTAGGCAGCAAGAAGCAAAATAAGCCGCTAGAGTTATTGAAAGCCTTGATCGCCTTCGGCGGCAAGGCCGTGACCGAAGAGAAACTCACCGATGCCCTGTGGCCCGAGGCCGATGGCGATGCCGCGCACCATGCCTTCGAAAACCACTCTGTACCGCTTGCGCAAACTCATTGGTAACGACAAGGCCCTGGTGTTCCAGGACGGCCTGCTGGGCCTGGATCCGCATTACTGCTGGGTCGATGTCTGGGCCTTTGAGCAATTGGCCAGCCAATTGGAGGCGAAACTCACCGAAAACGCCGATCCATCATCGATCGCCACACTCGCCGACCGACTTACGACACTGTACCGTGGGGAATTTCTGCTGGCCTCGGGCAAACGGCCGTGGGCACTGTCGACGTTCGAGCGTCTGCACCAGCGCAGGCTGCGCTTACTAACCGGTGTAGGTCAATATCAGCAGAACAGGCAACAGTGGCAGGCGGCCATCGCCCAGTATCACCAAGGTCTCGAGCTGGAACCCGTGGCCGAGGAGTTGTATCAGCGCCTGATGGTTTGTCATCGCGAGTTAGGGCAACGGGCCGAGGCCCTGGCTGTGTATGAGCGTTGCCGCCGGGTACTGGCGGAGATGCTGGCGGTGGAGCCGTCGGCGCAGACGCAGGCACTTCTTCAGACTCTGCGTATATAACGCACCGATGTGATTCTTGGTTATATATCGATTTGACCAAGCAACCAGCATCGCGCCATCGCCAATAGCCACAACCCAGCCAACGGTTGCAGCCCCATTAACCCATTAATAACTCATGATAAACCGGCAAGTTTGCCCAAAGGTATACATGTGAGCCAGCTGTGAGTTGCGCGTGACACGATGCTACCAATGTCCAACGAACTGGATGGAGGCAACAACATGGATGCGTACGTGATCAAAATTTACCGACGCAACAAGGATGATCCGCACGCTCTCGTAGGGCAAATAGAAAATGTTGATAAAGGACACAAACACGCCTTCCACAACACGCAGGAACTGCTAAATCTTCTGAACCTGCCCAGCGCGCCCGATAATCAGTCCCGGGCGGCGCAAGGCACAATCAAGTCAAAAATCAAAGATTCGAAATAAGCGTAGCGCACCCCCGGCTGCCCAGCCGCGGCACCTAAAGGATGATGTTATATCTCAGGGCGCGCCGCCGGCCTATTGCCGGCCGCGGCCGCCTTGCCAAGCCGCCCCGGACGTCTTTACAGGCCGCGCGCCGTTGAAACCTGGCTTGACCCTCCCCTGCCGGGGCCCGGTTAAACGCTAAGCGATTCTTTTCTCAAGCTTTTCTCTCTGTTTCCCGCCCATTTTCGTTCTGAGGCCCATCGGTGAGTCAGCGGTGAGTCCCACTGGGTAGGATAGGGGCTAATCGGAAACCACCCCCCGGAACCTGGAGCTTCTCGTACAGGGGCCAAACCAGCGTCAGGCTCTACCACCGGGAGCGCAAGATCGATGTTGAACCGAACGGACACGCACTACGACTTAGCCAAGGATTGAAACGTAGTCCTGACCGAAGAGGAAAATCACCATGCATGGCATAACGAGGTTTAGACCCATTGTTGTACTAATCACCCTGTTGACCCTGAGCGCCTGTGGCGGCGGTGGTAGCAGTGGGGACGGGGGCGACGGTGGCGGTGGCAACCCCACTGTTATCGCAAGCTGCTTGATTGAAATCCCCCGGGACAATGAGCAGGCTTGTTGGGACTACACGGGTTCCGACTGGTCTTTTCAAATTCCAGTCCTTGAGCTTGTATGTAATGGCCGGGAGAATTCGGACACGAACGTAACGTTTTCAACCACCGATGCATGCCCCGACATCGATCTCATAGGTTACTGTCATGTGGATGCAGGCACACCGGAAGAATACTTTTTAAGAAATTATCAAGGGACTGATATAGATGGTGCTGAAGCTTTTTGTACTTTCGCTCCCCCTAATGGTCTTGGTGGAACTTATGTCCGAATACCCTGATTAAACAGGTAGGTATGGCTCGTTGTGAAAAAGGCAAACCAGCGTGTAGTGATTTCATGATCTATTTCAACCTGGGTTTCCGGCTGAATTCCGAGCCACCTGCAACAGGTCATAACCGTCATATATGCGAAGCGAACAACTTAATGCGAGGAACATCCAATGAAAAACCTGAAATATCCCATGCACTTGGTTTTTTATTGATTACCGTATTAACTTGACGCTTGTGGTGGGGACGGTGGTGCCGGCGTAATGAAAATTACGCCGGCACTTGCACCGCTCTTGGCAGTGATGGGAGTAAGGTTTGTCAGGATCATACCGGCCCCGTTTGGAGGCCTGAACATGTTCAGCCATGTCGAGAGGGATATTCACTTCCAAGACACATACCATGAACCGACGATCAGTTTTCGACGACTAACAAGTGGAAATAGAGATAGTCGATGTCTTTGCTTTGATCGCTATCTAACCCAAACAACATTTACTCAAAACCATTGGAAATAGCTAACAGGAGAATCAAGATGAAAATCAATAAAGCCAGCATCATCCTGCCCTTGGCATTGTTTGCGTTCAGTGGAGCGCTAACTGTCGTCCAGGCGGATAATACACAACTGACACCCGTCCAGATGGAACCTCTCCAGGGAACAATCGTTAAATCCACTGATCCGGCATTGTTATCAATTACGGCCAATGCCTGCAAATGCGACCTGACCGATGTCAACGCCCTGTATATGAAGGGCGTGAAAGCGAAACTGTTCAACCACCAGCAGGGGAATGCCAAAGTGGATTTAAAACTCAGCTGGCACAACCTGGTATCCGGCACGGTCAAAACAGTTTTTCGCCGCAACGTGTCTGTACCGGGCAGACGGCATACAACGGTCCAGATAACCTCCGGACCCATTCTGGCCAAGCGGAATGTCGGTGTCACTGTTGAGATCGTCTCTTCGATTCCTCGGGACAGCGTCACAACGAACAATAAGCAAACGGTACAATATTGCACCACACATGTCGTGGAGTAAGCGAACACCTCCCAGCCCCGGTCAAACGGGGCTGGGCAACAAACTCATTCAGGAATTCATGCTTCTTCAACTTCTTCAGGGACAGGCCACGTTCACAGAGAATGGGTGTCTGACCCTTTCACTCTTTCACCGCCATCGATGAACTGGAGGCAATCCTGGAGGGCGGGGCAGAGGCGGGGCGCCAACGCAAAATCTCCCAACTGCCGCTGCAAGCCCGGCCTTGAACCGAACAAGTCGTGAACACGACTCAACAAGGGATTGAACCAGTAACCCACGACTGACGAGAGGCACCACTAAGAGGGACATAACTACCCCTAAAGGAGCTAAACCATGAAGACGAAAGGCAATAAATCAATGAACACGCTCACCAGCACCCTGGCCCTGGCATTCTTCATAGGAGCTGCTGTAGTGGTAACAGGATTAGTTGCCCCGGAAACGGCCTATGCCAGAGGAACTAATCTTACGCCTGGAGCTTGTATGAATGAATATGCAAGGAATCCTGGTGGGACCGAGCCACTGCTCAACCCGCCCGACATCTCCTACAATGAAGAGACAAAGAAATGGGAAAACATCACGGAGTCGCCGGGGAATGTTCGGGAAAGGAATAGAGCGTCTAGAGGGACTTTTGTGGAGTGTCTACCAAGTGCGCCGGGGCTTAATCCGGCAAACGGGATGAAAGGCGCTCCCGTGCGCCCGGGCGGTGTCGTCCAACAACAAGCCGTCAAAAAGGTACGGCTTCAAAAGAAAACCCCGCCGCGTAAGATTGGGATCGTCCAACCGCAAACCCTTCAAAAAGGCACGGCGTTAAAAGAACTCCCGATGCGTAGTCTGGTGTCGCGCCCAATAAAGAAAAAATAAAGAGATCTACCATCAGATGATGCAGGTGACAGGCCTGTCACCTGCATCATCCAGTTGCGCCAATCTCTTTTCTCTACCTGGGCTCCTTAAGGCTCCTTTAGGAGACACAAACCCGCCCCGCCGCAAGCCCGGCTTTGAACCGAGCGAGTAATGAACACGACTCAGCAAGGGATTGAACTTGTAACCCACGACTGAGGAGAGAAGCTATGAATGACACAACTCATTTTAGTTTGAAACGCATCGTTCTGTTGATCGCGCTATTCACCCTGACCGCCTGTGGCGGCGGAGGTGGGGGTGGAGGCGGCGGAGGCCCGTCCCAAACAATCCCGATCGAACCGACCTCTGTGGTAGCCTCGACGCTGTCCGAGTCTGGTATCCGCGTAACGTGGGTAGACAACTCGGATAACGAAGATGGCTTTCGGGTTGAACGAAGCTTAGATCAGACCGTTGGCTTTACGGAAATTGCGGCCACCGGGCCTGACGAAACCATGATAGACGATAATGGGCTGAACGCTGACACCACTTACTATTACCGGTTGAGCGCGTTCAATACCGCAGGGGATTCGGACTATTCTAACGTCGCGAGCGCGACGACCGATGCGGCAGCGACCTCGCCCCCGGCGGCACCCACTAACCTTCAAGGATCCCCGCTTTCAAGCTCAACAATACGGTTAACATGGACAGATAATGCTACCAATGAAGCGAACTACGCCGTAATGCATGCGGATTTCTCGGGATCGTGCGGCGCCTTTAGCGAAATTGCTTTACTTTCCCCTGATACACAGGCCTATATCCATTCAAGTCTGTCTCCTTCGAGTAGTCATTGTTATCAGGTCGAATCAAGAAACGGCTTTGGGACGGGCCTCTCCAATCTCGTAAGCGATGTCGCAACATTTTCCCAGTTCACGCTTACCGTGAGTAAATCTGGAACCGGGAGCGGGACGGTAACGGCACCCGGGATTAACTGCGGGTCGGATTGCAATGGACTCGTTGATGGTGGCACTGTCGTAACGCTTTCGGCTAGTGCTGACAAAGGTTCGCTCTTTAATGGATGGTCTGGATGTGATGCAACTCCCGGGACGCAGTGCACCGTTACCATGAACGCTAACCGCACCGTCACGGCAAGATTTGAAAATACAGGCCTCTAATAATAGTACGCGCGGCACCGAAGGGTATCAAATCTTGTAATATAAGCCTTTCCACCCGCTATCTTGACTGGTAATACCTTTATAGGTTGTAAACTTGAACGGGGCGGCTGAATCAGCCGCCCCGCCTTTTTGTTTGAGACCAAGGGTGCATGAAATCCATACATGCCCTGCGCTTTGAGCCCGGCGGGACTGCGCACATCAGGCCGGAAGTACCCATGATGAACCCTGAACCGGACCAAACCAACTCTCTGATACTTCAACACAACATACCCAACATCGGGCTAATAACTGGCTTAGCACTCTCATTGTGGGGTCAAAAATGCAACCTGACCCTCCCCTACCCGTATCACCTCAAGCCCCTAAGTGATTCTTTTCTCGGGCTTTTCTCTCTGTTTCCCACGCATTTTTGCTCGCGGGCCCAGCGGTGAGTCAGCGGTGAGCCCTGCTGTGTAGGGTAAGGGCCTATCGGAAATCGCCCACCCGAAACCTGGAGCTTTTCGTACAGGGACCAAGCCAGCGTCCGGCGCTACCACCGGGAGCGCAAGAGCGATATTGAACCGAACGGACGCGCAATACGACTCAACAAGGGATTGAACACGCGGACCGAAGAGGAAAGCCACTATGAATAACATAACGCGTTGTAGACCCATCGTTGTACTGATCACCCTGTTGACCCTGGGCGCCTGTGGCATTGCTCGGATGTTGCCGATGCCAGCGCGGCCGCATTGAACCCCCCATGCGCATGCCGCGACTCATGGGTATGAAACGACTTAAGCCCGTCCACCACCCAGGTGGACAAAACCAGCTTCCAAAAAAGGGTGAACCGCTGTGAAACGCTTGCATGATGTATCGCGTCTTGGATGGATCACGGGACTCCTGCTCCTGAGCGCCTGTGGTGGGGACGGCGGCACTCCGGGGAACCCGCGCGATTCGCTCACCGGTGTCTGGAAAGGTCAGCTGCTGGGGCACGAGAGCTATATCATTCTGCAGGAACGTAACGGTAATCATCTGCTGGGATATTTACCCGCCGACCCGGGCACCTGGATCACCGAGGGCAGCCGTAGCGCTGGCGATGTCAGTATCGATTTTGCCGCTGACAACCCCAAGGAGAGTTGGACCGGCCGCTTTAGCGGTACCCTCAACGGTAACACCTTATCGGGCAGCTTCGATAACGGTAGCGGACCCATCGCCGTCAGTTTTACCCGCGACCTGAAGCCGTTCACGGTTGCGCATTGGTTGTTTGGCTCTCCCGACGGTGGCCCGACATATTTGTTCCCGAAAATCGAAAACACTGGCGGCGGTTTCCTGGCGGGAGGGTTTGTGAGTCTGGGAAACTGCACCTTGTTCACTTGCGCCGGAAACATCATGGACTGGGACAGCGCCGGTTTCAATCACACGATTGAGCTGGCGTCCATGGGTGATTGCCCCGCGACATCGACAATGAACGGTGCCTGGGATGACGCCGCCAAAATCATGCAAGGCGACTTCAGTACCACCCATTGCATGGGCGTAGAAAGCGGCCCGTTCTTTGGCGGCAAAGAGGGTCTGGCCGACAGGGCCGCGCTACTGCAAGTGCTTGAGATGTTCTCAAACCTCGCCGAACACATCGAGGCCGAGGCAACGGTCACGACGGAGTTTTCATCGAACTTCTTAAATGACGGGCGCACTCGAGCCGATTGGCTGGCTGGCTTTGATCACTTATATGCCAATTACAATGACCTGCTGGTACGAATTATGGTGCGGCAAATCGTAACGGCCAATGATACAGACGTACATTACCTTGTTAAGAATCCCGCGCGTGTGCAGTGGCGCCTGGTCATCAGTGGCGTTCCTGAGGGCGGCGGTCCAAGAGAAACCGCCTTGGACGAAACAATATATATGTTGCCGGGTGATGATGATTTTTTCTGGCTGGGCACAGAGTCCGGCCGCTACGTGTTTACCGGCAATGGCGCAGGAGCCCCATTCCGTATGGATATGCCCGTTGCCACCGGTGACAGCGCCAAGGCCTTCATGGGCCTGTGGCCGTATGGCGCCCACGGCGGTGGACACCCCGAGGGCCATGGCGGCTGGGACGTTGAGTTCGCGATGGGCGCCAAGGCACGGGCCGTAGCGGACGGCGTTGTCGTCAGTATCGATCTTGACCCCGACTGGAACCAGTATGCGGTAGCGATTCGACACCGGCCTGGCGTGCAAACCGAGACGGGGCACCTCCAGGACGTAGCACCCGGCATTGCAGTTGGCACATCCGTGGCGCGAGGCGATGTCATCGGCACGGCGGGAACCATCGATAACGACCCGGCAAATATCTACTACCAGGTCCATTTTGCGCTCCGCTTTGGCACCGATACCCAGTGCCCGGGCGCATGGTTGAGCACCGCCGGGCAGACTGTGTTGGACACGATATGGGCCACGGCGGAATATGATGACGAACTGGTTGAACCCTATTCCTGTAATCCGGCAAATGTCAGCTTTCCGCTGACCCGGACGTGGCGCCGCGTATCCGGATCAATCCAGGCGCAAGCCACCGATGTGGAGGCCATCGAACTCACTCGGGTCGATCCGACGACCCGGGATTACAGCTATACCCTGCGTGACGCGTTTGACACAATCATAGAGACCGGAACCGTTACATGGCTCAATATAAAGGCCATTCCCGATGTCGAAATCGATCTGAAACCGGATGGTGTCAGTGCAACACATCGAGCACGGATCGATATCTTGAGTCACACTATGCGAATAAATTGGGACGATACAATACGCCCCGCTGATCTTTCCGGGGCGGCTGTTTTCAATACAACATCGCCCTAGCGATGAAGAATAAAATATGCGCCTTGAGTGCGCTCACGCATGCCGGAACCTGCTCGGGAATTCACGGACACGCTGACAACGACGGGTATGGGCTGGGCAAGCCATGACCCCGCGTCGGTTCCGCCGCTCCCGTATCGGGGCGGGTGAACCGGCAAAGACGATCGTGGTCCCGGGGATCTGGACGGCGCTCGCCGAGACGAGCGACCCGATGAAGACCCCGACGGTGAACCCGGCGGCATTCGGGCCGACACGAGCGTGCGTTCGAGACCTGGGCCGTGAGGCGCTTACGAGTTTGGATGGTTCTCGTCCTGAATTCCAAGCTCCGTCGCTTGCTCCGCCTGCTCCCCCCCGACCGGCTTTAGGTCGGCCGCGATCGTGGTCTGACCCTCCACCCGCGGCCGGAACCGCAGCTGCATGCCCGGCTTGATGCCGTTCAGGCTGGCCTGGCGCACATCGTGGGGGAAAAACATGATGCTG
>CAMYII010000019.1 GCA_947258385.1 Acidiferrobacterales bacterium
CCCTTCATTTTGAGCCACCTCAGCTCTCTGTTGTGAGATCACAGCGTATTCATCCGCTTCCTGACGCGTGATCTTATATTTTTCGGCTAAATTCTCCGCAGTGGCGCCCATCACTTCTTGACATAAGGGACAGATAAATCCATCGCGATACAGGATAACCTTTTTGAAACCGGGCTTAGTTCACTTAACCTGACCGAAGTGCATCAGGAGATCGACGAGGCCTGGCCCGGCGTGGTTGATGTGACTGATATGTTCGAGCACCAGAGTATTGCTGAACTGGCTACCTTCATTGATAGCAAAACCGGTAATTAATCTCTGGACGAACCTGGCCATTTGAATACAATAGCCGAGCTAATTTAAAGTGATAAAGATTGATGAGTATTAAAACCCGTTTTGCCCCCAGTCCGACTGGCTACCTGCATATTGGTGGTGCCCGCACCGCCTTGTTTTCCTGGCTCTATGCCCGTCGCCACGGCGGCAGCTTCGTGCTGCGTATCGAGGACACCGATATCCAGCGTTCCACCGCCGAGTCGGTCAACGCCATCCTCGAAGGCATGACCTGGCTGGGGCTGGAATACGACGAGGGCCCGCTGTACCAGACCGACCGCGTGGCGCGCTACCGGGAAGTCATCCAGCAGCTGCTGGACGAAGACAAGGCCTATCACTGCTACTGCTCCAAGGAGGAGCTGGACGCCATGCGCGCCGCGCAGATGGCCCGCAAGGAAAAGCCCCGCTACGACGGCCGCTGCCGCGAGCGCACCGGGCCGCCGCCGGCCGGCGTCGAACCCGTGGTCCGGTTCAAGAATCCGCAGGAAGGCTCGGTCGCGATCGAGGACCTGGTCAAAGGGCGGGTGGTGGTCAGCAACCGCGAGCTCGATGACCTCATCATCGCCCGCAGCGACGGCAGCCCGACCTATAACCTGACCGTGGTGGTCGATGATCTGGACATGGAAATCACCCATGTCATCCGCGGTGACGATCATCTTAATAATTGCCCGCGCCAGATCAATATCCTCAAGGCCCTGGGAGCGAGCCTGCCGATCTACGCCCACGTGCCGATGATCCTGGGCCCCGACGGCCAGCGCCTGTCCAAGCGCCACGGCGCCGTCAGCGTGATGCAGTACCGCGAGCAGGGCTTCCTGCCCGAGGCGCTGCTGAATTACCTGGTGCGACTCGGCTGGTCCCATGGCGATCAGGAGGTGTTCAGCGTTGATGAGATGATCGAGCGCTTCGATGTCACCAACGTCAACAAGGCGGCTGCGAGCTTCGATCCGGACAAACTCCTGTGGCTCAACCAGCATTACATCAAGCACAACCCGCCCGATCATGTGGCCCACCAGCTGAGCTGGCATCTCGGGCGGCTCGACGTCGACCCGGCCAGTGGTCCGGAGCTGGTCGAGGTGGTCAAGGCGCAGCAGGAGCGCGCCAAGACCCTGACGGAAATGGCGCACAACAGCGCCTTCTTCTACAAGGATTTCGAGCGCTATGACGAAAAAGACGCCGCCAAGCACCTGCGGCCCGACATCAAGGCGGCGCTCAATGACTTTCGCGACAACCTGGCGGCCCTGCCCGACTGGACCGCCGAGGCCATTCATGCGCTGATCACCGAAACCGCGGACGTTCACGGCCTCAAACTCGGCAAACTCGCCCAGCCGGTGCGGGTGGCGGTGGCCGGGCGCGGCTTTTCCCCGCCCATCGATCTCACCCTGTTTCTGCTCGGCCGCGAGCGGACCCTGGCGCGCCTGGATGCGGCCATCGCCTTTCTCGGGGACTAGGGGCGGCGTCACGGCTTGACCTCGCGCCGCACCCCCCGTAAAGTACGCCCCCTTCGGGGCTATAGCTCAGCTGGGAGAGCGCTACACTGGCAGTGTAGAGGTCGGCGGTTCGATCCCGCCTAGCTCCACCAGATGTCAGATGCATGGGGGCTGGTTCAACCAGCCCCCTGTTTTTGGCCAGTCACCGTCCCCATCGTCTAGTCGGCCTAGGACACCGCCCTTTCACGGCGGCAACAGGGGTTCGAATCCCCTTGGGGACGCCAAAACTAAAAAGGCCCCAGCTTACGCTGGGGCCTTTTTAGTTTTGCATGTTTTC
>CAMYII010000020.1 GCA_947258385.1 Acidiferrobacterales bacterium
TCCGAGGCGGATGATACCACCGCGCACCACACGCGCGGTGATGCCTCCATGGCCCCGCAATGCATTATAACCGCCCTCCCCCAACATCTCCTCCATGCGCGAGCACGGGTGACAATGACCGGTCATCTCCATCAAGGCCTCGCCTATGCCGAATTGCTTGTCCTTCAATGCGAGCAGATTGATTCCTTTTACGACTATGTTACGACGCAGTAACGCCGGATCGATATCCATGCGCCCAAGGAAAGATGCAACGGCTTTTAGATGCTCATACTGCAGCAATGTGACCTGACGCCTACCGGCACCGCTACCCATAAAATGATCGCCCACCAGACCCTCGCCGACAACGGCCTGTACTGCTTTAATGGCCTGGACTGGCAGACGCCGACCTGGCCGCAGCCCCAGCCAGACGACCACACCGACTTGTGGAAGTGTATTTTCCAGTGCTCTTATCACCGAGTTTTTCTCATCCACCACGCTCAAACTCCTGAGAACCTTCAGAACCTGCCTCAAACGCCCTGGAAGCAACGCAAAGTACGCCAAGACGCAGAGGACGCAAAGAATACTTCAGAATATAAAGCGTTCTTGCTTTCTGCGCATACTTTACGCCTCCGCGACCTCTGCGTTTGTTCCACAACGCCACGGCGCGGAAGGTATTTTGAGATAGGTTCTAGTAAACCCCAAAGCCTCATGCCGCCCATTCACGAAAGCCGTCCATAGCATACCCGCGTATCGTATTCAAAACTGACCTTGCCGTTCACCTGGTAGGTCTGGAAAATCCGTCCAAGCTCATACAGCATACCTTCGAATCCCGATTCACCTGGTTCCGGCGTATAGGATGACGACAGCAGCCGGCCCTTGAGGCCATCGAAATCAAACAACTGCCTGTTATCGAATACCGTAACCTCGATTCCATGTGGACTGAAAAACGATTCAAGCATCGATTGATTACCATGCCCCCGCCGCACAATATCGTAATCGGTACCATAAGTCCGCAGCAGACTATGATATGCAGCGAGGAACGGGGTACCGGAGGTTCTTGTCCTATTCCACACCAGCACAACCCAACCGCCGGTTTTGAGTATGCGGGCAAATTCTATTCGGGCGCTTTGCCTGTCGAACCAATGAAATGATTGTGCCGCCGTGATAAAATCCACACTGTGCTCTGTGAGCCGGGTTGATTCAGCGGTGGCTGCCACACTGACAAACCGCGCGCAATTCTCGAAACGGCGTTCAGCGACCTGCCGCATCCGGGCATTTGGCTCGACCCCGAAAACATGATTACCGTTTGCCAAAAGCAAAGATGAAAAACCCCCCGTTCCCGAACCGACATCAGCAATCATCGCATCGGGTGAAAGCCCGCACTTTTGCTTCATGAGCTCGACAACGGCCGGCGGGTAACCCGGCCTGTATCTCTTGTACATCTCTACCCTGCTGGAAAACCTGACTGTCGGATCGGCCATAGCGCTCGAGGATCAGTGGGATTTATCCCAGTCTTTTACTACTCACTGCACGGCCGTGTATCGGCCGGAGACCCACCGCCCCCACCCTGCATGACTATTTTAGGGGAGGTCTGATTAATTCCAATTCTGTCATTCCCGCGAGCCGGAATGACGAAATAAACCAGAGGTTCCTTAGTTTGACACTATTTTAGCTGCGGGTTCTCATAATTTTCGAAAACTATGCCCAGCTGTGATAGTTTCCGCCGAAAACCCTCCGTTGTATTGAGCGTATGGATATAGGATCCATCCCGCTTCCTGTACGAAATCAGGCCACCATGGTCCAGCGGGGCAACGACAACAGGGTCACTCGCATTGTCAACGTTAAATTCACATATGCCGACCTCTGTCCCGAGCAAATCCGCCGGCGTTAGATCCTGCATGCAGCCGGACAAAACAAATCTTCCTGGACACGCCCGGATCGGCCTCCAATTCCATGCAACCATCAAGTCTTCATGGGTCACAACAGCACTCAGTCCTGATCCAACAGTACCGCCAACTGCTTGAGCGCTTTATTCTTCACCAATTCACCATCATGAAACAATGCGACTAGTCGAAGCGGTCCGCCGTTCAACGCTTTCAGCGCAACGTGATCCGGACTGATCGTAGCGCGGCCCAACGCCTTTTCCGTCGGCCAATCAATTCCGGTATACGCAGCGTAGATCAGCTCCGAACACACGATCCTGTCCGTGGTCTCTACATCGAAATTGAAATCGTAGGCCTTGCCTACCTGCCGCAACGCCCGGATAATGATCTCGGCCGTGTCTTCCTTGTCTTGCCGGGAAACACGAAAGATCCCGACGTCATCGACATTAAGAAATTCCTCCAGGGTGCTCATCTCAACACCGGAACGCAGGGCCTCCACTATAAGCTGCCCGTTCCTGATCTGCCCACGGCGCTTCTTGACCAGTGGATGGTCCCAGATACCCAGCGACCTCAACTCCTCTTCTGTACCTATCCAAACCGCTGCATGGCCCCAGTGCCCGGGGATAAACTTATCAGTCAGCCGGAATGGCGTCTTTTCCAGCAGTATATCTCCGGCCTGAAGTCGATCTTTGATCAATCGCGACATCTGAGGCCGGCCGTAGAGTTTCCCCTTGCGCGTCTCGATGAGCCCAACAGAGTTCCCAAACAGCATGCTGAAGATATTAACGCCTTCACGGCCAAGGTGATTCAGGCTGTCGCCGGTAACCGATCCAAAAAACTGCATCTGTCTTCCCAAGCCGTCAAGCGATGAGTGTTTCTTGGTCATATTGTACGTAGGGCTCTGGGATATGAGCATGTACAAATAGCTCGACCCGCTATCTCTGAAAAACTCTCGCGGCGCCTGTTCAACCATTTTGTCGTAGAATTCCCTCGCTGATATAACGCGATGGCGATTGCTGGGCGAATTGTACAACAGTGTCACCTTGGCCAGTTCGGCCCGACCGATCTTATATCCCGTGTCACGGGCATTGAGTAAACGACGAAGCTTACGGTCTTCCTCGAAGATAGATATTGCAAGAAGATAGTTATCATAGAGCACCAAGGCTGCGGAAAGCGAGAGCATGACCGCGGTCAACCGGTCCTTCTGGGAGATACGGAATTGCTGCAAGGTTTCATCGGGCGCATCGACCCAGCATTCATGCGCCTGGGCGACCGCGTAAAGCTCTTCCCGAAGGCTCAAATGGGCAACCGTACCCTGATTAAGCGTATCCAGATCTGCGCCTGACAGCGGCTTGCGCTGTTTGATTTTGCGCTTGAGCCGGTCGGCCACCTTTATGCTCTCAGCGCGGTACGCCAAAGCCTTCTCGACCAACGCCTGATAGTCCTCGATCTCCCTGCGAATACCAGCATCATTCATCTGCCGGGCAGTGCCGTGTGCATCAGTCGTATGCTTCCAGCAGTACCTGTTGGATTCCATTTCGTCTAATGCCGGCACCGAAGCAGGGGCGCCGTTGGC
The DNA here is from genome assembly GCA_947258385.1 of Acidiferrobacterales bacterium. Classification (GTDB taxonomy): domain Bacteria; phylum Pseudomonadota; class Gammaproteobacteria; order Acidiferrobacterales; family SZUA-150; genus CAMYII01. The sequence continues at coordinate 3,439 of CAMYII010000020.1, forward strand.
TGCACTGACGAGACAAGCCATATATGCAATCTGCGATACCGAAACCAATATCACCGAGATCAACAATGTGTTACTGCTATGACGTTTCATTTATAGCGTATCCCCCCGGCAAAACCATTATGCCAAGTATACATCAAATCGAAAGTATTTTGCCGTCATCTTCCGCCTGAGCCTGCAACACACGGGAAAGATCACTATCAATGATAGTGCTCCACATACCCTTTCTACATCAAGCATTTCAGGGACAACATTACGAAACGGTTTCCCGCCGAGCTCGCGTTAGAACCATCAGCGGGTAAACGGCTGATAGCTGACCTCCAGTATGGTATATTCCGACTTGCCCACGGGAAGCTCAACGATCACTTCATCGCCTGCTTTTTTTTTCATTAGAGCCCGGCTGAGTGGCGAATCTACACTGATCCAACCCTTGCCAATATCAAACTCGTCCGGTCCGACGATTCGGTATATGAGAATTTTTCCCTGCTGGTCCTCCAGACGCACCCATGCGCCGAAGAATATCTTACCCTGATCTTCGGGAAGCCGATCGACTACCACAAGATCATCGAGGCGTTTTTGCAGGAAACGGATTCGACGGTCGATCTCGCGCAGTTGCTTCTTACCGTAGATATACTCTGCGTTTTCAGAACGGTCCCCCATCGCCGCGGCTTCGGACACCGCCTGCGTAACCTCTGGCCTTTTGACTTTCCAAAGATACGCAAGTTCGTCACGCAGACGCTGCATCCCTGCCGACGTGATATACTTTGATCCCGATTTTTGTGGAAAGCGTTGCCGGCCCATGGGCACAATGATATTAAGGAACCTCCGGAAAAGTCCATACATGGACACTTTTCAGCCTCGGTGTTGCTGGGATTACGTCCGTACACCGCCCCTCCGGCCGCTTCGGCGCGGCGCATGTTCTTGCCGCCTCCCGTGACTTGTTCCCTATTTCAACCATTTGACGTGTCTGCAATATGGTGGTCACCCCCCGGACTAACCTCAGCGCTTCCTTAGATCGGGAATTTAGCGATCAATACCGGACCTGTTTTTCATGGAATGGTGAAGCTGCCTTCTAGCGATCTATCACACTCCTCCAGTTTCGCCGCCACTCCGAATACCAAAAGCATATAAGAACAATATTGAGAAAAACGCGTTGAAAGAGACGGAGTGGCGTGACTGAGGGATCCGGCAACTGGCAGCATAATCCTGGTTCCTGCGACCAGGCCAAATAATAAAAGAATTACAACAGAATTATTGCGAGGATCTGTTTACAGCGAAGAGTCTGCTGGGGTTCTAGGTTATTTCCGGGCAGATTCAGTCGTGGCTATTGTTATTGATACCTGTTTTCTGAGGCTCCCGCTGCCATGGCAATGATAGCACGGACTGCTACCGCTGCCGGCACACATAATGCATCGCCCCAGTGACTCGTGAATCAGGATCCTGCCGTCCCTGCCATAATCGTAATGTGTCTCGTAGCGCATACCCCTGCCCGCACAGATCGAGCAAGTTATGCTACCGGTCCCATTGCAGGCCCTGCACATTTGGTAATGATTCGGATACTCAAGCCAGGAATGCATTGTAGTCCCCCCCTTCATGCAATGCATGGATTGTTTGCGCTTGAATAGCTCGCCAAAAAGCCCGGTCGCTCTCCCCTTTGTGCCGTATGTTAATTAAATCCAAAACGTATCGAAAAATCTGTGCAATAATTTACTTGTCAATTGTGTATTAATCACAAGGCCAGGCGCCAAACTCCAGGTTTCCACACCTTGCCTACTCCCCATCTCCTCAACGCAACGACCTGAAATCAGGCAGCCTGGGGCGACAATGCTGCTACACAGCCGCGGGACGGATGGGAATGCATCTGACCATGCATCGCGCACTGCCCACGAGCGGCCGTTACCAGTCCAATGGACTGGCAGCCGTACGACTTAACGCTCCGAATGCCCAAGGTTCTTTTCCGGCGCCACGCGGTCGCGGACCAGCTGTTTCAGCTCTTTTGACTCTGGAAAACGCCCCTGCTCCTTGCGGGACCAAACTGTCTCGCCGTCGACGCGCACGTCGAATATACCGCCGGTTCCGGGAATCAACGCCACCTCACCAAGCTCTGTGTCAAACGTGGTCAGAAGCTCCTGCGCCATCCACGCCGCCCTCAGCAACCAACGGCACTGTGTGCAGTATTCGATCTGTACTCGCGGCCGGTCTGTCATGACACGTGTGCTCCTCGATCCGTGCAACTGCCAGCATGATGCCGACCGACTATAACAGTATTTTCTTCCCGGTGGTCCCGGCGAATGTATACAAGGATGCAACGGTACTTTGAGTTCCATCGCACCGGTTAACCAATCCGGCACCCCATTCCCTCTGCGCTCGATCGATCAAACTCAACAGGTCTTCGCTGATAAGGACCGAATCCGGGAGGCTCGATCAACTGCCTGCCTGCAGCCACCCGCATGACGCTGTCGGTCACTTGCAGGCCCGCCTAATCGCTGAATTTCAGCGTGACCGACCCGATTGGGCATCAAGTATGCAGCCAGCTATCACCCAAAAACACCGGGGAAATGGGGCACCTGGCTGAAAAAAGCGTTAAAATCATACACATAGAGGAGGAAAAGGTATAAAACTTGCATAAAAATAGGTAATCAGGGTTCGATTACCCTGTAGAACGAACAGGCAAAGAGGGGTGGGACCCGTGCTTCATCACGAGCCGGCCACCCATGTCAAAATGGCATGGGTGGCCGCAGCATGAACGCCGTCACCGAAAAGTCCGCACTGCAACGGCCGGGCGAGGCGCCCGCTATGCCCGAGACCCAGCTAAACGCGGCGCAGGGGGCCCGGCTGTACGCCGAGCAGATCAAGCTCCTGTACACGAATCTTCCCGGCAGCCTGATGGCTACCGTCGCCAACGCCCTCATTTTGATTTTCTTGTTGCGGAACGTCATTTCTCATAAGGCCTTGCTCGTCTGGCTTGGGGTCATTGTGTTGATCACGGCCTGTCGCTATGTCCTCGTCCACGCCTATCGTCGCGCGCCGATGACGCCCGCCGACGCACCCCGCTGGGGATTCTGGTTCACCGCTGGCGTATTCCTGGCTGGTTGCACCTGGGGTGCTGTTGCCATTTTTCTGTTTCCGGAAGATCTGCCCCACCGTCTTTTCGTCATCTTCATTCTCGCAGGTACAACAGCCGGCGGCGTGGTAAATCTTTCAGCCCTGATGCGAACGGCGAGCATTTTCATTCTCACCGTCCTGATGCCGTTAATCCTGCACCTCCTGTTTGCCGACAGTGAAATACTGCTTGCGATGGGCGCCATGTCGGTCGTGTTTATGGCACTTATGCTCGGCACCGCCCGACGCATGTATGTCACGACGCTGACTTCATTAAACCTGCGCTTCAGGAATAGTGACCTCATTGCCTACCTGGCAAAAGAAAAAGAATCTACTGAGAAACTGAACAGGGACCTGAAGCAGGAAATCAAGGAACGGGCACGGATTGCGGAAAACCTGCGGCAGAGTGAAGGCCGTATTCATGCACTCGTCGATAATGTTCTGGACGGTATCATCACAATGAATGATGACGGATTGATCGCGACCGTGAATCCGGCGGCGGTACGTATCTTCGGATATTCAGAGCTGGAAATGATCGGAAAGCACTTCAAGATGCTGATGCCGGAATCCGAACAGGATGAATATGACAATTATTTCAATGACTATAAAACCACAAGAAATGGGAAAATGACAGGATTCGGTCTTGAGATCAGCGGACGGCGCAACGACGGTTCCATATTTCCCATGGAAGTCGGTCTCAGTGATATGTGGTTCGATGATTGGCACATGCATATCGGAATAATACGCGACATTACCGAACGCAAGAAGATTGATCGCATGAAGACGCAATTTATCGCCGCCGTCAGTCATGAACTCAGGACACCGCTGGCATCGGTCGTGAACTCCCTTGAGCTCTTCGCGGATGGGGCTGCCGGAGAGTTGTCCGAGAGAGGCACCTCGCTTCTGACTATTGCACGCAATAATATGGAGCGTCTCGTGTATCAGATTAACGATATCCTCGACATCGACGACATCCAGTCAGGAAAAATGAGGCTTGATTTGAGACCGGTTGACCTCGCAGCACTTATCAGACAAATCATTGACAACAACCGCGTTCATCACGGAGAAACCGGCAGGCAACTGGTGCTGGACCAAACCCTGCCGGGCGCCTGGGTTCATGCCGATCAAAGCCGCCTCACGCACGTGATTAATCACCTGCTCGCAAACGCCCTGAAATTTTCGCCGCCAAGAGGCAGGATCGAGGTCCAGCTTACGCGCCATGAAGGGCTAATCAGAATATCGGTAACCGATCACGGCCCCGGCATTCCTGATTCATTCCGCGATCAAATCTTCAAACCGTTCACCCAGGCTGATGTCTTTAACGACGGCGCCCGCAGCGGCGCTGGACTGGGATTAAGCATCGCCAAGGCGATTATCGAGAAACATGGCGGGCAGATCAGTTTTGAAACCGGCCCAGGCAATGGTACGTGCTTTTATTTTGATCTGCCTGAATGGCATAGTGAATCCGGGCGACAGTCAAGCGGTCAACTCGCGCGCTAGCGCGCCCGGGCTATGCTATTTTTTTAAGACTCGATCCAGAAATTTCTTCATATCGCTCCAAGATGCCCGATCGGCCCGCCCGCTGTATGCCAAAGGGAGATTGAATTTTCTCCCATTATTGTCAGCGTCGGGATTCGTGAACGCATGCTTGGCCCCTTTATAGGATTTAAACTTAAAATCAACGCCCGCGTCCTTCATCTCCTTCTTGAACTGCGCGACCTGAGCCTGAGATACAAAGGGGTCGTCCGCGCCGTTGCACACCAGCACCTTTGCCTTGACAACGCCACGTTTTGCCGGATTTGACGTCGACAGACTCCCATGAAAGCTGACCACACCGTCAAGATCCACGCCCATGCGGGCCATATCCAACACGATGCTCCCGCCAAAACAATAGCCGATCGCCGCGATACGCTCGGGATCAACCGTTTTCTGTCCTTTTAAAAGGTCCATCGCCGCCACGAAGCGCGCTTTGGCGTTCGCCATATTCCGTTTTACTTCGGTGGAGAACTTGCCCGCATCCTCGGGATGGGCGGCCTGTTTCCCGTCACCATACATATCAACCGCGAGCGCCGTATAACCCAACTCCGCCAGCATCCTGGCGCGCTTGCGGGCGTACTCGTTGTGGCCCCACCATTCATGTACCACCAGCACACCGGGGCGTTTTTCCGCAACGCCGTCATCGTAGGCCAGATAGCCTTTCAACACGGTCTTACCCGCGCGGTATTCAACAACTTTGCCCGTTACCGCTGCCTGCGCTGTGCCTAGACCGACCACTAATAACAATGTCAACACACCCAACTGCTTCATGCCATTCTCCTCGATAGTCCTTGCGCTGATTCCAGGTGATTACTGTTTCCAGACCAGATCATTAAGTAATGCTTTGATGAACCGATGCAAACGAACCCGCTATGCTCCTTCGGCGGCCTTTCGATCAAACGCGTCCATCTTCTCGGCCAGGCTTGTCCAGTTGCAGGATCGCATCGGCCGCGCCAGTTTGTGCACCGCCCCGCTGTCGATGGCCTTGCGCCGCTGTAATTTACCTTCCATACCATAGAACGGCAGCATGATGAAAAAGGCGTCATTGACATACTTTTTGATAGGAGTCAGTACATCGTGTCGCCGTGTGTAATAAGGGTCTTCGCCTTCGGCGCAGGGCTTGTTGAAGACGTTGAACTGCCGGCAGGCGATCGGTCGCATCGGGTGCACCGAGCAGACGCCATCAACCAGAAACGGGCAGGCATCCGCGTCTTCATGGTTCTCCAACTGCCGTTTGAGTGCCTGCCTTTCGGGACCGGTGATCTTTTCCGTGGCATACCAGGTCATGCCCACCAGTTCCAGAGGATACACGGGAATGGTCTTGTGGGTCCTGCAACAGCTCGAGCATCCCCTGGCGCAGGCGAGCATTTTACCCCGCTTTTCCTCCTGGGCCACTGCCTTGGCGACACCCTCATCCACCAAATGATAGGCGTCCAGCAAGAGCGAAAGCCATGCATGCACGGTTTCGTCATTTGGGAAGAAAAGTCTCGCCGGGACGCCGTACCCTGTGTCGACCTTCTTTTGTTTTGNNNNTTTGTCCCTGCCATTACAATGGTTACCAAATCGTTCCTGACCGCAATCAAACGCTGGCCTGACCATCTCCGCGCGGCGCCGTCAGGCACGTTGCTAGTTCAATTTTTTCACACTCAGCACGCCAAAATCCGAGGTATGCTCCAGCGGATACAATGAAAAAACCAAGTCACCATTATACCTGAGCCATTTGGGCTTTGTAGAATTACTGAAGCGGATCACCGCCATCAGATTTTCACCTTCACCGATGAACCATTTTTTCCTTACATAGCCCGGGGCCTTGACGATCTTCCCGACTGTCACGAAAACCTGACCATCGTAACTGCCGCCGTACCCGGGGGCGAAATCCTCGTAGTGCACATCGACACAGTCGATCTGCCCGATAATGCTGACCTCGTCTCGTCCCAGCACTTGGGGCGCAAACGTCGCCATAAGCAACGCAAGCAGGATCGGTAATCGGATTCGGCCGATTCCCTGTCGCTTGCCCACTGTTATAGCCACCCCGAATTTCTGATGTGAAACCTCATCGTTTACGATACCCAATATCTCATATCATAATAATAGCCTACCCTAGCGTTACCTGAATCGAATTCCGCGAGTGACTTTTATTAATGGCGGTTAGAACCTGTCTGAAAATCAAACGCTCAGAAAGCCTTGACGCCCTGGAAGCAACGCGAAAAACGCCAAGGCGCAGAGGACGCAAAGAATACTTTAAAATAAAGCATTTTTACTTTCTCCGCGTACTTTGCGCCTCCGCGACCTCTGCGTTTTTTCCACAGCACCAGGGGGCGTATTGGCGTCCACCCAGCGGTGTGCCCGCCGCAGGATTGGTTGCGCGGCACAAGCGCCAACTAACGCGAGTATTGCAGCACCCACACAGTCGAGCACCATACAGCGCCGACAACATGAGGCATCCTTGACCGGTTGTGAGTCATTGGCTGGGCTTCGTCCATCCTGACGCGATCGGCTATGCAACGGTGACCGGCTTGAATGCCAGGCGATATATGTCGTCTATCTCCGGGCGTCGGCTTTGCACCGTATATGAATGGTCTTGTCCACTGTAGCATGGACGGTCCCTTGTCTGTCCGTCAGATCGGCGCGAAATATACGCTCGATCTTGGGTTCATGCTCAAGCTGCTCTCGAATGGCCTCAAGGTCGCGTTGGTCCAGCGTGAACCGGGCATACAATGTGGTGCGGCCGGGCTTCCGGAAGTGAATGGTTGCGGCCTTGTCCCAGACAATATAGTCCGGTCCCAATAGATTAATCAGCATCACCATGTAGACAGGATCGACAGCGCTGTACATGCTGCCGCCAAAAATCGTACCGACGTAGTTGCGTGTCTTCCAGTTCAGGGGAAGCCTGATCCTGATCTCGCACAAATCACCGGCAATGTACGTAAAACGTGCGCCGGTTCTACGATAGGCGGGGAAGAAATTAAATCCCCACCGCATGAGGCGGGTCTTGATGGATTCTGCCATACGTTCCCTCATTCAGCTTTAAATTGACTTTGGCACCTGCGGGCACGGACCGCACGGGCCGAAATCTTATTATCCCATTTCCTGTGATCATTCCGCCCTGAGGCCGTCCATCGCCGCCTTCCTGGCCCGGGTGCCCCCGCCGGTTCCGCATGGCGGATCACCGAGGTATTCCGGTGGTCTTGACCCTGAAGTATGCTACAGGGTTTAGGCTCGGGTCCAACAACGGAGGGTCCATGGGACTGCTTACGATCGGCCAGGTGGCCAAACAAACCGGTGTAAAAGTGGAGACCATCCGCTTTTATGAGCGTGAAGGACTGATCGGCACACCGCTGCGGTCCGATGCCGGCTATCGCCAGTACCAAGACGATGTCGTGCGCCGCATCCGTTTCATCAAGCGGGCCAAAGACCTCGGCTTTACCTTGAAGGAAGTGGCCGAGTTGTTATCGCTGCAGGCCGCCCCGGACGTATCCTGCGCCGATATCAAGGCGCGGGCGCAGGGCAAGATTACCGATATCGAGGAACGGATTCGGATTCTGGGCCGCATGAAGCGCGCGCTGGAACGCCTGGCGGCGGAATGCAGCGGCAATGGGCCTGTGACGGAGTGTCCCATTCTTGGAGCCCTTGATCCCGATGAGGAACCCCAGCATGTCGAACGTTGAACTGATTTATGATCTCGATTGCCCCAACATCCGCGCAGCGCGCACGCAGCTGCTGCGCGCCTTCGCCGCGACCGGCCTGACACCGCGGTGACGCGAGTGGGCCATCGGCCAGGCCGATCTGCCCGCCCACGCGCGGCAATACGGGTCACCGACCATTCTTGTTCAGGGCAAGGACGTGGCGGGCGGCGAGGCGCCCGGGGCGGATGCCTGCTGCCGCATCTATGCCGACAGCGGCGGCGCCATGCGCGGCGTACCGACGGTGGAACAAATCGCCGCCATGCTGCGCTCGCGGTCAGGCGCATCGGGCCGTTGGCGGTTAAATATCGCGGTAGTCTCCTCTGTCGGCGTAGCGTTATTGCCGAAACTGACCTGCCCCGCATGCTGGCCGGCGTATGCGGGCTTGTTGAGCGCCATGGGCCTGGGCGTTCTCGCCACCGGCACCTGGCTGCTGCCGCTAACCCTTGGATTTCTGGGTATTGCCCTGGGCGCGCTCGCCTACCGCGCGCGGCGACGCCGGGGCTTCAGCCCGCTGCTCGTCGGGCTAGTCGCGGGCGCGCTGATCGTCCTGGGCAAATTTCTGTTCGACAACGATCCCGCGCTGTATGCCGGCGTGGGACTGTTGATGGCGGCCTCGTTGTGGAATACCTGGCCAAGGAAGACCGATACCACGCATGGCTGTGCGGCGTGCGACACCCGTGAGAATCAATGACAAACTCCACTTTATTGCCACAGGAGGTTCACTATGGCGACAACACGTAAGATCGAAGTTTACAGCGCCGGCTGTCCGGTATGCGAAGAGACCATTGAGCTGGTCAACCGTATTGCCTGCCCATCGTGTGAGATCAGCGTGCTCGACATGAACGACCCCGCGGTGGCGGCCCGCGCCAGGGCGCTGGGGGTCCGCGCGGTACCCGCCGTGACCATCGACGGCACGCTTGCCGACTGTTGCGTGGGCCGTGGCGTGGACGAGGCCGCGCTGCGCGCCGCGGGTGTCGGCCAGCCCTTGCCGTAGCCGGATCCCACGGAGGGCTTTTATTACCTCGCCTAGGCCTCGCGCCGCCACAGGTGGCGCAGCCTGTGCCAGATCAGATAATCCAACGACAACTTACCGGGCCCATGGACCATGCTGACAAACAGCATAATGCCCCAGACCTGGTGATCGCGCACGCCGAGGTCGCTGATCTCAGGATACGAGACGGCGGCGATGATATTGAGGACGAACAGCACGAAGGCGCTGAAGCGACCGGCAAGCCCGAGCAGCAACAGCACCGGAAAGATCAATTCCGTTGCCGTGCCGAGATAGGCGGCGGCGACCGGGGACAGCAGCGGAACGCTATACTCGTACTCAAACAGCGCGATGGTACTGTCAAAGCTCTGGATCTTGGTCAGCCCGGACTTAAAGAAGATATTGGCCACCCACAAACGCAGCAGGACATCCCCCACCGGCGCCAGATACGTGAGAGAACGATTAAATAACTCAACGAGGCGACCTGCCCTATCGAATAATAACGTCATTGGATTATCGGTCGTCATGCGACACCTCCGTTGCTCAGCAACCCTTCACGCCCTGGAAGTAACGCAAAGAACGCCAAGGCGCAAAGGACGCAGAGAATAATTCAAAATAACGCGTTTTTGCTTTTTCGCGTACTCTGCGCCTTTGCGACCCAGCACCAGAGGGCGGTTGAGATAGGTTCTGGTAAATCTATACTGAACAACCCATGCCCGATTTCCTGACATGCCGGATCTGCAATGTCGCTGTGCGCGGGCCACGACAATCACGTTCAGGCCGGTGGCAAATCAAACGATGCAATCCACCCACGCTGTATCGCGCCGGCAAGGACCGCACCGATGTCATTAGCCGGGTGATACCGGGAAAAGCGCTCGCAGATCCGCCCAAAGGGCCTGCCTTGCGCGAGTTCCGTGAGCAAGCGCCATTCGGGCTCTTCGATAGGATCGATATGCATGGTCAGCGCGTGGCGCCAGACAATCAGCTTCACCCCGCCTTCATCGAGGTCGACGCTGCCATCACCCTGATAGCCGTCCTGGTTGACTTCCCAGATCCGATGGATGGGATAGGACGATGCCATCAATGTGGCACTGATGGCCAGGCGAAACAGGATGTGTTCGCGCCGCGCCTCGCCGATTTCGGCCAGCGCTTGCAGGTCGATGCCCAGCCGATCCGCACTATTGAATGCCCGGTGCCAGGCCCATTCCAGGCGCGCGACGTCCGGCAGATAAGGCAGCGATGCGGCCGGCGGAAAACCGGCGATGAACTCCGCCAGTTCACCGCCATAATCATTGAGGTCAGGCGAACACGATGGGCTTTGAACGATGAAGCGGCCGGCCATCGCATCGAAAAAACGCTCGCCGACCAGCCTGCGACAAACCGGATAGATCCCGGCCAGCGCCTTGGTCAGACCACCGAGCACGCTGTCGCGATAGACCGCGAGCTGCTCCGCCGATGAACGCGCGCCGGCGTCGTTAATCAGCTCCAGGATCGGCGAGTCGTTCTGCTTGCCAAACAGGCCATCGAAAAAGTGCTGTTGCAACTTACGCAGCACGGCAACAGACCTCGTCCATGATAGCGCCCGCCTTGGCCGCCTCGGCCTGCAGGACTCCGAATGCCGGGATGTTATTGTCCCATTCAATGAGTGTCGGCACAGGGCCAAAGTGTGCCAGCGCCTTGCGGTAGAGCGCCCACACCGGGGCATGCACCACCGAGCCGTGGGTGTCTAATAAATACTCTCCCTGGTCCTCGTAGCCGGCCAGGTGGAATTCGCGCACCCGCGCGACCGGCACCGCACGGAGGTAATCCATGGGATCGAAGCCATGATTGCGCGCGCTGACGTAGATATTATTGATGTCGAGCAGGATGTCGCAGTCCGCCGCCCCCACCACCCGACAGAGAAATTCCCACTCTTCCATAACAGAGGGCCTGTACGTCAGGTAGCTGGACACATTTTCCACCAGGATACGCCGGCCGATAAAATCCTGCACACGTTGGATACGTTCCGCGACGTGGTCCACCACTTGCTTGACATAGGGCAGCGGTAAGAGATCATGGGCGTAGTGGCCTCCGACGGAGATCCAGCACAGATGATCCGATACACAGGCGGGTTCAAAGCGCTCAACGAGCTGCTTCAACCGCTTTAGGTAATCCATGTTGAGCGGATCGGTGGAGCCCAATGACATGCCCACCCCGTGGAAAGTGACCGGATAGTCACGGCATACCTGTTCCAGGTGGGTTAGCGGTGAGCCGCCCTTGCCGAGATAATTGTCGATCAATACCTCGAACCACGGCACCGGCGGCTTGTCGTGTTGAATGACGCCATAATGGGGCGTGCGCAGGCCGATCCCGACACCCTGGATCGGCCCGCCTCCCATGCCGTGCACTACAGACTTCGTCGCGCGCGGCATTACTTCTTGGCGGTCTTGACCTTGCCGCCAACAATTTTGTTGCAGGTACCGATGGGGATATAGACCCACTCCTCCCGGTCCCCGTCCTTCTTCGCCTGGCCCGCGCAACTGTGCTTGCTGGTGCCGCAGTCGTTCATGCCGGCCTTGACGATGCCGGTGCACTTTTCCATCCCGGGCTTTCCGGCCACGGCATTACCTGCGGTCATCGCCATACCTAGCGCAAGGACGCTGGCCAGGGCACCGTTGACTAAGGTCTTGGTCTCTTTCATTACTTCTCCTCCGGTTGTATTGGATTAGCATTCAAGCCACGGCTCAGAAAACCCATGAGCATGCCGTGCCTGTCCTACAAGACCGGGCGAGCGGCAATTTCCTGACACCGCGGCATAAGAAATCCAAGGGATCTCCACTACCCTTCCAGGGCCAGGACCTCTTTAGAGGTTTCACGTGATAAGAAGCCCGAAAAAAGCGTTACCCTCGTGTAAGAAAATCACTGAAAATAGGGTCTTATGAATATGGGAGCACGGCAGACACAGTTCGAGGCCCTGGTCCACGCCTACTCGGCGGACCTGTACCGTTACGCCGTCTGGCTGTGTCGTAATAGCGAACAGGCCGAGGATATTGTCCAGGAAACCTTTATGCGTGCCTGGAAGGCCTTGGACAGCCTGCAGGATCATCGCGCGGCCAAACGTTGGTTAATCACTATCCTGCGGCGGGAAAACGCACGGCGCTTTGAACGCGTCCAGGCCGATACGGCGTCTTCAGACCCGGTCGATCTGGACCGGTTTCCGGGTTTCGACCAGGGCCACGGGCGCACCGAGACGTTTGTGCTGCGGCGCGCCCTGGCCGCATTACCGGACGAGTACCGTGAGCCGCTGCTGCTGCAGGTCCTGGGCGGCTACTCGAGCGAGGAGATCGCCGAGCTGCTCGGCATCAAGGCCGGCGCGGTGATGACACGGCTGTCGCGCGCGCGGCAAAAGCTGCGTGCCCGCCTGGATGGCGACGACATTAGCATTAAAGAGGGTGGATCCGTTTCATGAATTGCCTTGAATTTCGCCGACTGTTGACCGCGGACCCGGCTGGCCAGGATCCTGATGTGCTGCGCCATCGCCGCGAATGCAGCGCCTGCGCCGCATTCGCAGAGCGTATGACACAGTTCGAGCACACGCTCGATGACGCCGTGAAGATCACCGTGCCGGACGATCTCGCCTCGCGCATTTTGCTGCGTCAGAGCATGGGGGTCGATCGCGCCGAACGGACCCGCCGGGCGCGGTGGTTGGCGCTGGCGGCGAGCCTGTTGCTGACCTTGGGCCTCGTCAGCGGCCTGTGGGTCGTGAACTATCCGTACTCGCTGGATGCGGTGGTGCTGGCCCATGTCAACAACGAGGTGCACCATCTCGAAGACAGGAATAACGTACGGCTGGCCCAGCTGAACGATATCCTGCGACCGTTTAATACCCAGCTCAGGCGGGATATCGGCCCGATCCACTACGCCGCCAGCTGCAGGATGCGCAAGTACGCCGGCGCCCACATGGTTCTGGAGGGTGATAAAGGTCCGGTGACGGTCCTGTTAATGCCCGGCGAATACATCGGCGACCGCACACCCGTGCAGGACCGCCGCTTTAGCGGGATCATCGTCCCGGTAGACAACGGCAGTATGGCGATCGTCGGAGAAAGAGGCGAGGCGCTCGGCGGGATCGAACAACGCATGCGTTCGGCGACGCGCGTTGTCTTCTGACTTTTCCCAAAAAAACGACGACGCCCGATGCGGTGTCAGCGGGACGTATCCTCAGGCAGCAGACGGCGCAGGAATGCGCGGCGCCCCAGGTCCTGACCGCCCGGCGCGTCGATCTGTTTGCCGTCTTTTGACGTCTCGGATTCTTCACCGGCAGCCGCCGCGGTCATCAGCCGCTGCAAGGCCACGACCGCCGCGTTGCGCGCCTGGGCCTGGGTCTTGAAACGAAACATGGGCGAGGCGAGCGAACGAAATAAATAAACGCCGAGTGCTTCGTCCTCGCCCACAACGAACTCGTGTTCACCCGAAGGCAGTTTCTGTACGACCTTATCGCCCACGCCAAACGACCGCCAGCGGCTCTTGTCACCCGCGAGCAGCATGACATTCATGAACCAGGGCGTGATGAGCACACCGATCGAACCGTCTTCCCAGGGCTGGAAACCGACCACCTCCACGTGCAAGGCATGATGATAAATGGGCAGCTCTCGCATCCGTTCCTCGCCGATGTGCGTGAAACGGGCGACGAGCGCCGACACGCGCGCCTGCATCGCCTGGTCCGGCTGACCCGGCCCGGTCATACGCCGAGCAGCAACCACGCCCCGGCCCCGGCCACGCTGGCACCGCCCAGGCGCAGGAGCCCGGTGCGTGAACGATGCAACAGCTGCCCGATGCCGACACCACTAAGATGCAGAATGACTGTCGCGAACACAAAGCCGAAGGTATAACCCACGGCCGAGGTGGCCAGCGGAAGCTCGGTCCCATGGGCGTGGCCGTGCAGTACGGCAAACAGTCCGACTGTCGCTATCGCCACCGCCGGCGAGGCCCGCAGGCTGGAGGCAATCAGCAGGCCCAGAACGAAAACAGACGCCGCGATGCCCGGTTCGACCAGCGGCAAACCGATTCCGGCAAAAGCCAGTCCCGCCCCGATGAGCATGGCACCCACGAAGGCCAGCGGCACCTTCCAGCGCGCCGCCCCACCAAGCTGCGAGGCCCAGATGCCAACGGCCACCATGGCCAGCATGTGATCCGGACCCAGCAACGGATGTACCACGCCGCTGGTGAATCCGGCCGTGGTGCCGACGCCGGTGTGTGCGTACAGCGGTTGCGAGGCCAATGCGAGCACGGCCAATAATAACGTTTGCTTACCACGGACAAGATTCATGGGTCACTTCCTTTATTCTCGCTACCAAACAATGTTCATTAGTCATTGGGTCCGGGCACTGGTCACACCTGCGCCCAGCCGCTCATGGCGGACGCGAACCCGGGTGGGTTCATGCCATGTCACTCCGTCAAGCCGATACCGCCTCCACCGCGATACCGAGCAAGCGAAGTTGCTCGACCACTCTGTTAACCAGCGTCTCGACGCGCGCAGCAATGAGTTCCGAGAGCTCAAGCCCGATATCAAGGCTCTGCGGTTCCATGCCGACCACAGTGATACTGGCCGGCTGCTCGCCGGTCAGCTTCAGGACGGCAAGCAGATCGGACAACGCCAACTGGTGCGGTGAGACCTTGCTCTGAAAGAACGCGGGGACTTCGTCGTCCACCAGGATAACCACGCTGCCCGGCGGCCGTCCGGTTTTCACCGCATCCACCACGATCACGTGATCCCGGTTGCGGATGTCATCGAGCAACGCCATGCCCGAGGTACCGCCATCAAGGACATCCACGCCCTCGCCGAGCCGGTAGTCGCGATACAGCGCTTCGACCGCGCGCACGCCGACGCCTTCGTCCTGCAAGAGGATGTTGCCGAGACCCAGGACGAGCACCCCGCGGGAACCGGTCGCTTTACGGTCGATGTCGGGTGACGTCCCGGCCAACGACTGCATTAGAAAGACACCCCGCACTGCGCGCCCACGCCCTGCACCCGCACGATCTCCTCTTTACTGCGGGTATCCACCATATGGATCGCACAGGCGAGGCACGGGTCGAACGAGTGCACCGTACGGATGACCTCCAACGGCCTCTCGGGATCGGCGACGGGATTGTCGAGCAGTGAGGCCTCATAGGGACCCGGTTCGTCGAGCTCGTCACGCGGACCGGCGTTCCAGGTGCTAGGTACCACGGCCTGGTAGTTGGCGATCTTGCCGTCGCGGATGACGGTCCAGTGTGACAGCGTACCGCGCGGGGCCTCGTGGAAGCCAAAGCCGCGGATCTCTCCCTTGGGAAACTCGAAGCGGTTGAAGGTCGCGAAATCGCCCTTGGCCAAATTCTCCACCAGTAGCTGCCACTGATGCTGCAGTGCCTCATAGAGCACCGCCGTGCGTACCGCCCTGGCCGCATGGCGTCCGATGGTTGAATGCAGCGCCGCCACCGGGATGGACGTGCCGGCCACACTGCCGGCGGTCTTGAGCACCTGATCCAGATAGCGCTTCGTGGGTTCATGGCCGGCGGCGACCATGGCCAGGACATTGGCCAACGGTCCGACCTGGGCGCGCTTGTCATAGAAGGTGGGCGCCTTGACCCAGGAGTATTTCTCCTCATCCTGAAAATCGGTGTACTCCGGAATGGTCTCACCCTCGTAGGGATGTAACGCACCCTTGCCGCCCTTGTACCAGGCGTGCTTCACGCTCTCCTTTACCCCGTCCTGAAAATACGCATCCTGATACGAGCCTATCGGCTTGAAGGTGGCGAGATCGCCGTTCGCGATATATCCGCCCGGCAACGCGAACTGGGTGCCCTTGGTGTCGAGCGGCAGATCGGGCACGGAAAGATAATTGGTGACGCCCGCACCGTACTTGGTCCAGTCCGCATACAGGGCACCGATGGCGGCAACATCGACGAGGTAGACATTCTTGATGAAATCACCGAGCTCATCGATGATGGTCTTGATGTAATACAGCCGCTCCATACCCAACGTCGATTGGCTCTCCAGGTTGATCACGTTGGTCACGCCGCCTACCGCCAGGTTCTGGATATGCGGCGTCTTGGATCCCAGAATGGTGACGATCTTGTTGGCCCGGCGCTGGTAGTCCAGGGCCTGGAAGTAATGCGCCACGGCCAGCAAATTGACCTCGGGCGGCAGCTTCATCGCCGGATGACCCCAATACCCGCTGGCGAACACCCCGAGCTGCCCGGAATTGACGAAGCTTTGCAGCTTTTCCTGGACCTGCTTGAAGTGCTGATGGCTGTTGTTGGACCAGCTCGACAGACTCTCGGCGAGCTTTGACGCCTTCTTGGGATCGGCCTTCAAGGCGGAGACGATATCGACCCAGTCCAGGGCCGAGAGGTGATAGAAATGCACGATGTGGTCGTGGATGCCGTGGGCCGCCACGATCATGTTGCGGATGTACTGGGCGTTGAGCGGGACCTCAAGATTCAGCGCGTTCTCCACCGCCCGCACCGAGGCGACGGCGTGCACCGTGGTGCAGACCCCGCAGATCCGCTGGGTGAAGATCCAGGCATCGCGCGGATCACGATCCTGCAGGATCAGCTCAATACCGCGCCACATCTGCCCGGACGACCAGGCCTTGATCACCTTGCCGTTGTCCACCTCGCAGTCGACACGCAGGTGGCCCTCGATACGGGTCATTGGGTCAACGACAATACGTTTTGTCACGTTTCACCTCCACGTTACCAAAGCCGCGGCGACGCCCGTCAGGCGCGGTGCAGCACCGGCAGTTTCTTGACGAACACCAGATAGGCCACGACCTCCAGCGAGAAGATACCGACTGTAACCAGCATCTCCGGGACCGAGGGGAAGTAGTGCCAGCCGCCGCCCGCGGGATGATAGCCCACGAGATAGGCGTTGATGCGATAGACCGACCCCGCCAGCAGCAGGCTGATGGCGGCGATGAAAATCATCCGCGGACTCGAACGGTTGCCCGCTTGCACCAACAGCAGCAGCGGCACAACGAACAGCAAATTCTCGACCCAGAACATCACGGCATCCAGATCGCCGGCGAAGGCCAGCCCCAGCGCCCCGCGCGCGATCAGATCCGCGAAGCGAATAATCAGATAGCCCGCGAGCACCACGAACATGATACGGGACAGTCTCGCAATCAGCTCCCCCTCGACGGGCCGGCGCAGGCCCATGGAGGCCAGGATGCCCTCGAAGGGCACAATGGCGTAGCCCATGAGGATCGCGCTGACCAGGAACAACAGCCCAATCCACTGCGTCTGCCACAGCGGCGATACCTGATAGCCCAGGGCCACGAGCATCGTGCCCAGGGAGGACTGGTGCATGGTGGGTAACAGGATGCCTACGGCGATGAAAATAAACAGCACCTTGGAGAGTTTCTGTCGCAGGTTTTTCAGCCCGAAGCGTTCCAGGAACGTCGGCGTGAACTCGATCCACAACACGATCGTATACGCCGTCACACACCAGGCCACCTCCAGCATGATCGAATTGAATTGCGCGTACCAAGGCATGAACAAGGTGTAGATCTGCCAATAACGGCCCAGGTCGATGACGGCCGCCATGCCGCCGAGCGTGTAGCCGAACAAACCGGCCAGCAGCGCCGGGCGCACCAGGGGATGGTATTCACCGCGGTTGAGCAGATAGACCAGCAGCGCCACGGAGTAACCGGCGCAGCCGAAGGCCGTCCCGATCATGATGTCGATCACGATCCAGATACCCCAGGTGTAACCGTCGTTGAGATTGGTCACCGCACCCAGACCGAAAAAAAAGCGCGCGGCGAGGATGGCGAAGCCGATCATAGCGAGCACCGCGAAAACCATGAAGGGCTTGGTGAGGAGCCGGCCACCGACCGGTTCGTGCGCGCTCATGACTGCCCCCTGTCCGAACTCTGGTCGGCACCGCTCTCGTTACCCGCTTCCCCGCGCCTGCCGAGGTTGCGCCGGACCACATAGAGCAGTCCGACCAGCAGCACCGCCGGCGCGATCATCCATTTATAAAGCGTGTGCTGGATGCCTTCCGCGATCGCGGCATAGGAATACTCCGGCACATTGGTCGGCAGACCCAGCTTCTCGAACGGCACCGCCGACAGATACAATACCTGCACACCGCCTAGCTGCTTCTCGCCGTAAATGTCCTTGATGTAATCGGCGAGCTTCGCCTCGTGTGGCGGCCGGTCACCCCCGAGCTCGCCCCTGGTAAACACATAGCGCTCGCCGGCCTGCCCGGCGAGCCGGCGCCGCGCCTCTTCACTCAGATCCGAGACCTTGCCGAACAGGGAGGCACCGGTCGGACACACATCGCAACAGGCCGGGATCTGGCCCTTGGCCTGCAGGTGGCTGCAGAACTGACACTTCTGGATCTGCCCGAAGGCCTCGTTGTATTCAAACTTGGGCACGGCGAACGGGCATCCCTCGACACAATACCGGCAGCCGATACAGCGATCGGCATGATGCTCGACTATCCCTGTGAGCGGGTCCTTGGTCATGGCCGATACCGGACAGACCGACACGCAGGAGGGGTCCACACAGTGCAGGCAGTGCCGCTTGACGAAGGCATAGCCGTTGACTTCCCTGTCCTTCTGCTCCATGTCACCATCCTGGTAGACCTTGATGACATTCAGCGTCTTGCCGGACAACTCCACGGGCGTATCCCAGATGGCCTCGGCCTGTCCGGTATGCTCGGGCGGCATGTCGTTCGCCTCCTTGCAGGCCGCCACGCACGCCTTGCAACCGATACACAAGGTGGAATCGTAGAGCATGCCGAGCGCCTCGGGCGGCATGGGTTTGGGTCCGCGCTGGAGCGCTTTCGCGGTATCGGCAGCGCCCGCCGCGCCGACACCCGCCGCGGCGATCTTGAGAAAATCCCGTCGGTTCAACGCCATGGCGCTGCCCTCCTATTCCTGCTCCGGGTCAGGACCGGCCTTGGGTGGCGCGTCGCTGGTCTTGCCGATCTTACTCGCCACCACGACCGCGGCCCCCGCCGCGGCCCCGACGATGCCGGCCGCCAGGGCAGCTGCACCGGCGCTCACGCCCTGTCCCTTGTCCTCGGTGATGCGCGGATAGGTCACCGGCGGCGTCACGGTCTTGAGCTCGGACAGCGCGTGTATGGCCTTGGTAAAGCCCACGCCCTCCTCGGTGCAGCCGAAGCAGGGAGCGCCCGTGCCCACGGGCCACGCCCCGGGACCGACGTCGCCGAACAGAATCGCCGGACAATTGGCATAGGTCTCCGGCCCCTTGCAACCGAGCTTGTACAGGCACCAGCCCTTACGGTGCCCGTCATCGCCGAATTCAACCGCGAAGCGTCCGGCGTCGAAGTGCGGCCGGCGTTCACAATTCTCGTGAATAAGCCGGTTATAGGCAAACTTCGGGCGCGCCTTGTTGTCCAGCTCAGGCAGGCGGTTGAACGTCAGGAAATGTAAGACCGTGGCCAGGAAATTATAGGGATTCGGCGGACAACCGGGAATATTGACGATCGGCCGATCCGTCAGGATCTTGCTGACCCCCTTCGCGCCGGTCGGGTTGGGGCCGCTGGAGGGAATGCCGCCCCAGGAGGCGCAGGAACCGATGGCAATAATCGCCGCGGCGTGCTCGGCGGTCTCGTGCAGGTGCTCGAGCACGGTCCTGCCGGCGATCTTGCAGTAGATGCCGCCATCCTTCGTGGGGATGGACCCGTCCACGACCAGCACATATTTTCCTTTATTGGCCTCCATCGAGGCCTTCTTGGCGGCCTCCGCCTGATGGCCCGCGCCGGCACAGAGCGTTTCGTGGTAGTCGAGCGAGATGGCGTCCAGGATCAACTGCTCAAGCGTGGGATGGGTAGACCGCAACAGCGATTCCGTACACCCGGTACATTCCTGGGCGGACAACCAGATCACCGGCGGGCGCTGCGGGCTGGCCGCCGCCTCGGCGATCCTCATGCCCATGCCCGCGGGTAATCCCATGGTGGCGGCGATGCCGGTACAGAATTTCAGGAACTCACGGCGGGTCACGCCTCCGAGACTGCCTTCATAACCGTCGAGACCCGCGTACGACTGTTTTGTGCTCTGGCTCATGGTCGCTCAGTCGCCTCCGAGAAGATATAGAATCCGCCGGCCGCGGTGCCTGATGCATCGTTTAGGGAAAATGCAGAGCTGCGCTGGTGCGTTCACACCTGGGCTGTCCCCGCTCCCGCGCAATATGGGCGCCGACTGTACCCACCACTCATTAATTAAATGCTAAAGCTAAACCATAATATGGTACCGGTCTTTGATCTCCGTCAAACATTGCGTTCCAATCATCAACGCCATCGCTCCCCATCGCCCCTATGACGCGTTAGTCCAAGGTTAAAGCGTTATACGTTATATACGTAAGGTTTGCGGAGGCGGTCCGGCCGCATGAACCACTTCAACGTCGTACCGGGGAGATAAAGGCAAAAGAAAAGGAGCGTAAGGTGGGCGCGATGATGTGGGATTTAATTGCGAATAATCAATCCCGCGAGCAGGCCGCCCATTACACCGATCAATGCATTGTCCGCTTGATATCCCCAGAATACCACGCCGTGATCGATCTCATGCTGCAGTTCCCCCATGGACATATAAGGGGTCTTCCACCGGTCCATGGGTATGATTCCCTTATAGGCTTGTGCAGCATCATTGATAATAGAACAGATGATCTCAATATCATCATTGTGGCATCGACGAATCATGCTGTTTCCCTCCATCCGATCATGTGGAAAACCGCCAGTCGTCACTGCTGTCCCCCTTTCTTTTCGATCGTAGGTTGGGTTAGCGCAGCGCGACGGACTGGAAGTCCTAGCCCAGGCGATAACCCAACATTGCCACGGAGTAAGTCGGTCAAGCCTAGTTCCCATCTCCTGCAGGAAACTCTTTTGAAAGATGGGCCAGTTCATGGGCGTGCAGCTCCCAGTTCTGACCATCGAACGTGCTGATGCGCATATTTTTTATGCTCGATGGCTCTAAACATCTCGCATTGACGCTATAGCCATCCGGGTTGGACCGGGGAACATAAAAAGACTTGGTGCCACACGTCTTGCAAAACAGGTGCTTGGCAACGTGGGTACCGAAGGTATACTCGGCAAGATTATCCTGACCCTGGATCAAGCGGAAGCGCGATGCCGGTACGATAAGGTGTAAGTAAGCTGTCTTTGAACAAATCGAGCAATTGCACAGGCTGACATCGAGCTCCTCGGGCGCATCGACTTCGAACCTCACGCGCCCGCAGTGGCAGCCGCCTTCATGTGTGATCATGATAACTCCTGTCTATTTTCCGGTTCGCCAACGACCACGACGGCGTCGGCTTCTATCTCAACCAGGATATCAGGGGAAATTAACCGGCTGACTTCCACCATACTCGTGGCGGGGCGAATATTGCCGAAAACCTCCCCGTGCGCTTTACCAATTTTCTCCCAATCCTGGATATTAACCACGTATATACGTGTGCGCACGACATCCGGCAATGATGCGCCTGTCTTGGCCAAGGCCGTTTCAATGTTTCGCAGACACTGTATTGTCTGGGTATAGGGATCATTGATACCTGCGATATTGCCGTCACCATCCGTAGCCGTCGTGCCGGAGATGTAAATATGTGGACCGACCCTTACCGCCCTGGAATAACCCACAACAGCTTCCCACGTTGTACCAGAAGAATAGTTTTTGCGTCTCATTGTTACGCCAATCTGATGTCCAGCTCCCATAATACGCAATCGCAATTTTGTAACCTACCGATCAGCGGATCAACATCTAACTAGAACCTGCCTCAAAATCAAACACCCAGCAACCCTTCACGGGCTGGAAGCAACGCAAAGCACGCCAAGGCGAAAAGGACGCAGAGAATACTTCAAAATAAACCATTTTTGCTTTCTTAGCGTCCTTTGCGCCTCCACGACCTCTTTGTTCGTTCCACAGCGCCAGGGGAATGATCCCGCGCAGTATCAGATGCTGATCGGCATGCTGCTCAGTATGGGAGTGGGCATTCTTAATAAGAATAGCGAGGACATCGACCCGCTGTGTGGGAACAGGTACCGCGGAATCACCTTGTGATGATCACACCGGAGTTTGATCTGCGGCTTTTACGGATCGACTGGCTGGGCCTTCTGCCAGCTATCGCCGGATGACACAATGAAGATGACGGCACCGCCCAGGAGGCAGCACCGTCATTCAATCGATCATCCCTACTCTTCGGCGGTTGCGGCGTCCTTGCCCAGAAAAAACATCGCCGCGCCGATACCGACTAATGCCGCACGTATGCCCCAGCCGACATTGGTGCCCCAGTTATCGATCCACATCAGTATCGTGAACTCATAACCGACGAGGTTCAGGACAATAGAGCCCACGCCAAATATCATCATGTACAGACCAAACTGTTTCATGGTTATACCTCCCTTCAATATGCGAAGTTCATACGGTTAAAGGCCATGCCCGGATATTGTTGCTTTGTCCGGGTTGATGTCTTCCTAAGAAACGTACCGCAGACGTGCCTCGAACAGGCACAAAGAGGGATAGGATGTCCGTATTCGCCCTGTACTGTAAGAATAGACACATTTCGCTACCAGGCAAGGGGTTTCTCGGGGCAGGTAAAAAGCCAGATACATACTATTGGGAAATCGACAACGTTCCGTTAACGCTGCAACTGCGTAGGATTACTTGGCGGCATGGGCTTTACTATGTCAATATCAATCGCCGGTCTGGGGTTCGACCGCGAGCCCGGGACTCTGCTCACCGCAAAAACCGCGATAGTGGCCGGTTCGGTGCTCGCCGGCATCAGCGGCTACCTGTGGTTGCGAGCCGCCTCAACGGGAAAACAGCACGACTGATTGAGTGAAAAAATAGCACCGTACTGCTTGATATGTCCCAAGAACCATTATTGAAACCCGGCGAGAACTGCTGGCGTATAGTCCATGCCGAGCGGGCGGCATTCCTTATCGACGGAGAGGCTTACTTTGCCGCATTCAGGGAAGCGATCGTAAATGCAGCGCATTCAATTCTCATTGTGGGGTGGGATTTTGACAGCCGGATTCGTCTGATACAAAACGGCCGGCAAGACGGCCTTCCCGTCACCTTGGGTGATCTTCTGAACGCGGCGGTCTCCCGCCGCCGCGGCCTGCATGCGCATGTACTCGCCTGGGACTTCGCCATGATCTATACGCTGGAAAGGGAATGGTTGCCACTATATAAGCTCGGCTGGCGCACGCACCGACGGCTCCGTTTCCGCATGGATGACATACATCCGCCCGGTGCGTCGCACCATCAGAAAATCGTGGTCGTGGATGACGCGGTCGCGTTCGTCGGTGGTTTCGACTTGAGCAAATGGCGCTGGGATACGCCAGAGCACAAAGCGGAGGATTCCCGCCGCCACGATCCGGACGGCAAGGCGTATCCACCGTTTCATGACGTCCAGATGATCGTAGACGGCGATGCCGCAGCCGCGCTCGGCAAACTGGTGCGGGAACGCTGGCACCGTGCCACCGGGCGCGGGATTCGACGGGCACGACCCGCGAGTAACGACCCTTGGCCAAGATTTGTCGAGCCCGAACTCAAAGACGTCGAGGTTGCCGTCGCCAGAACCCAACCCCAGTACCGCGACATTTGCGAAGTGCGCGAAGTCGAGCGTCTATATGTGGATGCCATCACGGCTGCGAAAGATTTTATTTATATCGAAAACCAGTACCTGACCTGCAACATCGTGGGAGACGCGCTCGCCGAACGCCTTGGCGAAACGAATGGCCCGGAAATCATCATAGTGTTGCCCAAACACACCGGCGGGTGGCTGGAACAAAAGACAATGGACGTGCTCCGCGGCCGGTTGTTGACCAGGCTGCGCGACGCGGATAAACATGGTCGAATGCGAGTCTACTATCCGGACATTCCGGGCCTGGCCGAGGATGAATGTATCAGCGTGCACGCAAAGATCATGGTGATCGACGATGTCCTGGTGCGGATCGGCTCATCCAATTTGAGCAATCGCTCGATGGGGCTCGATACCGAGTGCGATCTGGCCATAGAAGCGAATGACCACGATAATAATATAAGGGAAGCTATCACCGCCTTCCGCGACACTCTGCTGGCGGAACACCTGAATACAAAGGCCGACCGCGTCTCACAGAAGCTCGAAGAGCAGGGCTCGTTAATTGCAGCCGTGGAGGCATTGCGCGGAGATGGCCGGTCACTGCATAATCTGGATGGCCGTGTCCCAACGTCGCTCGATGAACAAGTCCCCGAAACAGAAATTATCGACCCGGAGCGTCCAATCACGGCTGAACAACTCTCGGAGATATTCGTGCCGAAGGACCAACAAAAGCCGGCAAGCCGCAGAGGCATGCAATTCGGCTTAATATTGCTCACGCTGATCGGCCTCGCCGCCGCATGGCGTTGGACACCCTTGGGTGAGTGGTTCAGCCCGGACAGCCTCCGGTCCTGGATCGCCACATTCAAGGGTAGTTCCGCCGCACCCCTGGTGGTCATCGGCGGTTTTATTGCCGGCGGACTGTTGATGTTCCCCGTAACGCTGATGATCATCGCGACTGCGGCAGTTTTCGGTTCTACATTGGGATTCATATACTCGCTCGCAGGGGCGCTGATCAGCGCCATGGTCACCTACCTCATCGGTCAGTATACGGGACGCGACATCATACGCCGGATCGGCGGAACGAAGATCAATAAGCTTAGTCGTGCTTTCGCCAAACGCGGCGTGCTGACAATGATGACGGTACGCGTGGTGCCGGTGGCGCCATTCACGATAATTAATCTGGTCGCCGGCGCCTCCCATATCCGGTTCAGAGATTATGCGCTGGGCACGCTGCTCGGTATGACGCCTGGCATACTTGGCCTAACCGTCTTTGTCGGTCAACTGGAGAGTGCGATTCGTGATCCCAACGCAGTCGCCTTCGCGATCGCCGCTACGGTGGGCGTGCTAGTAGTTGTTCTGGCTGTCGCCTTTCGACGTTGGGCGCGACGGCATAGTGACAGCTAGCGCCATCGATATGAATGACTTGCCTGACTGAGCCGCGAGAACTCCGTTTCTCCGCCGCGACTTATAACATTCACAGAAGCATAGGCCCGGACGGAAAACAGGACCCTGAACGAATTGCCGGAGTTATCCAACAACTGGATGCGACCATTATCGGCCTGCAAGAGGTTGAGTCCCTCTATGAGGGTGAACCAGGCCTGCATCAATTAAATTATCTTGCCGGTCAATCCGGGCTGCGGGCGGTCGCCGGTCCGGCCGTTTTCCGTGCGGACAGCCATTATGGGAATGCATTGCTGACTAGCGCACCTGTTATCAATGTGCGGCGCCACGATTTGAGCGTGGCGGGCCGGGAGCCACGTGGTGCGTTGGACGTCGACCTGAAGATACACGACCGTGATGTCCGGGTCATCGTCACGCACCTGGGGTTACACGCCGGCGAGCGGCGGCGGCAAACCCAGGATTTGTTGAAAATATTATCGCGGCCAAGCCAACAACTGACGATATTGCTAGGGGATTTCAATGAATGGCTCCCGTGGAGCCGCCCGATCCGCTGGCTAAACCGACGCCTCGGCAAGTCACCCGCCTATGGTACTTTTCCGGCCCGATACCCGCTATTTGCGCTGGATCGGATCTGGATATCCCGCGGGCACCCACAGACACGCGCCGACTTTGAGGTCCTTAAAACAAACGAAACCGTCAATGCATCCGACCATTTGCCGCTCAAGGCTACGGTCAAATTGAGCGCCCAGGGCTAATCACAAGTCCGACCCGGATCTCCGCTCCATCCAAACCGCCTCTTCAACAGGGGTTTCCAACGCATCCGCCATTTGGCACTTCGGTACGCGCATGGCCGCAATCACCCGGGGCGGGACCAAGGCTCACAACGCAGGCGCCAACTGGATGCGAGAGGTGCACGCAAGTCAATATATAAGTATCTCGTAAATTACTAATATTTTATGCCCTGACTGGCGAATACCTGACAATAAGTTGCCAACGCCCGGCCACAAGCCGGGTTCCCGGACCGGACCTTCCCAATTCCCGCGCTTGCTTTTGCAGGCCCCGGAATTGGCCCACCTTTTGCATAGTATTGCATAGACATACCTCGAAACTGGCAAAAAGGTTCAACGGAGTGAGGCGTCATTTACCGCGAGGTCGGAAACTGTAACTCGAGCATTTGCTTGAACGAGACCCGGAGGACACTACCATGCGTTTACACTCCATAATATTGGCTGTTTTGCTTATAGGCTCCATCTCGACGGCATACGCCGGCACTGTTGATGAGGGCCTGGACGCCTACAACGCCGAAAACTACCAACAGGCCTTTTCCATCTGGGAGCCGCTGGCAAAAAACGGTGATTCCGAGGCTCAGTACTACCTTGGATATCTGTATCAGACAGGTACCGGTACGACACAAAGCAGCTCCGCGGCATTGAAATGGTATTTCAGAGCGGCTGAGCAGGGGCATCTCACCGCGCGATATTATATGAACACGATGATGGATATGATCGAGGCACGGCAGGGCCGGCATGTCCCACCAAAGATGTAATTTGGTCACTAAACCGCTGTCTTGAACAAGCATTAATAAAAGGCGGCCGGAGACGGATTTCGAATAAACGTCTCCGGCCCGTTTGTTAACGTCAAGGGATTGCCTGTAGATTGTCACTACCCGTCCCAAGCCGCGTTGTTCCCACGCCCCGCGTGTTTTCAATTCCGGTCCCACCACAGATCCATGATGCCAGGATTTCCAGCACCTCTCGATCACCGCTAAAGAAAGCGACCCCGGCAATGGTTGATGCCACGGTATTGCGATTCGGTCAGCGAAACCAACATTTTACGAAAGATTGAATTTAGGATTTTTCAATCATCGGCGGACTGAATTGACCTTTGTCCACTACGTTTTGAAGTATTCTCTGCGGCCTCTGCGCCTTGGCGTTCTTTGCGTTGCGTCCAGGGCGTAAAGGGTTGCTGAGCGTTTGATTTTGAGACAGGTCCTAGTCAATCATTAACACAAGCTTGCCGGTCATTGAGCCTGCTTCGAGGCGACGATGCGCTTCGGCCGCCTGGGCGAGCGGGAAGGTTTCCGCAACACGGATCTCGAGCCTCTTCTCATCAAACAGCGTAGCGCACTGTTTCAGAATTTCAGCTTGATGCCGCTGCGCATCTTCCAGCTCCAGATACATCGCCGCCAGCATTACCTCCAGGCTGATACGCAGGTTTCTTTGCCGGGCCACGTTCCAATTGACCTCTGATGCAGGCAACAGCAGCGTCACAAGATCACCGTACACGCATACAGCGCCAAAGCTCTGTTCGAAGGTCCTCCCCCCCACCGTGTCCAGGGCGACATCAACGCCTTTGCCCTGTGTCCACGCGAGTACCGCAGAGACGACGTCCTCCTCCTTATAGGGAATGGTGTTTTCGACACCCAACCCTTCCACGAACGCCATCTTATCGGCGCTCACGGTCGTGCAGACCGTCGCTCCGGCATAGTGGGCCAATTGAATCGCCACGTGACCGACACCGCCGGCGCCGGCATGAATCAGCACGCGCTGGCCTTTCTGCAGGCGGGCACGGTCAAACAACGATTCCCACGAGGTGATCAGAACCAAGGGGGCGGCCGCGGCCTCGACAAAACTCAAGGAGGCAGGTTTGTGCGCCGCGGAACGTTCATCGATTACAACGCGCTGCGCATAGGTCCCGGCGTGTCCGCGCGTAGGCGCGCGGCTGAAATAGACCTCATCACCGGGTTTGAACGCTTTAACCCCCGCACCCACCGCCTCCACCACGCCCGCGCCATCGCAGCCCAACACGGCCGGAAGGTCGATGGGATGGGCCTCGGGGTTACGCCGGACCTTGGTATCGATGGGATTGATCCCCGCGGCCTTGAGCCGCACGAGTATCTCGGTATCGTGTTGGATGGCGGGGTCCGGCAGCTCTTCGACTCGCTGGACCTCCGGGCCACCGGCAGATGTCATGACAACCGCTTGCATAGCATTACCCTCTGTGAAGAAAATCCTGTTAACCCCCGCATCTCATGCATTCTACCGCAACTGAGATCGGGCGGTACGGGTTTCGTTTTTTCCACAAGACGGATCCCATACCCGCGGGCCCCTCGCCACCGCCTGGCGCCACGATTACCCGCATTTCCTGGTTATCCGTCGACAATGATCGAATCGCTATCAGCCTTTGTTCACGTCCTTGAAGACCTTCTATTAGTAAGGGGATAACAACCGGATGCTATCCACCAAGTGGCTACACGGCGTGTACCGTTGCACTACTATCAGTCTCCAAACCGATAGCGGCAGATGCGCGAAGGCAACACCAGCGGTACTTATGTTGGTGTAAAACCTGCCCGGGCAGTTCAAATGCCTGTTGCAAACCAGTAAGATGCCCACCTCGGCAGAATATTCCGGTGAACACATGCGTGTAGGAATGTTTGTGACTTGCCTGGTGGACCTGTTCCGCCCGAACATAGGCCTCGCTGCGGTCAAATTGCTGGAAGAGGCCGGGTGCCAGGTCGATGTGCCGGAGGTTCAGACCTGCTGCGGCCAGCCCGCCTATAACAACGGCGATCTCAACAACGCGCGGGCGATTGCCCGGCAGGTCATCGACGCCTTCGCCGGCTACCAATACGTTGTGGCCCCTTCGGGATCCTGCACCGGGATGCTAAAGCGACACTACCCGAGTCTGTTCGAGAATGATCCGCAATGGCGCGCCAAAGCGCACGGCCTGGCCGACCGCAGCCATGAACTGGTCAGTTTTCTCACCGACATTCTGCATGTGTCAGCGGTTGTGGCCCGTTATGAAGGCGTCATCACCTACCATGATTCCTGCTCCGCGCTGCGCGAACTGCGTATCCGGGAACAGCCGCGCACGTTACTGCGCACCGTGGGGGATTTAACGCTTAATGAAATGGCGGAGACGGAAGTGTGCTGCGGCTTCGGCGGCACCTTCTGCGTCAAATATCCCGAGATCTCGCAACGCATGCTCGGTGACAAGGCAACAAATATCAAGGCCAGCGGCGCGGACACCTTACTGGGAGGTGACCTGGGCTGCCTGCTCAACATCAGCGGGTATCTCAAACGGGAGAACAGCCCCGTGAAGGTCTATCACATCGCCGAGATCCTGGCCGATATGGTGCACGGCCCCGCCATCGGCGATGGCAAGGACAAGCAATGAAACCGACTTCTCATGCCTTCAAAGCCAATGCGGCCGCCGCGCTCCAGGACGCCGGGCTGCAGCGAGCCCTGGGTAACGCCAAAGGCGGTTTTATCGAAAGGCGCCGGCGCGCCGTCGAGGCCTTGCCCGAGTTCGAGCAGTTGCGGGCGGCGGCGCGTGACATCAAGGACCACACGCTCGCCCACTTGGACTATTACCTCGAGCGCTTCGAAGCGCGCGTGACAGCGGCCGGCGGACAGGCGCATTGGGCCCGCACCGCCGAGGAGGCGTGCCGTATCGTGGCGGACCTTTGCCGCGCGGCCGGGGCTCGGCTTGTCACCAAAGGCAAATCCATGGTCGGCGAGGAGATCGGCCTCAACGAGACCCTGGAGGCCGCCGGTTACGACGTCGTGGAGACCGACTTGGGTGAATACATCATCCAACTGGCACACGAACCGCCCAGTCACATCATCGCCCCGGCGGTACACAAGACGCGTGGAGACATTGCCCAACTGTTCCGGGAGCACCATAGCCAATATGGCTTCGAGGGGACGCGCGAAACCGTGCCTGCTATCGTCGATGAAGCCCGCCAATTGATGCGCGGCAAATTTGTAACCGCCGACGTAGGCATTACAGGTGCCAATTTTCTGATCGCGGAAACCGGCTCCACCGTCATCGTGACCAATGAAGGCAACGGCGATCTGACCGGCACCCTGCCTCGCGTGCACATCGTCCTGGCCAGCCTGGAGAAGGTCGTGCCGACCCTGGAAGACACCAGCGTGCTTCTGCGGCTGCTGGCCCGCAGCGCCACGGGACAGGAGATGACCGCGTATACGACGTTTTTTACCGGGCCGCGTCGTCCCAATGATCCGGACGGCCCTGAGGCCTTTCATGTGGTGCTGTTGGATAACGGTCGCAGCGACATGTTGGGCAACGACTACCGTGACATGTTGCGCTGCATCCGCTGCGGGGCTTGTCTGAACTACTGTCCCGTCTACGGGGCGGTGGGCGGCCATGCCTACGGCTGGGTCTACCCCGGCCCCATGGGCGCCGTACTGACCCCGCTGATCGTCGGGCTCAAGGAAGGCGGCAGCCTGGCCAACGCCTCCACGCTGTGCGGCCGCTGTGAGACGGTGTGTCCCATGTCGATCCCCTTGCCCCGCCTGCTACGCCAGCACCGCGTGCGGGAACACGAACAGAAACTGACGCCGCCGCGCGCGCGCCTGGCCCTGGCGGCATGGGCCTACCTGGCGCGACGGCCGCGACTGTATCGCCAAGTCATCAACGCGGCCGCGGTTATCCTCGGCGCCCTCGGGCGGCGGCGCGGCCGCCTGCGTTACCTGCCGTTGGCGAGCGCCTGGACCAGGGTACGTGATTTTCCTGCGCCGCAAGGACGGAGCTTTATCTCGGCGTGGCGCAAGCAATGGGGACAAAGGAAGGAAAGATGAACGAGGCACGCGACGCGATTCTCGCCCGGCTGCACAGCGCCTTGGCACGTGAGCGCTTAGATCCTGCAACACAAATGCAGTTGGATGCACGCCTGACGTCTCCACTAAAAGGTCCGCAACCCACCCTCCCAGGAGACAAGGTGGCACACTTTATCGATAAAGCAAGCGCTGCCGCCAGCACCGTGGCACATGCCGATTCGCCTGCCTCGGTGGTACACACTATACAAGAGTATTTGATAACACACGCTCTTGCACCCTCACTGGTAATAGCACCGACACCACCACTGGTGTCTTTACCCTGGCCACAGGACATGCACGTGGAGCGTCGTGCGGCCCTGGCCGATGACATGACCGCCTTAACCGCCGCCTTCGCCGGGGTGGCGGAGACCGGCAGCCTGGTGCTCCTGTCCGGACCGCAAACCCCGACCACCCTGAATTTCCTGCCTGACCATTATATGTGCATTCTCTCGCGCAGGCGTATCGTATCGCACACCGAGGATGTATGGTCTTTGCTGCGCGAGGAGTACGAAGGTCTACCGCGCGCCTTGAACTTCATTTCGGGACCGTCACGCACCGCCGACGTGGAACAGTCCATTCAGCTCGGTGCCCACGGTCCGCGCCGCGTCCTTGTCATATTAATAGATGACTGGGATTAGACTGTAGATACCAGAGTCGAAATCAAAAAATAGATTAGCATGCGGCAACTTGAGTCACCTGTTCAACTTTTTTTCCAAAATTGTTGAAAAGTCTGGGTGATTCCTTGTGATTTTCTATTAGAAACAAGTTTTTTTACCTTTTCTTCAAGAACTTTGTTGTAATTATAGATCGCTAATACTTCGACAACATCACACGCAGCAGAATCGTCTTCTGTTTCTATAATACTGATAAGGTAGTCAAAGGCTCTATTATTTCTTTGTAGCGCAATAGCGCGAAATAATGAACGTCGAAAAGTGTTATGTAGAATTATATTTCTGCTTTCATCAATAAGAATATCCAACGCATCATCGAGACGACTTTCGCCCAACGCCAGCGCTGCACTTTCGCATACCGACACATTTGAATCATGCAAACACGCAGCAACGAAATCTAAAGATTCTTCCGCAGCCACTTGCATTAACGATGAAAAACACTGCGCAATGACTTCAGGTTCTTGGTCACCTTGAAAGATTTTGTGCCGCAGCGCAAGCTCGGCTTGATACGGGTCAACCATTTCCATCGCTTTAATTGCACCGATGCGCGCTATGTATTCTTCATCATAGAGTAATTCAACCAAATCAATCATGACTCGATAGTGGTTTGTTGCCGCTAAACCCATCGCGCTAGAGCAACGAATATCCACGGCAGTATCAACATGGCCGCCCCACACGGGTTCGAGTTGCCGGTACCGTAGCCCTTCTCGGAAAAATTCCACGTCGTTATAATTTAATTCATACAGCGCCCTTACAATCGCTATTTTAGCAGCACAGGTTTTATCACTCTTAAGCGGGTTCTGAAGGAAGCGCTGATAGCTGTTCACTAAATCCGGGATGAGATCATAATATAAATGTTCACCCGCCCACCCGGCGGCCTTGGCAACAAAGAAATTGTTCTTTTCTTTTAATGCGCTATGTAATGCCGCCTGAGCGCTCGCTCGCGTATCGTGTTCGACAATATCCTGCAAGGCTTCTAATTTTTCTTCTGCGAAACGTTTCGGTGGCATTTAAATCCCTACTTTTAAGTAGAAAGACCGCCAACGACAATCTGGGCGTACTGGAGGAAAATAGCGACTCTGGCGTCGCACTGTCTCTCATTATTGTTAGCGTCGTGCTTCCTTGCATTATGAAAGTCAAAGTTAACAAAAATAACGCGATATCCCGAGAGACGCAATCACCTTGGTTTTCTCGTGCAGCTTGATTACTTGTTACTGGTTAAAAGAAGCCACTGTTTACCTTGTATCTTGTCTCTTGTCTCTTGTCTCTTGTCTCTTGTCTCTTGTATCTTGTATCTTGTCTCTTGTATCTCTATCTTGTCTCTTGTATCTCTATCTTGTCTCTTGTATCTCTATCTTGTATCTCGCATAGCAAGCCGACCATAGACTGTCGCCAAGGCGTCATCGTCACCTACATTACCCGGAAATATCACTACCGGAAGGCCCGGGTAACGCGGGTGGTCCTCCGGACAACGCACCACCGAGCAGCCCGGTAGAATCTGGCCCACTACCCGCGAGGCGCGCAGGGCCAGGCCGGTGCTGAGCACATCATTGGAAGTGATGCCGCCTTTGCTGATGAGAAAACCAATGGTCTCCGGCAGCTCACGTACTACATCCATCAATAAGGCCGATACGGTTTCGCCAAAGGCGAGCCGGGTTTGCTGGTCCGCGAAGGTTTTCTCCTCGCGGCTGGTGAAGACCACCGGGGTTTTGCCCGCGGCGTGGGCGTGATCAACCCGGGCGAGGATGTCGACCAGCACGCTGTGACGGTCCTGCGACAGTTGTTCCACGTCCACTTCCACGGGAACGACATCCGGCATCTTTAAAAGCTGCTCCAACTGCTTGGTGGTCTTCTTGACATGCGAACCCACGATGACTGCACCGGGCCTGCCGTCACGTACGTATTCAGCCATTGCATCCGCCGGGACCGGCTGTGGCGGCAGTCCGGCCAGCGAAGTGAGCAGACTGGCGGCACTACGGAACAGGAAACGCTTGCCTCGCCCGGCCGCTGTACGTAGCTGTCCGGCAAAGTTGTCCAGATCGGCCTGGATCTCGGCATCGACCACGCAACAGACGTTATGGTTCAGCCGCATGAGGCGCTCCAGACTGTCGCCGCGCACGTCGCTTAGAAGAAAGCGCTCCACCTGCCCCGCCTTGATACGGCCCTTGGTCTTCTCTTCGACGTAATCGGGCAGGTAGCTGTGCGTGTAACCGAATACCGAGTCACGGGCAAACTCGGTTTCGTGCACCGGCACCGGCTCACCACCGACGATAAGATAATGCACGCTGTCGCGGGTGACACGCCCGCCTTCAAAGAAGGCCGGTACCAAAAAGTGGGCATCGAAGGGGCCGAGCTCCTCTGCCATCACATCGGTTTCCACCGGATAATGCCCGCGCAGCGTGGAATCGGAACGACTGACGAAGATCGGATGAATTGGCGTGGATTCTTGTCGCAGCGCGTTCAGGGCCTGCTGCAGATTGTGACACACTTCGTGGGTTATGCTGGCGGCACGCGCGGCATCCATACCGCGGGTGTTAGTGAGCACGAAGAACAACGGGGCATC
This sequence comes from Acidiferrobacterales bacterium, assembly GCA_947258385.1. Lineage (GTDB taxonomy): Bacteria > Pseudomonadota > Gammaproteobacteria > Acidiferrobacterales > SZUA-150 > CAMYII01. The sequence continues at coordinate 37,566 of CAMYII010000020.1, forward strand.
ATCGCGCAGGGCCTCGCGCAGCGTCGCCACGTCCCAACGCGTCAACAGCAGACAGCTATGTACCGTCTGCGAACCGGTGGGGTCGTCATCGAGGACGATGGCCCTGGTGGTTACCATCGGCTATGCTTCCGCTAACACCTTTGCGCGCTGCGCCATACCGTCGGCGGTCAGGCCATTGAACCCCATAATTTCCGCAGGAGAAGCGGTGGTCTCGCCGCGCTTCCAACCGAACACATCGCGCCTGGCGGCGCGGGTGCGTAACAACACGGGTTCGAGCGTGGCGCTGGTGCCCCCGCTCACGGCCAGCAACACATCGCCGTCGAACAGCGCGTTGAAGTGATCGTCGTCCAGAAACGCGTTGTCCGGCTCCGCCACCGTATCCCAGGCCACGTCGCCGGGTCGGTACAGGCGACGTGGGTTGACCACGGACACGATACGCACGGCATAACCGTCTTGTTCCAGTCGCTCCTTGGCCTCGAATACCGGTAGCAGGACCATGTCTCCGGCCACGGCGAACACGATGGCGGCCTTGCCGCCCGATTTGCTTTCATAAATGGTTACGGCACCATCGTCGATAGCCTTACGGCCTTGCTCGAAAGTGGTGTAGACCGGTAGCGGGCTCTTCGAGGCGATGATGACGATACCCTTGTTCGAGGTTTCCACTGCCCACTCGTAGGCCACCTGGATCAGGTTGGCGTCGCAGGGAAACAGCGGGTACACATTGCCGTTGCGCATCATGGCGGCGAGGTAGTTCTCGACCTCCGGACGCTGGTGGGTCCAGCCATTGCGGCCCTGCTCCAGGGCGCCGGCAGTGAACATCGCCACAGTCGACGGGGTCTTGCGGCGCAACTCAGCCATGGCCTGGGTCACCGTTTGCCAGATAGGCAGACCATTGATGACAAAGCTCTCATACGACAGCCACAGGCTGCGGCTGCCGAACAGGGCCAGAGCGGCGGCCAGACCCGCGCAGGCGTCTTCGCTGAGCGGTTCATACACCTGACCGGCCGGTCCCTGGTTGTATAACGGATCCTCCGTGGGGTGGCGGATCTTCAGCGCCTGGTTAATGTTGGCCATGCCGGAGGCCTCGTTGCCATCGGCGTTGGTGACGATAAAACGAGGGTCGGTCTTTCCGACCGCCGCCACCAGCGCCCCCATGGTGGTGGAAGGCACTTGCTTGTCGCCCACGGCGAACTCCTGCTTAGGCAGCTTACCCACCGGAACCAGGTCAAGCACCGACTCAGTGACCGAGGTCCTGGCCGCGGGGCCGCCGCCGGCGCGCTGAAAGTTGTGGCGCACGATCTGCCACGCCTCGGGATTAAGCGCCCGTCGCTGTAGACCCTCGATGATATGGGGCTTATCCAGGGTGTCGACCGGATACAGGTTATGCGACTTGGCCCCCACGGTATGAACACCGGTGCCTTTGAGCTGTTTGATTATAAAGGCGGTCAACTTGCCTGCCAGGGCCGATTTTGCCGCCTTATCGATCCCCTCCAACACCGCCTGGGTGAAGCTCAGACGCCGCTCGAAGGAAAAGCGGGTGCTGTCCACGTAAGCGCTTTCCTGTTCCGAGTCGTCGAAGTCCTTGGCATCGATCAATATCACTTCCGTGAAACCATGCCCCTTCCAGTAGCGGATCATTTCCTCGTTGGAGCGGGTGGAGACCATGGCGTGGTGTTCCTGACTGTAGCCGTTCCAGATCAGTACCGGCAGAAAGTTTGTCGCCTCAGGATAGGCCGTGTGGTAGTGCATCATGGACGACAGCACATAGGGCTCGCCCATGCCGCCGTCTCCCAAGGTGAAGGGAAACAGGATACCCGGGTGCAACAAGGCAGCTGCCATGGCAAAGTGCTGGCCCTGACCCAGGGGCCCAGCGGGAGAGAGAATGCCCGGAACAGCGCCGGACAAGTGCCCCAGCAGACCATGCCGCTCACGAAAGCGAGCGCACAGGTCTTCCACGGTCTTGATACCCATCTCTTCCAGCGAGGAATCGAGGAACATGGCGCTGTAAAAACCGGGCGCGTGGTGGCCCACTTCGGTGATAATGTTCGTGTGCCCCAACATCACGAGCGCGGCATAGGCCTCCGCGCTGCTGGCGAACCCACCGGGGTGACCCGAAGCCTTGGCACCCGTGACCTGCAGCGTCAGATAACGCAGCGCATCGGCCGCGAGCAGAGTCTGGTATACGGCGTCCGGATCAGCGGGATCGGAAACCGCGAGCTGACCTTCAGCGATAACGGCTCGCTTGGCGTGCTTGGCGAAGCCCGGCCAAGGTTTGCTCACATATTGAATTCCCCGGCCGAAACTTGGGATATCGGCCTTCGTGGTGGTGGCGGTAGTCATTGCGGGTGTATCTCCCTGGTTTATTGAGAGCTTTGCGAAGCGATGAGGTCGGATAAACCACTGGCATTAAGATATAGAAAGGTTTATGCTTTTACAACATAAAATTATTTTCACATTGTGAAAAGTGAAAGAACGACCCTCGATACAGGTCATCGAGCGTATGACGAACTTGCTCGATGTCATTGCGGCAAACGATGAGGCCGTCAGCCTCAAGGTCCTGTCCGCCGACACCGGGCTGCATCCTTCTACGGCCTTTCGTATCCTGGCCTCCTTAAGCAATCAAGGCTTCGTGGCGCGTGACAGCGCCGGCTACTACTGCCTCGGTGCAAAGCTGCTGCAGCTGGGCGCGCGCGTACACGCGCGCATCGACCTTCGGCGGGAAGCCAGGAGCGTTATCGAATGGCTGCGCAATGAGGTGGGGGAAACCGCCAACTTTGTCATACAGCAGGGTGACGGGGTGATCTATTTAGACCGCGCGACCACCACCCGCATGATGCGTGTGGAGCAGGTGATCGGCAGTCATGCCCCCTTGCATGTGACGGCAGTCGGTAAGCTCATGCTTGCTGACGGCGGCACGGATGCCTGCCGCGCCTATGCCAGGCGCACCGGCCTGCCCGCCTATACACCGAATACAATTACCGATCTCGATACCTTGCTCAAGGTCGCCGGGGACTCCCTGGAGCGCGGCTTTGCGCTGGACCAGGAAGAGGCGGAGCGTGGCGTGGGCTGTGTCGGGGTGTTGGCACGCGACAGTAGTGGCGGCGTCGCCGCCGGCCTGTCGATCTCCTTCCCCATCGAACGTTATTGCACCGACTGGGTTCCCCAGGTTATCGAGGCCGGTCGGCGCCTCTCGGCACAACTCGGGTATACCGCCAAAAGTGCCTCTGCCGATGTGTCCGCAACAGGATAGATCGTACTCGGCCGCGACCTGCACGGCCCCAGCGAGCCCTTGCGCACACAGGATGGGCGTGATCACTAACGATATACCATGCGGGCGCGGATAAACCCGCACTTCGCAGCGTGCTGAAAAACCTGGTTTTCAGCACGCTGCCAGGCACCACGGGACATCCCGCATCGAAAATCAAATCTGTAAGAGTTTGATTTTAGGAGATATGCACCACGGGGATGCAAGAAATTCCGGGAAGGACTTTTTCCGTATCCTCTATAAAAGCGAGAATTTTTGCGCGCTTCGCGGCCGTTGATTATGATGCATCGAAGGCTCGCCATGTATCTCACTTGGCGCGACAAGTAGAAGAATGAAACAATATTTTGTTAAGTGTATATCCGGTGAGACTGGTATATGAATAACAAACCGGTGGTCCTGGTTACCCGGCGTCTGCCGCCAGCGGTGGAGGACCGGCTGCGCCACGATTACGATCCGCGTCTTAACGATGAGGATCGCTTATACACAGCTGAAGAACTGATTCAGCGGGCGGCCGGCGCCCACGCGATCGTCCCCTGTCATACGGAGCACCTATCAGCAGAAGTGATCGCGCAACTGCCCGACAGTGTGCGGGCCATTGCCAACTTCTCCGTCGGTGTCGATCATGTCGATCTTGCAGCGGCGAAGGCACGAGGTATTATCGTCACCAACACGCCCGATGTGCTTGCCGATGCCACCGCCGAGGTGGCGATGCTGCTCATTCTGGGCGCGGCCAGACGGGCCAGTGAAGGCGAGCGCCTGCTGCGCTCGGGGCAATGGGACTCCTGGAGCCCAAGCTTCATGGTGGGAACCCAGGTCACGGGCAAGCGCCTTGGAATTATCGGCATGGGTCGTGTTGGCCAGGTAACGGCCCGTCGCGCGCGCGGCTTCGACATGACGATCCATTATCACAATCGTCGGCGCCTCGATCCCAACCTTGAGGCCGGCGCCATGTATTATGAAATCGTGGAGGCCCTGTTACCACAGTGCGATTTCCTGGCCATGCATTGTCCTGCCACACCAGACACCCGCCATTTGCTCAACGCGCAACGCATCGGACTCCTGCCAGACGGGGCCATCGTTGTTAACACCGCGCGCGGGAGCATTATCGAGGAGGCGGCGCTTATCGCAGCCCTTCAGTCTGGGAAACTTGCAGCCGCCGGTCTCGATGTCTATGAGAATGAACCCGATATCAATCCTGTCTTCAGCGAACTGCAAAATACCTTTCTGCTGCCTCACATCGGCAGCGCCACCCGGGAGACCAGGGATGCCATGGGTTTCAGGGCTTTGGACAACCTCGATGCAATTATCGCCGGACGTGAACCGCGTGACCGGGTGGCCTGATAATGGTCAGCCGCAAGGTTGCGCTACATAGGCATGACACATAGGATTCATACGCACTATGTAAAAAAACCTGTTGCGATAAGAGAACGTCTGTGAACCAATTTTCGGGCCTGCTGGCCACAGGCACAAACGGGCCTGGAACCGATTGGGAAGATGACCCGGAAAGGCAGGATGCCAACAGGAGTGAGTGGATCGTAGCTGCAAGCGCGTAGAGAAAACTTGCATCTCGCGCGCGCTGCAACGGCTTTCTGCTCGCTGATGAGCCACCAATAAAATAATACCTGTTAGGAGGATGAAACCATGACTATACAGAAAACCGGCAAACAAAAACTAACGACAAAGACCAGGTCCAAGACACCAATAAGCCGGCGCAAATTCCTCAAGGCCGGCGCCGCGACGGCGACCGGCACGGCGGTACTGGGTTTCCCCCATATCGCCAACGCCGCGCCCACGGTTCTGAAGGTTCAAGGCGCCTGGGGAAGCGGTATCTTCAAGGAATTCGCCGTGGACTATGTCCGGCGCGTCAATGAAATGGCGGGCGGCTCGCTCAAGGTCGACTACCTGGACGTTGGCGCCGTGGTCAAGACGGCCGAGATACAGACCGCGGTCCACAAGGGCGTGATCGACGGCGCACACCTCGTGACCGCCTACTGGTACAGCAAAAATCCCTCGGCGTCCCTGTTCGGTACCGGGCCATGCTGGGGCTGGACCGCCAACCAACTCCTGGGCTGGATAGCCTATGGCGGCGGTCAGCAACTCTATGATGAGCTCATCCAGAAAGTGCTGAGACTCAACATCGTCGGTTTCCTCAGCGGCCCAATGCCGGCGCAGCCGTTCGGGTGGTTCAGAAAGCCGATCAAAGGCGTGGACGACATAAAAGGCCTCAAATACCGCACCGTGGGTCTGGCGGCGAATGTGCTGCAGGAAATGGCCATGTCGGTGGTGCAGCTGCCGGGCGGCGAGATCCAGCCGGCGATGGAACGCGGGCTCATCGATGCCGCCGAGTTCAACAACCCGACCTCGGATAAGGACTTCGGTATGCAGGACGTCGCCAAGAACTACTATCTGGCCAGTTTCCATCAATCGCAGGAGACCTTCGAGATCATCTTCAACAAGAAGAAGTACGACAAACTGTCGAAAGAACACCAGGCAATCCTCAAATACGGGGCGGAGGCCGCCTCGGCGGACATGTCCTGGAAGTACCAGGACCGCTACTCCAAAGACCTGATAACACTGCAGAAGGACCACGGCGTCAAGGTCCGCCGTACGCCGGACAGCATTATGAACGCGCAGCTCAAGGCCTGGGACGTTATCATCAAGCAGTTCACGGCCAAGGATCCGTTTTTCAAGAAGGTCGTGGAGTCGCAGAAGGCCTGGGCGAAACGGGTGGGGGCCTATGAAATCACCAACGCGCCCGATTATACCGGAGCATACAAGCACTATTTCGGCAGTCCTTTCTAAACGGCCTGTTTAATTTAGATTGCTCCCTGAAACGGACCGCGGCGGTGCATTATCACTGAAAGTTAAAGTACCGCCGCGTTCCGTATCATCGTATACAAGTCATTGACCAGTATTTGGGGTGCGTAAATGAACCGGGTTCTTCTTTTTATCGATAGCCTCAGCGCGTGGATCGGCAAAGCGTTCGCCTGGTGTATTCTGGTCCTCACCTTTGCCACCTGTTACGAGGTATTCGTTCGCTATCTGTTGAATGCGCCCACGGTGTGGGCCTTCGACATGAGCGTGCAGATGTACGGCGCATTGTTCATGATGGCGGGGGCATATACCCTCTCCCGCAACGGGCATGTGCGCGGGGACGTCCTCTATCGCCTGCTTCCCGTACGCACTCAGGCAGGCATCGATCTGGTGCTGTATTTCCTCTTCTTTCTCCCCGGCGTATTGGCGCTAATCTTTTACGGCTATAGTTTTGCCAGGGATTCATGGTTCTATCAGGAAGTGAGCTGGAACAGCCCCGCGCGAATACAAATATATTTCTTCAAGACCCTGATTCCCCTCTCCGGATTTTTCCTGCTGTTACAGGGCGCCGCCGAAGTGGTTCGCTGCATCCTGTGCCTGCGGACCGGCGAGTGGCCGGCGCGCCTGCATGATATCGAAGAAACAGAAACGATGATGATGCATGAACGCGAAAGCGAGGCCGCGTGGAGGGCCGATAAATGACGGATCCTCAAGTCGCCATCTTGATGCTCTGCCTGTTCATCGTCATGGTGATGCTGGGGTTTCCCATCGCCTTTACCCTGATCGCGATGGGACTGGGCTTCGGCTATTACGCCTACGCCACACCCGACCAGATGGACAACATCTTCGACAACCGCATCTTCGATCTTTTCGTGCAGAACACCTTCTCCGTGATGTCCAATGACGTCCTGGTCGCGGTGCCGCTGTTCTTGTTTATGGGCTACGTGGTCGAACGTGCCAACATCGTCGACCGGCTGTTCTTCAGCCTGCAACTGGCCGCCCGCCACCTGCCCGCTTCCATGGCGGTGGCGGCGCTCGCCACCTGCGCCGTGTTTGCGACCGCCACCGGCATTATCGGTGCGGTGGTGACATTGATGGGCTTGCTGGCGCTCCCGGCGATGCTGAAGGCCGGCTATGACAAAAAGTTCGCCTCGGGCACGATCTGCGCCGGCGGCACCCTGGGCATTTTAATCCCCCCTAGCATCATGCTCATTGTTTACGCCGCCATCGCCCAACTCTCCCCGGTGCGGCTGTACGCGGCCGCGCTTTTTCCGGGCATGCTGCTGGCCGGCCTGTACATGGTCTACGTGGTGGGGCGGGCCTATTTCAATCCGGCACTGGCGCCCAAACCGCCGCAGGAAAGCGTCCCGCCTGTCACGCAGATACTCTGGCAGTTGCTGACCTCGTTTGTGCCGCTGGCCGTGTTGATCATGGCCGTGCTCGGGGCCATTCTTATGGGCATCGCGACACCGGCGGAGGCCGCCGGCGTCGGGTCGTTCGGCGGCTTGTTCCTGGCCGTGTGCTACCGCGCCCTGACCTGGCAACGTCTGAAGGAAGCGGTCGTGCTGTGTGCACGCACCTCGGCCATGGTGTGTTGGCTGTTTGTCGGTTCCTGGACCTTTGCCTCGGTGTTTTCCTACCTCGGGGGCCACGCCCTGATCGAGGAATGGGTGCTGGCCATGGAGCTCTCGCCGGTGGGTTTCCTTATCCTGGCGCAGGCGATTATCTTCCTGCTAGGTTGGCCCCTGGAGTGGACCGAGATCATCATTATCTTTGTTCCGATTTTCCTGCCGATGCTCGACAACTTCGGTGTCGACCCCCTGTTTTTCGGGATACTCGTTGCACTCAACCTGCAGACGTCGTTCCTGACGCCACCCATGGCAATGGCCGCCTATTATCTCAAAGGCGTCGCGCCGCCGAATGTGGAGCTGATGGATATTTTCCGCGGCATTATGCCGTATCTCGCGATCGTGCTGTTCTCCATGGTGCTGATGTACAATTTCCCTGGACTGGTGCAGTGGTTGCCGAAGTATCTTTTCGGATAGCAACATATAGAGATCCTGGCACTGGAACGCCGCTCTTTAGTGATCATCAACCCGGCGCAGCGACCACGAGGCGAAGAGACGTCATGGACTTGTTTCACATCAGCGCGACCGAGGCGGCGGCGGCGATCCGTGCCGGCGAAATCACCTCCGTGGAACTGGTCCAGGACTGCCTGGAACGCATCAATGCGCTCGAACAGACGCTCGGCGCCTGGACCCGGCTCGACCCGGAGTATGCCTTGCGCCAGGCACAAGAAGCCCATGATGCGCGGCAGGCAGGCATGCCGCTCGGTGCCCTGCATGGGGTTCCGGTCGGCATCAAGGACATCTTCGATACCGAGGACATGCCGACCGAGTTCGGCTCGGTGCTGCACGCCGGGCGCACGCCCGGCCGGGATGCCACGGTGGTCGCGCTGCTGCGCGCGGCGGGCGCAATTATCATGGGCAAAACCGTTACCACCGAGCTCGCCGTCTATGCACCGGGCAAGACCGCGAACCCGCATGATCCCAGGCGCACGCCCGGTGGTTCCTCCAGCGGGTCCGCCGCTGCCGTGGCGGCCGCCATGGTGCCGCTCGCGCTCGGCACCCAGACCAATGGCTCGATCATCCGTCCGGCATCCTACTGCGGCGTCTACGGCTACAAGCCCAGCCACGGTCTAATCTCCCGGCATCGTGTCCTGCAACAATCGCGGCGCTTGGATCATGTCGGGGTGTTTGGCCGCAGCGTCGAGGATGTGGCGCTGATCGCGGAACCGCTCATGGCCTTCGACGAGCGCGATCCCGACATGCGGCCGCGGGCACGCCTGAGGCTAGGGGAAACACTGGCCGAGGAACCCCCCGTGCCGCCACGCCTGGCCTTTGTCAAGACGCCGGCATGGGCGCAGGCCGACGGCGACACGCAAGCGGCATTCGCGGAACTGCTGGAGCATCTCGGTGAGCACGTCAAGGAGGTTGAGCTCCCTGAGATTTTCGAGCAGGCGATCATGTGGCATCGCACGATGATGGAGGCGGATCTCGCCCGCAGCTTCGGGCGTGACTATGAACGCGGCAAAGACAGGCTGAGTATGACCCTGCGGGAGATGATCGAGCGCGGACAGCGGTATCCGGCAATGGAGTACAACCGCGCCGTGGACCAGATACCGGTATTAAACGACACTCTCGATGCGATCTTCGAGCAGTACGACGCCATACTCACCCCCGCCACCACCGGCGAGGCGCCCATCGGGCTCGAATCGACGGGAAGCCCGGTGTTCTGCACGCTATGGACCCTGTGCGGGGTACCCACAATCAGCCTTCCGCTCCTGCAGGGTTCGAACCGGATGCCCATCGGGGCACAATTGGTGGCATCAAAATACGATGACGCGCGCTTGTTGCGCACGGCCCGCTGGCTGGCGGCGTTCGCCGAGGCATAGCGGCACTGCGGAGAATGATGTTGCGGGACGGCAACCCGGGATTTACAGTAAGCCAGGAAGACAAGCCGCTTTCCTGACCGCCGGGTGCCTGCAAGTAAGCATGCGGCAGTTAGACGATGGTAACCACACTGAAAGACGTAACGAGGTGTCATGGCTAATCTAATTAGTGGGTCGATCGCGGTTCTATTAATGATTTGGTTCGTGGGCGGTCTCGCGGTGTCGATAGGCTCAGTCCCATTTTTTATCATCGCGGTTGCGGTTCTGGGCATGACCGTGGCCGACCTCGTAGAATCCGTAATAAACAGCAGGAACAACACTCGGGACTGACCTCCCTGACAAACCCATATTGAGCCGGCCGCTGCACCGTCATCCTCCCAACGCTGACCGGCGATAGGAGAGATCCATCAGCTCCCTGCTCACAGAATCGGCCAAAATGCGGTGGCTGCGCTGGACCGCGTTTGCCCTGGTCGCAGCGGCCTATATGTTGTCATTTTTTCACCGCATGGCGCCGGCGGCGATCGCCGGCGAGCTGCAACAGGCCTTTCACGTCAGCGGCGCCGCCTTAGGGGTATTGGCGGCGACCTATTTTTATGTCTACACCGTGATGCAGATCCCCACCGGGGTCTTGGTGGACACCGTGGGGCCGCGCCGTATCCTCACGCTGGGCGGACTCATCGCCGGCATGGGTTCGGTCCTGTTCGGAGTGGCGGAGAGCTTTGGCGCCGCCGCCGCGGGCCGCACGCTCGTGGGACTGGGGGTGTCGGTCACGTTTATCTCGCTGCTGAAGCTCAACGCCGCCTGGTTCCGTGACCGGGAATTCGCCACCCTCGCCGGCCTGACCCTGTTCATGGGCAATATCGGCGCGGTGTTCTCGGCCACCCCGCTTGCCTGGGTTTTGACGTTAACCTCCTGGCGCCACGTGTTTGTCGCCGTGGGTGTGTTTTCAGCGATATTGGGGATACTGACCTGGCTGCTGGTGCGCAACCATCCCGGGGAGGCGGGTCTGCCGTCGCTGCGGGAACTCGACGGCGAGGCCGCCCATCCGGCGCATAGCGGTCACTGGTACGACGGTCTGGTGGCGGTCATGAAAAATCGCGCGTCGTGGCCCGGTTTCTGGGTCAACCTGGGACTCGGTGGCACCTTTCTGACGTTCGCCGGCCTGTGGGCGGTGCCCTACCTCATGCAGGTCCACGGCATGGACCGCATTCACGCCACCGACCACACCAGCCTCATGCTGATTGGGTTCGCGGTGGGCGCGTTGGCCGTGGGCGCGGCCTCCGACCGCCTCGGCCGCCGGCGACCGGTGCTGTTGCTGTTGGCCGTGCTGTACACCCTGTGCTGGCTGCCGTGGCTCACCGGGTTCGGCATGCCGCGCCCGGTGAGTCTGACCCTGTCCGGTATAATGGGCCTCTGCGCCGCCGGCTTCACCCTGACCTGGGCGAGTGCCAAGGAGGTCAACCCGCCCGCGCTGTCCGGCATGGCCACCAGCCTGGTCAATACCGGCGTGTTCCTAGGTCCCGCCATTTACCAACCGTTGGTGGGGTGGGTGCTGGACCGCGGTTGGCGGGGAGGCGCGGCCCTGGACATGGGCGTGTACACACTGGACGATTTCCGCTTGGGATTGGCGGTGCTGCTGGGGTTCTCCCTCATGGGCCTGGGCAGCACGCTGTTCGTCAAGGAAACCTTCTGCCGGCACACCGCTGACTGAGAACCGCGGACGGGCCCGCGGTCGCGCGGCTAGCCCCAGCGCTCCACCACCACTTTCGTCTGGGTGAAGAACTCGACGGCGTGACGCGCCTGGCCGTGCAAGGTGCCAAAGAAGCTGTCTCTCCAACCACTGAAGGGAAAGAAGGCCATCGGCGCCGCCACCCCGATGTTGATGCCGATGTTACCGGCCTGCGCTTCATAGCGGAACTTACGCGCCGCCGCCCCGTCGCGCGTAAACAGGCATGCCATGTTGCCGTAACGACCACTATTAACCAGCTCGATGGCATCGTCGATCGTGCTCACGTGAATCAGGCTCAACACCGGACCGAAGATCTCGGTGTTGGCGATCTCACCGGCGGGATTGACATCCTGCAGGATGGTGGGCCGCACGAAATTGCCGTGTTCGTAACCGGGAATTACCGGATGCCGTCCGTCAACCAGGACCCTCGCCCCTTCGTCGGCCCCTTTCTGGATCAGGCCCTCGATGCGGGCCTTGCTTTGCGGCGTGATCACCGGGCCCATTTGCGTGCGTTCATCGAGGCCGTCACCAACCTGTAGCGCCGTGGCCACTTCGGCAACGGCCTCGGTGAACGTCCGGCGCGCGTCACCCACGGTCACCACCAGCGAACCCGCCAGACAGCGCTGGCCCGCACAACCGAAGGCGGATTCGCACATAATGCGGGTGGCGCTCTCCCGATCCGCGTCCGGCAAAACGATCATCGGATTCTTGGCCCCGCCGGCCGCCTGCACGCGCTTGCCGTTGGCACCGGCACGGGCGTACACGTATTTCGCCACGGCCGTCGACCCGACAAAACTGATCGCCTGGATGATCGGGTGATCCAGGATGGCGTCCACCGTGTCCTTGGCGCCGTTGACCAGGTTCACCACACCCCTGGGCAAATCGATCTGCTCGAACAGGCGAAAGACCTTTTGCATGGTCAGCGGCACCCGCTCCGAAGGCTTGACGATGCAGGTGTTGCCGCAGGCGATTACATAAGGCAGGAACCAGAACGGAATCATGCCGGGAAAATTGAACGGAGCGATGACGGCGCACACGCCGACCGGCTGGCGAATCATGAGCTCGTCAATCCCGGACGTCACGTCTTCCAGCACATCCCCCTGCATCAAGGTGGGGATGCCGCAAGCCACTTCCACATTGTCAATGGCCCGGCGCATCTCGCCGCGGGATTCAACCAAGGTCTTGCCGCATTCCATGGTGATGGTACGTGACAAGTCCTCAAAGTGATCCTCGAGCAGATGCTTTAGCCGGAACAGGTACTGGACCCGCTCGGTCGGCGGGGTGCGCCGCCACCCGGCCAATGCCGCATTCGCCGCGCGCGCCGCCGCGTCAACGTCACTGGCGCTTGAAAGCGGCACCCGCGCCATCACCTCTGCCGTCGCCGGGTTCACGACCTCTAACGCATCAGCCGCACTGGCGGTACGCCACTCGCCATCGATATAGTTGAGTAATTGATTATTGGCACGCATACGCTTGTCAGCCTGGTTGTGACCGGACAGGGGGGATCGGAAATTGTACACCCGATCTTTGACGCTTGACCATCCAATCTGTGGCTTGAATCATCAGACTCACGGTCCGTCAAAGGATGCGGAATAGTTTTCCAATACTTTGCTAGAATAACGCCTGCGCGGAACCAGTGGTGCCGCGCGCTACGAATAGACCCTAAACCACACGCGAGATTTCGCCATGGCCCAGATCTATATTATGGTTTCCCGCCATTCGGCGTTCTACAGCCCGCTGATCTCCGCGATCACCGGCGGGTTCCTGCAACACGAGGGGCTGGAGCCGACTTACGCGGTCGCCGAGAATTTTCAGTCGGTGCCGGACGGTATCCGGGCCGGCTCGATTCATGTCGGCCAGTCGGCCGTGTCGGTCAGCTGGGGGCCGATGGAACGGGGCGAGTCCAGCCCCATGGTGCATTTCGCCCAGATCAATGAGCGCGACGGCTTCTTTATCGCCGCGCGCCAACCCGACCCTGAGTTCACCTGGGACAAAATGATCGGCAAAAAGGTGCTGGCCGATCACGGTGAACAACCGTTGGCCATGTTCCAATACGCCGTGCACAAAATGGGCGTCGACGTCGGCCGGCTCGATCTGGTCAACGCGGGCAATGTCGAGGCCATGGACAAGGCCTTCCGTGCAGGCGAGGGTGACTATGTTCACCAACAGGGGCCGGCGCCGCAGCAGCTCGAGAAAGACGGCGTTGGCCATGTCGTCGCCTCCGTCGGCGAGGCGATCGGGTCGGTCGCCTTCAGCAGCCTGTGCGCATCGCGTGCATGGCTTGCGACCGACATGGCGCGCGCGTTCATGCGCGCCTACCGCCAATCCCGGCGCTATGTCAACGAGACGCCGGCCGCCGAGATCGCGCGGGCGGAGGCGGATTTTTTCAAGGACATCGATCACGATGTGCTCACCAAAACTATCGAATTCTATCAGGGCCTGGGCTGCTGGGCCCCGGAGGTACGCATCACCCGCGACGCCTACGAAACCGCACTCGATGTTTTTCTCCACAACGGTATCATTACCCAACGATACCCCTATGAGACTGTCGTCGCGCCGCTGCCCGACGACGCTTGAGAGGGAAGCGCGATAAGGGTTTGTCAAAAAAAACGGGGCCCTGCGGCCCCGGTAAAATGCTCGAATACACTATCTGAATGTCAAAAATCGAGGCGCATGCCGAGTACGATCGACTCGCGGTCCGGCTCGGTGCCGTCAGGCTCTTCCACGGAAACGTCCTGATATCCGGCGTAGAGGCGCGTCGTCTTATCAAAAAAGTACACAACCCCGACGGTGCCGTTGGTGGCCTCGCGCTCAGCCAGGGCGCCCACTCCCGCCAAGGCATTCGCGGGCGTGGCATCGGCTTCAGTCTTACCGCCCTGCAGCACCAGCAACCACTTACCCAGCTTCCAATGCACCGCGGCGAAATAGACCTCGCCGTCGCCACCCGGGTTCATCGCGGTGTTACACTGGCCGGCACCATCGGGGTACAACTCATCACCGCCACGAAAGCCGGAACCTCCGGTACAGGCATTCACTCGGTCAATTGCCGCGTCAGCGTCGATCCCACCGGAGCTCAAGGCATCGCTGATATCTTCGTACTGACCAAACAGCGTAAAGGCGCCGAGGTTCAACTTACCGCCGACACGCACCACGGTTTCATCATCGTCGTACGCGACGGCCTCCTGGGCGTCATTGGCGGTGTCCTGAAAAACCCCGACCATGATCTCCCCGAGGTCGCCGCCCCAACTGGCGCCAATATTGACATCAATCCCATTGCCCGGGCCGCCGCTGTCACCGCCGGCCGAGTTCAACGAATCGCTGGGCATAATCAGCGCGTGCACGGTGATAGGCGCCCCCTTAGGGGTGCGGTATTTGATGGAATGGTTGACGAATCCCGCTGCGCCGTAACCGGTACCCGGCGCCCACATGGCGGCGCCGGAACCGCGCGCCTGCAGCGCGGTCGCGACAAAGATGTCATAGGCGGCGCCGCCAATATATTTCATCGGCGCCTGGTTGCGGCCGGCGTTGAACTCACCCCAGCCCCCTTTTAGCCCGACCCATTGTTCACGGGCGCCCGGACCGTTTCCGTTGCCGAGGACCTGGGTGTATTCCAACCGGCCGATACCGGCCAGGCCGCCGCCAACATCTTTCTTAACATCAAAACCGATCCGGCTCTGCACACCGTTGTCCCGAATCGCCAACTGAGCATCATCAGGCTCTCCCGGCGGCGGGACGAGTGGGTTGGGTTCGATATCAATGCTGGATAATTCCGCCTGTAACTTACCGAAGATATTGATGTCGACACCCGCGGCCGAGAGCATGGCGGCACTGGAAAGCACGGGCAAGGAAGTCAGTGTTGCAGCAACTGCAGCAATAAGAATATTTCTCTGCATTGTGTATCCCCCGTCGCCTGATGAGTGGTGGTTAAGCGAATACTTATACGAATGTTTATGTAAGTATACGTAAGATCTTAACCAGTCCCTGGCGAACAACCTCCCCAGAACCAATCACAGCGGGACTATTGATATCAGGGATAGTACGAGGGTGCAATGACTTTTGATTTCGCGATGCGAAATGAAATGAGTTTCGCCTGACGTCAGGCATAACGTATTTTCACAGTCTGTTCCCGCTGCGACTGTACATTCAAGCATAACGATCAGCCAATCTCGTGGTGGGCCAACCCCTCCAACACCCTGACCAGCGCGGAGTGATCGAGATCGGCCCAGCCGTTCGCGCTACAGGCGTTGAGCAATTCCTGCGTCATTGCCGTGTTGGGCAGGCTGATGCCCAACGCCCGCGCGCTGGCGAGCGCCAGGTTGAGGTCCTTTTGATGCAATGCAACGCGAAAACCCGGGTTAAACATCCGCTTGATCATGCGCTCGCCGTGCACCTCAAGAATGCGGGAGCCGGCGAACCCGCCCATAAGCGCCTGCCTCACCCGTGCCGGATCCACACCGGCCTTGGAGGCGAACAGCAGCGCCTCACCCACCGCCTCGAGGGTCAGTGCCACAATGATCTGATTGGCCACCTTGGCGGTCTGGCCGGCACCGTTATCACCGACGCGCGTGATGTTTTTCCCCATCAAGTCGAACAGCGGCTTGACGGTTTCGAAGACGGCCTGCGGGCCACCCACCATGATGGTGAGTGTCGCGGCCGTTGCGCCCACCTCGCCGCCGGACACGGGCGCATCCAGATAGTTGCAACCCAATTCCTTGACCCTGGAAGCAAATGTTTTGGTTTCGATCGGCGAAATCGAGCTCATGTCGACGACGGTCTTGCCCGGGCTCAACCCCTCGGCCACACCGTCAGGCCCGAACAACACGGCGGCCACGTCGGGGGTATCGGGTACCATGATGATGATGACCTCGGTCCGTTGAACCACCTCCTTGCAGGACGCGCATTCGATGGCCCCACCGTCGAGAAGCGCCTGCGGCAGCGGCGCGCGGTGCTTGACGACGAACAGCTCGTGCCCGCCGGCCTGCAAATGCCCGGCCATATGCCGGCCCATGATGCCCAATCCAATGAAACCGACCTTACTCATGATGTCTCCTCCATACCGTTGCACACACGATCACCCATACCATCATGGCCGAGATCGAGCGCGGCTCGCCGACCCTGCGGCTCTGCCGCTGTGGGATCCTGGAATGGTTCGTTCATACTGCGCGTGCTCTGTCTATTCGCCTTTGCTGCCCCAAGTCCACGAGCTGTGAACGGTACGTTATTCTGTTGGCGCCCCTTTTTCGAGCCACGCCTTAAACGCCGATCTGTCCTGCTCGCCGGCAATCTTCCACCAAAACTGCAGGCGTTCGAGTGCATCCTGTTGCATCACCACATCCTCCGCCGAAACCGTGGAAGATGCCTGCTGCGCACCCACCGCCGCGGCGTCTTTGCCGCCTGCTTCTGTTGGCGCCCCTTGGCCGAGCCAATCCCTAAACGCTTTCCTGTCCTTCTCGCCGGCAATCTTCCACCAGAACTGCAGGCGTTTTAAGGCATCCTGTTGCATCACCACATCCTCCGCCGAGGCGGTCGAAGATGCCTGCGGCGCCGCAGCAGCGGCGGTCTGGCCGCTTGCCGCGTATTTACGCATGGCGCGAAGCACTGCCGGTATGTACTTCTCCGTTGCATAGGGATCCAGACGCTGGCCTGTCGCGGGTTCAACCAGCCAGATTCTTGGCATATCCGAAAAACGACTGGCCGTCACAAGATTTTTCGGCCCGTCGTGTTGGGCTATATACACGGCACCGGCCTGGGCGGTGAATCGAAACATCGACACATCGGACACGACCACGCCACTGGATGTCGGCCCGCCCCAGGATTCCTTATAGAACAGCTCCAGTGTATGCGAACCTGGCAGCAACTGCAGCGTGTAATCGCTGCCCCCGAAATAGGGTATCTTGATTTCTTCACCATCCACCGCAAGCACCTCGAGCGCGGCCGGCATGATCAGTGTGACGACCTCGTTCTGCGGGCGCTGCGGGCCTTCATAGACCTGCACCAGACCGGTAGGCCTTGCGCAGCCCCATACGGTCAAGACAAGCCCACATATCACGAGACGACGGAAATGCGGCGACATCATACTCATTTTCCGATCCCTGTTATCATTACAAGTATCACTACAAGACTGGGCGACGCACCTCTCTCAGGCCGGCATCCAGCTCAAGCCGATGACGCGCACCCAAACTCAGTGGGATTCTACAGTAATCCGCACGAAATTACCGTTGGAGCGAGTTGTATACGGGGAACAATGCGTCCTGAACAATATGAACGACGTGCAAAAAAGGACACTCGCAGTCCCGTGGATCGCGCATTGTGAAATTCGTGCGCGATACGCCGGGAGTCCGACGGGTCAACTTCCCATCGATGTCCAGCCCGTCGAGGAAAAATCCGTATAAGCGACCCGTTTACGACCGCTCGACAACAATGAAGACGTCCCTATTTGACCGCGACATCATCAACACGCTTGCGCGCAAACGCTCCCGCCTTTCGGGGCGCCATTGAATTCCACCTTGATCTTACCGGTCGTATAGGTCGTGACCAAGGGAGTTTACCGGGCGACTTTTTCTTCGGTAGACCATTACACTGCTCATACCACGTCGCGATCGCCAATCGGTTTTTGTACCGTAAACCGCCGCCTGAGTTGCCTCGCAATAAGCCAAGCGGCCCCGATGGCCAGCAGCAACAGCAACACACCGCGCGCCAATGTCGCGACCGAGGCGGCATCGGGAGTCGGCCAACCGACGTGCTGCAGGCGCTCCGCCCGCTCGAGCATCCAGTGCCACCCGGTATGGGCCACCAGCACGGACAGAATCACGGTACCAAGGCGTTCGGCGACGAGATGCCGGAACAGCAACCCGAGCACCGGGATGACCAGCACAAGGACAAGAATCTGGCCCAGCTCCACTCCGATATTGAATGACAGTAGCGATAACAAGTGATGATCACCGGCAAACTGGAGCTCCTGCTTCAGGGCAAAGGAAAAGCCGAAGCCGTGAACCAGACCGAAGACCCCGGTGATAAACCAACGCCGGCGCAGGTTGGCGCCAAAAATGTTCTCCAACGCCATGTAGATGATGGATAGCGCAATCAGCACCTCGACGAGGGGCGGAAACCACTCTCCTACCGGCACCATGCCGTAGGCCGAAGCGATGAGCGTGATCGAGTGCGCGACCGTAAACGCGGTGACCACCTTTAACAAATCCCACCAGCGACGGCGGAACGGAATCACGAGGCACAACAGGAATAACAGGTGATCGATGCCGTCAAGGATATGAGCGTAGCCGGATTTCACGAACACCCAAGCGGCCTGGTGCCAGCGCGGATCCAGCGCCACAAGACCAAAGCCGCCGTGAAGTTCATAGGCCCGCGTTGCCCCCTCGGGCGGCATGAACCGGACCATCATTTTGAGACGCCCCGAAAGCCCCGGGGCCAGCTTCATGTCGAGGGAAAAATCGGACCGATCCGAACGGATTGGGTATTCCAGGTGTGCATCGAAGTAACCCTGATTCCAGAACACGTTGGTATTCTCCGGTAGCCGAGGTCCGGCGATGCTGGCGCGTGCCTGCGCATAGCTCTCAAATGAGCTGTCGGACGGTTGCGCGATTCGCCCCTGCATACGAACAGGGTTCAACCGAGTCCCGGACTCGAACAGAGCAATCTCCTTGGCCACCGCTGCTGCTGCGAGATTAAGAGGGTCGTGGATCCGGGCGAGGTCCAGATAACCGGGGCCGCGCTTGGCGAGATTCATGCTGGCCAGCATGATCAAAGGGACCCGTGTAATAAAGTGGAGCCGGTCGCCCTCCGGTTTCACAAAGCCATGCAGGATGATCTCGTTGGGGATATCGTGCGCCTGGACCGGGGTATTGACCTGCGCGTGCAACAGCGCGGCAGCCATCAACAGGGCAACCGCGGCTCTTTGCGCCAAGTGCTGATGGTCCATGTCTTGTATCCCTCAAGCAGAGGACATAGCCGATGTTCGCCTGCCTGACCTCGACCGGCGCACGCGGCGTCGGTCTAGGGCAGGCCGGCGATGGGACGGCTTTTCAGGGGCCCCCGGGAATATCAATTATCGTCATCCCTATCGTTATTGTCATCATCATCATCGCTTCTCATTCCCACCGGCTTGAACTTCTGCGCGCGCTTGCCGGTATCCACCTCGGCGGTGTAGATGGTGCCATGCGAGTCCAGTGCCAGGTTATGCACCCAATGGAACTGCCCGGCGTTGCGCCCGTTACCGCCGAACCTGGCCAGGATGTGCAGGGACGGGCGCAAGAGCGTCCAGATATATTGGTTGGTGCCGTCGGGAATGAAAAGCAAGCTCTGGCGTTTATCAGGCGAGGTGTCAAGGTCCCACACGGACCCGGGACCGAGGGTATCCCGTTCGACAAATTTCTCCGCCACGAAGCCGCAGGTACCCGGCCCTGTTGGTGTGCAGGGTACACCGACAGTATTCTTATCGAACACCTGGACCCGATTATTCACACGGTCGGCCACGTAGACGAGTCCATCGTTGGTGATACGAACGGCATGCACCGGAGTACGGTAATGCGGTGGCGCAAACAGTTCCGGATCAGTGCCAGGGGCCGGATTGTTATTCGGGCCCATCGCATTCGCCGCGGCGTCGTCCACCGGGTTCTGGCCGTAGGCCCCCCAGTGGCGCTTGTAGGCCCCGGTATCGGCGTCGACCACAACGATGCGGTGGTTCAGGTAGCCGTCTGCGATGTACAGCTCGTTGGTTTCGGGGTCCACCTCCATATCCGCGGGCCGGCCGAGGCACGGCGTGGTGCCGCCTTGGCAGCTATTGGTATCGTTGCTGCCGTTCGTATTTACCGCATGGTCGCCGATCTGCAGCAGGAAGGTCCCGTCGGCGCTGAATTTGAGTACCTGGGCGTCGAAGTCGGTAGCCCCACCGTTGTTCCCGGCCATATAGACAAAGTCATTATGGTCTACATAGATTCCGTGCTCGTTTACCGGCCACTCGCAAGCCGGTGCAATGCAGTTATTCTCGGGCCATTGCCACGCCGGGTCCTGGAAGCCGGTGGCCGGGCCACCCCAGGCCCGTAGCAGGTTACCCTTTTTGTCGAACTTTAATATCGAGGGCGCCGGGTAACAGCAGTCCGCGAGCGGTCCCGCGGGGCGTGGGTTGCCAAAGGCATCTGTATCAGTACCGGGCAGCGCGCCTGTGGCCCCGGCCTCATCACTGGTGAGGCTACGAGGGCGTTGCACGATCCAGATATTGTCGTCCCGGTCAACGGCGATCCCGGCGACTTGCCCCATGAGCCAGTTATTTGGCAGCCGCTTGGGCCAGGTGGTATCGACCTTGTACTTCGGCGCAACGTTCCCCGCCGTGGGACTAGCCACAGCCTTGTCCAGAGGCGATTGCAAGAGCGCGGCCGAAAACGCTGCGAATAACGCGCCGGCGCAGACATAGCGTAATATTTTCCACTGAATGACTTTGCTCGGTACTTTCATGGAGTCCTCCTTGTCACATTTCTCATAACTTGCAGGTGGATTCCCGTACCACGACTCGCGGTGTTGATCCGTGTCGCTTGCTGACTGCAACCCCTGACTCCTTAGGTTCCCTCCTCGAGCGTGCGGGTTGGTCGGCTGCAAGGTGACAATAATAGGTGGGTGTTCGTGTAGAATGGCGCATAAACGGCGGGGTCGCCGCGGTCCCACTGTGCCTACCCTGACACCAACGCTAGCAAGCTCGCCACGGATAGGGCTGGCATCAGCCATCCCATGAACGTGGCGACTTCTTTCCTTGCAATTATCGTTATCACGCCGCTGCTGACGCAGGGTGTGATTAGCGAGTCATTGGGCCGGAAAAAGGCCTTGTTCACACAACTGACTTTTTGAACTACACCACGGTCCAGGATAAACCGCTATCCAGGTAAACGGAGAGTATCGGCGCATGGATACTGCGAAATACCCGGTGGGGAAAACAGAGCCCGAAACAGCGGAAAAGGTCCGAGACACGGCGATTAGAAATCAGGGATGCAACAAGCCGATCTCCGTGGCTCTCTGGATACATTCCCGGCGACACTTGGCGCCCAGCTTACTGCGTACGGCATCCAAATGCTGTTCCACCGTTTTGGTTGAAGTAATACCCAGTTCCCTGGCGATCTGTTTGTAGCTCACGCCCTGCGCGAACAGAAACAGCACCTGCTGCTGCCGTTCAGTCAATTCCACCTGGTAAGGCCGCTGCCTTAGCTGTTTATGGTTAAAATCATGGTTTACGTCATTTTTCCCATGTTCGTGAACCACGTTACCTTTAAAGAAGCCATGCAACTCGTTTGCCAGGCACTTTGCCAGCGCAAGCTTTTCGCCCAGCGGGCTGTCCCTTGAGGTCGAGATATCGACGCATCCCGCGACCGTGCCGTCGACACCAAACACCGGCACCGCAACTGAATACCAGTCCTTAAATAACTGACAATAATGTTGTTCGCCCCGCACGATGGCTTTATCCTTGTACCGAAGCGCCAGCGCAACCGCGTTCGTACCGCAGCTTTCCTCGCTGAGCAAAGCGCCGGGCCTGATCCCACGTTGCGTGATAACGGATTCCAGCACCTGCGGATGAGAGTGGATTTCCATTAGCCGCGCGTTGACATCCGTGAGAATAAAGATCTCATTCTGATCCGCCAAGTCTCGGTGAATATCGGAAAAAAGAAGGTGCGCGTATGCGATGAGATTGGCATGATACGCAAGAAATTCTCTCAGGCCTTCTCCGAGCAACGCATATCTGACGGTCTTGGTCTCACGGCTCAGCTGTGCTTGCTCGCAGTGACGGTACGACTGCGCCAATCTCGTGTCATCCTCGAAGAAATTTTCTTCAGTCCGATTAAGACTTAACGGCAGCTTTTTCCACATCGATCGATTCCTCCCTGTCGGGCAAACAATCAACCTTGCCTTACTGGCCTGTGACACACCGCACACCTGAAGCACCTACAGCGGTCAGCTATGGTTCCGGTCTGTAATAACCAATGCTACGAATATAGGCTAAGGCAGATAGTGGTGGCGCCAGGTCAGTAACAGCCTGCGCATAGCATTGTCAGTAGGAGCGAAATCTTCCGTACTATATGCCTCTATCATCAGAAAACGCCTAATAAACACCGCCATCGCACAAAAACCGCAGCGGCCTTACCACCCTCGCAATCGTCACGGGATGGGAATTCCCTGTCACGCTGTCCACCACTAACCCCATCCGGCATATTGCCGTCACGGACTATGTTAACTTGCATCCTCGTTGCCCGTCACCTGCACAAGATGACAGGCGCCGCTATTGTCTCTCGGATAACAGAGTTAAAAACACCAACAACAGTATCGGTATTAGGGTAACCAGCAACCGTACCGAGGCATTGCCGGTGGTGCCGCAGTCATTGGACACGTCTCACAATTTAGTCAAAAATCGATGAAGTTGAGTATCTTGCATGGCAAACCTGTGTCGCGACTACGTTGCCATCACCCTCTATTAGTGCAGCATGGTTTTCTCCGCATCGGATCACGATTTGTATGAATAGGCATAGCTTCTGTAGCTTTACAGTTTGTAAGGTAACTCCAATTTGTCACTTTTCGGTGTGGACTGAGTTTTGGGGGCCGAGCATTAGAAACTAACCCTGAGAGACTATACAGGTGAGCTCTCACGGTTTTCGATTAGAAATAGAATGGGAAAGTTAGAATATTAATACAAGATAAAATTACTTAATCGAGATAACCTTGGCTGAGGGGAATCCCCCCTGAGGGACGTCTTGATTCTTGCCAAGGTTCGCACTGATTCATACAAACCTAAATTTATCTGTGCCGTGGATCATACTTACGCAGCTATCTCCTTCTTGGCATGTCTTGGTAATCCGCTGCCCAGGGTAGCATATTGAGGGTTTGCACGAGTTCAGGTAGCGGCGGGGCTAATTTTCTCTGCTCCAGATCCTGCCATGCACCCTAGCGCCTCGCATCGGACGCGTTCGATCATGATAAACCGCGCTCGCGCCGATCCCGGAACAGGGCGTCGATGCTGTTGGGCTCGGCCTCAACGTGGCGCTGGAGCAGGGAGAATTCGAGAGCGCGAGCGATTTTCCCGATGTTGTCGATACTGGGTAGGCCCCTTGATCTAGCGTAACTTGGCAAGCGCGCAATCCGTGAGCCCTTCGGTTGTACGTTGACTGCACGCCTGTATCATAAAGCAGCGCATTGCGCATGGCATGCCAACCTGATTCACAGGAATTACCTCAACTTGCTAAGCATCTGCCTTCACCGCCTTGTGGAAACCCACCATACCCCCAAGCAGGGTCTTACTGGATACCTCTTGATAACCCAAGTGCCTTAGTAACTGGGAAAACTCATTGGCCGAGTAAAACATGCGCAGCGACGTAATAAAGTAATTCTGGCAATCAAGTGCTGCCGAGCAACTGTCAAATAACCAGGAAGTAAACCTGAGGGTGGCCCAGAGATAAGTGTAATATATCCATTCCACGACTTTATTCCCGGGCCTTAACATATCACAATGATAGAAGTGACCGCCCGGCTTGAGTACTCGCTCGATCTCCCTGGCGACATCCATGATACGCAAATGCCGGGAGGCGTACTGCAAGGTGACGACATCGAAATGATTATCCGGGAACGGCAGGCGGTGCACATCTCCGATCATACTTTCGATATGAAAACCCTGTTCTTCGGCCTGTTTGCGTCCCACTTCCTGCATGGCTTGGCTTCGATCCATCGCCGAGACTTTCACATCCGGTTGTCGATGCAGGAGAGAGATGCCTACGACGTTGGTGCCGGCACAAACGTCTAATACTTTTTGCTTGCTTTGCAATTCAATCGTCGAAAGAAATTTCTTCCGAATCCAGTTCAACAGACCCAGGCTCGCTATGTCATTCGCCCGGTCGTAATACCTGGCCACATCTGCAAACACTTTATCCAATTCCTGGGTCCAGATCTGCTTGAACTCGCGTTCACGATCGTCTTCCCGGCTTGCGAATTGGATAGCACGTTCCCCATTTGCCATTTATTCCTCCTATTTTTCTGCCATTTGTTATCCAGGGCTGATCAGCCTGCTTTGTTTGTGAGCCTGCAAAATTACAAAGCGGTCGATCAAATATAGAAAACTTTCAGGGTCCTCGGCCCCGGCGATTTATCTTTCCCAACATACCCAGCTATCCTCGTCGTCGGAACTCAGGACACGTTAGGCGGGCTTACTATCGAAGCCGGTCGGTCGATTGTCCAATTCCCGCAAAAGCTCACGCTTGCTCGATCAATACGCGGGCGTTTCAAGCCAATTATCGCCGATATCGACCAAAAGCCAATACTTTTCTGATAATACCCCGCACAAGGGTCCGGGAACACCGATTCCCGCCCGGCAAATGCTACCCGCTGCAGCCATTTTTCTTCATAGAAGATGTTAATATGGATCACCCCATCATCGGTAAGTTCAAGACGCTGTGGGAAACCACCGCTCCTCCATTCTGTCAATGTGTTTCCTGCCTGAAAATATAGGCGCCGCCGCTTCTTCCAGATCATGTAAGCCCGTTGACATCATGGTCGGCTCATCCTTTCGCCAGGTAAGCTGTTGGAGGGACATCCACCAACATGCAGGAGAAATATATTTGATGCACTACGGGGATTTAGTTTTGAAGCATGGTGCGGAACGTTATGCCTTGGCTTCCGCCAGTGCCATGCATTCGACAAACGGCGTCGGACTGTCAATAGCGAAACCCTGTGCGTAGTCGATGCCAAGCTTTCCTACAAGCTCCAGCAATTTCTTGTTCTCGACGTATTCGGCCACGGTCTTGAGCCCCATGGTGTGGGCGATATCGTTGACGGCACTGACGAGCGCCCGATCCACCGGATTCAATTGCATGCCTTTTATGAAAGTGCCATCGATCTTCAGGTAATCAACCGGCAGGTGTTTAAGATAGGCGAAGGAGCTCAAGCCGCTCCCGAAATCATCAAGCGCAAAGCAGTGGCCGCGGGACTTGATCGCCCTCATAAAACGCATGGCGTGTGTCAGATTGGCGATGGCTGCGGTTTCCGTGATCTCGAAACAGAGACGCTCCGGCGGAACGTTGAATTTGTCCAGCTCCCACAATGCAAACTTAAGAAATTCATTATCGCCGAGCGTCTGGCCGGATATATTGATCGTGTAGACTGTAGATGTCTGCGCGCCCTCCCCGGTCATGGCCCGCAGTGTCGTGCTCAGCACCCAACGATCCAACGCGGGCATCAACCCATAGCGTTCGGCGGCCGGCAGGAAGATCCCGGGCGCTACCGTCTCGCCCTGCGAGTCGATCATGCGCAGCAGTATCTCGAAATGCGTTGTGCCGGCGCCGTTCAGCGGTTCGATGCGTTGCCTGTACAGGCAGAATTGCTGTTCGCCGAGGGCCTGCTGCAGCCGCGTCGCCCATTGCATTTCGCCGTGGCGGCGGGCCAATACGGCATCATCAAGGTGGTAGAGATGAATGCGGTTGCGCCCCTGCTCCTTGGCCGCATAGCAGGCCGAATCCGCGGCACGCAGGACATCCGCAACGCCTCCGCTGGCTCCATCTATTAATACGACACCCATGCTGACACCGATCTCAAAGCGTTGATCTTCCCACACGTAGCGGAACTCACTAATATCACGGCTCATGGCAGTCGCCATCTCCATCGCTTTATCCTTCGAGCAACCTTCAAGCAATACCCCGAATTCGTCCCCGCCGAGCCGCGCCACCAGATCGCTCTCACGCAGCTTGGCACGCAGCGGCTGCGCGAGCTGCTTGAGCAACTCATCGCCTGCTATATGCCCGCACGTATCATTGACCAGTTTGAACTGGTCGAGATCGAGATAGAACGCAGCATGGCGCAGGTCATCCGTATGGGCCGAATCCAGCGCCTGACGCAGGCGGCGCTCGAACTCCACGCGGTTCGGCAGGCCGGTCAGGGCATCGTGGGTCGCCTGATAAGCCATCTGTCGCGTCATGCGCCGCAACTCGCTGACATCGTGGAAGACCAGCACCGCACCCACGATATCGCCGGCGCCGTTGCGGACGGGGGATGCCGAGGTCTGCACCGAGAATTCCTGCTCGTCGGCACTGAATAAAACCGCTTCCACATCCAGATTGATTGTCCGGCCCTCCTGCAGGCAGCGCTGCACCGGGTTTGCCAGCGGTTTGCGGGTCAGCTCATCCACAACGCAGAACACCCTGTCCAGTGGACGACCCTTGGCCTCTTCAATCGTCCAGCCCGTCAACAAATCGGCCACCGGGTTCAGGTATTCAACACGTCCGTGAATATCGGTCGTGATCACGCCATCGCCAATGGAACCGAGCGTGATCAGGGCCCGCTCCTTCTCATCGGAGAGGGCCGCCTCGGTCGCCTTGCGATCGCTAATATCGAACTTGATGCCTATGAGTCCGCCAATCTGTCCGTCATCATTGCGAAACGGCACCACACGGCTGGCCACAATACGCGGCTCACCGTCGGTGATCTCCTCCTCCCATGCCTGCGGCTCGCCGCTGCCAAGCACCGCCATCTCCCGCTCGCGGTACCGTTGGGCCACCGCGGACGGAAACAAATCGTCGTCACTTCTGCCTACGATCTCCTGCGGGCGCACTCCAACAAGACGCGCAAACATCGAATTGGCCGCGAGGTAACGTCCAGTCGTGGTCTTCATGTAGGCATAGGCGGGCAGGCTATCCAACAGCGCCGCCGCCTGACGCTGGCGGTCGTTGGCGCGCAACTCGGCCTGCGAGCGCTCGAGCGCGTTCAACATATCATTGATCTGGCGACTCAGCGTGCCCAGTTCATCCGCGCCCAAGTCCGGAACGCGGGACGACGGGTCTCCTTTGGCACGCACCGCGGCCACCTGCCGACCAAGATGCAGCAACCGCGACAATACCAATCGCTCCATCAGAATCAGAAACAGCGCACCGAACAGCAGACCCACGATCAGCAGCGACGTCACCAAATAATTTAGCGTGTGTTGGCCCTGGTAGTAGATGTCCCGTGGAACGTCGACCCTCAGCGTCAGGGTTGGCTTGCCGGCAATGTCGGGTATGATCATGTAGCCAGCTATGCGGTCATCTCCGTAATGCTGCACGCGAATGGCACCGTCGTTGGATAGCGCCGAGCGTGCCTGCTTGAAGTCGTCCGGCAGCGAAGCGTCCTGCAGCGGCTGAGCCTGCAAGGACAAGCGGACCTGACGTGCCAGGCTGTCGATCTTCTCATGATCGAGCAAGCGCGCCATGATCAGATGCCCGCGCGCCGGTCCTTCGTTATTGCTGGTCACGATGGGGAGCGACGCCACGAGCAATACACCTTCGGGCAGGCGCAACAAGCCGGATGTCTGCTCGCCGGGCTCGATCGCCTTTCGCAACGGCATACCCGGGCCCAAGTGTGCCATGAGGCTTTCGGGTACGGCAACCATTGCTTCTTGTTGCTCGTCAAACCTCTGCCCATAGACCACCCGGCCTTCGCGATCCACAAACACGATGATGTCGAGACCGTTGTCGGTGAAGGTGCTGTCCACAAGATTGGCCCGGATATAGTCCTCGTTGCGGTCGTGCGCGAACTCGTAGCTGTCGTCCCAGGTAGCCCAGTCGTTAGTAAACCGGGTGAGATTCTCGATGTCGTACTGCAGCGCATTAACAACACGCCGGACGTGTTCGCGGACATCATGCCGCTCGAGCCGAACGTAGCTCTCCAGCAAGATAACGCGCGAGGCCGCGTAGAGCAGAGCAAGCAATCCGGCCAATACCAGGGCACCTGCAAACATTATTTTGTAGCGCAGCGTCATATTGAGATTACCGTTCCGCGGAGAGGCATTCCGAAATAGCGGGCAATGGCCGCGCCAGAGTTGCGAATTGTACCGTCACACCGGCCGCTGCTACACCCCCGATTTCGGGAATTTACAGACTTTTGCACAATGGACGCCGCCGAGAAAGGTGCAAAACACAAAAGAATCAACGGAACACTTGATGCATCGGTTTGCCGTTCCTGGTTAGGACCGGCCCCTCGGCGACAGCCTGCCGTCATACGCGGTCCCGTCGTCGCGCGCGTACCGTGTCCGCCTGGACCCCGGCTCTGTTTCAATCTGAACGCCTTGCCGCTGATAGTCAACCGGTTCTGGAGCCGCTTGTGTCAAAACCCGGGACAGTTACCTATGCCTGCCGACGCGCTATGTCTTGTATTGACCGTGGCTGGAGTAAGTCGCCTTGGACCGACATGCCTTCGGACTCATCTGGGATGCGGGACCACAAGAAAGGCAGCAGAAACGCTCGCGGAAAGGGAATGACCGCCGTCAAAAAGGCCGACGCTTTGGATCACGACCTTGCACGCACCCCATCGGAACTCCATCGCTATCCCGTGTTATAAAACCTGGATCTTAACATTGGGTGAAGCCAAATGGCATCACTTGGAAAAGAGCCTCAAAAATGCAGGGTGTGCATCCAGCAACCACGACGGTGTCCAACGACCGCGGTCGCCAGATGCAGCCGCATCCCGCAGCCACGTCACCGATTCATTGTTGGGGTTCCTGCCGTTCCTTGGACTTTTCCTGCAATGCCTTGCCGCCCTTCTCCAATGCCTGGCCGCCTTTCTCCAGCACCTGCCCCCCCTTTTCGATCACCTTCTCGCCGCTCTGCTTGAGTTTCTCGCGCGTCTCGGGCTCGGCGAACGGGTTGCTCAGCATGAACTGCCCCTTACCGAGATTCACACCGAACCACAGGCCCAGCACCACACCGACGACCAGACCGATGAGGAAGGGTTTGAATGTTTTCATCTAAAGTTCTCCTTTGTTCTTGCACGATGGTAATTTGGGGGTAGTGTAGGCAATTTATTTATTTTGGTATACAGCAATTGAGAAAATTTGAACATACTCATCATAACGCCCCACCGGCGTAACGGGCGGCGTTGGCACGCCGGGCATCACCGCTCTGAACTCGGGGCCCAGAAAATCATAGCGCTTGCACCCCCGGCGTCGGATCGCCCACCAGCAGTGAGATCAGTGAGCTTTTCTTTATTCTCCAACAAAGCCGGTCTGCCGCCAGCGCTCGGCGCATTCTTCAGGGCATCTCTGCTGCCGAAAGCAATTAAGGCCGTAGCGTGTTCCGGGCGCGCGCAACACGTTTTTTCGTACCGCCCGGAATGCTGCCACGAGCGGTTGCATCATCCGCTTTTTGCGTAATTAATGCCCGTTGCCCGAACGCGGGGCGCCGCCACGCGTTACGGCATGCGAGGCTGGTCCGCCCGCGCAGAGAAAAGGCTGAGAACAACAGATAAATGAAGGGAATTCTGAAAAATTCCATCCCTGGATGACAGGAAGCTCCGATCTATGGGGCGCTTCCAAAAACCAAACTTCCCGCAGACAGACGGCGCTATTTCGCCTCTTCCTCCGCCCGATCAAACGCCGCCTGCGCGCCTTCCCAGTCCCCGCGTTGGGCCCGCACCTCGCCGATGATGCGCCAGTTGGCGGCGCGAAGCCGCTTGTCACCACCGGCCCAGGCGTTGGACTTGGCCGCGAGGCTGGCCGCCTGCGCGAAGTGCCCTTGCTGCAGCCGAAGTTGCGCGAGCTCATGCCAGAGCATCGGGTTTCTGGGCTCGATGCGCAGCGCCCTTTCCAGGGTGGCGCCGGCAACATCCAGTTTGCCGGAGCCGGCGTCGGTCCGCGCCGTATCGACCAGCGCCACGACCGCCACGTTGGCGGATACCGGCACCGGCGCTTGTTCTTCTTCCGGCGGCGCCAGCGTGGCACACGCGGATAGCAGCACGACAAGTAGAACGCTTGTATGGCGCATGAGCAATCCAGGGATTCGTTGCATTAGTGTAACATCCTCTTGAGCCAGCCCTTCTTGGTCGTATTCTTATCCGTCGACGGTTGTACACAGGGCGCGGTCTGTTGCGGGGCGGAGCCACTTATAAAAGGCAGCTCGAGCGCACCCTGACATGCTTCGTCCGCGCGCAGGCCGGTTGCCGGATCGATCCACACCAGCTCGATATTCTCCGGCTGCGGCGGGACCAGCGGTTCGGGGTCGAGCTCGCGCATCATGGTGCCCCAGATCGTCATGGCGCCGCTGGAACCGGTGAGCCGGCTCGGCGTATTGTCATCGCGCCCCACCCAGACAACCGCCAGACGGTCCCCCGTGAAGCCGGCAAACCAGCTGTCGCGCAGCTCATCGGTGGTCCCGGTCTTGCCGGCCACGTTCAGATCCGGCGATACGTAACGCAGCAAGCCCTTGGCCGTGCCCTCGCGCACCACCCCCTGCATGGCGCGGGTCAACAGGTACACCGCCGCCGGGTCTGCCATCTGTTCCACCGCCAGCGGAAAGCGCTGCAGGGTGTGGCCGTCGGCCGTGAGTATTTCGCGAATCGACCGCAAGGGGACCCGGAAGCCGCCGCTCGCCAGGGTCTGATACATCTGCGCCACTTCAATCGGCCTGAGCTCATTGACCCCAAGCAGGCTGGAGGCATGGCCGGGCAAATCACGATCAACGCCCAGGCGCTGCACGGCGGCCATGACCTCGGGCACGCCGAGCGTGAGCCCCAGGCGCGCGGTGGCGACATTATACGATCGGGCCAAAGCCAGGCGCAGCGGCACCCGGCCGTGAAATTCCTTGTCGTAATTCATGGGCTTCCAGTCCTTGGTGCCACGCTGTTTGAAGATAAGCTGGTTGTCATCCAGCGGCGTGATCAAGGTGTAGTCCTGCGGTTGGGCGAGCGCCGTGAGATAGACCACGGGTTTGATTAACGAACCGATCGGTCGCTGCGCGTCCAGCGCGCGGTTAAAGCCGCGGAACGTGGGGTTGCGACCGCTTACCAGCGCCTGCACCTCCCCGTCCTGGGTGCTGGTCACCACCACTGCACCTTCCAACGAATTCGCTTCGATACGGCGTTTGCGTTTCTCGATCTGCACAAGCCGGGTGCTGAGCGCGCGCTCGGCGCTGCGCTGCGCCCGCGGATCGAGTGTCGTGAGAATACGCAGACCTTCTGAGCGCAGGTCCTCGTCGCGGTAATCGCGCCGCAGCTGTCGCTGCACCAGTTCCAGGAAGGCCGGATATGGCGAGGTGCCGCTGGGGGGTTCGCGCGTCACGCCCAGCGGTTCGTCCTTGGCGTACACGTATTGTTCCTGGGTGACAAATTCCTGGCGTGTCATTGTATCCAGCACCAGATCGCGGCGCTGCAGCGCGCGTTCCGGGTTGGCGCGCGGTTCATAATAGTTTGGGCCCTTGAGCATGCCTACCAGCGTGGCGATATGCTGCAGCTCCAATTGCTCGACGGGACGCGCAAAAAAGAAATGACTGGCGAGCCCGAAGCCGTGAATGGCGCGATCACCTTCCTGGCCGAGATAGACCTCGTTGATGTAGGCCTCCAGGATCTCCTCCTTGGTGTAATGCATCTCCAGCAACACGGCCATGATCATTTCAGTGATCTTGCGCCGCAGGGTACGCTCGGAGCTAAGAAAGTAGTTCTTTACCAGCTGTTGCGTCAGGGTGCTTCCGCCCTGCACGCCTTGACCGGTCAGCGTTGCCACCGCGGCACGGGCGATGCCGCGTGGGTCGATACCGTAATGTTCATAAAACTTGTTGTCAAGTGCAAACTCATAGCAGTCGTTTAGCTCTCCATGCGTGCTAAGTAGTATAGCGTCTGAGATTACATCGTCTCTATCTAAATAACTTTCAAAAGCGTAGATATCACTCATTAACATTAAATGACGCGCTACGGCATTGTTGGAACGATTTAATTTAAAACAATGCTCAACATGCTTCATCAGCATATCAGCAGACTTATCCCATGAATAACGCTTAGCCGCTTCTAGCTGTGTCTTTTTAACTTCTTGCTTGTCTTCTTTTGATAGGTGTATAAACTCACTAACTGCCGTAAAGAAGTTAGTAAGATCTACTTCGTCCTTATCATTCATTTCAACGAGCATTGTACCGCTGTCTTTACACGTTTCAGGCAAAGCGCCCCGATTACTGGTAATGATAGGCAAACCTGCGGCCATCGCTTCCATGGCCGTAATACAACTTACTTCGTCAAAGTTAGGTTGTTTCGGCCCCGGCGTTGGGTATACCAAAGCGTCACATTGGCGCATCACATCAGCCAATTCCTGCTTTGTCAGGCTTCCTAATACGGTGACGTTCGGTAGAGACTGGCAACGACTAGACAAGTACTGATAATAGTCTGCCATCTGACCTACTGTATTGTCGTAGGCGCATACGTAAAGATGAACGTTTTTATCTACGGCACCCAATCGTTCCATTAACCCACCAGGTGCAACCAAATGCTCAAGACCGCGTTCTGGTCGGGATGAGTATAATAGTTTAATTTTATTGATGTGTTCGCCATTACTAAGAACGTTATGACTCATAGCGCCATTATCTTCAAACAGTTCTAAATCCACACCATTCTGAATAGGGAATATAACATCAGGATTAATGCCATACACTCTTGCATACTGTTCTTTATGAAATTCGCTAACAGTTAATATGCCGTCTAAATTCCAAACCTGTGATGAAATCTCGTCACGCTGCCTCACTGTTGGTAAATCATGCACCCACCATAGGTTAACTTTACTTGCATATCGAAATCTAAAGGCATAAGGCGAACGTTGTATAATTAAAACATCATGCGGCGTACTTTGTGCAAAGAAATGGAAACGTTCGCCCATAGGTGACTCATTAGTCTGTTCACCTGACCAGAGATACCGAACACCGTCAAATTCCCCCTCATCGTTTTCAGGATTTTCCATGTTCGTATATATTGATACGCGATGGCCTTTAGCAGCTAATTCCTTAGCCATATAATATGCCGCTGTTTCACTTCCGCCAAGTGAACGCTCGTTTATGGTGTTACCATTAAACGGCATACCTAAACAATTAATAACTATGAACATTGTTCATTCTCCTAATTGACTTATGGGAGAGCGTATTAACTTCTCCCGTAATTATTAAATTTTCTTTGTTTCTGCGTTATCTTTCTTTTCGGTAGCTCTACCTTGACGAGCAGGATCTTTTAACTCGTCCTCACTTATAGCAGGTTTAGGGGTTACAACATCTTTGATTACAATTTTTTCACTGTCTGTAAGTTCTAAGTTAAAATCTTTTTTTAACAGATCTCTTCCGTTTGAAGTCTCAGACAGCTTTTTCATTTTAGTCAACTGCTCTTTACGGTTTGGGTTAGTTGCTGAAGGTGTTAATGCCATTTTTATATCTCCTCTATTTAAAGTAAGTGGCTGGATTTATAACCCAGCCACCCTATAACCAACTTATTAAGTTGAACTTGTAACGTTCGTTAACAGACCACCATAGGATTGTCCAGTAACGACTTCATCCTGATAATAACCAACCTCAACTTCTTGAGACTTAGTTTTAGTATCGTACGGATGATTTTCTACTTGCATATTAGGCAGTCCAGGTTGAGCCCAACGGAAGCTATAACCAAACGAAGGACGTTCTTTTGATGGTGATGATGGCGCATAATAGATTAGCACGTGATCATCCCAGATAGTTGATAAGCTTTCACCTAAACCTTCCGCACTTGCGTTCTGAAATGCTCCACCTACGAGCACTTCATCTACTTCAAGTACTTACATTGTCAATCATCGTATTTATATCACCTAGCGGGTCTGCGCCTGAACCAGTCCATGAAGAGCCGATAGCCGTATAAGTACCAACATTAGAGCCACTGGTAACTTGATTAGCTAATCGAACTTCCCAGTCCAGTAATAAGCCATCGAGAACAAGCTCAGTTTTACCTTCTTTAAGATTGTCAACGTAGATAGGATCTGCGTTTTTCAAATCTTCAATGGTTACATCTGTTTTCAATGCGTAGTTGCTAGAATAGTATGTTCCTGAACTTACACTTTCATAGATCCGTTTTGCTTCCGTACCTGGCGCACGTTTAGTGTCATGTACTCGTAAGCGATCAGAACGACTCCATTCAACATACAAGTCTGACTGTTTACCAACGTCTACAATCGGGAAAACCATATCTGCGATAAAGCCTTCTGGACGATAGCCTAGAGCCATCTCCGAGAGGGCTTGATCAATATGAACATCATGTGAAGTAGCACCCATTTGTCTGCCCTCCTTATACTGCGGCTACGTTGCCGGGATTAGCAAAATTAAATAAACCTTCGCCAATACCGCCAGAGCCAACCGCGCCGAGTGCGCGTCCTATAACAACACCG
>CAMYII010000021.1 GCA_947258385.1 Acidiferrobacterales bacterium
CCGAAGATCAGCGAGGGGAAGAACACGGCCGCGGCCCACAGCGGCGCGTGATAAAAAAAGTGCAAGGCCGTGAACACCACGCTCGTGCCAACGTTGGCCAGGCTCACGGGGCCAAGGGCACGGCCGCGGAAAACGCGCTGTAACCATTCCTGCACACCGCCGCGGAACACAATCTCTTCGAGCACCGGGTAGACCAGCGCCGGCAGCACAAGGCCGCTTAGCCATGATGAACCCTAACATTGAAACTGGTAGCGTTTTGTTGGGCTTGCCACAGCGGATAACGCAGCGGCCAGTCCCAGGCCAATACCGGCCGTGCCACGGCAAATAGCACAACCCAAAAAACCACGGCGGCCGCTGAGGAGTGAGGTGGTCTGAACATATTGGACAGCAAATCGGGAAAGATAAGTGATGGCCATCGGTAATCGGTTATCAGGCTGCTTTCCCCAGCCCGTTGGATTGAAAGTAAACCTCATCAGGCGTCAGTTTGCCAAGCGCCTGATGCGTGCGTGTGCCGTTGTAGAACTCGATGTACCGGTCGATGCCCGTTCTCGCTTCGGCAACGGTGTCGTAAGCCCGAAGATAGACCTCCTCGTATTTGATTGTGCGCCACAGCCGCTCGATGAACACATTGTCCATCCAGCGCCCCTTGCCGTCCATGCTGATCCTCACCCCGGCGGCCTTAAGCACACCGGTAAACGCCGCGCTGGTGAACTGGCTGCCTTGGAGGGAAAAGGGGGAAAAGGGGAGGGGAAAAGGGGACGCTACCCTTTTTCATCTCGCTCCGTCCTCGGTCGCCCACGCGGTCGGTACTGTAACGTTTGTCCGGTCATCTTTTCCAGCTTCTGGATGAATTTGTCCGCACCGCAGGGCAAACCGCTCTCCACGTTACGCCGCAATATACCCAACTGCTCCGGCTCGTCACCTTCGGCTAGCCAAGCTGACCAGTTGCCAATGTTTTCGAATTGCCGCTGCCAGGACGGTTTCTTGGTCAATACCGGGTCGCGCTTTAACCCACAGTGCGCGGCGGCACTGGACCACCGATAGTTCTCGGCTTTGCGTACCATCTTCGCCCGCACCGGGTTGCGCTCCACGTAACGTATGGCTGCCCAGAGATAGGGCTCGTCGAGCGCCGATGAGAAGAACCGACCTTGCCAAAGATGCCCTTTCCATTGTCGTGCGCGATTGACGCGCTGGGCGTAGCGCATGTGTAAGGGTTTGAGGGTCTTATGCAGGCCGTCCTCGCTGGCCGGTACCGCGACCAGATGAATATGGTTGGTCATGAGACAATACGCGAGGATATCGACCTCGTATTTTTCGGCATATTCCTTCAACCAATTGAGGTAAGCGATACGATCGTCGTCCATAAAAAACACGTCCTCGCGACGATTGCCCCGCTGGGTGATGTGGTGGGGCACGCCGGCACAGACGGTTCTGGCGAGTCGGGGCATGCTGAGAATCTAGCATGATGTGTAGTTTAGAATAAAGGGTAGCGTCCCCTTTTCCTTTTACGGCACCACCATCATGGCTTCAATGCGAAAGGGATGGCGTTGTCTTATCTCTCTTATCACGCCCCGCAACGCCTCCACATGATCTACCAACAATGTCCATTTTCGTTGCCGCCAGATTGACCGTGAAAAAACAGATCCCACCGGCAACATTGACCCGTCGGTAACGCAATCCTTGGTCCTCCCTGTCATGTCCATCGTCCATGCTGTCTTCGTTGATTGCTTGTTTCGTTGGGGTTCGTTCCTCACTCCAACCTACGCGGGCTACCGCGCTAAACTGGTTCTACGTTAAATAGCTTAGAAAGCTCCGTGATTAAAGGCTTTTTTTGCGAATGAACTAACCAATAAGAGCTATCAATCATTTCAATAACTACATCGCAATTAGCATACATATCTTCGTTATTACTAAACCGACGCATCACCGAGCTATCTTTGCAACCAACTAACACTATATCTATTACCTGATCTAGTTTTCCTGCCAAACTATTCAAGTCATCCCAAATGAATTGCATACCGCTTTCCGATTCTGAAATTTCTTTTTCCAGATCAAGTATGGACTGGCCATCACCCAAATCACCTCTAGCTTCTAAATAAAAAACAGACCAGAAATAATCTCGACCTTCGATATTATTGAGAATATCAAGAAGGGATATAGATGCATTTTCATCAACAATTTTTATTCCATAAGCCATCTGCAAATCCTCCACTACGGATACTGCAATGGCTCAGTTGACCCACGTTTAGGAGTGCCACCTGTCTCATTTGGAATATATCTATGCTGATGCGGATTTGGATGTTCTGCTCGCCCGTGACTTGTGAAATCTATATCACGAACCGGCTTACCGTTAGCATCAAATTCCCTTGCTTGCGGGTACTTACCATTTCTTCCTTGTTTCGTCCCAAGTTGTGTATGCGGCGCATTAGTTTCTGGTACAGGGTTACCGTGTTTATCTCTTGGTAATGCCCTATCAGGGAATGCTTTTCCATTCGATGTACCCTTTTTAACAAGATTCCCACCAGCTCTGAACAAGCCTCGCCCTAATCCTAGGCCAGCCCGTACGAGGCTAATTCCCCCGATTGCGTAGCTTCCATACTCCACCGCCTGAAATACCACTTGGCCTGACCCGGTGAGAACCTCGGCGCCTGCGGTTCCACCAAAGGTTTGGAGTTCATATCCTACTATGTCCCGGCCATCGGGGTCACGAAACCGATAAGGGTTATTCGCGGCGTAGGCGTAACGGTTAAAACTGTAGGACCGTTCCTCACTGAACGGCTTGGGATCAACCGCCATGAATCTACCGACGACCGGATCGTAGTAGCGCGCCCCGGCGTAGGTCAGACCGGTGTCTTCGTCGTGCGGGTGGCCGGTGTAGTAGCGGGTGTTGCCGGCGGCGTTGGGATCTTTCTTGATGCGCTCGCCGTAGGGCTTGTATTCCTCGCGCCAGACGAGGTTGCCCTGCTCGTCGCTGGCGGCCACCGGCGAGCCCAAGGCATCTAAGTGATAATAGGTGACTTTTTCGGCAGCCGACGCAGCGAACCCTGCCGTAACGAGGACGAGTACGGACAACAATCGCAAGGCCTTCATGGCTCTTAGAATGCACATGATCTCTGACCTCCTTTATTGGATCTCCGTCGGTTCATGGTTTGCTCTCTCCCGCCGACAAATAATCGCTGCATGCCGTGCCATTACAGGCCCGCACCCGGTAGCCGTAAAAGTAGCAAAGAAAGCCAGTGCATCTCGTGTGGATGAACGAAAATCCGGGTCCGCTATAGATCAACCGGCTGACGGGAGCCCAATAGTATGGGGGCCAGGTGAGCTCGACTAATTCATAGTGTGATACCATCCCCGTTGCCGCGCCCCACGAAATCGTGTCTGTTCCCCTGTCATAAACCACAGTAATACTGCTGGGCATGCCAGGCGGGGCGGAGGGGAGGGTGGGGTCACTACCCTGTAGGAACTCTTCCAGATTGGTCAGACCATCGCGGTCGGGGTCATCGTTGGGGCCCTGAGCAAGATCACCAAAATGCTCGATCTCCCACGCGTCCGACAGACCGTCGGCATCCGTGTCTACCATCCGCACGGTAATGTTCACAGTGTCGGAGGCGCTATCACCGTATTCGTCGGTCACCGTCAACGTGAAGGTTAGGAGGGTCTCGCCCACCACCCATGGGACGGTGAAACTGGGGGCGGCGGTATTGGCGCCGGCGAGTGTCACCGCCGGCCCTGCGGACTGGCTCCAATCGTAGGTAATGACGTCGCTATTAGGATCGCTGGAGGCGCCGCCGTCGAGGCTCACCGGCGTGTCCTCATCGACGCTCTGGTCGGGACCGGCGTCGGCGACGGGCGGCAGGTTATTGGGGTCGGCGGCGCGCATGGCGATGAGCTTACCGGCCAGGTAAGCGTATTCCTTGAAGCGACCGTCGCCCCCGTATTCCGCCATCAGATCGCCGTTTTTGGCATAAATGAAATAGCTATCCTTGCCGTCCTGCTGGCGGTGCACCCGACGGTTGTTGCCGTCGTAATCGTAGGTCGCGACGAGCACATTGGCCGCGGTTCGGACCTCGCGCAGGTTGGCGGCATCGTCGTAGTCAAAAAGATGATAGCTGTTGCTACTGACATTGCCGTAGGCATCGTAACCGAAGCTATAGGCCTTGCCTCCACTGACGCTGCGCAAACGGTTGCTGGTATAGTTATAGCTTAAGTTGAACCCGCCGATGTTTTTGCGCTTGATGTTGCCGGCGGCATCATAGCTGACCGAGCCCGTGCCCCAGGGCCCGGCGGCCGAGGTCAACCGGTCCAGCCCGTCGTACCCAAGGGTCCGGGTAGTGCGGTTGATCCCGTCGACGATCTTGCCGACATTGCCGCCGCCGTCGTAGTTATCATAGGTCAGATCCACGAGGCTGCCGGTGGTATCGATGGTCTCGATCCACTGGCGGTTGTTCAGCGTGGTGCTGGTGATACGGCCATTGGCATAGCGAATAGTCTTGGGCTGGCCGTTGGGGTGATAGTCGATGCCGCTGACATAGGCACCCACCTGGGTGGGCCTGCCGAGGTCGTCCGGGTCGTAAGCGACGAGGGTGTTACTGGGATAGGTGATGGTGGTTAAATAGTCGAGGCCGGTGTAATCATACTCGATGCGGAAGCTCTGAGCGTTGACCGTGAGGGTCTCTGTCTCCAGATTGTCGTTGGAATCGTAGGTGTAGGTCCATTTGCTGATGCCGTTGTCCACAGTCTCGACATTGTCGTTCTTGTCGTAGGTGAAGCTGACATCCGGCATGCCCAGCGGATAGTTAATAGTGTCCAGTCGATTCAGGTCGTCATAGGTGTAAGCGGTAGTCGACGATGAACCGACCTTGCGCGAGGTCATGTTGCCCACGGCGTCACGCCCAAAGGTGGTGCGCCCGGTCTCCGGTTCATCGATATAGCGCAAATAGTTGTTAGTGCCGTAGTAGGTATAGCTTCGCGACACCCCGCCCTGGATCACGGATGTCATCTGCCCCAGAATGTTACGGTTGAAAACCGTGCTGACACTCTCCGGCGCATCGATGCGCATGAGCTCCTGCTCATCCGGATCGCCGTAGGAACGATAGGTGTGGGTCGTGACCTTGGCGCGCTCGTTGGTGGTGCGCACCTGGTTGCCGGACAGATACGCCATGGTCCGGCTGGTGCCATCGGCGTGGCTGATCTTGGTGACCCTACCGAGGGTATCGGTGGTAGTGCTGGTGCCGGTGGTGAGCCCCGGGTAGGACTCAAAGGACTTGTAGCCCAGGGCATTGTAGTCGATATCCACCGTGATGCCCTCGGCGGTGATGTCGCTCGGCCGTGCAAAGCCGTCGAAGGTCGTGGTCTGAGCGTAGGTCCCGCGGGTGACGCTGCGCCCGGTGCTGGTCCAGTTGATGCTGATGTTGGATCCGATGGGCGGACGGATGGATTCCACACGATTGAGGTCGTCATAGGTGTAGCGGGTCGTATACCCGCGCCCGTTGCGCTCGCTGGCGATGGTGCCGCTGGCGTTGACCGTACGGGTGATGCTCACGAGCTCGGGGTGGGACTCGGACCGCGGGATGCCGCGATAGTAATTCTGATAGCGCCAGAGCTTGCCCCGGGCGTTCTTGTTGGTGTAGAGATCGCCCGTGGGGTGATAGGTGTAGTCCTCCTGCACCCCGTAGCGAATGATTTGTTTTAGATTCGCCTCGGGATCAAAGGTGCGCAGGATCTTTAAATTGTTGCTGGTGCCCAGTGATTCGTCCTCGATCAGGCTGACGATGTTTTGGTTGGAGACCCGGGGGAAGTAGGTGAGTGTCCGGGTCTTGGTCGCCTGGCCGGTCTCGACAATGGTCCGGGGATTGTAGCTGGCATCGAAATTGCTGTACGTGGTCGTATACGTGGTGCCATCGCGAATGATTTCCTTCTTGATAAGCACCGGGGCGTAGACATACGTATCCTTGTAGCGTGGGGCGTTCACGCCATCGTACGGGGGGCGCACGTACTCCTCGTTGGAGAGCTTGAAGAGCCTGTCCCAGGTGTAGATCTCGCGGTTGATCAGACTGCTGCCGTCATAGGTCAGTTTTTCTTTCAGCAGGCCGACCTTCCAAACGTCAGCATCACGAATGGTCGGCGTGCCAAAAATAATCTGAGAACCAAAATGCTTGTAGACGTGCTTGCCGCCGGGGAAGGTGACGGTGGTGATATCTTCCGTGGTGGATGGATTATAGCTGTAACGCCAGGTACCGGCCGTAACGTCCCGTCCGCCGTTGGTCTTGGTATCGACCACGATGGAATAGAAGGTGTTGTAGACACGGCGACAACCATGTCTCGGATCTTCAAAGCAGGCATAATCGTAGGCATACGTCACCGTGCCTCCGTAAGGATAAGTGACCTTCTTGAGCAGATTGTTGTTGGCGATTCCTGTGGAACCGTCCGGATAATAATCGTATTGCCAGGTGGAGCCCGCGGCACCGGAGACGTACACTTTTTTGAGCAGATAGTGCCTGTACTCCAAGTGGGCATAGTCATAACGCCAGGTCTGACCGTTGGCGGTGATGCTGGTCAACCGGGCCGTGCTCGGGTCCGTCGTCCGATCGGCATAGGTAAACGAGACCAGCCGGCCATCGCTACTGGTGATTTGTCTGATCAGCGCATGGGTGCCGGAACGTTCCGTGTAATAATCGATCGCGACGTAATTGCCGTTGCGATCCTCGATACGCGTGGTGTGCCAGGCAAAAATGCGCTGGTTGATATCGGTAACCGGATAGCCGCGTCCGGACACCCGGTAATCCATGGTGTACTTCATGCCCTCCGGGGAGATGACGAGCAGCCCCGCGCTGGCCGGCAGGCAGTAGGCGACCCACTGGCTCTTGGTGATAAACAGCGCGTCGATGGCGCTCGTGGCATTGACGAACAGGATCTCTTTCCTGCCATCCGGCAGCTCGAGCACCGGGTTGTTGGTGGTATCGTCAAAGGCACTGGTATGGCAGGGCCCAAAATCCGGGTTCTGCCGGGCCTTGACTACCCGGCCAAAATGCATGCTCCAGCCGAGCCCTACCGGGGTTCGCCGCTGGAGAACACTTGGATGGGGAGGGGTATTGCCGACCAGCCCCATCTGCGCGCGCGAAACATAAACGTTGTTCGAGCTGTAGTAGCGCTGGATCTTGATGTCCAGCCCGCCGTTACCGGGCACCACGAGATCGACATAGGCGAGATTTAATCCGCCCGTGAACGGGTCGATGTGCTCGGTGACGTTGGCGTTGAACTGGTCGCGGAAGGGATGCAGACCGGGCTCGGAATAGAAATCCGGCATGACCGTCGCCACGTCCGCGGTAGCAAGCGGCATAAAGAGAAGTGACAGACAGAAAATGGCGCGACTGCAGAAACGTAACAGGTGACGACGAGACGATAATCGCATCTTCACACCTCCCTCCTTGTCATCAGCGCATTATTCTTAATCTTGGCGCTTTAACGATTAGCTCTGTGCTTTAGCGTGGTGAATGGGGATGGTTTCTCGATTCGGAAACGACTAATGTTGATATCAAAAAAGCTTGCCAATGTCAACAGAAAATGAACTTGCTTGTGTTTTTTTATCGCGACAGCTTCCTAAATTAATTTGTCTTGGTCGTGTCATAACTCTACAAAGCGATGACCTAAAACGTTGCCAAATATTTTAATATTTTAATGAAAGTAATAGGCAATAATCTGGTAGTGAACGCTTACCCAACAAATACGATCTGCTTTATAAAATCAACCGTAGGCTCAACTTGCTTAGACATCAGTCCCATTAATACATAACGATGAATATCCGACTCGGGTTATCAGGCATGGTCGAGAATACTTTAAACATCCCCACGGAGAGGTGAGTAGACGGTCTCACGTTCGAACACAACA
Organism: Acidiferrobacterales bacterium; assembly: GCA_947258385.1. Lineage (GTDB taxonomy): Bacteria > Pseudomonadota > Gammaproteobacteria > Acidiferrobacterales > SZUA-150 > CAMYII01. The sequence continues at coordinate 7,888 of CAMYII010000021.1, forward strand.
GCATTTTTCGTTGGTGTTCCCTCTGGGCTTGCTTCGCGGCGCGTTCCTTACCCCGACCTACGCTCTTGCTACACCCTCAACCGTGCCGAGGCGACCGCGAAGATCTGGCAACGGCTCGGTCTGGAGTCCCGACACCCTCAGGCCGGCGCCGCAAACACCCAGTAGTAACCCGTGTTGTAGAACACGTGCAGCACGATCGGCGGCGCCAGGCGGCGGTAGCTGTCCTTGAAGTAACCGAAGATGAGCGACGGTATGAACACCGCCGCGGCCCATAGCGGCGCGTGATAAAAAAAGTGCAAGGCCGTGAACACCACGCTCGTGCCGATATTGGCCATGGTGATGGGACCGATAGCGCGGCCGCGGAAAACGCGCCGCAGCCATTCCTGCAAGCCGCCGCGGAACACGATCTCTTCGAGCACCGGGTAGATGAGCGCCGGCAGCAGAAAGGCCAGCGGATACTGCAACGGCCAGTCCCAGTCCAGGACTGGCCGGCTTATGAGAACCAGCAGGCCCCAAAAGACAATGGCGGCCGCCAGGGCCGCCCAGAACAGTGCATCGCGCCACATGGTTTAGCGGCTACAACCCCTTTACGTGGTCCAAGTCGTCCGCCGACCGCGGCCGGCATCGGTCCACAGCGTCACTGCCGGGGGCGGTCGCCGCCCGGCAGTGGTGCCCCGGCCTCCGATGCTTACGGGCGCTCCGCCGTCTGTGCCCGATAGGCGTCCTCGGAGACGATCAGCCTGCTCACGCCCACCAGCGGCTTGAGCCCCCAGCGCATGGCCGTGCGCAGGCTCTCGTGCTGCCGCAGGGTGTCGGCGAGCGACGGACTGTAGTCGTAATAAAGCTCCACGAATTGACGCCCGGTGGCATGGGTCAGCAGGTATTGATCACGCAAGGCCCGCAGGTAACGCACGTCCGCGGCCATGGGTGTGCCGTGGCTGGCCGTGGCGATAAAACAACCGCCGCCGCCGCCACCCCCGCCACCGCCACCGCTGGTCTCGGTAATGGTCAGCGTGGCCGCGCTGGTTCCCAGGATCGCACTGCCAGCCGGGTTGCTGAGGGTGAGGTTGACGGTCTCGCTGCCCTCGGTGGTCACATCCGGCACGATGGCGACCGTGAAGGTCTGCGCCGCGGTCTCGCCGTCGGCCCAGTTGAGCGTGCCGCTGGCGGCGAGATAATCACTGCCGTCGGTGGCGCTGCCGTCGCTGGTGGCGTAATCCACGGCCACCGCGCCGAGGCTGCCGCTGACCCGATCGACGGTAATGGTTGCCGTGCCGGCGCTCTCGCTCGCGCTGTAAGCGGCGGCGCTGAACTGCAGCACGCCATTGTCATCGTCGATGATGGTCAGGACCGCCAGGTCGACCGGTGCGCCGCCAGCGTCCCTGAGCCGGAGGCTTATGGTTTCGTCGCCCTCGCTGGTGTCATCGCCGGTAATGGTCACGGGGAAGCTCTGCGGCGCGGTGTCACCGTCGGCCCAGCTGAGCGTGCCGGAGTTGCCGGTATAGTCACTGCCAGCCTGGGCACTGCCGTCACTGGTGTCAAAATTGACGCTCGCCGCCCCGCTGCCACCGCCCGTGCGGTTGACAGTGATAGTGAATATAGCGGTTGCGGGCGTATCACCCTCGGCGACGCTGTAGCTGCTGGCACTAAACGCCAGGGTACCGACGGCCTGACAGGTGTAGATACGCACATCATCCAGCCACCAGCCGAATCCAGTGGTGGTGTCCCCGGTGCCAAGGCGCCACCGGAATTGGACAGTCTGGCCCACAAGGGACAAGAGATCCAGCTTCGTGGAAACATAACCGTGACTGTCGGTCACAAAGGCCGAACGGCTCGCCAACGGGTTGTTGTCAAGCGTGGTGATGACGCCATTGTAGCTCCGGCCGCCTACGATCAAAGTTCCGGCATCGATCCAGCTGGCGCCGCCGTCGGTGCTGTACTCCAACACACCGCCGTCAAAGTGCGGGAAATAGTCAAATAGAAAGGCATGCCTGAAATGCAGGTAGGGCTGGCCCGCGGGCACTATGACAGTGATCTCGGCGTACTGGTCGGCATTAACGCCCACGTTGTCCCCGTACAAGGACTCGACGCCAGAGGTCGCATACGGCCCCGAACCGTAAACAGACCACGCACCCCAATCAACGGCGCCGAGAGCGATATCGTGAGTCAGACTCCAGTTCGCAAGACCGGACTCGAAATCGTCAAAGAACACGTCATTCGGTATTTCGCCCGCCGCACAGACCGCGGCATCGGGATTGAAAGCCGCCGACGGTTCCTGCTTCATCTCCACCGCGTCGGTGGCGGTGCTTACCTGCTCGCAATCTGCAGCGGTGATACCGTTCGTCCCCACCAAAGTCACGCAGGCCTGCCACAGGGCGTTGTACAGATCAAAATAATCGGCGGCCGAGGTCAGGAGATTGGTCTGTGCGTCATAATAGATCTTGGCGACCTTGTCGATGCCCATGCCGGTAACGGTATAACCGTTGAAGGTGTCGCCGTCGACCATGAGGTAGGCGGCCTTGTTGTTCACGCCGCTATTGCTATGTACCCCCCCGTTGTCCTGATCGCCCATGTAATAGTTCGGGCTGCCGATGCGGTCGGGGTCGCCGAAGGCCGGCGGATTGGCCATATCACGGATGGCGCCGAGGACGGTGTCCTCGCCCATGAGCCAGCGCACACCGGCAGAATCGTCGCCGGCGCCGTTGCTGAGATCGACGAACTCGCCCCAGACATCGGACAAGGACTCGCTGATGGCCCCGGACTGGTAGTAGTAGAACAGATCGGAGGTTTGCTGCGTGACCCCGTGGGTGAGCTCGTGGCCGACGACATCATCGCCCTGCGGCAGGCCCAGGCAGTAGACCATCTGGCTGCCGTTCCAGAATGCATTGGGGCAGTTAAAACCGTCATTCCAGTTGACCGTCGAAATCAGCGTCATGCCGGCGCCATCGACGCTGTCGCGGGCATGGGTGGTGAAATAAAAGTCATAGGTATCACCGGCATACAGATGGGCAAAATCCGCTTCCGGATTGGCGCCGCTGGAACAGGCATCGCCGCTCGCTTCATTGCACACCAGGGTGCCGGGCAGGGTGCCGGTGCCGCCGGCGTCATAGGTGTTGCGGTTCTTGGCCTGGTGGATCTGGTTGAAGTGCAGCGCGATGTGGCCTAAGGCGGCGTCCACGAGCACGAACTCGCGGATGGGGAGTGTCCGGTCGTTAGCGCTCACCTCCAGGCGCCACACCAGGCTCGCCGGGAAACTGCTGGGTGAGAGCAACCGCGGATCGTAGATCGACAGCTCCGGGTCGCTCGCGCTCAGACGCTCGGCGGCGAGGTTGTATCCCCGCGCCACCGCAGCAAGCGCCGTCTCACGAGCTTGCGCAGCAGTAATTTTTGGTGTCAGCGCCAGCGACAACCGCGGTGAGGTCTCACCATTCAGCGACAGCAGGCCGCCGTTACGGTCCATATTGACAATCAGCTCACCACCGATCACCGGAATGCCCTGATAGCGCTGCTGGTAGCGCACCATGGAGCGGCCGTCGGCATAGGCGCCCTGTTTTTTGACCGCCAGCTCATTGGCCGAGTCGTGAATCCCGAACAACGGGCCGTAGACCTGCATGACGGCCTGGGCGTTATCCGCGGCCGTCAGCGCCGGGCTGACCGTCGACAGATAGACCGGCGATTGCGAACGGGCGCCGATGAAATTGACCAGGCCGGTTTGCCGATGATAGCCGAGGCGGGCGCCCTGGGCTTTGAGCCCGGCGACCAATGCGGTTTTGTCAACGCCCGTCCCGGGTCCGGGTTCGGCGTTCACAAGCCTCGCCACCGGCACCAGAGCGACACCAAGCAGCGCAATGACCAGCAGAAATTTGACTACTCCGGTGCGAGCCGTATTCATAATGACCTCCGCTTATTTATATGGACTTTATATGGACTCGATAGGTTGTTAATCGCTCTTGGCCGCCAACGCCTCCCTGAGCATGGCCGAAAGCGCGGTAAGCAGCTCGGCGTACTGTGAATCCTTGACTGCCATTGAGCTTATGACCGCCTGATGGCGGCGTCCGTCGACGACCGCCTTCAGCGTGTAATTAATACAGTCCCGACAGCGACCGGGCAGCCTTGGCGCATTGCGCAAAGTCGCCTCCGCGCCCAGGCGCGACAAAATGCCGCTGATTCTGGTGACCTGCGCCGGCGTGGCGCGCAATGCCACCCGCTTTTCGCGCCGGAGATCTGCCGCGTTCAGCTCGCCGCTGCTCCTCACGCTCAGCTGCTGCCGGATGCCGGCGATACCGCCAGAGACGCCAAGCTCGATCTCCCAGGCGCCGGGGTCGGCGGCAGGTGGTGGCCTTCCGGAAGTACCGCCTGCCGGGACACAGCTGGTAAACGCGACCAGCAACGGGATCAACACCGATATATGGGCAACACGCATTTTTTCTCTAGCAAATAAATAATAGACTACCGCTCAGGTAATCGGTGCCAAAAGGCGGGCTCTTGGACGCGCTCTCCCTTGGGGTGAATTAAGCTATTGTTTGTTATGACTATTGCCGGACGCCCTCACGACAAGCACTATTTCTGCCCTGGTGCCCCGGCGCGCACCTGGCTGATTATTTGCTTTATCTCTCTAACTTTTGTGGATCTCAAACCGGCACAAAGAATTCAATCGTAGCAGCAAAAACGTCCTTGAGATAGGGTGCGCCCGGCTGATCCCGGGCGCGCAAGGCGCCGCCCGGTGCACGACACCGGCCGTTACTTCGTCGTAAAGCTCCAGACATCGCTGTTGCTCGTTTCCCCGTTGCCGTCCTCGGCCACAACCTTCCAATGATAAGTCGTGCCGGGCTTGAGACCGGTGACGACCTCGCCAACGGTGTCGTCCGGTATCGGACCACCAGCCGCGCCGCTACCGCCGCCGCCGCCGCAAGCGCCCAGTGATGCCATGACGATGACCGCCGCGGCCGCGTACGCGATCCTCTGACGCCGACTCAGCGCACCCAGACCGAGGAATACGAAACCGAGCCCGCCGCCGATGCCTGCCAGGTAGGCGCCTGCCTGCAGGTGGGCGACGTTGACCGGGGTGCAGCCGCTGAAATCCATATTCTCGCAGTAATGGAGCTGATAGCTGACGGGATCACCGTCCACGTCGGCGGAGGGTTTCCACCGGAAGGTGACCGCGCCGCTATCGACGCCGGTCGCGCCGTCGGTCGGGGCGACGAGGTCTGGCGCCGTGGGCGCGTCATTGTCCGCGGCGATCATCACCTCCACGGTGGCGACGTTAGAGCCCGCGACACCGTCCTCGACGACAAAGCTGAAGCTGTCAGGGCCGTTATAATCCGCATCGGGTGTATAGGTCAGGTCCGGGGCAGCAGCGCTCAGTGTGCCATGGGCCGGGACGGCGGCGACACTGTAGCTCAGCGCGTCCCCGTCCACATCGAAGCCGCTCAGGGTGATATCAAGCGAAACGTCTTCCGTGGTATTGACGGCCTGGTCGTAGGCCAGCGGGGCGTCGTTGACGCCTGTGACGGTGATGCTGACCGTGGCCGGAACGGAGGTGAGTGCGCCGTCATTCACCGTAAACGTGAAACCGTCGGATCCATTAAAATCGGCGGCCGGGTTGTAGACCAGATTCGGCGGCGTACCGCTCAAGGTGCCGTGGGCGGGCGGGACGGCAAGGCTGTAGCTCAGCGCGTCCCCGTCCACATCGAGCCCGCCCAGGGTGAGAGGCGCCGCGGTGTCCTCATCGGTACTCAAGCTGGCGTCGGCTGCCGCCGGCGCGTCGTTAACCGGATTGATGCTCACACTCACCGTGGCAACGTTGGAGTCAACACTGCCATCGTTGACCTTAAAGCTGAAACTGTCGCTGCCGTTGGCG